>CAMJGE010000011.1 GCA_946405145.1 uncultured Prevotella sp.
CCCTGAATGGGTTTGGAACCATCGCCCATGAGATATGCCATAGTCTGGGACTCCCAGATATCTATCCTCTGGGCTCTGCGACCAGCTTCTCTGCTGTCGATGAATGGAATCTGTTGGATGGCGGTAACTACACCAACAAAGGCTGGTGCCCGCCTAATCTCTCGGCTATGGAGAAGATGTATCTGGGATGGGATAAGCCTGAGGAACTGACACAGGCCACGACCATTACGGACATGAAATCGGTGAGTGCCGGGGGCAAGAGTTATCTCATCCGTAATTCTGGAAATCCCGATGAATACTACCTGCTGGAGAACCGCCAACAGGAAGGCTGGGACTATGGCTGTCCGGGTAATGGCCTGCTCATCGTGCATGTGGATTTCCTGCAGTCGAGCTGGGGTAACAATGAAGTGAACATCTCTGATGATCATTATCGTTACGACCTGTTCCATGCCGACGGGAAGGACTATAGGGCCTGGGACCCCAGGAACGATGGTGAGGATCCCGACAAATATACCATGCCAAACTGTTTGCGCTGCAAGTTTCTCAGTACGTCGGCCTATCCCTTTGGGGAGAACCAGAGTCTGACGGATACCAGCGCTCCCGCAGCGGTTCTCTTTTCGCCCAATGCCGATGGTGAACTGCTGATGTCGAAGGCCGTCACGAACATCCGTGTAGCCGATGACGGCACTGTATCCTTCGATTTTATGACAGATCCGACGGCGATCCGTCGTGTCCTGACAAATGAAGGCCACACCCAATGGTATGACCTTCATGGCAGACAGCTGCCCGGTGAGCCTCAGACACCAGGCCTCTATATCAATTCCGGAAAACTAATCCTTCGCCAAACTCATCGATGATGATCGGCTTCGAACGATCCACCTCGTCGGCAAGCAGCTTCTTCGACAGGTCGTTGAGCACGAACTGCTGAATGGCTCGTTTCACAGGACGGGCACCAAACTCCGGGTCGTAACCCTCCTCAGCCAGATAGTTGATGGCCTGAGGTGTGCACTCCAGCTGGATGCCCTGAGGCGCCAGCATCTCCGTCACCTTCTTCATCTGCAGGCGCACCACATCGGCAATCTGTTCCTTTGTGAGTGGCGTGAAGGTGATGATCTCGTCGATACGGTTCAGGAATTCCGGACGCATCGTCTGGCGCAACTGCTCCCGTGTCGCATTCGAGGTCATGATGATGATCGTGTTCTTGAAGTTGGCAGTACGTCCCTTATTGTCGGTCAGACGACCATCGTCCAGCACCTGCAACAGGATGTTGAACACATCGGGATGGGCCTTCTCGATCTCATCGAAGAGCACCACGGAGTAGGGCTTGCGGCGCACGGCCTCTGTGAGCTGACCGCCCTCATCATAGCCCACGTAGCCCGGAGGCGCACCAATGAGTCGGCTCACACTGTACTTCTCCTGATACTCCGACATGTCGATACGTGTCATCATCGTCTCATCGTTGAAGAGGTAGTCGGCGAGCGTCTTAGCCAGTTCGGTCTTACCGACACCGGTCGTACCCAGGAAGATGAAAGAGGCTATCGGTCGCTTCGGATCCTGCAAGCCGGCACGACTTCTGCGTACGGCATCAGAGACCGCCGTGATCGCCTCCTCCTGACCAATCACACGCTTATGGAGCTCTGCTTCGAGGTGCAGCAGCTTTTCGCGTTCACTCTGCATCATCTTCGTGACAGGGATACCCGTCCAGCGCGATACCACCTCTGCAATATCGTCGGCTGTCACCTCCTCGCGTATCAGCGAATTGCCGTTCTGGGTGTTAGCCAACTGTGCCTGGATGGCCTTGATATCATCTTCGAGGGCCTTCAGCTTCGAGTAGCGTATCTCAGCCACCTTGCCATAGTCGCCTTCGCGCTCTGCACGCTCGGCTTCGTACTTCAGATTCTCAATATCTTGTTTGTCCTGCTGGATCTTATTCACCAGCTGGCGCTCACCTTCCCACTTGGCACGGAACTGGGTCTCCTGCTCGCGGAGTTCGGCAATCTCTTTGTCGAGTTGGGCTATCTTAGGCTCGTCTCCCTCGCGCTTGATGGCTTCGCGCTCGATCTCGAGCTGGGCCAGGCGGCGGGTGATTTCATCGAGCTCCTCTGGCACGGAGTCGCGCTCCATGCGCAGCTTGGCAGCTGCCTCGTCCATCAGGTCGATGGCCTTATCAGGCAGGAACCTTTCTGAGATATAACGCTCAGAGAGTTGTACGGCAGCGATACAGGCGTCATCCTGGATACGTACCTTGTGGTGGTTCTCGTAGCGCTCCTTCAGGCCTCGCAGGATAGAGATGGCAGACAGCTCATCAGGCTCATCGACCATCACGGTTTGGAATCGGCGCTCCAGGGCCTTGTCCTTCTCGAAGTATTTCTGATACTCGTTCAGGGTGGTGGCACCGATGGCACGCAGTTCACCACGGGCGAGGGCAGGCTTCAGGATGTTGGCAGCGTCCATCGCACCCTCACCACCACCGGCACCTACCAGCGTGTGGATCTCATCGATGAAGAGGATGATGCGGCCTTCTGCCTTCGTCACCTCGTTGATGACGCTCTTCAGGCGCTCCTCAAACTCACCCTTATACTTCGCACCTGCCACCAGCGCACCCATATCGAGGGAATAGAGCTGCTTGTCCTTCAGGTTCTCTGGCACGTCGCCACGTACGATACGACCTGCCAGACCTTCCACGATGGCGGTCTTACCAGTACCTGGCTCACCAATCAGGATCGGGTTGTTCTTCGTACGACGGGAAAGGATCTGCAACAGACGGCGGATCTCATCGTCACGACCGATGACAGGGTCGAGCTTACCCTGACGCGCCATATCAACCAGGTTCTTGGCGTACTTCTCCAGACTCTGGTAGTTGTCGTCAGCCGACTGCGACTGTACCTTCTGTCCCTGGCGCAGTGCCTGGATGGCCTGCAGCATCTCCTTCTCCGTACAACCGGCATCCTTCATGATACGGGCTGCGGTAGAGTTCACGCTGAGCAGGGCGAGCAGAATCGGTTCTACGCTCACAAACTCGTCGCCCATCTTCTGGGCTGTCTCCTGCGCACGTACGAGTACATTATTACTATCGTTAGAGAGATAGGGCTGACCGCCTTGTACCTTCGGCAGATGCTTGATCTCCTGCTCTACGAGCATCTCGATCTGCTGGGCGTTCACCCCGAGTTTCTGGAAGATGAAGTTCGTTACGTCCTTCGCCTTCTCCAATACACCTTTCAGTATGTGTACAGGTTCGATGACCTGCTGACCGTTCAGCTGTGCGTTGTTCACCGCCTGCTGTACGGCCTCTTGTGCTTTGATTGTAAATTTGTCGAGTGTCATATCTAAATCCTCCTATGTTTTACCCTTAGAGCATCAAAGGCTGTGCCTTGGGAAGAATTTATGACAATTTGTCGGATAATGATGACGTTTCGTCAGTTATGATGGCTAAAAATCCTCATAAATGGGGATTGCACAGGTCGTGGAATAAGTGTACCTTTGCACCCGAATTTTAATTAATACCATTTAGAGATATGAATTGTAACCGTCTTATCTGTAGTTCTTTGATGGTGCTTTGTCTGAGTGCTCAGGCAGAGGTAGCCAAGGAATTGACAGACTCTTCCCGTGTGATTGACCTCGATGAGGTCGTGGTTGTTTCACAACCCAAAGAACAGGTGCGCCTGCGCCTCCAGCCCGTCAGCTCGAATGTGTTGGGCAGTGAGCAGCTCCAGCAGCTCCATGTGCGCGACCTGTCGCAGTTGTCGCAGTATGTACCAGCGTTCACCATGCCCTCGTATGGCTCACGCCTCACCTCTTCGATGTATGTGCGTGGTATCGGTTCACGTGTCAACAGTCCGGCAGTGGGTGTCTATTACGATAACATCCCCCTGATGTCGAAGGCTGCCTTCAACAATCATTTCTATATGCTCGACCGTGTGGATATCCTGCGTGGACCTCAGGGTACACTCTATGGACAGAACACCGAGGGTGGACTGGTGCGTATCTACTCCAAGAACCCCATGAACTATCAGGGTACGGACATCCGTCTTGGCATTGGAACAGGTCTGTATAGTAATGTAGAGGTGGCTCACCACCATCGTCCCAGCGACAAGCTCGCCTTTACGGTGGCTGGCTTCTACAGTGGTCTCAAAGGTTTTATCAACAATGATAACTTCTCTGAGAAGAACGACAAGAGCAATGAGGCTGGCGGTAAGCTGCGCCTGATCTATCAGCCCAACCCGAAGTTGAAGTTCGACTGGACGGCTGATTACCAGTATGTGAACCAGAACGGCTTTGCCTACGGAGAGTTCCATCCTTTCGATTATCTGCCCTATATCGAGAGCTCGAGTTTCCTGCCTGCCGACGAGACGGTGATGGATCCTGCCACCACCATCATGAACGGCTATAAGCGTAATATGTTCAATACGGGTGTCTCTATTGGCTACAACATGGAGAAGCTGCTCTTCACCTCTACCACCAGCTATCAGTACCTCAAGGATATGATGCTGATGGATCAGGACTATATGACACCCGACTATCTGCAACTTCATCAGAATCAGAAGATGAACGCCCTCACGCAGGAGTTCGTGCTCCGCTCGCACGACAAGAGTCGCTGGCAGCATGCTACAGGTCTCTTTGGGGCCTATCAGTGGTTGCGCACAGATGCACCTGTGTCGTTCGGCGATGCCATCACTGGTCCTATCGGCAATGCCATCACCAACGCCATGCGTGGCGCCATGCAGCAGTCGATGTATCCGCGTATGTACCAGCAGATGCTGGAACAGATGATCGCCCAGGGCATGCCTGAGGCTGTGGCTGCCAAGCAGGCTGAGGCTGCCGCCAATGCCGCTGTGCAGAAAGCGATCGACGGTGTGACGATGAGCGCAGAGATGGGCGTGCCTGAGTCGTTCAAGACGCCTACGTTCAATTTTGCCGTCTTCCACGAGTCGAACATCCTCCTGGCTGACCGTCTGAAGCTCACCCTCGGTCTCCGTTTCAATGTCGATCGCGTGAAGATCGAGTACGACGCCCTTGCCTATATGAACATGACAGGTGGCACTGCCGAGCGTCAGGCTACCTATCACCTCACCTCACATGTGCAGGACAGTCGCTCAAAGACCTATACCCAGCTGTTGCCGAAGATCGGACTCACCTATACCTTCGATGAGAAGATCGGTAACATCTATGCCCTTGTGTCGAAAGGCTATCGTGCCGGTGGCTACAACATCCAGATGTTCAGCGATATCCTGCAGACCGACCTGAATGCGCATCAGCAGGATGCCATGCGTGGCGACTATGACGTGGCGCATACCGTTGCCGACTATGACGCTATCGAGGAGACGATTGCCTATAAGCCCGAGGAGTCGTGGAACTATGAGATCGGTACCCACCTGAACCTCTTCGACTCACAGGTGCACTTCGACCTCGCCCTCTATTACCTGAAGATCCGCAACCAGCAGCTCTCACAGATGATTCCTGGCTCGAACTACGGTCGTATGATGGTGAATGCTGGTAAGAGCCACTCCTTGGGTGTGGAGGCTACCCTGCGAGGCAAGGCTGTTGACAACACCCTCGACTGGGGACTGACCTATGGTTACACCAACGCAAAATTTGATGAATATGAGGATTTCAAGGACAACTATGTGCCTTATGTACCGCAGCACACGCTGAGTGCCATGATCGACTACCATTTCGGTAAGTTTACCCTTGGCGCCAACCTCTCCGGACAGGGTAAGACCTGGTGGGACGAGGCTAACACCTACGCCCAGAAGTTCTATGCCCTGCTCGGTGCGCATGCCGACTATGACTTCGGCCCTGTCGTGGTCAGCCTCTGGGGACGCAACCTGACCAACACGCATTATAATACCTTCGCTGTGGCGTCAAGCGCAGCTGGAGGCCAGCGCTACTTCGCACAGAAAGGCACACCCGTACAGGTGGGTCTCGACGTGAACATCCACTTCTAAAACAAAAATCCCTCGCAATCGCGAGGGATTTTTGTTTTACATCGTCACTTCTACGGTGTGCTTACCAGCAGAGTAGGGGATGACGGTACCATCAACCGGTTTGCCGTCGAGGGTGATCTGCTTCACACCCTTCTGACTGCCGTTCGGATGGATGGTGATCTCATATTCTGCCTCACGGAACTTACGGGTTACCACATAGTCGGTGGCTGTCTCTGGCAGACAGGGATCAATGCGGATGCCGTCGTAGTCGGGCTTGATTCCGAGGATAAACTCTGATACTGTGTACCACATCCAGGCAGCTGTACCCGTGAGCCAGGAGTTCTTACCCTCACCAGGCTTGTAAGCGTCCTTACCGGCTACCATCTGACAGTTCACGTATGGCTCCACCTTATGTAGTGTCTGGTATTTCTCCTCCACGTATGAGGGCAGGATCTTCGCATAGTGACTCCAGGCATCGTTACCACGACCTGCGATACACTCACCGATGATCACCCAAGGATTGTTATGACAGAAGATACCGGCGTTCTCCTTATAACCCTCGGGATAAGAGGATATCTCACCATACTCGTAGATATACTTGCTGAAGGCAGGATTGTTGAGCACCATACCATGCTCGCACTCCAGGTACTTCTTGCAGGAGTCGAGCGACTTAGCCACCATGCCGTCCTCGGCACCGATCTCAGCCATCGTACACCAGCCCTGACTCTCAATGAAGATCTTGGCCTCCTCGCACTCGTTGGAACCGATCTTACGGCCATAGAAATCGTAGGCACGGAGATACCACTCACCATCCCAGCCATGCTTCTTCACAGCCTCGATCATCGCATCGACAGCCTGTTGCATACGGGCAGCCTCGTCGGCCTTGCCGATCTTCTTACAGAGAGCTACATAGTCCTTACCGGTGACTACGAAGAGACCTGCAATCATCAACGACTCTGCCTTGGTGCCTTCAGACACATTCTCGGTGGTCTGGAAGCTCTCATTGGGATCCCAAGAGAAGCAGTTCAGGTTCAGACAGTCGTTCCAGTCGGCACGTCCAATGAGTGGCAGCATGTGAGGACCAAGGTTCTTGATCACATGATCCATCGAGATCTTCAGGTGGTCGAAGAGGGTTACCTCAGAACCGGGCTGATTGTCGAAGGGCACCATCTCATCAAGGATAGAGAAGTCGCCTGTCTCCTTGATGTAAGCCACGGTACCGAAGATAAGCCAGCAGGGATCATCGTTAAAGCCACCGCCGATATCATTGTTACCGCGCTTTGTGAGCGGCTGGTACTGGTGGTAGCAACCACCATCGGGGAACTGTGTCGAAGCGATGTCGATGATACGCTGACGCGCACGTGGCGGTATCTGATGTACGAAGCCCACAAGGTCCTGGTTACTGTCACGGAAGCCCATGCCACGACCTACGCCACTCTCGAAGAAACTTGCACTGCGAGAGAAGTTGAAGGTGACCATACACTGGTACTGGTTCCAGATGTTCACCATGCGGTCGAGCTTGTCGTTGCCTGTCTTTACCTTATAGATATTCAACAGCGCATCCCAGTACTCGCAGAGGGCTGCAAAAGCCTTATCCACCTTCTCGGTGGTGTCGAGCTCAGCAATGAGGGCATGCGCCTTTTTCTTGTTGATCACCTGAGGTGCCTCGAACTTCTCATCCTGTTCATTTTCGATATAACCCAGCAGGAACACGAAGTCCTTGCTCTCGCCTGGCTGCAGTGTCACCTCGATATAATGTGAGGCAATCGGGCTCCAGCCATGGGCATGACTGTTACGGGGCTTACCCTCCATGACTGCATCGGGGTTAGCGAACTCGTTGTAGAGGCCTACGAAGGTCTCACGGTCGGTATCGAAGCCCTGAATCGGTGCATTCACATGATAGAAAGCGTAGTGGTTACGACGCTCACGATATTCTGTCTTGTGATAAATCGTCGAGTTTTCAATCTCCACTTCACCTGTTGAGAAATTACGCTGGAAATTCTCCATGTCGGTAGCAGCATTCCAGAGGCACCACTCCTCGAATGAGAAGAGCTTCAACTGCTTCACCTCAGAAGACTCGTTCTTCAGTGTGAGCTTCTGTACCTCAGCCCATTTCTTCAGGGGCACGAAGAAGAGCACTGAGGCCTCGACACCATTCTTACGACCCGTGATACGGGTGTAGCTCATGCCATGACGGCACTCGTAGAAGTCGAGCGGAGTCTTACAGGGTTTCCAACCAGGGTTCCACACGGTATCGCCATCCTTGATGTAGAAATAACGGCCGCCATTATCCATCGGCACATTATTGTAGCGATAGCGGGTGATGCGGCGGAACTTAGCATCCTTATAGAAGCTGTAACCACCTGCGGTATTAGAGATGAGTGAGAAGAAATCCTCATTGCCCAGATAGTTGATCCAGGGCCATGGTGTCTGCGGGTCTGTAATGACATACTCGCGATGCTGGTCGTCGAAATGACCGTAACGTTTCTGTTCCATATAAGTTTAAGTTAGATAAGAATTTTCTGGCAAAGATACAAAAACTTTTGGATACGAATCGCATTTTTAGCAAGAAAAAGTAACTTTTAGAATGTTTTTTTGGATAATTGACAAAAAAGGATTACTTTTGCACATTATTTTAATCATAGAAGAAAAGAAACGCGATGAAATACGCATTAGTGACGGGTGCATCCCGAGGTATAGGAAAGGCTGTTGCCCTGCGCCTTGCTGCAGCAGGCTGGCCAGTAGTGATTAATTTCCTGAGTAACAAAGAGGCTGCCCAGCAGGTAGCTGATGAGATCGCTGCCAACGGCGGTACAGCAGAGCTGTTGCCCTTCGACACCAGTGATCCCAAGGCAATAGAGACCGCCCTGACACAATGGGAGGCAGCTCATCCCGAAGACTGGTTCGGTTGTCTGGTCAACAATGCCGGTATCCGTCGTGACAACGTGATGTTCATGATGTCGGATGAAGACTGGCACAGTGTGCTTGACACCACCCTGAACGGCTATTTTTTCATCACCCGTCATCTGCTGAAGCACATGATGCCTCGTAAGCGTGGTGGTCGTATCATCAATATGGCTTCACTCTCAGGTGTGAAAGGTCTGCCTGGACAGGCTAACTACAGTGCTGCAAAGGCTGCCATCATCGGTGCCACGAAGTCGCTGGCTCAGGAGGTTGGTCCCCGTAACATCACCGTGAATGCCATCGCACCTGGTTTCATTGAGACCGATATGACCAAGGGACTGCCTGTGGATGACCTGAAGAAGTCGATTCCGACAGGTCGTTTCGGTAAACCAGAGGAAGTGGCTGCACTGGCTGCCTTCCTGGCTTCTGACGAGGCTGCCTATATCACTGGTGAGGTGATCAACATTAACGGCGGACTTTATACATAATGTAAAAATGTAAAAATTAAAAAATTAGATATTTAAAGGGGTGAGAAGGGTTGTCATTACGGGAATGGGCATCTGGTCGTGTCTGGGTACTGACCGAGAGACCGTGAAGGAGTCACTCTTTCACGGTAAGTCGGGTATTGTACTCGATCAGGAGCGTGTCGCCTATGGCTATCGCTCTGGTCTGACAGGACTGGTGGAGACACCTGTGATTACCAAACAGATGTTGGACCGCCATACCCGTGCAGGCATGTCGGAAGAGGCACAGTATGCCTATATGGCTTCGCGCCAGGCTTTTGAACAGGCCCTGATAGATGACGACTATCTGCATCAGCATGAGGTGGGTTGTATCTTCGGCAACGACTCTTCTGCCAAGGCTGTCAGAGAGTCGGCCATGCTCATGGAACAGCACCACGACTCTGCGTTGCTAGGCTATGGCAGTGTGTTCCAGTCGATGAACTCGACAGTGACGATGAACCTCACCACCATCTTCCATCTGAGAGGTGTGAACTTCACGGTGAGTGCTGCCTGTTCGAGTGGCAGTCATTCCATCGGACTGGGTTATATGCTCATCCAGCAGGGGTTGCAGGAGATGATCCTCTGCGGTGGTGCACAGGAGACGAATCCCTATTCGATGTCATCATTTGATGCCTTAGGGGCTTTCTCTATCAGGACTGATGAACCCACCAAGGCCAGCAGACCCTTTGACAAGAGTCGTGACGGACTGATTCCCAGTGGTGGTGCAGCAGCTCTTGTGTTAGAGGACTATGAGCATGCCATCGCACGTGGTGCTACAATCCTGGCAGAAGTGAAAGGCTATGGCTTCTCTGGCAATGGAGGAGGTATCTCAGAACCCAGTGACAACGGTAGTGTGATTGCCATGACCCGTGCCTTGAAGCAGGCAGGACTGGACGTAAGTGACATCGACTATATCAACGCCCATGCCACCTCTACGCCACAAGGTGATATGTATGAGGCCATCGCCCTCGACCGCATGTTCCATGGACAGCATGCCCTCATCAGCTCAACCAAGTCGATGACTGGTCATGAGTGTTGGATGGCAGGTGCCTCAGAGATCGTATATAGCATCCTGATGATGCAGCACCACTTCGTGGCACCCAATATAAACTTCGAACAGCCAGATGAATATTCTGAGCCATTGAACCTCGCAGTAAAAACTGTGGAGACTGAGGTAAACACCGTACTGAGCAACTCATTTGGTTTCGGTGGTACCAACAGTGCATTAATCATTCAAAAGATATGAACGAAAAAGAACATATAAGAGAATTATTAGAAGACGCCTTACCTTTAGTAGATTTCGATTCAGAATTCCTGTTTAGTGAACTCGACTCCCTGGGGGTTACAACCATCCTGATGGTCCTGTCTGATGCCTATGGTATCCGATTGGAGGCTACCGATGCCACCCCACGTAACCTGAAGTCGCTCGACAGTCTGGAAGCCCTTGTGGCGTCGAAACTGAAATAAGAAATTAGTTGTGTCGGGCAATAGCTTGTGCCACGATATAAGCTGTCGTCCAGGCTGCCTGAAAGTTGAAGCCGCCCGTGACACCATCAATATCGAGAACCTCTCCTGCAAAGAAGACGCAGGGGAGGTCTTTGCTTTCCAAGGTGTTGGTATCGACAGCTGAGAGGCTGACACCACCGCAGGTGACAAACTCATCCTTGAAGGCTGCACGACCGGCTATCTGATAGTTGTCGTTACAGAGACAGTTCGTCAGGCGGTTCAGATCCTTCTGTGTGAGATGCTGCCAGCGATACTGTGCCCGCTCACCTAATGTCTTCTCCAGAAGATAGTTCCACAGTCGGGTAGGGAGATTGAAAGGACGTATCGTTGCTAACTGCTTTTGGGGATGTTCCGCGATGATGGTCTGCAGTTCTGTCTGTACCTCGGCATCCTTCCGGTTGCACCAGTTGACAGCCAAAGGCATCTGATACTGATGGCCGTACAGCTCTCGCGCTGCATAGCTGGAGAGACGTAAGATAGCAGGCCCGCTCATTCCCCAGTGGGTGATGAGCAGTGGACCAGACGCCTTGAACTTAGTACTAGGGATATAGGCAGTTGCCTCTTCCACCACCGTTCCCATCAAAGCACGTAACGCCTCGTCTTCGATGTTGAAGGTAAACAGTGACGGTACGTTCTCCGTCGTTGGCACTCCAGTCATGGAAGCCGTACCACCACCCGTGGTCACAGCAATGTAATCGTAGTCTTTCAGTTCATCGAGAGCAGTGATCTTCCGTTCAGTCAGAATCTCCACACCTAACCGTTTGGCATAAAGCAGGAAGGTGTTGATGATGGTATGAGAATCCTGCGAGGCAGGAAACACGCACTCATCGTCCTGTGTCACCAGTCGTACACCGTGCTTTTCAAACCAGTCATATGCATCACGATAATCAAAAGTTTTGAAGAGACGCTTCATCAACCAGTGACCACGTGGATAGACCTGTGAGAGGTCGCTGACGGCAGCAAAGGAATTCGTGCAGTTACAGCGCCCGCCACCCGACACTTCCACCTTCGCCAGTACCTTCTTCGACTTCTCGAAGATCGTCACTTCCATCGTGGGCATCATCTCCTTGAGATTGATGGCCAGGAAAAAGCCTGCGGCCCCACCGCCGATAATCGCTGTCCTCATTTTTACATTTTTACATTATCTCATTTTTCAATGAGAATCCGTGCATCAACCGCTACCACGCCGTTCTCGTCTGCCAGCAACGGATTGAGGTCCATCTCCTTGATCTCCGTCGCAAAACGGAGCAGTGTAGAGAGGCGAACGATGATCTCAGCATATTTCTGTTCGTTGATGCCCTTCTGTCCGCGCGTACCCTTCAGGATCTTATAGCCACGTAGCGAATGGATCATCGAGTATGCCTCGGCATAGCTCAGAGGTGCCAGACCTGACGACACATCCTTCAGCACCTCTACGAAGATACCACCTAAGCCACAGAGTACCACATGACCGAAGCGCTCTTCATATTTGGCGCCAATGAAGAGTTCGGTACCCTTCAGCATCTTCTGTACCATCACCCCCGTAGCACCTTCGATCTTCATCATCCGGTCGTATTCCAATGACAGATGTTCAGCAGTACGGATGTTCAGTGCCACACCGCCAACATCGCTTTTGTGGACAGGACCGACAACCTTTGCGACGACAGGATAGCCCACCTTCTCTGCGAAGGCAAGGAGCTCATCTTTAGCGGTGCTTACCATCTCTGGTACTAAAGGAATACCTGCACAGGAAAGAATGTCGCGTACGGTCTGTGGCGGTAGGTAACCATTCTCGTTGATACCCATGATAATCTTGTTGAGTCTAGGTATGTCGATGCCGTAAAGTTGCACTTCAGGTGGTGCAGGCTCAGGTGTGCGCATAATCTGAGAGAGCGTCGTAGCCAGTGTCACCTCATCGCTGAAGTTCACATGCCCACGCTTCAGGAACGCTTCTACCTCAGGTCCTGCGGTATGCAGACTGGGTAGGATAGGGAAGATCGGTTTCTTACAGTCCTTGATCTTCTTGTCCAGCACGTCGTAAGCCTCAAAGAGCTGGGTGAGTCCTGGTGTGCCATAGATGACCGCAATGGCATCGATATCTTCAAACTTGTTTTCGCAATAGTCGATGATTGTTCCCAGTTGTTCCGGTGTACCCGTAGCCAGGAAGTCGATGGGGTTTGCAACAGAAGAACCAGGGAAGAGCTTGCCTTTCAGTTCATCGGCCAGAGGTCCTTCCAGTTTCGGTACGCTCAGACCGCCCTTCGACAGTGCATCGGTAAGCATCACACCAGGTCCTCCGGCATGGGTGACTATCGCGAAGTTGAAAGATGATCGTGAACTGACGGATGAGAGGTGGGAGGTGACCATAAAGATACAGCCGGCTGTGGTGAGTTCCTCACGTGAGAAACAGCGCACGATACCAGCCTTACGGAAAAGTGCTTCTACTGCTGCATCAGAAGATGCGATAGCCCCTGTATGGGAAGAGGCAGCCCGTGATCCACTCTCTGACGAACCTGCCTTGATGGCTGCGATGCGACAGCCCTTGCGAATCAGACTACTGGCATGGAACAACAGCTTGTCTGGATTTGAGATATTCTCAATATAGAGTAGCTTAACCTTTGAGTCGGTCTCAGGATTGAAGTGCTCGTCCATATACTGCAGCACATCCTCAATGCCAATCTGCTTGCCATTGCCGATGCTCCACACGCTGTTGAACTGCAAGCCCTTGCTGACCGCACTCTCGAGGATGAACACCGCCGTTGCACCAGAGCCTGAGATGAAGTCCACACCCTTCGGATCCAGATTAGGAATCGGTAGGGTGAACACGCTGTGATGGTTGCGGTTCAACAGTCCGATGCAGTTCGGCCCGATGAGAGCAGCCCCGTGCTTCTCACAGGCATCCAGGATGCGCTGTTCGAGGATGGCACCCTCATGTGTCTCCTCACCGAAGCCTGCAGAGATGATGACGAAGGCTCTGACCCCTTTCTCACTACAGAGGAACTCCACGTAGTCGGGACAGAACTTCGCTGCCACCACGAGCACAGCCAGATCGGTCTGTGGCAGATCCTTCACGTCGTGACAGGTCTTGATGCCCTGCACTTCATCCTCCTTCGGGTTGACGATCCTGAGATCACCTTGGTAACCGCCATTGATGATGTTTCTTACGATGGCGCCACCAGGCTTATGCACATTATTGGAGCCGCCGATCACGACGATGCTTCTCGGATTGAGCAGTTGTTCATTAATCATATTAGCTGCATTTTTGTTAGGTGCAAAGATAGTGCAAATCGAATAAAATACCAAATTTATTTGGATATTTTTGAGATGCAGCCTATCTTCGAATGAAATTCAAAGATAATATAATAATTCATAATTTCCAAATATAATTCAAATATATTCTTTACCTTTGCCAAATAAATATGGCGAAAGAACTCACGCTCAACAAAAAAAAGATGAAGAAATATATATTATTGTTTGCTGTTTTGATGTTACCTATGTGGCTATTCGGACAATCATACGCTGAACTTTGGAAAAAAGCTGTTGAGGCAGAACAGAAAGACCTGCCTAAGACACAGTATGAAGTGTTGCAGAAGATTGTAGCCAAGGCTGAGAAAGAGAATGCCTACGGACAACTGTTGAAAGCCGAACTGAATGCTGCTCAGGTGATGAGTGTGATTGCTCCCGACTCACTGAAACCTGCTGTTGAAAGAATCCAGCAACGCGGTCAATCGACTCAGGATGAAGTGCTGCGCCTGGTCTATCAGACCGTGCTCTATCGGGTCGTCAACAACAACAGCGATCTGGAGATGAAAGCAGAGAAGCCTGTTCTGACACCACAGCTCTGTGAGAAACTCGCTCAAGTGAAGGAAGATGACTATGTCCCCTTCGTCATAAAAGGTTCTGACAGCCGTTATTTCAACCACGATTTGCTGAGTATCGTAGGCTATGAGTTAGACGATCTGACGCCCCTCTATGACTACTACAAGCGGACAGGTAACCGTGTGGCTGCCTGTCTGGTGGCAGCTGAGTTGAAACGCTATGCCAAGATAGAAGAGCTGGATGCCTTGATTGCGGAATACCGTGACTTGAAGGAATGTGGCGAACTGGCCATTGCCCGCTATGAACGGATGTATGACTTGTCTGTGGCAGAGCGTATCGCCTATATCCATGAAGCCCTCCAACAGTGGGGCAGTTGGAGACGGATGGCTGTCTTGCGCAATGCGGAACGTGAGCTCACCAATCATCAGTATCATGTATCCTATGATCATCAGGTGGTACTTCCCCAACAGTCGCAGACCGTCAAGCTCGAGCGCTTGCGCCATCTGTCGTCTGTCACGATGAAGGTGTATCGTCTGAATGCCAACGGCGACCTTGATGCTTCACCCTCTTACGAGAAAGGCTATGAGAAGATCAAGAAACTGATTACCGGTGTGGCTGCGGAGGAGAAGCGGACCTTTACAGGTAAAGAGCCCTACGAACTCTTCGACGACGCTCTGACACTGCCTGCACTGCCTGTAGGCGTGTATATGGTGGAGTTTACCTCTGTGCCCGCCACAGAGCCTGTGCGCAAGCTCTATTACGTCACCGATGTCTATACCATCATGGAGCCCCAGCCAGAGGCCTTCCGCTATGTGGTGGTGCATGCCTCCACAGGTCAGCCCATCGCTGGCGCTCATCTGCGCATCACAGAGAAGCATTACGGCAAGGATCAGGTTGTCAACGCGGTCACGGATGCCAAGGGCGAATATCTCCTGAAGACCGACAATCCCCGACATCAGCGTGAGGTGTTTGCCTATACGAACGATGATAAAGCCTGTCCGGAACTCACTGCCAACAATCAGTACAGCTATTACAAAGGTCAGGCCGATGTGTCGCGAACCTGTGTCTATACCGACCGAAGCATCTATCGCCCTGGTCAGACCGTCCATGCCGCTGCCATCCTCTATCAGGTGCGTCAGGGTATGAACCATTCTGTAGATTCTGCCTTGCAGGTGAATTTCAAACTGATGGATGCCAACGGCAAGCAAGTGGCAGAGAAGAGTACCGTCACCGATGCATACGGCACTTGCGCTGCTGAGCTTACGATCCCCTCAACAGGACTCTCAGGACTGTTTACGGTACGTGTCAACGGACAGTCGCACACTATCCGTGTGGAGGAATACAAGCGACCTACGTTCCATGTCGATTTCCCTGAAGTCAAACAAGCCTATGCTGCCGGTGACACCATCACCGTGAAAGGTGTCGCCCTGAGCTATGCTGGGGTACCCGTACAGGAGGCAAAGGTCAGTTATAAGGTCACCCGTCGTACCGCTTTCTGGTGGTGGTCGTACAGTCGTTATTGGGATTCTGCTGTTTTAGGCTATGGCAACGATGGTGTTGAGGTGTATAGCGGAGAGGCCAAGACCGATGCCGAAGGTCAGTTTGAGGCACTTCTGCCCTTCGATATGCCAGAGACCAGTCATCCGATGTTCTATAGTTTTGTGGTAACAGCCGATGTGACCGATACAGCAGGAGAGACCCATCATGGTGAACTCTCCCTGCCGCTTGGCAACCGTAAGCAGGCACTGAGTGTTGATCTGCCAGAGAAGGTGCTGCGCGATGAACAGTCCAAGGCTCTGTTCCACCTGTTGAATGCCGCAGGAAAGGACCTTGATGCCAGTGTGCGCTATCGTATCGACAACGGTCAGTGGCAGACCGTCAAGACCCAGCAGACCTTCTCTGTCGGTGAGAAGCTCAAGAGCGGTAAGCATACGCTCGAGGCTATCTGTCAGAGTGATACCCTCAAGCGCGACTTCGTGGTGTTCTCACTCAGCGACACCACCCCTGCCACAGAGACCGACGACTGGTTCTATCAGTCTGCCAACCAGTTCCCTAACGATGGACAGCCTGTGACTATCCAGGTCGGTTCGTCAGCTCCTGATGTACATATTGTCTATAGCATTTTTGCTGGTGATAAAGTGATTGAGAGTGGGGCTGTCAACCGCAGCAACCAACTGATCAACCGCAAGTTTACATATAAGGAAGAATACGGAAACGGCCTTCTGCTCACCTATGCCTGGGTGAAGCAAGGCAAGTGCTATACCCACAGCACCCGCATCAAGCGTCCGTTGCCCGACAAGAAACTGAAACTGCAATGGACCACTTTCCGTGATCGTCTGAAACCTGGTCAGCAGGAGGAATGGACACTCACCGTGCATGATCCTCAAGGAAAACCAGCTGATGCGCAGCTGATGGCAACGCTCTACGACCAGAGCCTCGATCAGTTGCAGGCTCATCAATGGTCGTTGTCACCTTATTATAACCTGCCGATGCCTGATACCCACTGGGGCGTTCCTTTCCGTTATCAGATATCAGGTGGCGCTACCTATAACTGGCGGCATGATAGTGTCCATGACCTTGTGTTCAGTCACTTCGATAAAGAGGTCTATCCCTCGCCTTATTTCCGTCGTTATGGTTTTACTCGTGGTGCTCTGATGGGCTCCCGCATGCGGATGAAGAATGCTGTTGCTTCTATGGCCGTTGAAGATGCAGCCATGCCAATGGCTGTAGCGATGGAAGAGAAGGCTGTAGAGGTAGAGACAGATGAGGCTGCCGACACGAATGCGGCTCTCCCCCAACAGGAAGAAAGTGTACAGGTGCGTGAGAACCTGAATGAGACCGCCTTCTTCTATCCCCAGCTTACCACAGCAGAGGATGGTTCCGTAGCCCTGAAGTTCACGTTGCCAGAGAGTCTCACCACCTGGCGACTGCTCGGTCTGGCACATACGAAGGATCTGTGCTACGGCTTGATCGAAGGGCTTGCTGTCGCACAGAAGGATGTGATGATCCAGCCGAACGTGCCACGCTTCCTGCGTGAGGGCGATGCTGCTACGATTGCAGCCCGTATCTTTAGCACCAGTGAGAAGGATCTCACAGGCACAGCCCGTCTGCGCCTGTTGAATGCAGAGACCGAAACTGTTATCGCTGAGTGGTCGCAGCCCGTCTCTTTAGCTGTAGGTGGCACAACGCCTGTCAGCTTCAACTTCGATGTGACAGGCTTCACTGCCAACACTTCACTCCTTATCTGTCAGATGACCGTCAGCGGTGCCGACTTCTCCGATGGTGAACAGCACTACCTGCCCATCCTGCCAGCCACTGAGCATGTCACGGTCACCGTGCCTGTCACCCAGCATCATCCGGGTGTCTCCACCGTCGATCTGTCGAAGCTCGTACCAGCTGATGCCACCCAACCGAAGCTCACGGTGGAATATACCAACAATCCCGCCTGGTTGATGACACAGGCCCTCTCTGTCGTTGGCACGCCTGATAACGACAATGCTATCTCTTTAGCTGCCGCTTATTATGCCAATGCTCTCGGGCGTCATATCCTTCAGCAGAACCCACAGGCCAAGCATGTCTTCGACCTCTGGAAACAGGAAGCCCAGAACACGCCTGTATCCACACTCAACTCTCAACTCGAGAAGAACCAGGAGCTGAAGGATCTGCTGCTGAATGAGACCCCCTGGGTGCTCGATGCCGACAACGAGACCGAACAGCGTCAGCGCATGGGTGACTTCTTCGATGCGAACCTGATGCAGAACCGCCTGCAGCAGTCGCTCGACAAGCTGCGTAAGCTCCAGCGCAGCAATGGTGCATGGAGCTGGTGGCCTGAGATGCCAGGCTCCTTCTATATGACCGTCAGCATCAGTGAGATGCTCGTTCGCCTGAATGCAATGACCGGTGAGAACAAAGAGACTGCCCAGATGCTCTCGTCAGCCTTTAAGTTCATGGGCAAGGAGATCATCGAAGAGGTGAAGGAGATGAAGAAATGGGCGAAGAAAGGTTACAAACCCTCGTTCCCCAGCTTCAAAGCCCTGCAGTGGCTCTACCTCGCCACCCTCGATGGTCGTGAGCTTCCTGCCGATGTACAGGCTGCCAACGCCTATCTGATGCCCTTGCTGAAGAAGGAGATCAAGAACCAGTCACTCTACGAGAAGGCCCTCACAGCAATTATCCTCTCCAAGACCGAGCCCAAGCGCGCTGCCGAGTACGTGCAGTCGCTCAAGGAATACACCGTGTATCGTGAGGATATGGGTCGCTACTACGATACACCACGTGCCACCTATTCGTGGTTCGACTATAAGATTCCCACCCAGACGGTTGCCATCGAGGCCATGCAGCGTCTGACGCCTGCCGATACAGAGACCATCAGTGAGATGCAGCGCTGGCTGCTCCAGTCGAAGCGCACCCAGGCGTGGGATACCCCCATCAACAGTGTGAATGCCGTCTATGCCTTCCTGCAGGGTAGCAATGCCCTTGCACCACAGGAGCTGTCGGTGCTGAAGGTCGATGAACAGCCGCTCGAACTGCCAAAGGCCACTGCAGCCATCGGCTATGTGAAGACCAACGTGCCTGCCTCCAGCAAGACCCTCACCATCGAGAAGACTTCAGAAGGCACATCCTGGGGCGCTGTCTATGCCCAGTTCATGCAGCCCACGAAGTCTGTTGAGGCAGCCTCTTCCGGCCTTACCGTCACCCGTGAGTTGTTGACGAAGGGTGAGTTGAAGATTGGCGACCGTATCAAGGTGCGCATCACCATCACTGCCGACCGCGACTACGACTTCGTGCAGCTCATCGACCGTCGTGCCGCCTGCATGGAGCCAGTGCGCCAGCTGAGTGGTTACACACAGGGTGCCTACTGCACACCGAAAGATTATGCCACGAACTATTATATCGACATGCTGTCGAAGGGCAAGCATGTCATCGAGACAGAATACTACATCGACCGAGCCGGCACTTACGAGACAGGTCTCTGCACCGTAGGCTGTGCCTATGCCCCTGAGTTCAGAGCCACGGCGAAATCGATGAAGATAAAAGTAAAAAGGTAAAAAAGTAAAAAGGTAAAAAAGTAAAAAGGTAAAAAAGTAAAAGGGTAAAAAGTAAAAAAGTAAAATAACGATATGATGAATTTGAAAGTTAATAAGAAGGCATCAGGTATGGCTAAATGGGTGTTGCCCTTTTGCCTCTCAACCTTTATGCCTTTAAGTGCATCTGCACAGCGAATCGCTATCGACAAATCCACCATCGAGTGTGGCCGTACAGGTTATCTGCAGCCTGTCACTGCCACCTTCGAACTGAAGAACAAAGGTCGTCACCGACTGTATATCGAGAGTGTGAAACCCGATTGTGGCTGTACCAGCGTAGAGTTCCCCACCGAGGTTGGGGCAGGGGATAAGTTCACTATCAAGGTCACTTACGATGCCCGTCAGCTCGGCCGCTTCCATAAGATGGCTGCCATCAAGAGCAACGGCTCCAAGGAGCCTGTCTATCTCACGATGAAAGGTATCGTGGTTGCAGAGCTTGAAGACTATACCGGCAACTATCCCTATAAGATGGAAGACCTGTTGCTCGACAAGCAGGAGCTCGAGTTCGACGATGTGAACAAAGGTGATGCCCCCGTTCAGGAGATCCACATCATGAACGATGGTGCCGATACCATGACACCCACGGTGATGCACCTGCCTTCCTACCTCAGTGCCAAGGTGGTGCCTGAGAAGCTCTTCCCTGGCAAGACCGGTACTATCAGTGTGACCCTCAACAGTGAGAAATTGCGCGACTACGGTCTGACGCAGTCCAACGTCTATATCGGTCGTCAGCTCGGTGAGAAGGTCAGCGAAGAGAATAGCCTTGGTGTGAGCATCGTGCTGTTGCCCGACATGAAGGACTACGATACAGCCAACAAGGCCAGTGCTCCGAAGTTGCAGATCTCTACTACCGACATTGACTTTACCAACTTTGAAGGTAAGTCGAAGAAGACCGCAGAGGTGATTCTCCAGAACACAGGCGCCTCGTTGCTGAAGATCTCCTCCATGCAGCTCTTTACCCGTGGTCTGAAGGTCACCCTCGACCAGCGTGAGATACAGCCCGGTCAGGTTACCAAGATCAAGATCGTAGGTATCGCCAGTGAGTTGGCCAAGGTGCGCAACCGTCCGCGTATCCTCATGATCACCAACGATCCCGACCACGCCAAAGTAGTCATCAACATCAAAAAATAACGGTTATTGGTTATTGTTTAACGTTTATTGTTTATGGAACATCCCGAGAATAGTTCAGAATATGCAGGCCTGCAGGTGAACAGTGGTGTCGAGCAGCCCTCGATCATCAATCCCTATCTGAAGCGCAACCGCTTCCGTCGTCGTGAACTCTCACCAGGTGAAATGGTGGAAGGCATCCTCAAGGGCGATGTCACCGTCCTCTCACAGGCTGTCACCCTCATCGAGAGTGTCAACCCCGACCATCAGGCACGCGCCCAGGAGGTCATCAACAAGTGTCTGCCCTATAGTGGCAACAGTGTCCGTGTGGGTATCAGTGGTGTACCAGGAGCCGGCAAGTCAACCTCTATCGATGAGTTCGGCATGCATGTGCTCCGTGAGAAGGGAGGCCGTCTGGCTGTCCTTGCCATCGACCCCTCCAGTGAGCGCACCAAAGGCTCTATCCTCGGCGATAAGACGCGTATGGAGAAGCTCGCCCAGCATCCCGACTCCTTCATCCGCCCTAGCCCGTCAGCCGGTTCCTTAGGTGGTGTCGCCCGTAAGACGCGTGAGACGATCATCCTCTGTGAGGCAGCCGGCTTCGATAAGATCTTCGTCGAGACGGTGGGTGTCGGACAGAGTGAGACCGCCTGCCACTCGATGGTCGATTTCTTCCTCCTCATCCAGGTGGCAGGCACAGGCGATGAGCTGCAGGGCATCAAGCGTGGTATTATGGAGATCTCCGACGGTATCGTCATCAACAAGTGTGATGGTGATAATGTCGATCGTTGTCAGATGGCAGCCACCAACTTCCGCAACGCCCTCCATTTCTTTCCCATGCCCGAGAGTGGGTGGACACCCAAGGTGCTCTGCTACTCTGGCTTCTATGGCACAGGCGTGAAAGAGGTGTGGGACATGATCTACCAGTATGTTGACTTTGTGAAGCAGAACGGCTATTTCGACTATCGTCGCAACGAACAGTCCAAGTACTGGATGTATGAGAGCATCAACGAGCATCTGCGGCTTAACTTCTACAACAACCCCGCTATCAAGGCGCAGTTGCAATCTGCTGAGCAGACCGTCCTCGCCGGTCAGAAGACCTCGTTTGTCGCCGCCCAGGATCTGCTCGACCTCTATTTTAAAAACTTAAGCAACGGATTATGATTCAAATAGAAATTGATGAAGGCAGTGGTTTCTGCTTCGGAGTGACCACCGCCATCAAGAAAGCCGAGGAAGAGCTCGCACAGGGCAAGACCCTCTATTGTCTCGGCGATATCGTGCACAACGGCATGGAGTGCGAGCGCTTGCGTGAGATGGGACTCATCACCATCAACCACGATGATATGCGCCAGCTTCACCATGTCAAGGTGCTGCTGCGTGCCCATGGTGAGCCCCCTGAGACCTATGAACTGGCCCGCAAGAACAACATCGAGATCATCGATGCCACCTGTCCTGTGGTGCTCCAGCTCCAGAAGCGCATCAAGGCGCAGTACGACAGCTCGCTTATCAACACCCCTTCCGACGCTCCTTCCGCACAGATCGTCATCTTCGGTAAGAAGGGACATGCCGAGGTGCTTGGCCTTATTGGTCAGACCGAGTCGAAGGCCATCGTTATCGAGAACTTCGATGAGGTGATGAAGCTCGACTTTACGCGCGACATCTATCTCTACTCCCAGACCACGAAGTCGCTCGATGAGTTCCATCGCATCATCGACTACATCCAGTCGCACATCACCGAAGGTGCCACGTTCAAGAGCTTCGACACCATCTGTCGCTCCGTGGCCAACCGCATGCCGAATATTTCCAGCTTCGCCACGAAGCACGACATGATCCTTTTTGTCTGCGGCCGCAAGAGCTCTAATGGCAAGGTGCTCTTCAACGAGTGCCTGCGCGTCAACCCCAACAGCCACCTCGTGGAAGATCCCTGTGAGATTCAGACCTCATGGCTGGAGGGCATCCAGACCGTCGGCATCTGTGGAGCCACCAGCACCCCCCGCTGGCTCATGGAGCAATGCCGTGATGCCATCCTTGCCAAAGGCGTCTAAGAAATAACCCTATACATAAAAGATTCGCCCCCGCTAAGCCGATGCTTAACGGGGGCGAATGATTGATATAGAACCTAGGTATTAATAGCCAGGATTCTGAACCAGTGTAGGATCGTAGTCGATCTCACGCTGTGGGATAGGCCAGATAGCCTTATCGTCCTTACCACCGATCTCTTGATTCACCTGGTTAATAACGCTCTTGTTGTTACGCCAGTAAGCGAAGGCAATCTGGTTCTCAGCGAAGAACTCCTTCTTGTACTCGAAGAGGATGTCGTCGATGGTTACAGAAGCAACATCTTCATAATCAGCTACGCGGTTCTCTTCGATAGCGTTGATGTATGCAGCAGCTGCAGCACCGTTGTTGTTAGCCTTCAGCTCAGCCTCGGCAGCAATCAGGTAAAGCTCTGACAGACGGATGATCTTTGGGTTGTTCACGTAGATACCGTCACGACCAGGATACTTGGCAGGGAAGAAGTGAGTGCCAGCTACACCACTTACACTCTGCTCCTTGATTACCTTAGAACGGATATCCTCGGGGTGAGCCAACAGGTAGGTCAGGGTCTCACCTTTGTCAGCCAGTGCGCACTCAGGATAACCATTAGCATCGCAATAGTAACCCAGAGAGTTACGCTGAGGGTTGTAGTTTGAGGTGATCAGCAGCTCGAAGATTGACTCAGAAGTACCCTCCTGTGCCCATACCTTGTCGTAGTTGCTCTGGTTGTAGAGCTCATAGTCACTATCTTCAATCACCTTCTTGGCATCAGCCAGGGCTGCTGCATAGTTGCCAGCATAGAGGTTGGCACGCGCACGCAGAGCCAGTGCAGAGAAGTAGTTATGAAAACCTGTGCCGTTGTTAGAGCCTTCGCCCATCAGATCCATGGCCTTTGTCAGGTCAGAGATGATCAGGTCATAAGTCTCTTTCAGAGTAGCACGTGAGCCCTTGTAGTCAGGAGCATATACCTCTGTGCTCAGCACGATACCAGAGTTGGCTGCGTTCACGTCGGCTGCAGCTGTCGGGATATGAGCGAAGATACGAGCCAGGTCGAAGTGCAGCATACCACGCCAAGCATAGAGCTGACCCTGAAGGTTCTTTACCTCATCGGTAACCTCCAACTTGGCAGAGAGTTCCAGAGCCTTGTTACAGTTGGCAATGGCCTTGTAATAGTAATAATAGGCATTACCAGGCAGCTCGTCATTCTTTGTAATCGTATATCTTGCAATACCAGAGCTCTGACCATAGTCGTCAACAACCTTGAACTCATTGGTCAGAAGGTCTGCATAGATACCAAAATCTGCACCATAGGTCATGCGGTCTTCAGACAGAAGATAACCGATACCGTTCACAGCATTCTGCAGGTCTGACTCCGTGGTGATGGCGATATCCTCACCGAGCGAAGTAGAAGGCAGTGTGTCGAGATCACAGGAAGTAAGAGCCATTCCTGCAAACAGTCCAAATGCTAAATATATCTTTTTCATATTCATTTTCCTTTATATTATTTTGTTTCCACTTTAGAATGACACATTCAGACCAAACAGGAACTGGCGTGTCGGAGGAGTATCCGTCTGACGGTAACCATTCACGTCAACATCAGGATCAACATTCTTCGTTGCGCAGTAGATCATGAACGGATTGGTGGTACGGAAATATACACGCAGGGTGTTGATATACTTCTTGAAAGCAGGAATGTTGTAACCCAAGGTGATATCACGTACGCGGATGTTGTCAGTAGATTTAATCGTACGAGAAGAGAACTTGTCTGAACGATAGGGGTTACCATAGATAGGCTTCGGGTTATCAACCACGTCGCCGGGCTGCTTCCAGTAGTTACCATAAACAGAGCTGTGAACGTTGAATGTACCAATACGGACACCGTCACTGTAGTTCAGGAAGTAACCAGGATAGTCGAACATGTCAGCACCGAACTGATAAGAGATCATGAATGACAGGTCGAAGTCCTTGTAACGGAAGGTGTTGGTCAAACCACCGAGTACATCGGGCACAGCCTTGCCAACGATACCCTTGCCAGCCTTTGAGTAAGAGTTGGTCACACCCTGAGAGTGATCCTCAGGATCTACCCAGAACTCACCAAGACCAGTCTCTGGATCTACGCCCTTGAACTCAGGCAGATAGAAGGTGTGCATTGACTCACCCTCACGGAGCAGGTACATGTTACCGTCACCATACTGCACGTCATCACCGTTAGGCAGCTCCTTGATCTTGATCTTCTGCCATGTCAGGTTGAAGTCGGTAGTCCAGCTGAAGTCCTTAGTCTTAATGTTCTGTGAGCTCAGTGTGAACTCAAGACCGCTGTTTCTCAGCTTACCAAGGTTGTTCATCTTGCTTGAGAAACCAGTGATGTATGACACAGGAGTAGCGAAGAGCAGATCGGTAGTCAGCTTATTGTAGTACTCAAAGGTCAGGCTTACACGGTTAAACAGTGTCCAGTCGAGACCGATGTTGAAGTTCTTAGACTTCTCCCAAGTCAGATCCTTGTTACCAGATGCACTCCAGTAGAAGGCACCGTTTGTACCATAACCGCCAGAGGTAGCGTAGCGAGCCATATACTCGTACATGTCAGTAGGCAGGTTACCGTTAGTACCGTAAGATACACGGAGCTTCAAGTCAGAGAAGAGCTTGCTGTCCTTCAGGAAGTTCTCCTTAGACAGACGCCAAGCGGCAGATACTGACCAGAAGTTTGACCAGCGGTTGTCGGCTGACAGACGAGAAGAACCGTCACGACGGAAGCTGGCTGCTACATAATACTTATTGTCATAGTTGTAATCAACCTTACCCAGCCAAGAGCAGAGGATTGACTCATAAGCAGCACTACCAGTCTGGTATGACTGACCGTTAGAGAGCTCAGGCAGCTTAGAGGTGCCATAGTTCTTGGCAGAAGCTGTCATATAAAGCATCTTACGGTTCTCGTACTCATAACCTGCCAGTGCATTGATAGTGTGCAGACCGAAGCTCTTGTCCCAAGCCAGGGTGTTAGAAGATGTCAAGGTCTTGTTGGTGAAGTCCCAACGCTGGCCAAGACCCTGCAGTGACTCACCGTTCACGCTCTGGGGTGCCCAGAACTCCTGCAGTTTGTTGTCAGTATAGTCATAACCGAAGATGGTACGTACTGTGAAGTTATAAGGCAGCTTCACCTCAGCCTCGGCATTACTCATGCTACGCATGATGTTTGACTTCACGAACTCAGCATATTCGCCAGTATCCTGACCGAACATATTGTTGGGGTTACCAACCTTACCAAAGGCAACGTCATTGTTGTAAGTGCCGTCGGGATTCAGATTCTCTGCTGTAGGATCGAGTGAGTACAGTACAGACCATGGTGTGGTAGTTCCAAAACCCTGCTCCTGACTGCTCTGGTCACGATTACCCTTTGTGTCAGAGAATGAGATCATCTGCTTAACACCAACCTTCAACCAGTCGGTCACTTTGTGATCCACGTTTACACGACCGCTGTAACGCTGGAACTGGCTGCCCTTTACAACACCTTTGCTGTCGTTGTAACCCAGACCAATATAGAACTTGGTCTTCTCGCTACCACCATCGATAGAGAGCTGATGGTCCTGAGTCAGAGCTGAGTGGTAAACCTGATCATACCAGTTAGTATCTGTTGAGCCCTCATAGTCATGGAACCAGCCATTAGCAGCTTCTAATCTGCCAGCTTCAGCATAATCTCTTGTATTATAGTCTCCGTACAGATCATCTTCAGAATAATACAACTTCAAGAAGTTTGTAAGACCATCAGTCCAATACTCCTTCAACTGAGAAGCGTTCATGCGATCCATAGCGCTCTTGACAGCAATCTGCTGCCAACCGATCTGCATATCGTAGTGAACGTTGGTCTTGCCAGTCTTACCCTTCTTGGTGGTGATGATGATCACACCGTTGGCAGCACGTGAACCGTACAGAGAAGCAGCGGCAGCATCCTTCAGGATGGTCATGCTCTCGATATCGTTCGGGTTGAGTGATGCCAGAATAGACTGTGACTTAATGTCTGATGACATGTAACCGTCTGAGTTAGCCAGTACGGGCACACCGTCGATAACGTACAGAGGCTGTGTAGAACCATTGATAGAACCGATACCACGGATCAGGATGTTCTGGTCAGCACCTGGGTCACCGATAGAAGAACCTACACGTACACCAGCTACCTTACCTTCGAGTGACTTAACAAGCGAACCCTTCTCGGCAGACATGTCAGTGTCCTTCATGGTTGAAGCAGCACCGGTGAATGAAGCCTTCTTGGCTGTACCATAAGCAACTACAATCACCTCGTCGAGGGCTGCAGCGTCGCTCTTCAGAAATACACGCATACCGTTCTTGGCAGCAACGGTCTTACCCTCAAAGCCAAGATAAGTAATCTCCAACTGGTCTTTGCCAGCAGGAAGAACCACGTTGAAACGACCATTTACGTCAGTCAACATACCAGTACTTGTACCAACCACCTTAACGGCAGCACCGATGATGGGCTGACCGTCATCCTGTGAGAGGACAGTACCAGAAATCTTTGTTTGAGCCAGCGCTGTACCCATGCAAAGGAACATAGCGGCTAAAAACATCGTTAGTCTTTTTTTCATAAATTCTCTCTTTTTGGTTATTAATGTTAAATATATAGTATATTCTCTCATTTTTCCACCTTTTATATTATTATATAGAGCACTTAATCTTAACGTGACCTCTGCCTCAGAGGTGTTGCTTTTTAGAGCTTTTTGACTTTGGGCTGCAAAAATAATGCATATTATTCTAAAAAACGAATAATTTTATAAAAAAATCACATTTCACTCCAAATTGTGAACACTTTTTAGTGATTCCTTTGATTTATATCAATTAAAAAGTTTTAAGCACCTTTAACTTTCAAATGGTAATTTATCGCCCCAAAAATGCTTTAACTTTGATTATCTAAGACCTTTTTCAGTATCTGTTGATTGGCATCATATAACCTGCTATCGTTTATCTGGCGGATATAGATGAGCGTATGCTGAGGATTGGCATGGCCAAGTGCTTTGGAGATAATAGCCAAATCGACATTACTATCATAAGCGATACTTGCCCAGGAATGACGCGATACATAAGATGTGAGATGGTTATCGATGGTAGCCATCTCACCTAACCGTTTTAACATGCGGTTATAGCGATTCAGCGTTTTCAGATATTCAGTATAAGACTCCTGTTCATCTGTAGCATGTATTAATGGGAACACATAGAGTCGGTTATCCTTTTGATAACGCTCTATGATTTCCAGCATACAGGATTCGATCTTGACCGTTACCTGCTGACCGGTCTTATGCCGATAATAGGTCAACTTGCCATCGGATATCTGCGACCACTGCAGAAATGCCATATCAACGAAGGGCATGCCAAAAGCATAGAAGCTGAAAAGGAACAAATCACGTGCAACTGCCGCAAAAGAGCCGTCTTTTAGCTGGAGGCTTCTGAGCTTGTTGATGTCATCGGTAGAGATTGACCGCTTATCAGTGGCAGCAAGTCCTGTATAAACGTTCTTGAACAGATGGCGTTCTTCTTCGCCATAGATCTTAGCTGTTAAGGAACGTAGTGAACGCATATAGCATGAGATGGTGTTAGGCTTTACCATGCGTTTATGGAGCCAATGCTCATAGTGTTGGAAGAGGCCACTGTCCAGACATACGTCAGTTGGCGATTCTAATAGGTAATCCTGAAACGAACGTAATGCAGTCAGATAGTTCTCAATTGTTGATTGACTCATCACAGGTTTCTGCCGTTCAATTTCATCAGCTACTAACCTGCAGAATGCTTCTGCCTGCTTTTTTTCTTCCTTTTCATTTCGGTTCACCTCTTTGTTCTTCTCACTCTTGTGGAAATGAACATGCAATTCGAATTTGATTGAAAATGCCATTTTCTTAAATTTTAAATTAGATTATTGTGTACACCTCTGAGGCAGAGGTCACGTTAAGATTAAGTGCTCTATATAATAATATAAAAGGTGGAAAAATGAGAGAATATACTATATATTTAACATTAATAACCAAAAAGAGAGAATTTATGAAAAAAAGACTAACGATGTTTTTAGCCGCTATGTTCCTTTGCATGGGTACAGCGCTGGCTCAAACAAAGATTTCTGGTACTGTCCTCTCACAGGATGACGGTCAGCCCATCATCGGTGCTGCCGTTAAGGTGGTTGGTACAAGTACTGGTATGTTGACTGACGTAAATGGTCGTTTCAACGTCACTATGCCTGCTGACAGCAAGCAGTTGGAGATCAGTTATCTCGGTTATCTGTCTCAGACCGTTACTGCCAAGAACGGTATGCGTGTATTCCTGAAGAGTGATGCCAAGGCCCTCGACGAGGTGGTTGTAACCGCCATGGGTATCAGCCGCGACAAAAAGGCTCTGGGATATGCTGCTCAGGATCTGAAGGCTGAAGACCTGAACACGCTCGGTACAACATCTCTGGCAAGTGCTATTCAGGGTAAGCTGACCGGTGTTAGCGTACGTCCTTCATCAGGTGCTCCTGGTGCTTCTGCCCAGATCATCATCCGTGGTGCCCGTTCATTCGACGGAAACAATGCTCCTCTGTATGTAGTAGATGGTATGCCTATCGCTTCTACACCTGACTTCTCTACAGGTAACTCTGTAACAGGTGCTGACTTCACCAACCGTAGCATTGATATCAACCCTGATGACATTGAGAACATCAGCGTGCTGAAGGGTCAGGCTGCTTCTGCCCTTTACGGTATCCGTGCCTCTAACGGTGTGATCCTGATCACAACCAAGCGTGGTAGCAAGGCTACTCAGAAGCCTGTAGTAACCTTCTCTATGGACTTGAGTGCCCAGACACTGAGCCGCAAGTTCAAGCATCAGGATGTATATGCTCAGGGTAGCAGCCAGGCTGCTTACAACCCCAACTCTTCTTCTACATGGGGTCCGAAGATCACTGATCTGCCTAACGATCCTCGTTACGGTGGCAACGTTCAGAACGATTATACTGCAAACGGTCTGCACCAGGGTCAGTACTACAACCCGAAGTATGCCGCTGCCGGTCTCGACGGATGGACTACTCCTCAGACTTATGACAACGTAGGTGGTTTCTTCAACACTGGTTTCACTGAGAACGCTACATTCAACATCTCTCAGCGTAAGAATAACATCAGCTACTCTTTCGGTGTAAGCAACACTTATCAGACTGGTATCATTCCTTCTACAGGTCTGAATCGTACTGGTGCCCGTGCAGCTGTTGACTATGAGATCAACGATCAGTGGAAGACTGGTTTCTCTGCAAACTACACTTCTACAAAGATCAATTCTGCTCCTGGTGCTAACAATGGTGTGGTTAACGTGGTTTACGGTGCTCCTGCTGAGTACGATCTCAACGGCACTCCTACTCACGCTCCTAACAACCCCAGTCAGCAGATTTCTTATCGTGCAACTAACTTCAACAACCCAATCTGGTGGTCAAACAACGATGAGTTCCGTCAGCACACCAACCGTGTGTATGGTAACGCATACTTCGAGTTCTCTCCAAAGCTCGGTGTTGACTTCCTGAAGCTGACATTCCGTGAGCAGGCTGGTCTCGATGTATATACCACCGACAACCTGACTGTGGCTGAGGTTGGTTCTGCATACAACAACAAGGGTGAGGTTGAGGACTTCGGTGTTCAGCGTAACATCTTCAACAACCTGTTCACCATCAACTTCAACGCTCAGCTGGGTGCTGAGAAGGAGTGGGATCTCGGCCTGTTGCTGGGTAACGAGTTCAACCACGACTACAGCCGTAGCTGGGATTACGATGCTTCTGGTCTGTCATGGTATGGTCAGCCCGTTATTGAGAACGCTGCTAACATGGACTACTGGTCAATGTCTCATGGTCAGGAGCGTACACTCGGTTTCTTCTTCCAGGCCACTGCAAGTTGGAAGAACATGCTCTATCTGACTGTTACCGGTCGTAACGACGTTGTATCTACAATGCCTCGTGGCAACCGTTCATTCTTCTATCCCTCAGTATCACTGGGCTGGATCTTCACAGAGCTTCCCGCTCTGAAGGACAAGAGCTTCCTGTCTTATGGTAAGCTGCGTGCTTCATACGCTCAGGTAGGTCAGGCTGGTACTTATCGTGAGAACTACTACTACACACCTTCTTACGGTAGCGGTATGTATGTATATACTCCTATTGCTTACCCGATGGGTGGTGCAAAGAGCTATGTACCTTACTATGTATCATTCGACCCGAACCTGAAGCCTCAGAACACTACCAACTATGAGTTTGGTGTTGACCTGAACTTCTTCAAGAACCGCATCCGCTTCGAATATACCGCCAGCTATCAGGATGTTAAGGATCAGATCTTCGACGTTCCTACAGCAGGTTCTACTGGTTACCAGTATCTGCGTACCAACGCTGGTCGCATGACAACATGGGCTCATGAGTTCTCACTGAATGCAAGCATTCTGCAGCATAAGGACTACAACTTGGATCTGGGTGTGAACTTCACATCAGTATCTAATAAGGTTAAGGAGCTGGCTCCTGGCGTAGAGAGCATCATGCTTGGTGGTTTCGTTGAGCCTCAGGTTCGTGCTCAGGCAGGTTACAGCTATCCTAACATCTACGGTGTTGCCTTCAAGCGCACTGAGGACGGTCAGCTGCTGCTGGCAGACGGTCTGCCTCAGGGTACTTCATCAAGTGAGAACATCGGTGAGTGTGCGCCTGACTTCAATATGGGCTTCAACCTGAAGGCTAACTACAAGCGCCTGTCACTCTCTGCTACACTCGACTGGCAGAAGGGCGGTAAGATGTACGCTGGTACCATCCTGACCATGAACTGGTTCGGTGCTACCATGGCTTCTCTTGACTACCGTGAGGGCACTATGATTGCTGAGGGTATCGACGAGGCTACAGGTCTGAAGAACACTGTTGAGGTAAGCAAGCAGGACTACTATATGGCTTACAACGACATCACCGAGGCAGGTATCTTCGACACCAGCTTCTGGAAGCTCCGTGACGTAACTCTGGACTACAGACTTCCTAAGTTCTGGGGTATCGACATGAATGTCTTCGCTTTCGCACGTAACATCCTCATCTGGGCTAAGATGCCAGACCTGGATCCTGAGAACTCACAGGGTAACGGTAACATGAGTGGTTACTTCGAGCGTTTCTCTACACCTAGCACATCAAGCTTCGGTGGTGGTCTGAAGATCACATTCTAATTAGTGAAGTAATTAATCATTAAGAAAACAGAAAGAATATGAAAATGAAATATTTGTTTGGCTTAGCATTGGCCACAATGCTTTTCAGCTCTTGTTCTGAGGATATGCTCGACAGAATCAACAAGGACGAGACCAGCAAGACAGCCGATAAAGTAGCCGCTAAGTTCCAGTTAACCGATGCAGAGGTTTCTACAGCCTTCTCAACGGTGAACGGTGCCTACGCTTGGTATGTTTCTTCTTATACCGAGCAGCTCTTCGGTACAGGTAACAACCAGATGATGAAGGCAGAATTGAGAAATCCATCGGAGACAGCTAGTGCTGCTACATTCAACAACGAGTGGAACTCTACTTATTCAAACCTTCACAACATCTATCAGATGATCGAGAAGTGTTCTGAGGGTGGTATCAATGCATCTCAGAGCGACATTCTTGGTGAGGCCCTGATTCTGAACGCCATCAACTGGGGTGTGCTGACAGACCTTCACGGAGACGTTCCTTTCTCAGAGTGTTTCAAGGGTATCTCTGCTCCGAAGGTTGATACTCAGGAGTCTATCTATACAGCTATCTTCGCTATGCTCGACGAGGCTCAGACCGCTCTGGCAGCAGGTGGAAACAATGCTGGTGAGCAGGATATCATCTATGGTGGTGATACTAAGAAATGGAGTGCTTTCGGTCACGCTGTAAAGGCTCGTTACCTGCTGCACACCTATGGCCGCAACAAGAGCGTGCTCAGCGAGGTTGTAAAGGAGGCACAGGCTGCTATTGATGGTGGCTTTACTGGCTGCTATCTGAAAGTGTTCAACGGTGTAACTGCCGACAACGCTTGGTCAGCCTATCAGTGGAGCCGTTACTACATCGGTTCAAACAAGACTGTTGACGATCTGATGGTAGAGCGTGATGACCCACGTGAGCCTATTTACAACATGGACTGGACCGGTGAGAACATTCTTGGCGAACCAGGAAATTCAGATCAGGCTACACTTGTAGAGGCTGTGAACGAGCCTGCATGGCTGGAGAACGGTGGTGCTAACCTGGCTATCATGAGTGAGTCAGAGCTCTACTTCATCCTTGCAGAGGCTCAGGCACTGCTCGGACAGGATGCTACAGCTGCCTTCGAGACGGCTGTTACCAGCAATGTTAAGGAGTACTTTGCTATCGCCGGTGAGTCTATTGAGGATGCTGACGTTGAGGAGTACATCGACAATATCACTCCTCTCTTCGAGGCTGATCCCGTGAAGGAGATCCGTATCCAGAAGTACCTCGCTCAGACCCGTGGTGAGGTGATCGAGACCTACAACGATATTCGTCGTATCAACTATACCGACGGTAAGTATCCTGTAGAGATGAAGAACCCGAACAACACCTCTAGCGTTGGTAACCGCTGGCCGCTCCGTTTGCCTTATGGCGACAGCGACGTGGTTTCTAACCCCAACGTTACAGCTGCCTTTGGTTCTGGCAACGAGGCTGGTATGTATATCTTCACTGAGAATGTATGGTGGGCAGGCGGTAACCGCTAATCCACAATCCAACTGATAATCATTCGCCCCCGTTAAGCATCGGCTTAGCGGGGGCGAATCTTTTAAGATTCAATTAAAAAAACGTGGTGGATTCAGTTCAATCGAACACAAAAGAGGTGTGCTTCAGCATACATCTCTTTTTCAAATTTGTATCATAATATTTAGTGCTTGTCTCATCTTTGCGTTTTGAGACATGAAAATTTGCGTATAATAAAAAAATATAGTATATTTGCAAGGTAAATCCATTTTTAGCATGATAGAGATCAAAAGCCATTGTGGCCCTGGCGATTGTTGTTGGGCTGCATTTATTGAAAACGGCGCTTTGCGCGAAAACTCCCCTAACCATATCTGTTCACGCCATTGATGATGGTGTGAACCTTACTGTTTCTATAATATCAGACCACAGCACAGCCTGCTGGCCTTAGACGGAGTATGCATCCGTGTGTAGTAAAATCCTTTATAAATGGAAATATTTAATTAATCATCAAAGAAGTGATATGGAAAAGATAATATATTATTATATTAGATACAGGAAGCGCTTAGTGAAGAAGATCAAGAAACACAGGCGCCATAAGTATAGATGGGAAGGTACCCAAAAAGACCTGATGGAAGTGGTGTATTGTCTATACTTGACAGGGAATGTGAGGAACTCCATGGACGATACTGCTCAGCTATCTGAGATTTCGGATCATATTTTTAAGATGTTCGACCTTGAACCACCCTCCAATCCCAGTCGGGTAGTGGCTGGATTGAAAGCGCGTGTCAACCAGATTGAGCGCAGTGTTTTCTGCAAAGCACTTTCCAATTTGTATGCCGATTTGTCAATATGCAAAAAAAACAGGTAATATGAGCATTTCTTACCTATTATTTTTTGCAAACGCTCTGCATAAGTTGTATCTTTGCAGTGGTTTTCAGGATAACATTTTTTTAATAACTAAAAAACAAACAATTATGAAACGTGAACTCTTTCTGAGATTATTAGCGTCGGGCGTCACCATCACAGGTGGCGCCCTACCAAACCCGAACTAGAAGTTTAACCCTTAACAATTACAACAGCAATGAAGACTATTATAAACCTCAATGAGAGGCTTACAGAGCATTTCGTGCTCTCCGAGTTCCTCGCTTCGCGTAAGGCTGAAGAACACAAGATACCCAATATCCCACTGGAACGGCACATCATCCGCCTCCGTAATCTCGCCGTGCGCTGTCTCGAACCCACGCGCCAGCGCTTCAAGCTGCCCATCATCGTGACCAGCGGCTACCGCTGTGAAAGGCTCAACCAGCTTGTGGGCGGCGTGCCCGACTCGCAGCATGTAGAAGGCATGGCTGCCGACATCCAGATCCCCCACAGTCACTGGCCCTTCTCCGTCACCACCGAGGAGCAGATGGCCCGCATCCTCTGGTTCTGGATGAAGGACAACCTGCCCGACTTCGACCAGCTGATCCTCGAGCATCGGGGCGCCAGCTACTGGGTTCATGTGAGCTGCCATATCGATCTGCGTAAAAACCGCCGCCAGGCATTTATCCTTAAAGCAAAATGAAGAACAAAGGTTTTATCAAGCTCTATCGTAATGTACTGACTAAACCCGAGATGACCGACCTTGTTGCAGAACAGGGAGCGGCCGGTCTCGGTGTGTATATCATGGTGCTGCTTTACCTGTCGCAGTGCGACGACTTTGAAGGTGCCTTTACCAACGGTCAGCTTTCTGCCTTTGCAGCCCAAGCTCGCAAGCCTCGCAGTTATGTGCGTCAGATTATCTGTGGCTACCGCCTTTTTGAGATTCATGGAAAGCGTTTCAAAGTAGCAACGAAATCGCCACTAAATCTCAACGAAATCTCAACAAAATCGCCACACTCACCTGCGCGTATAAATAGGTACGCAGGTGAAGATATAGAAATAGATAAAGAAAAAGAAAATAAAGAAAAAGGCGGGAAGGTCTCCGATGTGATCGGACCTTCCGCCTACGAGACGATTGACCGCGCGGGCCTGCGCCACGGGCATCAGGGCGAGCCAGTGCCCTGGTGGGCACCGCCTCAGACGGATATCCGTTGCGTGTGGAGCCTCTGCGCCGACTGTTGGACCACCCCCGACAGCATCGACCCCAAGGCCGAGCGGCAGCAACGACAGCAGATGACCGAACAGGACTTCATGATGAAGACCGCCTGGGAGACACTCAGCGAAGACGAACAACAAAACATCCAAGATCATGGCAGACGGATATAACTTCATACCCCAGAAACATTGGGAACAGACGCCCACAGGCTACTACATCGTGCCGGCTGACCAGCTGGACATCAAGCGCAGCAGGACCGATGAGAACGGCACCGCCACCATCGTGCGCTGCACCTGTCCCGACTGTTCCGACTCGCGCAAACAGGCGCATCAGAACGAGCCATGTGTCAGGATCGATATGAACACGGGACTTGGCAAGTGCTATAACTGCGGCTTCCACTTTATCATCAGCACGAAGGTGAAAGCCTACGGCAAGCACCAGCCCGTGAAGAAGGAGAACTGGAAGCTGCCGCGCACCGATCATCTGAAGCGGCTCGACGCCGTGGCGATCGACTACCTGCTGAAGCGGGGCATCCAGCCACAGACGGCCATGAAGGCGGGTGTCTGTTCGGCACGCTACATCATCGGAGGCACAGAGCGCGACTGTCTGGCCTTCATCTTCCGCGAGGGCACGAAGGTGGTGAACATCCAGTACAAGACCACAGACAAGCTGTTTGCCATGGAGACCGGCTGCGAGATCATCCCCTGGAACATCGACGCCTGCATCGGACAGGAGAGCATCATCATCACCGAGGGCATGATGGACGCGCTGGCACTCATGGAACTGGGCTACGACAACGTGATATCGGTGAGCAACGGCGCCGACACGGAGCTGCGCACGTTCAACCGCTTCCGCTACTCCCACTTCGACGGTCTGAAGACCATCTACCTGGCGGGCGACATGGATGAGGCTGGCGAACAGCTGCGCACAAGGCTGGCGGAGTATTTCGGAGAGGCCCGCTGCCGCATCGTGGAATGGCGCATCGAACAGGAAGACGGGGAGTCGTTCGCCGAAAAGGATGCCAACGACATGCTGATGGCGCACGGTGCCGATGCGGTGATGCAGTGCATCAACCACGCACAGCCCTGTCCGATCACAGGTGTGGAGACGGTGGCCAACTACCGCGAGAGGCTGTTCGACATCTGGCAGAACGGCATCCAGCCTGGTAAGAAGGTGGGGTGGGGCGAGTTCGACGACCTCGTGCAGTTCGAGCCGGGACGCTCCACGATCATCGTCGGTGAACCCAACACCGGAAAATCGACCTTTGCCGACGACCTGGTGCTGAACCTCGCCCTGCTGCACAACTGGAAGGCAGCCATCTACTCACCGGAGATGTTCCCACCCGAACGGCACATCGCCCGACTGGCGACCACCATCGCAGGGCGGCAGTTCCGCAAGGAGAAGGTCACCACCCAGCGCGGCGTGGACTATCGGCAGACCGCCATCCCGCAGCCCATGGCGGAGCGCATCGTGGACTGGCTGCAGGAGAATATCTTCTTCGTCACCGAGGAGAAGGGGCGCACCATCCACAAGCTGCTCCACCGTGCCGAACAGCTGCAACAGCGCTATGGCATCCAGCAGCTGCTGCTCGATCCCTTCAACTAAATTAACGGTTTAAAGCGACTATAAGATAGTAAGTCATTCATATTCAACAACATCCGTTGTTATTTCCTATTCTTCATAATCTCCAAATACTCAATTCTACAGTTCTTGCTAATATAATCCATGCAGTTCACCTTCTTTTCATTTCTTGGTATAAGTTTCTGTTTCATAATTCAAATTATTGTTAGTTCTACTCCGTCTAATCTCTTATCTCCAATACGAATCTTAACTTTATGTGTACTGTAGCCGTACAACTTTATATCAGTACCCTTTGCTTTAGCCTTATAACCTAATCTATCATATATAAGTTGAATCTGTTTCTTCAATTCTTTGTTGGTTACTCTATCTCCATCTTTATAGAGTTTCTGTAGTTCGTTTCTAATTTTGTTTTCCATATTACATAGTAAAGGATTGTGGTTGAGGCTTGGTTGGTAATTTTAAGTTCAATGCCTTAAAGAGATAGTTCCATGTTAGATAACCGTCATGGGGTTGGACTTTCTTGTTAGATAGTCTGTAGGGGAAGAATTTGTTTAGCATGGATTGTTTCGTTTCAATCATCCATTTATAGTAATCAGTAGGTGTCATTTCCTCACTCTTAGCTAGATAAGCAATATCATTAATTAGTAAAGGATAGTGGCACGATAAAATGGAAAGGCAGCTATTATCCTTACATGGTGGTACTATACCCTTCTGATTGCACCATTTACATAACATCTTGTAGTATTCATCGTAATAAGTCTTATTACTATAGTAGGGAAATATGTTGCTATCCATGATTTCAATGCCGTTATCAATCTTTCTAATCAATCCCCCATCTAAAGCTTTAGAAAGGTACTTTTCTATTGTGTCCCTATCCATTTTAAATGCTCTGGATAGTTCAGCATAGTTAATTCCATCCTTACCTTTACGTTGGAAGAAATAGCAGTTAGTTCCATTTAAACAGTGAGCCTTCATGAGCAATAGCAAACCCCTTATTTGATTTACATATTGAGTTGGAATCTTACTGTAGTTTTCCAGTTTAAATAGGTTGTTGCTTATATAAAAGAAGTTCTGGTAGGTCTCATAGAAGCAATACTTAATATAGGTCTTGTTATCCTTATAGAAATACTCATGCCCATTAAATAGGTACTTGTTTCCATATAATGTAGGCACTATGTTCTTTACTGTTTGAAGTGGAATATTCAAATGGAATGATATTTCTTCGTATGTAAGATTATCTAACATGTGAGTTGTGTAGTTCTCCCTGCTCTTTATATAGGCATAAATAAGTATTGCCTCTAACTTGTTGTTACCATCAATCTTGGTAATGTCTTTTGTAATTACTGTGTACTGAATCATTGGTTGCAATGCTCTAGTCATTCATAAAATATAAATCTCCATTCTTAAATGCTCTGTTGTACTTGTTAGTTCCACCTAAGAAGTCCTTAGCTTCTTTCCTTGTATGGAACACTATTTGAGTTGGTCTGTGTAATAGCATAATCCTTTATAAAGTCAATAGTTAATAAAGTAGATGAATCTGTAAAATTCGTATTCTCCATTTATGGGGAATACTATAATAGGTAGTGTTCTCCTTTAGGTAATGTATAGAGTATCACTTTTCCCAGATTGTTCTGGTATCAGTTTTCCTAATATTTAGCATTCAGAAGGTTTTTGAGTTGGACGTAACACAAAGCAAGTTTTCCCTAGTCCGAGTAAAACTCTACACTTGTAAGTAAAAGAAAAGGAGCATTCCTGCTCCTGTTTCTTGGCTTACCGCACTCGTAGTAAGCATATATTAATTTATGGACGATTCTATGAAGAACTTGAAGGATTAAGCGCAACAAAATATTTTGTATAAACTACTATGCCATGAGATACAAAGAAAAAGTGTCGAGAAAAGAAAATATATCATCCTTCAAGTTCCTAATACTAATATAGTAAGGGCTGTCGATAAAAACAAGTCTTTGGGCGAAAAAAGTTTATGTGCCCCTAAAGTCCAATTTTTCTTCTGGAGCATAAAAAAGGCAGTGAAACTATCACTGCCCATGTTTTTTGCTAAATAACTCTTTGGAGATAATACTGTTTTGTGCCAGAAGAGTTTGATAAAGTAAGAGTAGTTTTATCTAATACTACTATTTTCTTCATATCCCAGTCTTCTTCATCACTAAAGAGTTCATATAGAAGATTACCTTCAATCTTATAACTACCATGTTCTTCATATTTTGGATCCTCTGTGCTTGTATAGCTAAAAGATCCATCACTTTTATATTCTACATTAGTTGCACGCCATGTTGATTCGCCAACAACTTTCCACTTACCAATAATGAGGCTTTTATTATCTCCACCTCCGCCGCTAGGTTCATCTTTATCATCACCTCCACAAGCAGTAAAACTAACACTCAAAAGCACTGTAAGAAGTGTAACACCAATTAATCTTAATGTTTTCATTTTTACCTCAAATTTTAGTTACTATTATTTTATTTATTTCAATGTAAATATGGATTTCTTTTATTTTTCATATCCTGTAATAGTATATTCTTTCCCTCCGCTATAATATGTCCATGTACAACATAAACCTATTATACTGAATCCTTCAATATATGTTCCATTATAATCTACATAGGTTGATTTCCCTGGGGCCAATTCCTTTGAATCAAAATTCTGAGATAAAATCGTGTGAGATAATGTTTTCATTGTAACCGAGGTTAAATAAATAGTAGATTTAGTATCATTTTTAATATGTGCTTGTGCAGATAGACTCCCATAATAGCCACTTATATAAGATAAAGTATGGACATAACATGAAACCACATTATCCGATATTCCAGTTTGACTAACTTGAAGGATATAATTATATTGTTTTGTGTCTGAATAAAATCTTATATAAGCAAAGCGAGTTCCTTTAATTGTCATAGGAGAAATGGTGAGCTTAATTGAAAAATTAAATCCATCCTCTTTTGACATCATACCAAGTTTAACCCATTCAGAATCTGAAGTAATTCTATTTACATCAACATTTGATTTGACTTTCACAGTTACTTCACCTCCATCACTATTCACAGTTACTCTTTCTCCTTCCACTTCTATTCTAGGAGTCAAAGCTTGTTTGATTTTGATAACAGCATTGGCTTTTGAATTTTTACCTACTATTTTTACTATTCCATCACGTTCTGATCCACTATTATTATATGCAACAACCAAGTTAAGTTCTTTTTCCTCTAAACCACGAGTTCCTGGTGCTATGGTAATCCAATTTCCAGATGGTAATTCAATATCATAATCTACATTACTTTTTATTGGGATTGTGATAGTTCCTCCTTCCTCTGGAACATCAAAAGTATCATTTTCAACTAAGATGACATCTTTTTGTTTTTGTACAACTTGAAATGAAATAGTTGTAGCATCTTCCATATCTGTAAGAGTAATTGTTGCTTGGCGTTCATCATATGTGTCGTTAGGTTCAACCCTATAAATATTGACATATGAACGTTCTACAGTCACTATACACCATGTTGCATTACTTATGATTTTACAATTGCTCAAGTCTTTATTACCTATTGTAATGTGTATATTGCCTGCACCAGCTGCTTCAACTAATTGAGTTTCTACTTTTTGTCCTTTTAATGGACTTGAATATTCCTCACTACTACAAGACATAAATAATACAATCATCATTGAAGGGATGATTTTGAGTAGATTAACTGTTTTAGTCATAGAAAAATAATAAAATAGTTCTCTCATATCAATACTTTTGTGCTATCAGTTCCCAAGATGAATAGCAGGTTAGTAGATATAAGAACGTGGGACTATTGAATACTATCAGACCGAGGTTCTGGACTACCTACCAATGGATAATAAACAACAGTGCCCACGACCTGATATATTATGCCCATAAGGGTACAATAATCAAAGCGTGAGCCTATTGCTACTTTCCCCATTGGTCGAAATTGTCCAGATTTCGGTACTGGGATAAGCATCAATCGCTCTTTTTACTAAGTTGAGCCCTTTATAACATGCTCCTGCACACAGAAGCACTTGAAACTCGGTGTAAAATTAGCAAATATTTCTCACATAACAAGCGTTTTTCTCAAAAAATTGCATTTTAATCATCATTTTTATAATTTTACCACAACATACATACAAAAAATGATAGAGGCTTGCACCTCTATCACTTACTATTTATAGATTGAAATCTTTCTTGATTCGTTGTACTGTTGAAATACCTTTTCCTGTCAGTGTTGCAATAGTTCTGATACTGTAGCCTCTCTTTAGATATGAGATAATATCCTTATATTGCTCTTTCTTTTGTTCTAGTGTTTTGATGCTCCCAACCTTACGACCAAGTTTGCCCCCATTCCTTATATATTGCGCTCTGCCAGAATTAAGACGAAACTTAATGTTTTCTCTTTCAAGTTGGGCGCAAGTTGATAGGGTTGCAATCATAATGGGTGCAAATAATGTTGGTTTTCCTTCATCATCTAATAATGTCAGTTGTTCTTTCTGCATATAGAGATTAATTCCACTATCTATTAAGTCTTTGACTGTTGCCAGAACTTCAAAAGCATTTCTTCCAAGTCTGCTGAGTTCTGAGACTAATAAGATAGATACTTTGTTTTGCTTGCAGTAGTCAATAGCTTGCAACAAAATAGGTCTTTCAACATTCCGTTTTGCTCCAGAAATCTTTTCCTCAAATATTCTGGAAATCTCTAGTTTCTGATATGCCGCATATTGCTTTAAATCAGAAATCTGTCTTTCTGTGTTCTGTCTATCTCCAAGACTAGAAACACGTGCATAAATCACTGCATTCATTTTAATCTTTGATTTAATTGGGTTACAAAATGTGTTCAGGGAAATCAGCATGAGCCATATTTCCTGAACACGTTTTCAATTTGTACTAAACATTTACCATTTCATAGAGTGGTGGTGTGCGTAGTAAGTCCATTTTCTTTCCTATAGCAAAGAAACCTTCACCATTCCTATACTCTAGATAGTCAATATACCAAGGATTCTTCTTTACCTCATATTTTATAAATTGCTTGTTGTTTAAGTACCAAGTATCTGGACTGTTATTCTCTATCACCTCAATTGCTCTTACGTCAATTCTCATAAACCTGTTAAAAAGATTTTCTAGTCTTATGCTAAACCAACCTTTGTTTTCTTTTCCTTCTTGTTTGGATAAGAGATAACAGTTTGCGGCTAGTCTTGCATTAAATTCATTTTTGAAGTTGTCTGAGGGATATAGTTTCACTTTCTTTTCCATAATCTGAGTAATTTAGAAGGGAGTACCCGAAAGCACTCCCTAATGAGTTAACCAATGAACCAGGAATATTTAGAATCCCCATGTAAAGCGTTATTAATGCCTACTGCAACATCTGTAGCATTAACGGCTCTCTGTAGGTAGGTATCAATGTAGCTTGATTTGTTGGATTCTGTAATTAAGTTGTGGAAATCAAACATGGAAATCTGGTTATCTTTCATTCCAAATGATTCATTACGGTAGTAATCACGGCAAACTGAATTAATCTGTGAGTCCGTAATTAGTAAGCGTGGAATCTTTCTTAAAAGTGCCTGTGGGAGTGCTTGATAAAGACGCATACGACCTACGACCTGTGCAAACTGTGTTTCACTTAAATAGGTGTTGGATAGTGTCTGTAAAAGGTGCAAATCTCTACTAGGGATAAAAGCACTAAACAAGTCCATTGCAGTTTTATAGATGTCTCTTAGGCTCATAACCTCAAAGGATAGCTTAACACCATTTCCCGAAAGAATTTGGTTACTGCAAATTTTCATGCGCCAACCAATAAAGATAGAGAATTTCTCTGTTCCTCTGGTTTGTCTGTAGAGGTTCAAATCTGAATAATTACGAACTCCGCCACAGCATAATTCAAGTTTTTGCCCGTTCAGAGTCTCATAAATAGTAGGGATAGTGAAAGCAAAAGCAAGTCTCTGGTAAAACTGTGTTTTCTCAGATTCTAGCAGTTCAGATGCTTTCTTTCCTAGTGCATTAGGTGTGCGACCTCTAACAATGTGCGAAACTCTAATTTCTGGTGAATTAATAGTTTCTCCTTTGTAGAAATCACTTGCAGCGTCATGGACGCAAGAGATAAAATCTTGATGGGAGATAGTTAACTCTTGATTGCCCCAAGTAGGTACTACGCAAGACGTGGAAAGTTCCTCTAAAGTGATTGCATTAGTGTTGGCATCCAAGAAAGAGACGGAACTCTGTTTGGTGTTCACTTCTGCAATTGGTTCTACGACTTCCGCATCTGCGAAATCAAAACGGCTACGACTTTCTGTAGTCGTAGGCATAAGAACTAATTCGTTCATAAGCTAAAATTTTGAAATTAAACAATATAGTGAATTAACACGAAAATTCAATTTCATGTGCTTATCTGAAACCAATGATTAGTTTGGATAAGCATTCTTTTTACTTTAGATATAGGTGGAGGTGCTAGGGGGTAGTAAGCCGTTGCATACATGAATTTCAGAAATAGTTTCCATAGGTACAGGGAGAGGGGGATAGTAAAATCAGCACCTTATATATATAATAATATGGAATAGGTGATTTTTGGTGATACTACAGGATCTAGATTCTTATATAAGTTGAAATCTGCGAGACTAGGCATTATTATACGACTAGAATTGTCTGTTCTATACTTTATGTTATAGATGCAGACTGTAGATTAAGTTGGAGTAATATTCAGAAATTGGATGGGAGAAGTGCACCCTAATAGCCATTTTACGTTAAATTATTCTACTTTTTAAATGATAGAGGGGGGATTATCAGATTTAATGTTTATTTTTGAGGAAAAATATATGTGGGCTTATGGAAGAAATGGAATATGTGAAGTATTATTGTGATCATCTATTAGATAAGGCTATAATAGATAAGGAAGAATATGTATTTAATGATATTTCCCTTATAGATGATTGGTTGGCAGAAACTAATGCAGAGAAGTTGGGCATAAAGAAAGATGTGTTTGTAGATGAAGTTTCCAAAAGATACAATAGTCATACAAAACCTCTTAATTATGATGCCTTATGGAAACTAGGTCTATATTTATATCATTACATTTATCTTTTCCCTGTTACATATACAGAATATGGAATGGTAGATGAGTATATTGAACTATTCACATTCATTGCAAAGAACGGACTTAATAAGATTCAATTCTATGCTTCTAATAATGGTAAGAACAAAACCGTTACCATTAATAATGAAAAGCTTGTAGATATGATAGCAACTTATATTATAAACGAACACAATAAACTTATAACAGAGGATAGTCTAAAGAACTTCGACTTTGATATAAGCAAAATTAAAGCATCTAAGGATGTAGATAATACGACCACATTGAAATATGCTTTTATTCAAGAACTCACTAGTTTCTTTTTAAAATGGTTTAATATAGATAAACTTACCACTCCCATGAAAATAGTGATAATGACTATTGTCATGGTATTCAACAAAGAAAGTTTTAATAAGAAAGAACGTAGTACGGAGGTTAATAGAGATAGTGATGATACTTTGGATATGAAGTACAATAGGCTTATGTCTGATGCTAAGAAAGATAGACTAATTAAAATAATGCACTCACATGAGGTTGGTTTACTTGAAAAAGACCCTATGCCTTTTACAATAATGATGAATCCTAAGACCATAAAGATTCGTTCAGAATACTTCGAAATGTTAAAGAAGTATCGGAAAGAAAAAGAAAAATAGTCCGATAATCAACACATTTAAAATACCCATACCTTTGCTGCCGTAAAACAAGATATTAAATGTTTAACGGCGAGCCAGATGCCATAATAAATCCCAAAGGCATGGGTAATTAAAATGAAGAAAGAAATAATTTCTTTAAGTGAATTATTAAAGTCTGGTAAAAAAATAGCCTTTATTAAAGGTAACAGACAAGTAAACAACAAAAACGTAAAGTCCAAAAAGGCTTCATTTCTAAAGTTTGGAATGAACCTTATCCCTCTCATGTACGTTTCTGGAGAAAAAGCAATTGCTGATGGGTGTACCCTCATTGATGCTAAAACAGGAGCTGAGATTGATGCAGAACACGCCCAAGAGTACATTGCTATTGTTGATGGTCAGCACCGTCTTACTGCTGCAATGGAAGATGAACTCAGTGAAGACAATCTGTTTCTTTTTGAGTGCTACAATGAGGCGAACACTAAAGAACTTGTTGCAAGTACCAACATTGATTCTAATCCTTGGGATGGTAGAGACTATGCCTATAGCGCAGTCATGTTTAATCAGGAGAGTAAACTTGCTCAAATGGCTAATGAATTAGCAGAAGCTGGCTATGCTATCAGTACCATTGGATTGATTTTGTACTTCAAGAGCGGTAAGTTTGGAAAGAAAGACCTCTCCTATATCATGGAGGGTAAGGATGCTAGGGAAGGCTATAATCTTGAAAGAGCAGAGTATTTCTTGGAGAAAGCACGTGTTAAGTTTGAAGATGTATTTATTGGGAAAAAATATCTGATTTCTGCTGTCAGCGACCTATCATCTGATGAAGGTTACAGAAGAGTGTGTGATGTACTCCCGAAGCTATCATCAAACAACGTGAAACGCATTCTAGATGAAAAGTCTGATGAAAAGATTGCTCTTATAAAAACTTTGCTCCAGAATCTTTTGGAAAAGAACTAAAAACAAGTATCTAATGCTAATAAGGGCTGACTAGTTTTGCTAGCCAGCCTTTTTATTAATTACGATGATCTTCCATTCGTCCATATTGTAAATATCCTTCATTTCCTTAAAAGTGTATGCAGTTGGAATGGTCTCAAAAGAATCTGGATTTACAATAGGTACCATGACTTTATGTTTTCCCACATCATAGGTAAATGTTGAAGGGAGAGAATATAATATAGCACCATTATAATTCGTATAAGCGTATAGTGTTTCCAATCCGTTTTTATAAGTAATGACAATAAAGCCACTGCGAGGCGTCTCAGAATAATATGTTACTTTACTAAGTAATCTTTTATACACTTCTGCTTTCTGGTGTTCATCGAAGCCGTCAAGTTCACGCTGGCCTTGGATATTATTAATATCATCAATCTTCTTCTTATTTTTAGCAATTTCTTTTTTTGTAGCTTTTATAGTCTGCTCTGTTTTTTCTTTTTCTTTATCAAGTGATTCAAATTTTGCTTGTAGTGCTTTAGCCAAATTATCATTTTCTGTATCAGCTATCCTATCAATAAGGTTTGATTGTTTCTTCTCAAAGTCTGTAATGTCCTTTTGTAAATCAATAATTCTATCATAAAGAGTAGAATTGATAGCAAGTATTTTGGCAATCTCTTCATCATTTTTAGCTTTGTATTCTTTGTTAAGAGATATTGCTCTAACACTACTCCACACCGCAAAATTTAGTGCATCAAAATGTATAGCAGAATTTTTACAGGTAGATTTTGTATAATGTCTTCCATACCTATTCATTTTATCTGCACAGACATATCTTAATCCATCTTGATTAGAAGCATAAGTAAAGTTGCTTCCACAGGCACACTTCGCTATTCCTTTTAGTGGGTTATAGTGTTTGGTAGAAACTCCTTTTAACAGCTTGTTTGATTCCAATTTTTCTTGCACTAAGTTCCAAACATCGTCTGGAATCATTTTATCTATGTAATATGTTTGTCCTTTCCAGATTCTTCTGCCATTATAAATAGGATTCCTTAGTATTTTTAAAGTGGTAGTATTGCTGAATAAGGCTTTGCGGTTGGGTTTGGCTCCAAGTTCCCTCATTTTTTCTCCTACGTCTCTAGCAGTGTACCCTTGAATAACAAGGTCATACATAAGTCGTACAAATGCCGAGTTCTTTTCATCAAATACCAATATGGTTTTGGCAACATCGTGACCTCCAGTATATGAAGGATTAGGGGCTGATTTAAATCCGAAGGGTACAGTCGCATCAGTCTGCATATTAGGGGTAATGGCGATTTTACTATACTTACCTGTAGCCATTCTCTTGGCAATCCTCATTCTTTCATCGGCTGAGCCATAAGCTTTAATTGAAAGCTTGAGAAAATCCATTATATCCAAATTCTCGCCAGCCTTGTAAATCTTATCTGGTTCATCAAGTAGTACCAAATCCATTTTGCTTATGATAGAGTGTATAAGACTAAGTGTACCAAAAACATCTTCTTGTCTGCTTATTCTTGAAAGTTCGCTTACAAGAATCATATCCGCATCGTTTTTGGAAAGCTTCAGAATTTTATCAAGACCAGACCTTTCATCTGCTCCCTTTGCTCCAGAAACCTTATCTGACTCCAATCTTATTAAGCTGTATCCTCTCTCAGAACAATACTTTCTGATTAGTTGCTTTTGCCGTTCTAGATCTTGTTTTTCAGTCGAAACTCTAATGTAGCCTATAACCTTCATAATGTCTCAAATAATTAATTTGGGGGCAAAGGTATAAAAAGTATTTGAATTATCTTATAGTTGGTATGTACTTTTTAACTATATCCAACTGCCCGACGGGGCGAAGAGCGACACGATGAAGATCGGCGACGTGCTGGCGGAGATAGAGCTCTTTGCCCATCGCACAGGCCTGTTCGTGATCGTGGTGGTGCACCCCTCGAAGCCACAGAAGGGGGAGCAGATCGAGTCGCTCTATAACGCCTCGGGATCGGCTGAGTTCCGCAACCGTGCCGACTACGGACTGGTGCTCGTCAACGACGACAACGCCCCTCGAGAACCTGGTTCGCCATCGCAGCTGCATCTGCTGAAGGTGATCGTCGATAAGGTGCGCGACGATGCCATGGGACACAAGGGCGTCTGTCACCTCTCGTTTGATGCGGCGAACTATCGTCACGGGGTGGTGCAGACCATCCATGTGACCGACCAGTTGAACCACTTCCGTCCGTTGCCCGTGAGCACTCACTGCTGGCTCGACCGCTCCGAACAGCAACAGCTCGCCTTCGAAGCGCCCGATCCCGACAATGACCTGCCCTTCTGATTTTTTAGACAGAAGAACAAAAGGACATATTATTGTGCTTAATGATGCGCAGCCCTTATGTTTCTTATGTTCTTCTGTCTAAAAATTTAATATGTTCTTATGTTCTTATTATCAAAAAAAATATGGAAGAACTGATGCAATGTATGAAGTGCGGGCAGATGCTGCCCCGGTCGAAGTTAGAACGCATGAAGACGGGCACGTACCGTCGCGTCTGCAACCACTGCAAGTGGCTCTACTACGTAAAGCCCTCCCGCGACCGCCGCATCCTCCGCGAACTGGCCGCCCGTCACCGCCAACCGTAGCCCCTCGCAAAAAGTAACTAATCGCCTTCCGAAAAGTAACTTTTCACCCCTCAAAAAGTAATGAATCACCAGGCGAAAAGTTACTTTTCACAAAAGGATAGCAATGAAATTCCTTAAAAAACTTGTAAGGAATCAAATTAATTTGTATTTTTGCAGCAGATAATAAGAAGCAATAGATATGAGCAAGTACGAAATCCCATTCCTGACAGCATGTATACAGGCTTTTGGACGGCGCTTTTCCATGACCCGGCAAGCGGCGTTCCGCTATCTGCATGAGCATAAGGGATTGGCCTTTCTTATCGAGTTCTACGATGTTGAGCATTTGCAGTCGATGGACGAAACGATAGACGACTTGCTCGTCATCTGCCAAAAGAATGGAGGAACGTTGGCATGACGCTATATCACGGCACAAACGCAGACATCGAAGCCATCGACCTCACGAAAGGCTTACGATACAAGGATTTCGGTAAAGGATTTTATCTTACCCCCGATAAAACGACAGCCATTCGTATGGCTCAGAAGAAAGCGCGTCTTTTCGGAGGTATCCCAACGCTCATTACCTACGAACTGGATGAGTCTGCGTTGCAGTCAGATTTGAGGGTAAAGATATTCCCGGTGAAGGCCAGTGTTGAATGGTTTTTGTTTGTGGATGCCAATCGTGACAGGAAAAATACTGAACCGATACATGACTATGACATCGTGATCGGACCTATTGCTGACGATGGGGTAGTCCTCCAATTGACCAATTATCGCGAAGGCATCTATACTCCAGAGCAGGCTGCCCAGTTGCTTCAGGATAAATATCTCGATCAGCAGTATTTCTTTGGAACAGAACGTGCATTATCATATCTCCATAAAATAAACGCAGAAACCGTATGAACGAGCCCAATCATCATCAGATAGCCACATTTCTTATTGACTACGCCCTGAGCGAGTTGGTGAAATACGTGATGGAGGATACGGGGTGCTCCATTGAGGAGGCGATGGAACGCGTTTATAATTCAGATTTGATGCCAGCGTTGCAGGATGAAGAGGGAGAACTCTACGTCCAAAGCCCAGCATATCTGTATGAATTGATGAATCAATAAAAAAGGGTAATTTGTTTGACTATTGAAAAAACAAATCTAAATTATTTCTATATGAAGAAGAGTCTTTTATTGTTGATGATGGTCTTACTTTTGGCATTGACCTCGTTTGCGCAAACTGAACACATGAAGTTTATGGGTATTCCCATTGACGGCTCTTTAAAGTCATTTTGTTCGCAGTTAAAGAAAAAAGGGTTTGATAGAGATCCATATGAAACAAGGCGTAAAGACAGTAGAATATACATTGGAGAGTTTGCAGGACACAATTCTAAAGTTTTTGTGTATTCTGATGCAAAAACTAACAATGTTCATAGTGTAATAGTCAATATCCCTTCGTATGAAGAAGATGTGGCACTTAGTATTTATAACAATCTTAGGCAGATGTTAATTGAAAAATATAGTGAGGATGTTGGAGTAAAAGAATATAAATGGCTGAATGAAAGATATGCCGATAAAATTCGAGAAGGGAAATTGACTGAATTGAAATGGCTATATGAAAAAAGAGATGATGACGGTTATGATGTTACATATATTGTTTTGCCTCGTCCAACATCTGATAATATTTCAAATGAATTAGGGTTTATCACGATAAATGTTCGAAAAGACTATTCATTTGTGTATAAAAGAACAGAATATAATGTAGTAATCTCATATTCCGATACCCAGAATTACAACCTGTATCATGGTAATATGCAAGATGACTTATAATGTTATTAAAGCATATTTATGATAACATCTTCCATGACATACAAGGAAATGTATGATCACTTGGCTGCAGATTTGGGAAAAGTTGAGTATAGAAAAGCGTATTATCTTCCGAAAGCAGTCAAGGAGTTCCGTAAGGCAGTTAAGTTCCCTATATGGAAATGGTATGAATACAAGGTTCCGTCTACTAATAACAAATATGTTATTTTCTATTATGCTGAGAATGCCAACTTTGTAGAAAAACCTAAAACAGGGTACTTTTTGGATGTCTTTTTTGATAAACAGAGATACGTTGTCAAGTGGGGAGTATGTGGCTATCGTTATACGCCAGAAAGTCCCATTAAGGCGATACGTCAAATACACGCCTATACCAGTCATTTCTTACATCGATACAACGAGAGATATATAAAGGACGACTCACTATCAGCAAATGATATTGCATGTCGATATTTGTCGAGAAATGACATTGCTATGCCAATAGAGATAAACGAATCCATCAACAAGAACATAGAAAACTACGGAGAGGGAGCAAAACAAGGTTTTCGTGTCCGAGACGGTATTTGCTTTACTCGCACAGGTTGCGAGGGGGATAGAGATAAGAATAGGGTTGATGCAATGGTGATTGTTTATACAACGTTTATGTCAGAGTATAAGATGACTGACAGCCAACGATTTGCTATAGACAAAGAACATTGGGAGAAGTGGACTCAATCTTATATGGACTTCATAAAAGAATCTAATAATGGAGTTCTTTCACTTAAACTTGATCCTTGAGTTTTTTCTTCAAAAACATTCCGCACGAAGAGGCATTTATAGGATGTACTATTATCGGAATCTTCTTCGATTCTTGTGTCGCATAGCGAGACAAGAAAATCGACATGAGATGCTGTTTGAACGTAGTGAGTTCATCGAATGATTACGATAATCGGACAGCCGGCCTCTGAGCTCAGGACGTTTTTGCACTCTTTCTTTTGTTTCGGTTTTCTTTCTGGTGACAGAAAGAAAATGAAATGTTAATCATTAACTATTTTTAAGGGGCGAGGTGGCGGTTGATAGCGTAAAATTTCGTATATTTGCAACTGTTGTTCCCTATTTGTGGACAGACTATAACTAAAAAGTTAAAACATGAGGAAGCAGTATAGTACCTTTGCACGCAGGCTGACACGACGGGTCATATTATCCGTTTTCGTGACGATGACCCTCATCGCCATGATCTCCTTGAGCCTATCCTTCCATGCCATTAAGGAGGAGACAGAGGGTCGGTATCAGGGGATGATGGACCTGGTGTCAGAGAAACTGAACAAGATACTGCTTCATGAAGAAATCTGTGCCAGAAATGTGTTTGATGAGGTCTCGAAAAACATGGATTCACCGGAATCTGTGATGAAGGCCATGGAGGAAGAGATCAAGTTGAACGAATTTACCGATGGTTACTTTATGGCTTTTGAACCCGGCTACTTCAAGGCGTATCCGGAGTGGTTTGAGCCCTATTTGAACAGAAATTCTGATTCGATCATGAATATCGGCGGGCCCGAACACGACTATTTTTCAAAACCCTGGTATATCCGAGCCAGGAAAGAAAAGAATGAATTCTGGACCGATCCCTACCATGATGAAACCGTCGGGAGTCACAATTATTGTACTTTCTGTATGCCGCTGTATGACAGCAAGGGGCGACTGGCAGGTGTCTGCGGTTCCGACATGTCGCTGACATGGCTCGTGAACCAGTTGAAGGAGATTGATGCCGGCAGTCATAATCGCGGACTGCTGGATGTCGATTTCATTAAGGAAATCCCTTTCCATAGTTTTATTGTGATGCGCAACGGCACCTATGTATCCCATCCTGATGAGAACCGTATCCTGAAGGATAACGTCCGCAATCATATTGGTGTTAATGATCTGGATGCCATCGAGGATATGCTGCAGATGAAGCGTGGCAAGGCTGTCATGAGCATCGACGGTGTGCGGTCAATGGTCTATTATGCGCCATTAGAGTCGGAGTCGGTCAACTGGGTGATGGGTATTGTTGTTCCCCGATACACCACGTGGATCCCCGCACTGATCTCGATAGGCTTGTTGGTGGTCATTATCTTCATCGGTCTGGTGGTGGTCTCTCTGTCCTGCCGCCACACGATCCGACAGATCTCAAAACCCCTCAGTGCGTTGGCCGATTCGGCCGATAAAGTGGCAGAAGGTAATTTTGAGGCACCCCTGCCGGTCATCGCATACAAGGATGAGCTCTGTCGGTTGCGCGACTCCTTTGCTTCGATGCAACATTCGCTCACTCAGTATATGAAGGATCTGGAGCAGACCACTGCCAAGAAGACGGCCATTGATAATGAGTTGAAGATTGCCTACAACATTCAGATGTCGATGATCCCCCGTAAGTACCCGCCCTTCCCGAAGCGTCATGACATTGATATCTATGGTCATATGACACCGGCGAAGTCGGTGGGTGGCGATTTGTTCGACTTCCATATCCGCGATGAGCATCTGTTCTTCTGCATCGGCGATGTGTCGGGCAAGAGCGTGCCTGCCGCCCTGTTTATGACAGTGTCGAAAATGCTGTTCCATACCATCTCCATGAAGGTCGACAGTCCGGCGGAGATCATGAGTCAGATGAACAATGCGATGAGCCAGGACAACCATACCAATATGTTTGTGACGCTTTTCATTGGTGTGCTCGACCTGAAGACCGGTCATCTCAACTATTGTAACGGTGGTCACTGCGCACCTGTGATACTCGGCTCAGATGCTGCCTATCTGGATGTGAAACCCAACTTCCTCGTTGGTCTGATGGCCAATATGCCCTATGTCGGTGGGGAGACGGACATCACGCCGGGCACCACCATCCTGCTCTATACGGATGGCTTGACAGAGGCCAAGGACAAGGATGAGGCGTTGTACTCGCCAGAAAGACTCCTGGACTATTCCAAGGCATTGGCAAAGCAAGGCGGGCTCTCGTCGCAGCAACTCCTCGAATGTATGTCGGAGCGTGTCAGACAATTCGCTGACGGGGCAGAGCAGAGCGACGATCTGACGATGCTTGCCATCAGGTATTTAGGACCAGAACAGAAATAAATAACGAATATAATACTAATAATTAAAAACTATACGATTATGGAAATTCAGATTCAAGAAGACAAGAAGAGTGTTGTCATTTTTTTGGAAGGTAGCCTTGACTCCATCACAGCCCCTGAGGTGGAAACGGAGTTTTTCCCCATGATGCAGGAGAATGAGTTTGAGAAGATCACCCTCGACTGTTCTAAGTTGAACTATATGGCCTCCAGTGGCCTCCGTTTCATCTTCACGGTATTGAAAGAAGGCAAGGAAGCAGGTGCCCAAGTAGTGCTCAAAGACGTCAACGAGTTTGTTCGTTCCATTTTGGATTCAACAGGACTGACGCCTATGTTTGAGTTTGAGTAAGAACAACTAAAAATCAGAAATTATGAGTACTCCAGATAGTAATACAAAAGAAAACAAGACCACCGAGACATTTGACGACATCGGTTATGTTCTCACTTTCGGCAAAAGCATTGTAGATGATACCTTTAGCCATGACTTATTGGAACTTCAGCAAAGTGAACCACTCGATTTCTCAGACAATAGCAACAAGTATTCATTGGTCTTGCATGGTGTCAAGTTTAATCGTAAGATCTACCAACCTGGCGAGATTCAGGCGGAACTTGATATCTTACCCGTTCAACAAACTACTCCTTCCCTGAAATCTATCGCTGCCCTCTTTGCGAATAGACTGGTGAAGATGGATCAGTTCCAGTTTGTAACAGTAAATAATAAGAAAGAAAAAAAGGACCGACATTGCGTTGCCTCTAACTATTATGTATATGAGGTGAACCCGCAACTGGTTCATGGATCGAGTGGTCTGAAGATCTATGTGAAGCTGAGCATCTACAGTGTTGACAAAGTGATGACACTCAACAAATACAGTAAGACCTATGTCAATAAGAAGTTAGGTTCAGGTATTCTGATGCCTGAGAGCCGCAACTTTCACTACCATTATGGTACTAAAGGGCTGATCAAGACGGATATTGGCCATATGTGTTTCCTGAAATACCCGGAAAACCTGGTGATCAGCCTTAAAAAACCAAATGCAGAAGATGACGAGGACGCTAAAAAATATACGGCAACGGTAAATGCCGAGTTCATCCATCCTTACCTCGTGCAATATAACGAGTCGTTCTACGACTTCCTGTCCCGCACGTCGAACCGATGCGGTGAGTTCCTCTTTTTCGAGGATGGCAAGCTTACTTTGGGTTTGCCAGATAGCGAGCCTGTGAAGATAGATGAATTCGCCTCCGTCACCTATCAGGAGGTCCTAGGCGGTCCGCTGGAGATTCCCGGCTATGCCCGTGACAGTGTGAAAGATGGTGTAGGAAAAGTGGAAGAACTCAACCAGACACCTATCGCCAAATCACCGGCCAAATACCCCATGGATGTGTTTGCCGGTTCCACAGCCTACAACAATGAATTGGCTATCGATGAGTATATCTTCCCCTTGGAAAAGGAAAAGTTCTCGACAACGAATTATGAGATGCGCTGCGACGGCACAGCCAGTCAGGTTGCGATGGCGCAGCTGATACCCTTCTTCAGAGATTTTCTGGCCAATGAAAAAGCGGGCGGTGCAGGTATTGGTACTGCGCTCGCCAAAAACATCATTATACAACAGGGTGTTAATCGTGGTTTGTCTTGGAATAGGCAGAGAACGACCAACCCCGAGAAAGAAAAACTTTTCCTGACGCCTTATGCCCAAAAACCGGAACATAGTGATGGTACTGTTACCGTACAGTTTGGTACCCTTTCTGATAAAGGCTGGACCACCCTTGATTATTTCAACGATGTGCGTAGTCATCAGGAGGAACAGCAGCGACAGACCATCTGCATTGATCTGGGCACCAACGCCACCCACTATAAGTTGGGTCAGAAAATCAAGGTGAAGGGCTGTGAAGGAGAGTATGTCATCATTGAGATCAAAAAGCGCTCCGGCCAGAACTGGAACAATGACTATGGCAAGTACGACCAGACAGCTTCCGACAAGGTTGCAGGCGACCGCTCACAGATTATTTATGCCATGCCCGCCTTTAAAGGCAAGGATGGAAAGGATCAGTTCATCCCACCTGTCAACAGTTTGCCCATTATCCGCAAAGCAGGTCCTCAGACAGCCTTTATTGTTGACAATGCCGATCCCAAACAGCAGGGTCGTGTGCGTATTGCCTATCCTTGGCAATCATTGTCAGAAGAACTGCGATTTTCGCTGCGACATTTTCAAGGGAGGTTGCAGGTTCATAGAGATTCACTGGAAGTCTTCGAGGAGCAGCTCGAAGAATTGAAAGTATTAAGGACGGTATGTGATTCAAATCAAATAGATGATATTCGGGATAGCAGAAAGGAATGTCAGGAAAAGTATGACGCAAACCTAGCCCAGATTCAAGCTTATAAGGCACAAGGGGTATCCTCATCGGATATGAATGATGCGTTGGCTCAATATACTGGTTCAATGGAAGAGAAAGAGCAGATCAGAAAGAGTCTTGCCAATGAGGAAATCAAAAGTCTTGAGAAGGAAAATGCCATCTTAGAGAAGAAACTGTCGCTTTTAAACAAATGGTGTACCCTTGCTAGTCAATACGAGTCAGAAGATGATGACAAGAAAGATCAGATCGAAGAACAAATTCAAAATGATATTGATAATCTTGAGAAACAATATGAGGATCAGAAAGATAAAATTAAAAGAAGTAAGCAAGAAATAGAAAATCTGGAAGAAAGGGTCAATCAGGAGGCTGAGAAGTTTCAAAAGAATATAACTGACGACTCTTCACCATGGATCCGTGTGTCATCACCCATGGCCACACCTGGTGGCGGTGCGTTCTTCAAACCGCAGGTTGGTGACGAGGTACTGGTCAACTATGACAACGACAATATCGATCGACCTTACGTGGTGGGCGTTCTGTTCTCCAAGAACAATCCGGTGCCGCAAGAGGGATTAGCGCGCTATACACAACCTCTTATTCAGCAAAAGGATGTGAATATCGCTCTGATGTCGCCTAATGGCCATCATATCACCTTCAGTGATCCGGAGTATGGTGGCAATTTCTTCACCAATGCCCTTTCGCCTGGCATCGGTTTCTATAGCTCCATCATAGGACTCGACAAGTTTGGAAAGAACGTCAAGGATATGTCGGGTGGTATCCATATCGGCGACCGCTATGGCTTCTATGAGATTGAGATGCTGTCGCATAAGCGCTCCGTGAATATCAAGTCGCCTTTCGGAACTGTCGGTATCAATGCCTTCTCTGGCATTACGATTACTGCGCCCAATGGCGACGTGACGATCAGGGGTAAGAACATCACTTTGGAGGCTGGCAATAAGATCAGTGTCACTTCAGGTAACAATATTCAACCCCCAGGCATCGGAAGCCCGGATATGACCCGCTCGAAGGTAACAGGTTTCTTAACTACGGTTGTGGGTGCTGCTGCGGATGGTGCTGCAGATGTGCTTGCTACACCAGTAGTTGACCTATCGCTGATCCGTCACGTGGTCGAAGTGTTCGTACGCCCCATTGATGGTACCATGCTGATCAAGTCAAAGCGTTTCCTGAAACTGGAAGCCGGTGCTGGTAATGCCACCATCAAGCGCGACCGCTATGCCAAGAGCGTGGCAGAAAAGAAGGAAACTTCAGAGGAGTTCTACAAGGTTGTCATCGAGTGTGTGAATTATATCAGCGCAGAAATTGATCAGTTCTTCGCTGAGTATAAAAATCTGTGGGTATATGCCAGCAAGCTCAAGTTGCAATTTGAGAAGAATGCGAAGTTGTATGTAGAAGAAGATGATCTTCAGGCGATCAATGTTGCGAGATTCGCTTGGGAAAACAGAACAGCTTTCATCGCAGAGAATAAAGACACAGATGACTTTAAGAAGCTCCAAGACAAATTGGAGAAATCGTTCGAAAATCATTTCATTGATGGTAAGAATTTGACTCATGCGGAGTATATAAACAGGGTTTATGTAGATCAGGACGGAAGTGAAAAAGAGGAGAAAGTTAAGGTAACGGATAAATATGAGATGATAAGACATTATACTGAAGCATACGTCCTGGCTTGTACTGCACTGTATAACCATGTGGTCTCATTCGAATTTTTCCTTGAGACCCCCACTTTTGATGAGAAATTCAATTGGATATCTGATGCTTTTACTGGTATTTCAGCAGAGAAAGTATTCTCAAGTGGTCTTGATAAGTGGAAGGAGAATTATTCAGAGGGCAACGAACGTTTCCTGCAGTATAGTCTTCCTGATGATGATGATATGTTCTGCGAAAGAGATCGTAAACTCATCAAGCGAGCTTATATCTTACACTTCTTAAACAATTTGGCTAAGCTTCCAGAGAACAAACTTGGTGTTGTAAGCGGCAAGTATATGTATATCGGTGCAGACTTTAAAAAGATTGCGAATGGTGATCCAATGGCTATGACCAGTGAATATTGGTGGAAGAAACATATTCTGGTGATGGATCGTTGGAGCCAGAAGAGTTTCTTCCGTACCCTCTGGGATAGTACGCTCGGAAAGATCTGGAACAAACTGATGGGTAACTTCCGTTCGTTCGAACTTGATGTATGGAAAGACGCTGCCGACGGTCAGATTCTCTTCTCTGATAAGGAGAACGCTACAATCGCTTTCGAGAATGGAGGCTTGACCCAGTATGATGATGCTAATGTCGGTACAATGGATCATCTGAAGAAGATCCTGATGGCTATTAACTAATTTAATAAGGGTAAGATTTATGGACTATATATTTAAAGAATGGGAAGATAAGCTGAAGGCGATGGCCGACAGCGTGGAGAAAGATCTGAAGGAGATCAGGAAGTGCAAGGCCGATGTCCAGCAGATGAAACTCGATGTGGTGGCTGAGGTGCAGAAGGGCCGCTATGTGCGCGACAATGAGCAGTTGATTATCTCTGCCCCCAGGATCATTCTCGGTAATGTGGATCGTAACGGCACGCTGAAACCTGGTGGCTCTGAGATAATCATCAGAGGCACACAGGTGGGTGTCGAAGCTGCCGGCGAGGCCGGACAGGTGGCTCTGCGCGCTGCCAGCATCCGTCAGACGGCGGAAGATCCGGGTGTTGATGGATTGGAGCACGTGGTTGGCACTTTGTCTGAAGTCATCTCTCAGGCACGTCATGTTGCCATCCATAGCCATGATGCCGTAGGAGCCTTCTCTTCGCCGCCATCGACAGAAGGCACCTCTGGTGTGCTGATTCATTCCGACCAGGTGATCAAGGTGGATGCTGCTGTCTCTTCAGAAAACCGTGGAAAGGAACTCGAAAACCTCATCAAGTCGCTGGAAGCTCAGAAGGATGCACTGAAGAAGGTGACAGATAGTTGTAAAGAGTCGTTCAGCAAACTCTCAGACGATCTGAAGAAACTCATCGAGAAACGTGAGAAACTGACTGCTGACGAAGATGGCATACGAGCAGATTATGTTGAAATCCATGAGGTGGCCAGAGAGCTCGAGATCACCTCAACGGCACTCACAAGTCAGACTTACGCCTATATCAACGCCCTGGCGGAACTGGCAGAGATCAACCGTCAGTTGAAATGCTTCAAAGATCAGAAAGACAAGATCAAGAAGGGTGATGAGTTTAAGAAGGCATGTACGGGTGCATCGGTTGAGATTGTGGGTGAGAATATCAGTCTCGCTTCGATGGATGGCGACGGCAACCTGCGTGACAATAAGGCCTCTGGTATTTCGTTGATGGCTAATGAGGTGGATTTGGTATCCATCGAGAAAGAAGGCAAACTGAAGGAGAATGGTAAGGTGAAGATCCTGGCCAGGAATGTGGAAGTGAGCACGGCTGGCGAGACAGACCAGAAATTTGATGATGAGAAGGGCCTGACGGATGCCAAGTACGAGGCTGAGGGTGACTTCATCGTGCGTTCGAAGAACATCACCTTGGAGAGTATGGACTACGAGATTGCAGAGTCGAAGCTGAAAGAGAAGCAGCTCACTGCCGACGGTAAGATCAAGTTCAGGTCAAAGACCATCGAGGTATCCACCGAGAACTCTGCCGATGTGGAGGTGGACGATAAGGGCAAGCTCACCAAAGCCACCTATACGGCAGAGGGCGACATCATTGTCCGTTCCAAGACGCTCACTGTGGAGAGTGCCGACTATGACCTCTCCGACGGCGAAGCCAAGGAGAAGGCTCTCACGAAAGACAGTAAGATTGCCATCCGTTCTGAGGCCATCGACCTCTCTGCCACCGATACCGAAGGCAAGGCTACGGGTAGCGTGAACATCAATGCCAAGGCAGTCGGCGTGAAGGCGATGGACGTGGAGAAGGAGAAGCGTACCGACGACAAACTGGCAGCCGACGGCTCGATGGTGCTCGTGGCAGAGAAGATGTACGTGGGTGCCAAGTCGAAGGATGTCAAGAGCAAGAAGCTGCAGGCTGTCTCCGAGGAGATGGGACTCTTTGCCGACAAGACCTTCGAGGCCCAGCAGGGCGAGGCCAAGGCCATCGTGCAGCTCGCAGACGGCAAGCTCGCTCTCGGCAGCGACAAGAACCAGATCTGCGGCGATACTGAGGTAAAGGGTGAAGTGAAGGCACCGAAGGCCACCATCGACAATGTGGAGGCCAAGAGTGCGTTCAAGTCGCCTAATATCAGCGATGGTATGGCTGCCGGCGGTAGCGGAGGCGGTAAAGTGAGCGCCAAGCTGAAGACAGAGGATGCACCCGAAAAGTAACAATTAATTGAAGAGCTAAGATTATGAATGTATATGTAAAACAGGAAGTCCAGAATTTCCAGGAAAAGATGAACGGCTATGTTGTCATGTTCAACTACCGCATCATGAACCATTGCGTGAAGGCCGACCCTTTATCATTGTTGCCCGTCACCGTGAACTTTTACGATTCGGAATACAACCTCGAGGAGGTGGCGAGAGTGCAGAAACCGAACGACTATCAGTTGGAAATCTTTCCCAAGAAGAAGGCCTATCTGGATGATATTGCAGCAGGGGTCTTTGATGCACATCCGGAGTTCAAGGTAAAGACCATCATCGAGAAAGATAGTTTAGGGAATGAAGAGCATCATCTGCTTTACACGATGCCGGATGTTGATAAAGACAGGCGTGACCTTCTGAAAGAAACCGTCAAAGCCTTCTATGATGAGTGTAAGGTACGTATAGAGGCTTGTCATGCCAAATATGATGCACTGTTCATCGAAATTCTTTCTGAGCAGCCAGCAGAGTTTAATGAGGCCAAGAATGAAGTATCAGCTATCTATAGGGATGCCAAAGATCAGGCCGAGAAGCTGTATCAGGCTAAGTGCGACGAGATCGAAGAGGGCTACCAGCGATACCTGAAACAGCAGGAGGAAAAGGAAGAAAAGGAGGCACAGCAGTTCGATCCGACCAAGGGTATGCCTCTGAACTACGAAGAATAGTATCTGGCGATGAGGAAACGTGTGAGATATCTTTTAGCCATCCTATTAGCCTTCGGTATCCATCATGCGATGGCTGCCGATGATGAACCCTTTGTGTTCATGCCCCAGTGGACGGCACAGGCACAGTTCGCAGGCTACTATGTGGCAGAGGCGAAGGGCTTCTACCGTGAGGCTGGCTTGAAGGTGAAGATCGTTCACCCCTCGTCGACGCAACCCTCTGCGAAAAGCCTTATCAACAATCAGTGTCAGGCTACGACCTTAACGCTCTGTGAGGCGATGGAGATGATTGACGGCGGTTCCCCGCTGGTGAACATCCTTCAGACGTCGATGAACAATGCGATGGTCATTGTGTCAGCCCGAGGCGTGAACCCGCTGACTCAGAAAGGCGCCCGCGTCGGCATCTGGAACGTGGGCTTCGGCCAACTGGCTATTTGTATGGACAAGAAAGAACACCTGAACTATCGGTGGGTACCGTTCGCACAGAATGTCAATCTGGTCGTGGCAGGTGCCTTGGATATGACGCTAGCCATGAGTTACAACGAGTATTACCAACTGATACAGGCAGGACTTGAGATCAGCGAGCAAGCGGTGTATCGTTTCAGTGATCACAACTACAACGTGCAGGAGGATGGTGTCTATATGACGCGTGCCTACTACAAGAAGCATCCCGATCGGGCCAAACGCTTCGCCCAGGCCAGTAGGAAAGGGTGGGAGTGGGCTGCGGCCCATCCCGAGGAAGCCCTCGATATCGTGATGCAGTATGTGAGAAGAGATAAATTGGAAACCAACAGGGTGATGCAGCGGCTGATGCTGAAGGAGATCCTGCGTCTGCAGGTGGACCGTGAGTCAAAGAAGCGTGAGTTCCGGCTGCGCCCCGACATGGTGCGCAAGGCGAGTCGCCTGATGGTGGAGTGCGGGCTGCTGAAGCACGAGGTCACCTATGAGGATTTGAAAGAATAAAAACGGAAGAAGGATGAACAGGATCATAGCATATATCCGAAGTAAACTCTCCGTCAAGGTGAGCCTGTGGGTGGTCATCTTTGCGGCTATCATCTTCAATGGCGCCCTGGGGTTCCTGTTCTATCAGGCCCGTGAGACGGTGCGCCAGGAGGCCATCAACCGCGCCACAAAGATTCTGGACAACACCTCACTCTATGTCGAGAGTATCCTGAAAAGTGCCGAGGTGACGACCACCATGACCGAATGGCTCGTGAAACGGCATCACAACAGTGCCGACTCGATGTTCGTCTATAGCGCTGGCATCCTGATCAACAATCCCGATCTGTTCGGCTGCTCCATTGCCTTTGAGCCCTATTACTTCAAGGAAAAAGGACTTTACTTCTCGGCCTACTCAACGTATGACGACGGTGTGATCAAAACCCAACAGGAAGGAGACGACGACTATAAGTACTTTTACATGGATTGGTATCTGATGTGTAAACTGCTCGACCGGCCCTGTTGGACCGACCCCTATGTTGATGTCACTTCCATGACGCCCAACCACCTGTTTGGTAATGAGGTTATCACCTCTTACTGCCGTCCGCTGAAGGATGATGAGGGGAATTTCTACGGTGTTGTCGCCGCCGACATCTCGCTCGACAAACTGGCAGAGACGGTCTCCTCCATGAAGCCTTATCCCCACTCCTACAGTATGATGATCGGTCGTGGCGGTACTTACTTCGTGCATCCTGACACCACGAAGGTGTTCTACCAAACGATCTTTACCGAAAGCATTGAGCATCCCGACACGGCGATGACCGCCCTGGGTCATGCTATGCAGCGCGGTGAGGAGGGCATGAAGCACATGGTGATCGACGGAGAGGAATCGCTGGTGTTCTATAAGCCCCTCGGCCATACTGGCTGCTCGATGGCCATCGTCTGCCCCGAGAGCGACATCTTCAGCAATGTGGCGCGTCTCTACCGCACCATCATTGTGATTGTCTGTGTCAGTCTGTTGCTGATGTTCTATTTCTTTATTCGCATCATCACCCGCGAACTCCACCCCCTGCGCCGTCTGGCGCAGGAGACGAAGACTATCGCCTCTGGACAGTTTGAAACGACGCTGCCTGATCTCGACCGTACGGATGAGATAGGACAGTTGAGTCACTCGTTTGGTAATATGCAGAACTCGCTCGTGAAGTATATCGAGGAACTGAAGAGGACGACCGCCCAGAATGCCGCCATCGAGAGGGACCTCCGCATTGCCAACAGCATACAGATGGGTATGCTGCCCAAGGTGTTCCCCACTAAAGACGACCGTGACGATGTGCAGATCTATGCCTCGCTGACACCTGCCAAAGCGGTGGGCGGCGACCTGTTTGATTTCTTCTTCCGCGACGACAAACTCTTCTTCTGCATCGGTGACGTGAGCGGTAAGGGTGTGCCTGCCTCGCTCCTCATGACGGTTACCAGGGCGGTATTCCGTACGGTATCTGCTCATGAGTCCGTGCCCAATATCATTGTGGAGAACCTGAACAATGCCATTGTTGAGAGCAATGAAACGAACATGTTCGTCACCCTTTTCGTGGGCGTGCTTGATCTGAAGACAGGTCATCTGCACTACTGCAATGCCGGTCACGATGTCCCGTTGCTGGTTGGTGCAGGTGTTGGCAAGTTGCCCTGCAAACCGAATGTGCCAGTAGGCCTTTTTGCCCAATGGAAGTACATCCTGCAAGATACCTACATCTTCGCAAACACCACGATCTTCCTCTATACCGACGGACTGACCGAAGCCGAGAATGCGCAACATCAGCAGTTCAAGATGAACCGTGTGCTCGATGTGGCGAAGGAAGCCCGTGAGGCCGATCAACTGGAGCCCCGTCAACTGATCGACAGGATGTTGGATGCCGTCCACCAGTTCGTGGGTGAGGCAGAGCAGAGTGACGACCTGACCATGATGGCCATCCAGTATATCAAACCGGAACATCACGTGACATACAACAAGACTCTTGTGCTGCCTAACGACACCATGCAGTTGAGGCGACTGGCAGCCTTCGTGAATGAAACCTGTGAGGTACTGGGATTCAGCGAGAATCTCACCAAGAAGATGCTTCTTGCAATAGAGGAGGCCGTGACTAACGTGATGCTGTATGCCTATCCGCCCGACGTGAAAGGAGAAGTCAGGATTGATATGAGCGCGAACGACCTTCTGTTGCTGGTTAACATCTACGACAGCGGTGCGCCTTTCGACCCCACAGCCGTGCCTGAAGCCGATGTCACGCTGCCGTTGGAGCAGCGTCGAAGGGGTGGGTTGGGCATCTTCCTGATGCGTAAACTCATGGATAGCGTCAGTTATGAGCGCATTGATGACTGTAATGCGTTGACCATGATAAAGCGATTAGACAATTTAGAGAATAAACAATAAATCATCATCAAAATGAATACAATCATTCAAGAACAAGACGGTAATATGCTGGTGTTTTTTGAGGGGCGGCTCGATACCGTTGCCGCTGCTGAAACCGCTGAAGCATGCAAGCCACTCTTCGACTGCAAGGATCAGGATATCATCATCGACTGCACCAAACTGGACTTCATAGCATCGAGCGGTCTGACCATTCTGGTCGATATCCTGAAACAGACCAAGCCTAACGGCTGTCGTGTGATCCTCAAGGGCCTTTCCGATGACCTCCGCGAGATCTTTGACCTCACAGGTTTAACGACCTTCTTTGAGTTTACATAAAGGTTGATTCGTCAATAGCATTTTGGCTAACTCGATAAGGCTGATTCTCTTGGAATCGGCCTTATTTTTTTGTACCTTTGCATCGTCAATCAGTGATGATGACTGCAAGCAGGAAACACCTGCCCTAAGTAGTGTTTAACGCAGTAGGGATGCGAATCCCGAGTA
>CAMJGE010000012.1 GCA_946405145.1 uncultured Prevotella sp.
CGATCATCGGTGCGACTGTGAAAGTAAAAGGTACCAATGCAGGTTCTATTACCGATTTTGACGGTAAGTTCTCTGTTCAGGCTGCCTCCAATGCCACACTGACTATTTCTTATGTGGGCTACGTTACTCAGGATGTAAGAGTTGCCGGTCAAAGTAACCTTACCGTTGTCCTGAAGGAAGACAACACCACTCTGAACGACATCGTGGTCGTAGGTTACGGTACCATGAAGAAGAGCGATATCTCCGGATCTGTTGCAACAATCAACAAGGAGCAGATGGAGCGCAAGGTACCTGTTAACATCGCTCAGGCCCTGCAGGGTGCTGCTGCCGGTGTGATGGTTACCAATCAGGACGGTGCGCCTGGCACAAGATCAGCCATCCGTATCCGTGGTGTCGGAACTATCAATGGTGACGCTAATCCTCTCTATGTAGTTGACGGTGTGCAGGTTGGTACCAATGCTGACTTCGTGAACCCAGCCGACATCGAGAGCATTGAGGTGTTGAAGGATGCTTCTGCAACTGCCATCTACGGTTCTGCAGGTGCTAACGGTGTGATCATGATCACCACCAAGCACGGTCAGAAGGGTAAGATGAACATCAACATCACCGCCGATATCGGTATCCAGACCCTTCCTTACAAGCTGAAGACCTTGAAGGGTGATGCTTATGCTCGCTCAATCCGCGAGTCAAAGGCCAACGATGAACAGACTCTGAACAACCAGATCTGGAATGAGGCATACGACGGCAAGCGCAACTATATCGACTGGCAGGATCAGATGTATCGTACCGGTCTGAAGCAGCAGTATGGTATCTCAGCCAGCGGTGGTAACGATAAGACCCAGTATAACTTCTCTATCGGTTACCTCGACAACAAGGGTATCATTGTCAACACCAAGTACAACCGTCTGACTTCACGCGCCAGCGTTAAGACTCAGGTGAACAACTACATCGAGTTCGGTGGTGACATCAACTATACCTATTCTACTATTCAGGGTAACAACATCGGTCTGGGTAACAACCAGAACCTGTCTTCTCAGCGTGATATCGCCCAGATGGCTCCGTCTCTCGACTACATTGATGACATAACTGGTGAGCATGTAAAGGTAAATGTGGTGAATCCTGACGGCACCTATGGTGCAAGTAAGGCTCCGACACCTGATGGTTGGGAAGGAATGACCGCCGGTGCACAGAACCCATACGCCACACAGATGGAAATCGGCCGTGAGACTCGTAACTCACGCGTTTCTGTAAACCCCTACATCGACATCACATTCCTCAAGCTGAAGGAGCATAAGCTGAATATCCACTCTATTGCTTCTTGGACTCAGACCAATTCAGACAACGATGAGTTCTCTGGTATGTACGAGCGCTACAATATGGTTGGTGGCCAGTGGACAAAGGTCAACTACGAGGGCCGTGACAAGGAGTACTACAACTTCGGTCTTGGTCAGAGCAAGGGTCTCTCTAAGAGCATTGAGACTTACCTGACCTATAACTGGAACACAGACTTCCACAACCTGACAGCCATGATCGGTAACTCTGTCAGCGACTATGAGGGTTCATGGGTAAGCGGTAGCGGTCACACATTCCTGTCAAAGGACAACCGTCAGATCTCTCTGGCTGAGACGATCAACCCAAGTAATGGTGGTTTCAACGCTAAGACTCGTACCATTTCTTACTATGCTCGTCTGGTTTACAGCCTCTTCGATCGTTATATCATCACTGGTACCGTACGTCGTGACGGTTCTTCAAACTTCTCTTCAAGCAACCGTTGGGGTACCTTCCCATCAGTAGCCGGTGCATGGCGTATCTCTGAGGAAAAGTTCATGAAGGATGTGAAGTGGATCGACAACCTGAAGCTCCGTGTAGGTTGGGGTCAGACCGGTAACGCCGGTGGTATCGCAGGCCGTTCTACATACGCCCTGTCTTCTGAGAACACCAAGCACCAGTTCTATGACTTCGGTATGGGTGGTGGTCCTAACGGTTCATTCCACCGTGTACAGGGCTTCTATGCACCTCTGGTGGATACCAACCTGAAGTGGGAGACCAACGAGCAGCTGAACTTCGGTTTGGACCTCGGCTTCCTCAACAACGACCTGACCATCACTTTGGACTACTTCACACGTAAGACCAAGGACCTGCTGATCGACCGTCAGATCCGTCCGTCTGCTGGTAACACCTCTATCTACACCAACTTCGGTCAGATCAACAACTATGGTTTCGAGTTCTCTGTTAACTATAACAAGCGTCTGAACAAGGACTGGGGTATCAACGTAGCATTCAACGGTTCTACCTTGAAGAACGAGATCAAGAAGATGGGTGTTGACTATCCTTCAACCTGTGGCGGTAGCAACGGCACTTATTCTGCAGAAGACTCCATGGACGGTTCAAACGTCGGTGCTGTCAATGGTACTGGTTTCCTGTGGAACGACCACTCTCTCTGCCGTGAGGGCGAGGCTGTAGGTTCTTACTACGGCTGGCGCGTGGCAGGTGTCATCACCGACGAGACTATGCTGGCTAAGGCAAAAGCTCAGGGGCAGGATGCTGCAATGGGTGACTACCTCTTTGAGGATGTTGACGGCAATGGTGTATTGGACGAGCAGGACCGTGTCATCCTCGGCAATGGTCTGCCTTCATTCAACTTCGGTCTGAATATCAGTGCTACCTATAAGAACTGGGACTTCAGCATCTATTCTAATGGTGTATTCGGCATGAAGATCCTCTCTTACTCTAAGATGCGTATGAGCATTATGAATCCTTCTGACGACTCTTGGACACCAGCCCTGCTGGAGGAGAGCTACAACAACATGTGGAGCCCCACCAATCCTGGCGGTTCACTGGCTCGCCTGACCCGTCTTGACAACAACAAGAACGCCCGTATCAGCGATGCTTGGATTGAGAACGGCGACTTCTTCAGGGTTAGCAACATCCAGGTTGGTTACAACATCCCGAAGCCTCTGCTCCACACCATCGGCATCAATGCTGCTCGTGTTTACTTCGCAGTGCAGAATCTCTTCACCATCGCTGGTTACAACAAGTACGGCGATCCTGAGGTTGGTCAGGGTAGCGTGATCTACACCGGTCTTGACACTGGTCGTTACGCTACACCTCGCACATTCCAGTTTGGTCTTAATGTCACATTCTAATTACATCAAAAGAAATACATTATGAAAAAATCAATTAAATATTTAGCATTGGCAGGTCTTGGAGTCGTTGCACTGTCTTCATGTAACAACGACAAATTCCTGGACGTACCGCAGTATAACATTGTGAGCATTGATGCTCAGTTTGAGGGTGACGCCAACGCCCGTCTCGGTCTGAACGGTATCTATGTTTACAATAATGTTAGTAAAGAGGATGACTGCTGGGGCTTCAAGCCGAATCTGTTTACCGGCTCTCACCCGACGATGGATACCCAGTGTACGGGTTGGGACGTGAAGTTCCTCGACCAGACCTGGGACGCCAACGTGGGCGAGCTCGGTCAGGGTTGGGCTCACGCCTATGCAGCCATCAGCCGCGCCAACCTTTATCTGGCAGGTCTGGAGACGGCTGAGGGTGTCAGCGCTGATGCCAAGAAGTTGTGTGAAGGTGAGGCTCGCGCTCTCCGCGGCTATTTCTACACCTGGTTGGCTACCACCTTCGGACGTGTACCTATGCTGGCTACCGGTGAGGACTTCAATAACACCCCTGAGAAGGCTGCTGCCGAGACCTACGAGGAGATGTGGGACTTCATCATTGAGGACTTCCAGAAGGCTTCCGAGCTCCTGGAGTGGACACCATACAACAATGAGTATGGCCGTTGCACCAAGGGTATGGCAAAAGCTTACCTAGCTGACGCCTACATGTGGAAGGCTTACCGTTGCCCAGACAAGGCTGCTGACTGCTACGCCAAGGCTAAGGCTGAGCTGAAGAGCATCATCGACAGCGGTACTTATGAGCTCTCTACCAACTTCGCAACCAACTGGGATCCCGCAGGATTCTGGAACAAGGAGTGTATCTGGGCTTTGTGCTCTGATGAAGGTAGCGAATGGAGCAGCTGGGGTGGCGATCGTACCATCACCTTCGCTAATCCAAACATGCTGAAGTGGTTCTGCGCATGTCCTGAGAACGGCGGTTGGGGTGCTGAGTACCTCTCTTGGGAGTGGTATGACAGCTATGAGCCCGGTGACACCCGTCGTGACGCTTCTTGCGCTACAGGTGCTGTTCCAGCTGATCAGATGGAAGAATGGGGTATCGAGAAGTCTAATGTCGTTTGGGGATACAACCCTTATCTGAAGGATTCTCTCGGTGTGAAGAATGACGCTGGTCAGGTGGTTAAGCCTTTCATCAATCCTGAGGGTGTAGAGTCAGGTACCAAGACCATGCAGTTCCACTTCACCAATGGTGAGTTTGCACCTGCTATCTGGACCACTAAGATCTGGCGTAATGCATATGCTGACGGTAACTCTTGGGGTACACAGATGTGGTCTCCGACCATTCTCTACGGAAAGCGTTATGCCAACGTGCTGCTCGACTATGCTGAGTGCTGCTTCCGTACCGGTCAGGATGAGGAAGGCTGGAAACAACTTGATATCCTCCGTAACCGCGCTTGGGGTAACTTGACCATCGGTCAGGACTACAGCAAGTACTTTGCTCACTTCAACACCGTATATTCTGGCAATGGCAAGTCTATCACCATGACCGAGTATCCTGTTGGTGTGCTGAAGGCTCCTGTTACCGTTCCTTCTGCCAAGGAGTACTACACAGCTCTTCAGGCTACACCTAACCGTGTAGGTTACACGCACACCTCTGAGGCTTGGAAGGTAGCTGTGAACGAGGAGCGTCGTAAGGAGTTCAACTCTGAGTGGTGTCTCTGCCCGGATATGATCAAGTCTGGTTATATCGAGGATCACATCAACTACAACTATCCGAAGGACGATGGTGGTAATGACTATGCACACTATCCTTGGACCAAGCGTACCTTCACCTTCGACATCAACAAGATGGATATGCCTATCCCAGCTGTTGAGTTGCTGAAGAACAGCCTGCTGAAGCAGAATCCTGCTTACGCTGGTAGTAACTAAAGTATAAAACGTGTAAATCCCCTGCCATTTTGTGATGGCAGGGGATTTTTCAATGGCACGTTTTAGTTTTGTTAGTTGGAGGTGCCGAGTCGTGAGACCCGGCACCTTTTTTACTTATAACATTCTACCGCAAACCCTTCACCATGCGCCAATGAAATATACCATATCGGGTATAATAGTCATAAATAATATTAATTTTATACCTGATATGGTATATTTTTGAGAAAATTTGTCTATATTTGTACCCGTTAAGGTATAATTGCGATGACTTTATCTGAATATATTAAGCAAAAGCGAAAGAAAAATGGGCTCTCCCAGGTTGAATTGGCTGAGAGAGCTGGTGTTGGACTCAGGTTTGTCAGAGAGCTTGAACAAGGCAAGCAGACATTGAGAATGGATAAGGTAAATGACGTATTGGCCTTGTTTGGCGATTGTCTTGCACCCGTAAAAAATGATAGCGTATGAAGCGGGCCGGGATCTACGTTAATGATTTATACTGTGGTGTCCTTACTGAAGATGAAGAGGGATTCCATTTTGCCTATGACGAGGCGTATGTTGCTCAGCCAAATGCCATTCCTGTAAGTCCTACGATGCCATTGACCGTCCAACAGTACGATAAAGAAATGATGTTCCCTGTATTTGACGGACTCATTCCAGAGGGGTGGCTCCTGAATATAGCATCAGCGTCATGGAAGATCGATCCACGCGACAGAATGTCGCTCTTGATGGCATGCTGCAAGGATTGTATCGGAAACATCAGCGTAAAACCATTGGACCATGAGTAAATGTTTGTATTGTTATAAAGAGTTGGATGAAGGTCAGGTGGATTTTCACCCAAGTTGTGCACGCAAGTTCTTTGGTAGCGAAACGGCTCCTATTCTTCCTTATACGCGTGATAATATGTCGGAGCTTGCCCGTCAAGTTATCCGCACCAGTGCATCCATAACAGGCGTGCAGGCTAAGATGTCGCTCGATGTGGCTCGTGGTGGAAAAAATGAGCCCTCTAAATTTACCATCGTAGGCCTTTGGGGTAAGTATATCTTCAAACCGCAAAGCGGCAAGTACCCATGCCTGCCAGAGTTAGAAGACTTAACGATGAAGATGGCCGAAACGGCTCATATCCGTACAGCTCGGCATACACTCGTCCGGCTTGCTGATGGTGAACTGGGGTATCTTACTCTCAGAATGGATCGGGGACGACATGGAGAGAAGATATCCATGCTTGACATGTGCCAACTTACCAACCGACTTACCGAGCATAAATACTATGGTACCTACTTGCAGTTGGCAGAATCGATCAAGAGATACTCATCAGCTCCCATGCTTGATGTTCAGCGATTTTGGGAGGTGGTCTTGTTTTCATGGATTACCGGGAACTCCGATATGCACTGCAAGAACTTCTCGCTGATAGATAACGGGAACGGAGAATATGTTCTGTCTCCTGCCTATGATTTACTGGCTGTACTGTTGGCCGATCCTCACGATACTGAAGAGATGGCAATGACCTTTTCTGTAGGGGGCGAGAAAAGCGGTTTCGACCGTAATACCTTCATGACTGCCTTCACTCATAGTGGCATTCCCGCTACAGTGGCAAACAAAATGATAGAACGAATGAAATCCTTCCTGCCTAAGTGGAAAACTCTCATCGACGAATCATTCCTGCCTGATGAGATGAAGGCCGACTATCATCTATTATTGAGCAAACGAATAGAAGTGCTATAAATTCCTACCACAGATAATCTTCGACGTAGCCGGCGAACTGGGGTTCCTCGGTCCAGCCATAGCTCTTGATGACCTCACGGACGTAACGCTCCTCATCGGGCGTGAGGGGACGCGTGCCGTTGTGGTACTCGTAGTAACGCTTGCGTGAATAGGCATGGATGAGGTGGTTCTTGATGGAACGCTCTATGCGACCTGGCATATTATAATAGATGGTATGGAGACCGTTGGGCATGCGGACTGGTTCATCCTTGGCAAACAGGGGACAGCCCTCACGCTGCATCTTTGGATTGTTCAGGTTGACACAATCGATATAGAGCCTGTCTTGCGGCTTATAACTGGTGAGCAGGCTGTGGAGGCAGTGCTCACGAAGAGGACAGATCGTACTATAGCAGATGCCATAGGTCTTGGCCTTCTCTGCGAAGATCTGTTCACGGGTCATTGGTTTTTGGTCTTTCTGTTTCATATCGGCAGCAAAGTTACTATTTTTGTTGGACATAAACAAATTTTCCGACAAGAAAAATTGAAAAACACTATACATTCCTACATTTTCTTTGTAACGTATTGGTTCTTAATCATTTAATGAATGTATAGAGACTACACAAAAACATTCAGCTATACATGATTGAAGAAAAATCAAGGTTCTTCCGAAGAAAAATGTAGCTTAACTTGCTGTTTATCAACTTGTTTCACGACAGTATCCTAAAAGGAAACAATTTGTTTCCTGCCATGAAACACTTTGTTTCTTTGAGGGAAACAAGTTGTTTCCAATGTTAATACACCTATGAAACAATGTCATCTTTATGTCGTAGATGACTGCTGAATCAGCCGAAAACATGCCTTCCACCCCCTCTGAATGTATAGACGATTGTTAAAATGTAGGCACTATACATCCTTTAAACACCTTGTTATCAATCGGTTACAAAGAAAATGTAGGAATGTATAGAGAAATCGAAGATTCCGAATGAGAAAAATTACAAAAGATTTGGCTATCACAAATAATCGTTGTATCTTTGTAGGCGAAATTAAAAAATCACTATAACATGACCAAAGTTACCATCATTAAAAACTATCGCAACAACATAACACTCAGGCAGTTGGACTTGTCTGAGATAGTTCAGGCCATTCAAGGGCAGACCTACGAGGAGCTCTGTGAACAACTGCGGCACGTCTATCCGTTGGTAGAGGTGCGACAGAAGTACGATGCCATGGACGGTCTGATCGACCTCTATACGAAAGACCTTCCAAAGGTCTGTTTCACCTCACAGATGGAGAACCGCAACAAACAGCGCATCATACGGGCCTACAACGGTCTGGTGCTGTTGGAGGTGAACAACCTGGCAGGTTTCGAAGAGGCGGAGGCTGTCAGGAAAGGAGCCAGTCAGATTCCCTATACCCTATTGGCATTCGTGGGTGCCAGCGGACGGAGCGTTAAGATGGTCTGCCGTGGTGAGCTGTTTAATGGTGGGCTGCCTCAGAGCGATGAAGATATCCCCCGCTTCCATACGAACCTCTATGAGAAGGCGCGTGTAGCCTATAACATGCAGCTCGGCGTGACCATCGAGAAGCTGGAGCCGACACTCGACAGGGACTGTTATCTGAGCTTTGATCCCAACCTCTATTATAACCCCTCGGCTCAGCCGTTCTATACTGACGATTCCGAGGTAGCAAAGGCTGTGCAGCCCGTGACACTCTATGCTGAGAAACAGGAAAAGCTGATGCCAGGCGTCGAAAATGTCCACGCCATGAATCTGATATATGAGTATTGCCTCTCGAAGGCATACGACGACACGGTAGGCATCACTGAGGAGGAAGGGCGTACCCATCTGATTCTCACGCGACTGGCAGGCTATTGTCAGGAGTCGGGACTCGCGATGGCAGTGGCTCAGCGCCTGGCGATGTTCAGTCATTCACTCGGCAAAGATCGCAATCTGGTGAAGAAGGTGTTTGAGAACGCCTATCGTGAGGAGCATGAGCGGAAATACCGTCAGCGCAAGAGCATCACCAGGCCCTTGAAGAACATCCCTGCCGAGACACTGCTGATGATGAAGGTGGATATGTTTCTCAACGCTAACTACGAACTGCGCAAGAACGTGATGCGAGGCGTGGCGGAATACCGTATGCGGACAGGCTACGGCTTCAGCTATCAGGACTTGACAGAGGAAGCGCGCAACTCGATCACGATGCGGGCACTGTCGCAGGGTGTGAAATGCTGGGACAAGGATATCAACCGCTACGTGAACTCCGATGACATTGAACTCTACGAGCCGATGACGGACTTTTTGGACCATCTGCCCAAATGGGATGGCAAGGATCGTGTGGAGCCCTTGGCACGTCGCATCAAGACCGATTATGAGGAGTGGCCCCATCTCTTCCATATCTGGATGCGCTCGATGGTGGCGATGTGGCGAGGTAAGGGACAGCTCACAGGTAATGCTCTCGTACCTATTCTCATTGGGCGCCAGGGCTGTGGTAAGACTTCGTTCTGCCGTCTCCTGCTACCCAGAGACCAGCGTGAGTATTACAACGACCGCATCAACTTCAAGAATGAGCACGACCTGAACCTGGGACTGACCTCGTTTGCGCTCATCAACCTCGATGAGTTTGATAAGATCACCCAGCGGCAGCAGATCGTGCTGAAGTATCTCGTCTCAACCTCCGACCTGAAGTATCGCCCACCCTATGGCAAGGCTTTTTCCAGTCATCGCCGCTATGCCTCATTCATCGGCACCACCAACGAGAGCACACCTCTGACGGATCCCAGTGGCAGCCGAAGGTTTATCTGTGTCAGCGTGGAGGGCGATATTGACTACGAGACCCCCATCGACTATCCGCAGCTCTATGCCCAGTTGGAGTATGAGGTGTCGCGTCAACGGCAGCGTTACCATCTCACCCGTGAGGAGGAACATGCCCTGATGGAGCATAACCTGCGCTATCAGAAACTGAGTCAGCTCGGCGAACAGCTGCTGTCGCTCTTCGAGAAACCAGCTGGCACACCGGAGACCAACCCAGAGGGCGGTCAGTGGATGACGTTGAAGGACATCTCTGCCCGACTGAAGAAAGCGTTCAAGGGGGCTTATGCCGAAGACGAGGGTGCCTATATAAAGATAGGTAACTTCCTCAACCGTCCCGAATACAAATTCCTCAGCGACCGCAAGTCCTATGGTATGGTGTATTGGGTGAAGGAGAGATAAAGGATTTGCTAAAAATACTCTTTTACCGCAAACTCAAACTGGTCTATGAATATCTGTTTGAAGGCATACAGGCTATTTTGCTCGTAGAAGATAAGCATTGCCTTCTTATAGTCAATAGAATCTACAGAACGGAAACTCAACGGGCAGTAGCCATTGGCTATCAATATAGCATTACTGGTGATACTTGATATATCCATCACTCAGATCTTAGAATCGGTGCAAATTTAGCGATTTTTCTCCAATTATCGGCTCATTTCTTACTTAAAAATGCATAAATCACACAACTATTGAGCCGATACTATTTTATTTGAGCGAAAAAAGGTGCCGGGTCTCACGACTCGGCACCTCCAACTCATGGAAATAAAATGTGTCATAATAATCCCCTGCCACCACAAAATGGCAGGGGATTTACACGTTTTATACTTTACTGTATTAATATCCTGGATTCTGCTTAATCAGGGTATTCTTCATGATCTCATCAGCTGGGATAGGCATATCCATCTTGCTTTCCTGGAAATCGAAGGTACGCTTTGACCAAGGATAGTTGGCATAATCAGAACCACCGTCATCCTTCGGATAGTTGTAGTCGATGTGATCCTTCATATAACCTGACTTGATCATATCCGGGCAGAGGCTCCATTCAGAGTTACACTCCTTACGACGCTCCTCGTTCACAGCCACCTTCCAAGCCTCAGAGGTATGAGTGTAACCTACACGGTTTGGTGTAGCCTGCAGCAGTGTGTAGTACTCCTTAGCAGAAGGAACAGTAACAGTGGCGGTCAGCACACCAACAGGATAGGTGTCCATGTGTGGCTTAGCGTGTGGGTGTTCTTCATTACCCTGCCAAGGATTAGCATTATAGACATTGTTGAAGTGAGCATAATACTTGCTGTAGTCCTGACCGACAGTCAGGTTACCCCAGGCGCGATTGCGGAGGATATCCAGCTGTTTCCAGCCCTCTTCATCCTGACCAGTGCGGAAGCAGCACTCTGCATAGTCGAGCAGCACGTTGGCATAACGCTTGCCGTAGATGATGGTCGGTGACCACATCTGTGTACCCCAAGAGTTTCCGTCAGCGTATGCATTACGCCAGATCTTAGTGGTCCAGATAGCAGGAGCATACTCACCATTACCAAGGAAATGGAACTGTTCTGTCTTTGTACCAACCACTATACCCTCATCATTTTTGTAAGCATGTAAAACCCTACCATAATTCACGTTATCTGGCTTAACGTCATATTTCATGCCGACAGAGTCCTTCAGATAAGGATGGAATCCATAAACGACTTTTGACGGTTCAATACCATACTTGGCCATCTGATCAGCAGGAACGTGTCCAGTTGCGCAAGAAGCGTCACGGCGGGTATCACCGGGCTCATAGCAGTCATACCATTCCCAAGAGAGGAACTGCGAACCCCATCCACCGTTCTCAGGACAAGCGGTGAACCACTTGAACATGTTAGGATTAGCACCCCAAGTAATGGTACGGTCGCCACCCCAACTGCTCCATTCATTACCCTCGTCTGAGCACATCGCCCAGACACACTCCTTGTTCCAGAAACCGGCTGGATCCCAGTTGGTTGCGAAGTTGGTAGAAAGCTCATAGGTACCGCTGTCGATGATGCTCTTCAGCTCAGCCTTAGCCTTGGCATAGCAGTCAGCAGCCTTATCGGGGCAACGGTAAGCCTTCCACATATAGGCATCAGCCAGGTAAGCCTTTGCCATACCCTTGGTACAACGGCCATATTCATTATTGTACGGTGTCCAATCCAGGAGCTCAGAAGCCTTCTGGAAGTCCTCAATGATAAAGTCCCACATCTCCTCGTAGGTCTCAGCAGCAGCCTTGTTGGGGGTGTTATTGAAGTCCTCACCGGTGTTCAGCATGGGTACACGTCCGAAGGTGGTAGCCAACCATGAGTAAAAATAGCCACGGAGGGCACGAGCCTCACCTTCGCAATACTTCTTAGCAGCAGCACTAACATCCGTTGCTTCCTCCAGACCAGCCAAATAGAGGTTGGCACGGCTGATGGCAGTATAGCAGTGTGCCCAGCCTTGACCGAGCTCACCGACGTTGGCGTCCCAGGTCTGGTCGAGGAACTTCGTGTCCCAACCCGTACACTGGGTATCCATGGTCGGGTGGCTGCCGGTAAACAGATTGGGTTTGTAGCCCCAGCTGTCATCCTGCTGGCTGATGTTGTTGTAGGCGTAGATACCGTTCAAGCCGAGACGAGCATTCGCATCATTATTGAACTCTGCTTCAATGGATACAATGTCATACTGTGTTACGTCCAGGAACTTATCATTGTTGCAGGATGTCAGGCCCAAGCCCATCATACCGCAAAGCGCAGCTCCGAAAATAGAATATCTTGTCTTCATATTTTAATCTTTATTTTAATCTTAACTTCTTAACTACTTAACTACTAAGTTTAGAATGTTACATTCACACCAAACTGGAAGGTACGAGGTGTAGCATAACGACCGGTATCAAGACCACTGTAGATCACGCTACCCTGACCAACTTCAGGATCGCCGTATTTGGTGTATCCAGAGATGGTGGCGAGGTTCTGAATGGCGAAGTAAACGCGGGCATTCTGCAGCAGCACCTTCTTGACGAGGTCACGCGGCAGCGTGTAACCAATCTGGAGGTTGCTGATCTTGAAGAAGTCACCGTTCTCAATCCATGCGTCGCTGACGCGGCTATTGTGGTTATTGTCAAGTGTTGACAGACGAGCCAGAGAAGCACCAGTGTTAGTCGGGCTCCACATATTGTTATAGCTCTCTTCCAACAGGGCTGGTGTCCAAGAGTCATCAGAGCGGTAGATGTTACTGAGACGCATCTTAGAGTAAGAGAGGATCTTCATACCGAAGACACCGTAGGTATAGATGCTGAAGTCCCAGTTCTTATAGGTAGCGCTGACATTCAGACCATAGTTGAATGAAGGCAGGCCGTTGCCGAGAATCTGGCGGTCACCGTCATCAATTACCTTGTTTCCGTCAACATCCTCAAAGAGGAAGTCACCCATCTGGGCATCCTGACCCTGAGCCTTGGCCTGAGCCAGCATAGCCTCGTCTTTAATCACACCGACAACTTTCCAACCATAGTAAGAACCTACAGCCTCACCCTCACGGCAGATAGAGTGGTTGTTCCAGTAGAAACCTGTACCATTCACAGCCTGAACGTTTGAACCGTCGATAGCATCAGCTGAATAGGTGCTGTTACCACCGCTGGCGGTAGAGGTATAGTCAACACCCATCTTCTTGATCTCGTTCTTCAGTGTAGAACCGTTGAGGGCAATATTGATAGTCCAGTCCTTGTTCAGCTGCTTGTTATAGTTAACAGAGAACTCGAAACCGTAGTTGTTGATCTGACCGAAGTTGGTGTAGATAGAGGTATTACCAGCTGACGGACGGATCTGACGCTCTAACAGCAGGTCCTTGGTCTTACGGGTGAAGTAGTCCAAAGTGATGGTCAGCTCGTTGTTGAGGAAACCGAGGTCCAAACCGAAGTTCAACTGCTCGTTGGTCTCCCACTTCAGATTGGTATCAACCAGTGGTGCATACAGACCCTGTACACGGTGGAATGAACCGGTAGAACCACCACCCATACCGAAATCATAGAACTGGTGCTTGGTATTGGCTGCAGTCAGTGCGTAAGTAGAACGACCAGCGATACCACCGGCGTTACCAGTCTGACCCCAACCCACACGGAGCTTCAGGTTGTCGATCCACTTCACATCCTTCATGAACTTTTCCTCAGAGATACGCCATGCACCGGCTACTGATGGGAAGGTACCCCAACGGTTGCTTGAAGAGAAGTTTGAAGAACCGTCACGACGTACGGTACCTGTGATGATATAACGGTCAAAGAGGCTGTAAACCAGACGAGCATAGTAAGAAATGGTCTTTACCTCAGCATTGAAACCACCACTGCTGGGGTTGATTGTCTCAGCCAGAGAGATCTGACGGTTGTCGGGAGACAGGAAGGTGTGACCACTACCGCTTACCCATGAGCCCTCATACTGGCTGACAGAGTTACCGACCATGGCTGTCAGGTTGTGGAAGTCAGTATTCCAATTGTAGGTTAGGTAAGTCTCGATGCTCTTAGAGAGACCCTTACTCTGACCAAGACCGAAGTTGTAGTACTCCTTGTCACGACCTTCGTAGTTAACCTGTGTCATCTTACCACCAATCATGTTGTAACGCTTGTACATTCCTGAGAACTCGTCGTTATCAGAGTTGGTCTGAGTCCAAGAAGCGATTGAGTGAAGGTTCAGCTTGTGCTCCTTCAGGTTGAGGAATGTGATGTCGATGTAGGGATTCACAGAAACGCGTGAGTTGCGAGTCTCACGGCCGATTTCCATCTGTGTAGCGTAGGGGTTCTGTGCGCCTGCGGTCATACCTTCCCAACCGTCAGGTGTAGGAGCCTTACTACCACCAAAGGTGCCGTCAGGGTTCACAACATTCACCTTTACCTGCTCACCTGTTGTGTCATCGATGTAGTCAAGGGTAGAAGCCATCTGGGCGATATCACGCTGTGAAGACAGGTTACCATTGTTGCCAAGACCGATGTTGTTACCTAGAATAGTAGAATAGGTATAGTTGATGTCACCACCGAACTCAACGTAGTCGTTGACCTTTGACTTAACACCAGCGCGTGCGGTCAGACGGTTGTACTTGGTGTTCACGATGATACCCTTGTTGTCAAGATAGCCCAGAGAGAAGTTGTACTGGGTCTTCTCATTACCACCGCTGGCAGAGATACCATACTGCTGTTTCAGACCTGTGCGATACATCTGGTCCTGCCAGTCAATATAGTTGCGCTTGCCGTCGTATGCTTCATTATAAATCTGGTTGCTGATGAAAGTACCATCGTTAGCATACGACTCGCGGATACTGCGGGCATAGGCATCACCCTGAAGGGTCTTAATCTTATAAGGCAGGGTCTGGATACCGATATCGGCAGTGATGTTGACGTTCATCTTACCCTTCTGACCGTGCTTGGTGGTGATCATGATCACACCGTTGGCACCTGCAGAACCGTAGATGGCAGTTGCAGAAGCATCCTTCAACACCTCGATGCTCTCGATGTCGGACGGGTTCACGAAGTCGGCATCAGTACCGACCTGTACACCGTCAACTACATACAGAGGGTTAGCATCACCATTGATGGTACCGATACCACGGATACGGATGGCTGATTTCGTACCAGGCGCACCGTCCTGATTGGTTACCATCACACCAGCGGCAGCACCCTGCAGGGCCTGAGCGACGTTCACAGGAACTTTGCGCTCCATCTGCTCCTTGTTGATAGTAGCAACAGATCCAGAAATATCACTCTTCTTCATGGTACCATAACCGATAACCACAACGTCGTTCAGCATCTGAGCGTCTTCCTTCAGAACGACTGTAATGTCACTTTTACCAGCTACCTTTACTTTCTGTGTAAGGTAACCGACATAAGAAATCTCGAGAGTGGCGTTAGATGCAGCCTGGACAGAGAACTTACCGTCGAAGTCGGTAATAGAACCCTGCTGGGTTCCACTTACTTTCACAGTCGCACCGATAACCGGTTCGCCTGCTTCATCATTCACTGTTCCCTTTACAACGTTCTGAGCCAGTGCTCCCATAGGGAACAAACAGAGCAGGAACAGAGTTACTAATGGCTTTTGCAGCGATTTAAGAATTCGATTCATACTTTAATGAGGTTTAATTGTTCATACTTAAGTATTAACTATGCCACCCCCTATTTTGGACTTTGTGAATCAGGTTCCAAAATGTAAAATGTATTGCTCTTATAACCCGAAAAGCATCGGTAACTTATGTTCCCTTCAATTAAGAATACAGTTGTTAACGTTTTACTTTTAAAGCTTACAATACAAAAATGTCTTTGCCTATAATTATTTTCTCAAAATCGTTTGAAATATAAATATTCTTTGTTAGTTTTGCATCCTAAATGAGCAAAGCCAAGACGATAACATTGCTTGAGGCCTATGATCAGGATCTGGATCGGTTCCGGCATCGCGTGGGCAAGGATCGGAGTGAACGGTCGCTCCGGGCTATGCTACAGGGTCGAAAGTATGTGGCTGCCTTCCTCGAAGACTGGATGCATATCCATGACATCCAGCTGGCGCAGCTTATGCCTCAGTTCATCAACGACTTCAGTGTCTATCTCAGTACAGACCGTGGACTCCGAGGTGGTACCGTCTGGTTGGCTTGCCAGTTGCTCAAAGGGGTGGTCACCAGGGCGCATGTCCGTGGGCTGTTGAAGTGGAATCCCTTTGCCCAGTTTCATATTGCCAAGAACATCCGGCCAAGAGAATATCTGACGGAAGAAGAGATTGTTCAGTTGATGACGCATGATTTCAAAAAGCCTGCCCTCAGTTTCGCGCGTGACATTTTTATATTTGCAGCTTTCACCGGTTTGGCTTTTATTGACATGAAAGAGCTCAAGACGACCGACATCGTCTTTGCCAATGGAGGGAAATGGATCATATCTCGCAGACATAAAACCCAAATACCTTTCCAGGTAAAGCTGCTGACTATCCCTCAGGAAATTATCAGGCGCTACCATCAAGAAGGGGAGATGATCTTTCCACCTATGGAATATCGCACAATGGCCAAGCGCATCCACCGCATCATGGATGAGTGTGGATTCCACAAACATATCACCCTGCATTGCGCCCGACATAGTTTTGCGGTACTGGCTCTTAACAACGGGGTGCCCATCGAAAGTGTCAGTCGTATTCTTGGTCATACGAACATCACAACCACACAGATCTATGCCAAAATCACGATGCAGAAACTCGATAACGACCTCACGGCATTTGAGAAGTCGTTACACCTTATTAATAATATATAAGAGTTTTTTAGTAAATAAATGTTGTAAAGATTACACTTAACGGGACTTTTTTTGTGTTTTTTTGCTGATTTCTTGTAAAATGACACTTTTTTGTGAAGAAAGTGAAAGATTTATCAAAAAAAATTTTGTTGTTTTAAAAAAAATAGCTTATCTTTGCAGACGATTCAGAATATACTTATACAACTATTTAGCATATTAACTTAAAATTGAACCAAAACGTATGAACCAAAAAAACTCATCCTAACGCCCTGCCTAGGGTCTGCCAGGCAGGCTTGAAGGCTAAGTGGAAGCTATTGCTTCTGTCTAATTCCTAATTTGTATTTATTACAAAACCAATTAACTACAGAAAAAATACTTAAGTATGAACATTTAAACCTCATTAAAGTATGAATCGAATTCTTAAATCGCTGCAAAAGCCATTAGTAACTCTGTTCCTGCTCTGTTTGTTCCCTATGGGAGCACTGGCTCAGAACGTTGTAAAAGGAACAGTGAATGATGAAGCAGGCGAGCCGGTTATCGGTGCGACTGTGAAAGTACAAGGTACCCAGCAGGGTTCAATTACCGACTTCGACGGTAAGTTCTCAATCGAGGCTGGCTCTAACGCTACTCTCGAAATTTCGTATGTTGGCTACGTGACTCAGAAAGTAAAAGTAGCTGGTAAAAGTGACTTTACAGTCGTTCTGAAGGAAGACGCTCAGATGCTGAACGACATCGTAGTCGTAGGTTATGGTACAATGAAAAAGAGCGACATTACTGGTTCTGTTGTATCAGTCAACACCGAGGACATGATGAAGCGCGCTCCTGTGAACATCGCTCAGGGTCTGCAAGGTGCTGCTCCTGGTGTGATCGTCACCATGCAGGACGGTTCTCCTGACGCCAAGGCTCAGGTTCGTATCCGTGGTGTCGCCACCATTAACGGTAGCGCTGCTCCTCTTTACGTTGTCGATGGTGTACAGGTTGGTACCGATGCCAGCTTCGTTAACCCCAGCGATATCGAGTCAATCGACGTGTTGAAGGATGCCTCTGCAACCGCTATCTACGGTTCTGCAGGTGCTAACGGTGTGATCATGATCACCACCAAGCACGGTACAAAGGGAAAGACCAATATTAATATTACAGCCGACTTCGGTATTCAGACACTCGGCTCTAAGTTGGATGTTTGTAGTGGTGACCAGTATGCCGCCAACCTGCGTCAGGCCCGTATCAACGACGGAGAGATTGATCCCGCTACAGGTGCGCCTATGATGTGGAACCCCGTTTGGACTGCTGCATACGATGGCAAGCGTAAATATACCGACTGGCAGGATCAGATGACCCGTGCCGCATGGCGCCAGAACTACAATGTTTCTGCTTCAGGTGGTAACGAGAAGACACAGTACAGCGCTTCTGTAGGTTTCCTGCGCAACCAGGGTGTTGTTGTCAACACTGAGTTCCAGCGTATTACAGCCCGTGCTAACGTTAACTCTGAGGTGAACAAGTATATCGCCTTCGGTGCAGAGGTTTCTTGGACTCACACCGACAACCACGGTTCTAACGTGTCTGTAGGTAACTTCGGTAACCTGTCTTCTCTGCGTGACTACGCTTTCGCATGTCCTTCTATGGACTTCGTTACCAGCAATACCGTTACTTATGCAGGCGTTCCCGCCGGTACCTACGTTTCTCCTAACGTTGTCAATCCTGACGGAACCTTCGGTGACGTGACAGGTGGTAAGAACTTCAACGATGGTTTCTGGGGAACAACCCTTGGTAACATGTATGCCAAGCAGATGGAGCTGAACGGCCGCAACCGCAGCAACCGTACTTTCTCTACTGCACACCTGACCATCAAGCCGGTTAAGGGTCTGGAGTGGAAGACACAGATCGCTTACGACTATAACGCCAGCTCAAGTGAGAACTTCTATGGCGGTATCAAGCGCTACAACCAGGTGAACGGCGTATGGATCGACGTGACTCAGGGCAATGGTGATGCTTACATCAACCCAAGAGAGAACAACAACTACTGCTTCGACCTGAGCAACAGCGACAACCAGACCCTCCGTATCCAGAATACCTTGACCTACAACTGGAGCAACGATATCCACAATGTGACCGTGATGCTCGGTAACGAGGTTTCTCGCTGGTATGGACAGTGGGTAAGCGGTTCTTCTGTCGGCTACGACTCTAAGGACAACCGTGACCTTGGTATTACCACCCAGCCCACCAAGCGTAACGCAGGTGGTGGTCTGAACCTTGAGAGCCGCATGATCTCATACTTCGCCCGTGCTTCTTACAGCCTGATGGACCGCTATCTGTTGACCGCTACCGTACGTCGTGACGGTTCTTCTAACTTCGGTCAGGGTAACCGCTGGGGTACCTTCCCATCAGTAGCTGCCGGTTGGCGTATCTCTGAGGAGCCGTTCATGAAGGATGTAGAATGGATCGACAACCTGAAGCTCCGCTTCGGTTGGGGTCAGACCGGTAATGCTGGTGCAACCGCTGATCGTTCAACTATTGGTCTGAACGTTGATGGACGTTATATTTACTACAATCCATATGCTCCTATCGGTATGGGTACAGGTACACCTAATGTCAGCACTGGTTTCTACCAGATTCTGAAGGATACCAACCTGAAGTGGGAGACCAACGAGCAGTTCAACATCGGTATCGACGCCGCCTTCTTCGGCAGCCAGCTCGTGATCGGTTTGGATTACTTCGTACGTACCTCTAAGGACCTGCTGCTCACGCGTAACATCCGTCCTTCATCAGGCTACGCAGACATCTACACCAACTACGGTGAGATCCAGAACAAGGGTTTCGAGTTCATGGTTGGCTACAACAAACGCATCAACAAGGACTGGGCTATCAACGCTACGCTGACTGGTTCTACTCTGGTCAACAAGGTGAAGAAGATGGGTGATCCTGTCTATAAAACAAACTCCGACTCTTCAGGTAATGCTAATCCTACCGGTGATGGTTCTAACACTGGTGCTGTAGGTGCTGATGACGGTTACCACTGGGGCAGCCATTCATACACAATGGAAGGTGAGGCTGTAGGTTCATTCTATGGTTACCGCGTAGAAGGCATCATCAAGGACGAGGCCATGCTGGCTCAGGCTATCGCACAGGGACAGGACAAAGCCAAGATGGGTGACTACCTGTTCAAGGATCTTGATGGTAACGGCATCCTTAATGAAAGCGATAGGGAAATCCTCGGTAACGGTTTCCCCAGCGTGAACTATGGTCTGACTCTCGGTGCTACATGGAAGAACTTCGACTTCACCATGCAGATGCACGGTGTGTTCGGTCAGAAGATCTTCTCTTACTCAGCTATGCGTCTGACCAACATGTTTGGCTCTGATGATGGTACAGCACCAAACATCCTGCAATCATCAGCTGCTGACGCTTGGTCACCTACCAATCCTAACGGTTCTGTGACTCGCCTGTCACTTAAAGACGAGAACTACAACATGCGCGCCAGCGATGCTTGGGTGAAGAATGGTGACTTCCTGAAGATCTCTAACATTCAGATTGGTTACACACTTCCGAAGAACATTTCACAGATGCTGCTTATCCAAAATGCACGTGTATATCTCTCTATCCAGAACCTTGCATGTATCTCTGGTTACAACAAGTATGGCGATCCTGAGTGCGGTCAGGGTAGTGTGCTCTACACTGGTCTTGACACCGGTCGTTATCCAATGCCTCGCACTTATGCATTCGGTATTAACGTAACTTTCTAAGGAGTAAATAGTTTATAAGTGAAAAGTTAAAAGATAAAGAATTAGAATATGAAAACAAGATATTTCATTTTAGGTACAGCGTTGTGCGGCGCGATGGGGCTCGGTCTTACATCATGCAACAACGATAAGTTCCTTACCGTAACGCAATACGCAATGTCCCCGGCTGAAGCTTTATATGAAAACGACGCTAACGCCATTAAGGGTATGACGGGTTGCTACGATCAGCTGCTTCCCCGTACAAATGATGACCCTTACAAGTACTGGATCTTCAACGGCCAGCACCCCACGATGGATTCTCAGGCCTCTGGTTGGGATAAGGACTTCATGACTCAGAAGTGGACATCTTCTCAGCAACAGCTGAAGACTTTCTGGACTCAGTCTTATACCTGTATCCAGCGTTGTAATGACTTCCTGGCAGGTCTTGACGCCGCAGAAAATGTTTCCGATAACACAAAACAGCATCTGAAAGGTGAGGCAATAGCCCTCCGTGGATTTGAGTTCTTCGGTCTGGCCAACACCTTCGGACGTGTTCCCCTGTTGAGGACTGGTGAGAGCTATCTGACCGATCCCACCAAGCCCAAGGCTGAGACATTTGCCGAGATGTGGGACTTCGTGATTGCCGACTTCGCAGAAGCTGCTCAGCTGCTTGACTGGGAGCCTTTCCAGAATCAGGCCGGTCGTTGCACCAAGGGTATGGCTCTCGCATTCCTCGGCGATGCCTACATGTGGAAGGCATATACCGTTCCTGAGACTGCCAATGAGTGCTACCAGAAGGCATACGATGCTTTCCAGCAGATCATCAACAGTGGTACATACGAGCTGAATCCCTCATTCACCACATTGTATGATGCTGCTGAGGCATACCCCAAGGAGTGTATCTGGCAGATTCTGTTGAACGCCGGTGACGAATACGGATCATGGGATAACTCTAAACACGCCGGTGCACATGGTTGGACTGGTTTCTACTTTGGTCCTACATCAAATGGTGCTTGGGGTACTTATCAGATGTCTTGGGAGCTGTATGACTCATTCGAGAACTATCTTGACGGCGACTACGCCGGTTCATTCGACAAGCGCCGTGACGGTTCTATGGTTACAGCTTCCGTTCCTTACGAGTACTGGAAGGATCATCCCACATGGCAGCAGAACGTTGTGCCCACCGAGTTGTGGATCAAGAGCAACGGCAGTCACTTGCGTGGTTATGTCAACAAGGGTACGGAAGAGAAACCCAACTGGCAGTTCGACCAGGCAGAATACGATAAGTTTGATATGTCTGAGAAAGGTGACAATGGTATCTACGACCCACAGCATCCAATCGGCTTCAACCCCTTCAACCAGGAGTTTGTAGGCTGGAATGGTTTCCACTGGGAACCAGGTGACCCCGCTCCTACTGTATGGTCAACCAAGCACTGGCGTAACGGTCGTGGTTGTGACTGGTCAACAGGTATGCTCTGGCTGCCCGACCATATCTACTTCAAGCGCTATGCAAACGTACTGCTCGACCAGGCAGAGTGCTGCTTCCGTCTTGGCAAGGAGGCTGAAGGCTGGGCACTGGTTAATCAGATCCGTGAGCGCGCCTTCGGTAACCTGGAGGTTGGCAAAGACCTGAGCAAGTATATCGACTACCACCAGAAAGTTGCTGACTTCTATGGTGATCAGGGTCACGGTGATGCAGTGAATCTGAGTGGCTATCCCTTCGCATTCAGCACCAAGACTGTGAAAGTACCCGATGCAAAAGAGTACTACACCAAGGTTAAGGCAGAGAAGGGTTATAGCTCAGAGGTTTGGAAGGTTGCTGTTAACAACGAGCGTCGCAAGGAGTTCTCTGCAGAGCCTTACCTGCGTTCAGATATGCACAAGTCTGGCTTCCTGGAGGATCATGTGAACACGGTTTATCCGAAGAACAGTCTGCCTGAGTCTGGTCCTACAGTGATCAAAGAGTGGCGTACAGCTCGTAGCTTCGACTTCAACATGGATAAGATGTTTATGCCGATTCCTGAGAATGAGATCTTGATGAATCCTGAGTGTAAGCAGAATGATGGATATTAATATTAAACTATAAAACGTGTTTATCCCCTGCTACCACAATGGCAGGGGATTTTCAACAGCACGTTTTGGTTTTGTTAGTTGGAGGTGCTGAGTCGTGAGACCCGGCACCTTTTTATTTTTTATACGATTTCAATAATAGAATTTGTATAATTGAAAAAGAATAATTACCTTTGCCGCACTGTGAATATGAAGTACAAAGACCTGTTTATCGATTTCGACGATACGCTGTACGATACCCACGGCAATTCAGTGATTGCCCTGGAAGAGACGTATGAGGCTTTCGGACTGGCAAGGTATTTTGCTGATCCGAAGGTGTTCTATGACGCTTACTGGCAGACGAACATCGACCTGTGGACACAGTATTCGAAAGGTGAGATCACCCGCGACTATCTGATCGTGGAACGGTTCCGCCGACCGTTAAGTGTGGGTGAAGGTCTGGAGGCGACTGAAGCCTATTGTCTGGAGATGAGTGACCGTTTCCTTGCGTTCTGCGCATCGAAGTCGGGTGTGGTGGATGGCGCGCATGAGCTGATGGATGACCTGCGCAGCAAAGGCTACCGGATGCACATGTGCAGCAACGGCTTCCATGAGGTACAGTACAAGAAGCTGGCATCCTGTGGGCTGAAGGACTACTTCGACACCATCATCCTGAGTGAGGATGCCGGTGTGAACAAGCCCTCGCCACTGTTCTTTGACTATGCCCTTCGACAGTCGGGGGCGCAGCGCGAGACCACCCTGATGATCGGTGACAACCTGCAGACAGACATCATGGGGGCGATGGCAGCAGGCATCGATGCGCTGTTCTTCAACCGCTATCCAGAGTATGAGAAGACGACGGCTCCCACCTTCGTGGTGACGAGTCTCCTTGACATCATAAATATCTTGTAAAACAGTAAAAATACCGATACAATGACAGACGATAAGAAAAAAAACGTGGCCTTGGTACTGTCGAGTGGCGGTGCCAGAGGACTGGCTCATATCGGTGCCATCGAGGAACTGGAGGCAAAGGGCTATCATATCACCTCTATTGCAGGCTGTTCGATGGGCGCACTCGTCGGCGGTGTCTATGCCGTAGGCAAGCTGAAGGAGTTCCGCGAGTGGATGAAGACCATCGACCGGAAGAAGATGCTCGGGCTGACGGACTTCTCGCTGTCGCTCAACCATCTGGTGAAAGGTACGCGTATCATCGAGGCTATCATGGAGTTTGTGCCGGATATGGCCATTGAAGACCTGCCCATCCCCTACTGCGCCGTGGCTACCGACCTGAAAGCAGGCAAAGAGGTGGTGTTCAACAAGGGGAGCCTGTTTGAGGCGATCCGTGCCAGTATCTCCCTACCCTCCTTCTACGAGCCTGTGCAGCGTGACGACATGATCCTGATCGACGGCGGTGTGCTGAACCCCATCCCCCTGAACCGCGTCTATAGGCATGGAGGTGATATCCTGGTCGGCGTTGACGTGAGCGGTCATAACTATAAGACCCAATGGGAGGAGATGGAGAGACTGGCAGAGATACAAAAGCAGGACACGTCGCTGAAAACCAAGATTCTCGACATGCTGATACCCGACAATATCGGCTTCAACTATTACACCGTGCTTTCACGTACCACCTCGATGATGATCCGCCAGAACTCCATCCTGATGACCAAGCTGATGGCACCGGATATGCTCATTGACATCCAGATGAACCGCTACGGCACCTTTGATTTTGACAAGTCTGAGAAGCTCATTGCCATCGGACAACGGAAAGCTTCTCAGACCATCAGTAAATACGAACAAAGGAATTAGACTAATCCTCGGCAAGGGTGAAGTCGAGCTGTTTGCGCTCGAGGTTGGCTCGTGCCACCTGGATACGGATGGGATCGCCCAACTGGTACTTCGTGTGATGACGGCGACCGACGATCATAAAGTTCTTCTCATCGAAGTCGTAATAGTCATCACCCAGGTCGCGGATGGGGATCATACCCTCACAATGGGTCTCGTCGATCTGGGCATAGATACCATAAGACGTCAGTCCGCTGATATGGGCATCGTAGGTGTTACCAATCTTATCCGCCATAAACTCCACCATCTTGTATTTGATAGAGTCACGCTCAGCGTTCTGGGAGATCTGCTCCATATCGCTGCAGTGCTCACAATACTCCTCGTACTTCTCCTTGTTGGCAGAACGGGCACCATCCTGATACTTCGTCAGCAGGCGGTGCACCATCGTGTCGGGATAACGGCGGATGGGCGAGGTGAAGTGGGTATAGTAGTCGAACGCCAATCCATAGTGACCGATATTGTGGACACTGTATTTCGCCTTCATCATCGCACGCAGGGCAACAGTCTCGATGGCGTTCTGCTCACGGGTACCCTCGGCATCCGACATCAGGGCATTCAGCGACTTCGTGATAGCACCCTTCGTGCCACTGGTCTTCACCTTATAACCGAACTTCGCCACAAACTGGCGCAGGTTCTCGAGTTTGGCGGGATCGGGCTGGTCGTGGATACGATACGGCAGTGTCTTGGCTTTTCCACCTTTCTTCACACGACCGATCGACTCTGCCACCGTCTTATTCGCCAGCAGCATAAACTCCTCGATGAGCTTATTGGCATCCTTCGAGGTCTTGAAGTAGGCACGGATGGGCTTGCCCGTCTCGTCGATATCGAAATGCAGCTCCTCACGGTCGAACTTCACAGAACCATTCTTGAAGCGGGCGGCACGCAGTTTCTTGGCGAGGCTGTCGAGCGTAATCAACTCTAAGGCATTCTCACCTTTATACGGATTCTTCTTTGTGGCGGGGGGCGCAGGCTCACCAGTGCCATCCTTGACACCGTTATCCTCCAGGATCTGCTGTACCTCCTCATAGGCATAGCGACGGTTACTCTTAATAACCGTATGAGCCAGATGCCATTTCTTGATGTTAGCCTCATCATCCATCTGGAAGATTACGCTGTAGCAGAGCTTCTCCTCATCAGGACGGAGTGAGCAGATGAAATTGCAGAGGCGCTCGGGGAGCATCGGGATGGTGCGATCCACGAGATAGATGCTCGTAGCACGGGCATACGCCTCCTTGTCGATCGTGGAGCCCTCCTTCACGTAATGGCTCACATCGGCGATATGCACACCCACTTCCCACAGACCGCTGTCGAGCTTCCGGATACTCAGGGCATCGTCGAAGTCCTTAGCATCCTTGGGATCGATGGTACAGGTGAACACATCACGGAAGTCCTCACGACGGTCGATCTCCGCCTGCGTGATGGTGGCATCGATCTTCTCCGCTGCATCCTCCACATTCTTAGGATACTTATACGGCAGGTTATACTGGGCGAGGATGGCGTGCATCTCGGCATTGTTATCACCTGTCTTTCCAAGGATATCCACCACCGAACCGATGATGTTCTTATGCTCGCTATCGGGCCACTGCACCACCTTAACGACAGCCTTGTCATCGGTCTTACCGCCCTTCAGCTTGCGCTTGGGGATGATGATATCGTGGACGAAGGTAGCATCCTGAGCAACCAGAAACGCCATATCCTTCTCCACCCGCAGACGACCTACAATCTGGTCGTGGGCACGTTTCACGATCTCTATCACCATCGCCTCCTTGATATGCTTGTCGCGACGCGCCATATACGACACCTTCACACGGTCGCCATCCATCGCCGACATGGAGTTGCGCTCTGCCACAAACACTGGGGTACCGCCATCTTCGGGCAGGAACGAGTTACGCCCGTTCGCCTTACGACGGAACACGCCCTCCTGCACCTGGGTCTTCAGGTTCAGGCGATAGGATGTGTCGCTCACCTTTGAGAGGAAATCATCCCACGCCATCTCCTCCATGGTGTCGATGGCAAGCATCTTCAACGGATGCGTGTCAAACTTCAAGACTTTGAATATCTGCTTGAACGAGAACGTCTCGTTCGGATGATGCTGAAAGAGGTTCTGAAGCAGTTCAACAACCTGCTTTTTCCCTAATCGTTTTCCACCTTTCTTTTTTCCCATAGACTAAAATATTATAGTTTCTTTGGGGCAAAGATACAAAAAAAAGTAAAAAGGTAAAAAAGTAAAAAGGTAAAAAAAGTAAAAATCTTAATAGCGACGCTTCGGATTCTTGGGGAACCAGCCTTTCTCCACACGTTTCTTCTGCTGGAAGAGTTCACCTATCCCCCAGAGCGCTGAGGCGCCAAACACGCCTACAATAGCCGAGACAATAGTATTCTCGATAAACAGTGCTCCCGCCAGGGATGCCACTCCGATCAGGAGGTAGATGATCCAAGGGCGTGTACCCCAATAGTATTCCGTCTTGATGACGATCGGGTGCCAGATGCCAATCGTCAGGAATGTGCAGATAGCTATGATAATGCCTGTAAAATACATCTTTTTGCGTCGATAATTGTTGCTTTCGGGGCGCAAAGGTAGTAATAATTCACCAATTATCGCCACAAATCCAGCTGTTTTTAGTGATTTTATGCAAAAATCCATATAAATGGGGATTGCAGGAACCAAAAAATCGCCGTAACTTTGCAACCAGAAAAGAAAATACTAGGCTTATATGATACAACAAAGCATTGTAGATAAATATAATGTACCCGTACCTCGATATACGAGTTACCCGCCAGCCAACTTCTTCGGGGATTTCTCTGAGGAAGACTATCATGCTGCCGTTCTTGCCTCTAATACAGCCACAGACCGACATCTGTCATTCTACCTGCATATCCCCTTCTGCCGCCACCTGTGCCACTACTGCGCATGCAACTCGTATGCCATGCAGAACGCAACGGTGGTAGAGGCTTACGTCAAGGCACTACATCAGGAGATCGACCTGCTGTTGCCACTGCTCAACCGCGAGAGACAGGTCTCACAGATCCATTATGGGGGCGGCAGTCCGACAACCCTGCAGCCCGCTGTCATCCAGTCGCTCAACCAACATATCTTAGACAGTTTCCCAAAGATTGAACGACCAGAGGTGGCGATTGAGTGCCACCCGGGCTATCTTTCGCTTGAGGACTGGAAAGGCCTGGTGGAAGCTGGCTTCTCACGTTTCAGTATCGGGATTCAGGACTTCAACGACACGGTGCTTAAAACCGTGAACCGCCGTCCGTCACAGGAGCGGTTGGAAGACATCTTCGCCGTGCTGCGCAATGGTGGTGTCAACATCAACCTTGACTTCCTCTATGGTCTGCCACACCAGACAGCAGAAAGTTTCTGCCAGTCGATAGAGAAGGCTATTGCCCTCATGCCTGACCGTCTGGTGATGTTCAGCTATGCCCATGTGCCCTGGCTGAAGAAACAGCAGCTGATTCTGGAGAAAGCAGGTCTGCCCTCAAACGAGGAGAAGAAACGGATGTTCGACGAGGCAGCCCAGTTGCTCTTGGATGCCGGTTATGTACGCGTGGGCATGGATCATTTTGTAAGACCTGACGATGAGCTTTATACGGCTCTGCAGAACGGACAGCTGCACCGTAACTTCCAGGGCTACTGCACCCGAAGAACCACTGGACAGGTCTATGCACTGGGCGTGACAGGGATCAGTCAGTTGGAGACAGCCTATGCCCAGAACACCAAGGAGATCCCTGCATATATCGAGATGGTGGGCAATGGTCATCTCCCTATCAAGAAAGGCTATGCCCTGAGCCGTGAGGAACAGCTGGTACGCGAGGTGATCGACACCCTGATGTGCAACTATCAGGTGACACTCACCAACGAGCAACGGGCAGCCGTGAACTTCGACACAGCCCGGCTGCAGGAGATGCAGGGCGACGGCATCATCACCATCAGCGGCAACACCATCCGTATGGTACACCAGAGTTCACCCTTTGTGCGCAATGTGGCGGCCCTGCTCGACCCATTGATGCAGCATACTTCAAAAGCATTTTCAAAACCGATATAAAGATGAAAACAGACACTGTGGTCATAGGAGCCGGACTGACGGGTCTGACTACCGCCTATCAGCTCGCCCGCAAGGGACGACAGGTGATGGTGGTGGAACGGATGGACGTGCCCGGCGGACAGATTCAGACATATACAGAAGGGGACTTCGTGTTTGAAAGCGGCCCCAACACAGGAACCATATCCTATCCAGAGGTGGCAGAACTGATGGCCGACCTCGAGAAAGTATCTAACGGCAAGTGCCGGCTGGAAACAGCTCCCGACACCTCGAAGCGCAGACTGATCTGGAAGGGCAACCGTTTCCACGACCTGCCGTCAGGACCTGTGAGTGCCATCACCACCCCCTTGTTTACCTTTAGCGACAAACTGCGTATTCTTGGAGAGCCGTGGCGCAAAAAGGGTGACGATCCCAATGAGTCGGTAGGTTCACTGGCGCGTCGCCGATTAGGACGGTCGTTTGTCGATTACGCCGTCAATCCCTTCCTGTCGGGTGTCTATGCCGGCAATCCCGACACGCTGGTGACCCGTTATGCCCTGCCGAAGCTCTATAACCTGGAACAGAACTATGGCAGTTTTATACGCGGTGCCATCGCCAAGGCCAAAGAGCCCAAGACCGACCGCGACCGACTGGCCACGAAAAAGGTGTTCTCAGCTGTCGGCGGCCTCAGTCAGATCACCCATGCGATGGCTGACTACCTGGGCAGCGAGCGACTGGTATTAGGAGCCCAACAGGTCAATGCGATCCCCACGGATGACGGCTGGCAGGTCTCTTATCATACCAAAAAGGATGAAGACATGCAGATAGACTGTCATCAGGTGGTGACCACCTGTGGCGCATACGCCCTTCCGAAGGTTCTGCCTTTTATCGACGACAACACCATGCGACAGGTGAACAACCTGAAATATGCCCCCGTCGTAGAGGTGAGCGTTGGTGTGAAGGATACTTTGGGCGGCGACTATCAGGCGTTCGGCGGACTGGTGCCCGGATGTGAACAGAAACAGGTGTTAGGCATCCTCTTCCCATCAGCCTGCTTTACCGGACGTGCCCCTGAAGGCGGTGCACTGTTCTCCTATTTCATCGGGGGTGTCAACCATGCAGAGCTGGTGGACAAGACAGACGACGAACTGACAGTCCTCGTTGAGGAATATTTCCACACGATGCTGAAGTTCCCAATTCACGCCAAGCCCGACCTCATCCGCATCTTCCGTCACCACCATGCCATCCCACAGTATGAGTTGAGTTCTGGTGAACGCTTTGAGGCAATCGAACAACTTCAAGCCCAATACAAAGGGCTGACCATTGCCGGCAACCTGCGCGACGGTATCGGTATGGCACACCGTATCAAACAGGCCACGGATATTGCAAATACACTATAACGCTTATGGACAGTATATTTCTAAAGACACTCTTCGGTAAAGAATGTGAGCGTCCACCCATCTGGCTGATGCGACAGGCTGGTCGCGTACTGCCCCGTTATCAGGAACTGAGGAAGCAGTATTCCTTTGCAGAACTGATAGCCACCCCTGAGTTGGCAGCAAAAGTAACGATGCTGCCAGTAGAAGACCTGGGGGTAGATACCGCCATCCTGTTCAGTGATATCCTCACCATCCCGATGGCGATGGGGATGGATATTGAATGGACAGAAAAAGGACCTCGGTTTGCCCATCCCTTAGCCAACTACCAGCAGCCGCTGAAACATCTGAGCATACAGCCCGATAGTCTGGACTATGTGTATCGTGCCATCGACCTGGTGGTAGAGCAGAGCCATGTGCCGCTGATCGGTTTCTGCGGTGCCCCACTCACCACCCTCTGCTATATGCTTCAGGGCATCAGCACAAAGTCAACCTTCCCGGAAGCCAAGAAGTTCTTCTATGAGCGACGGGAGGAGACCAAGCAGCTGATAGAAGCCGTCACTGAGTGCTCTATTGACTACGTCACCAGACAGATTGAACATGGTATCGATGCCTTCCAACTGTTTGAGAGTCATGCCAGTCTGCTGCCTGCAGAGGTCTATGAGGAGCTATTCCTGCCTGCCGTCTGCCGTATCACCGACGCCGTCCGCTCCATGGGCATTCCACTCATCTTCTTCCCCAAGGGACTGGGAAGCGGACTGAAGCTTATCACTCCGGATGTATGCGACTTTGTCAGCATCGACTGGCAGACACCGCTCTTAGAAGCCCGACGCATCGTGCATCCAGAGGTTGGTCTGCAGGGGAACTTCGACCCCCATCTGCTCTTTGCACCGCAGGAAGAGATCGCTCACACACTGGAATCCTACAAGCCATTCTTCAATAAATATCCCAACTGGATTGTGAACCTGGGGCACGGTGTACTGGCTGACACCCCGATTGAGAATGTGCAATTCTTTGTAGATTGGATCAAAAACGCAAATTGGAAATGATACAATACAAGTCCATCAATCATCAACAGACATCTCTGGCAGAACGCGAGGAATGCTTCAGACAGCTGCAACTACAGGAAGAGGGACCGCAGGTGTTCCTACAGACCTGTAACCGCATGGAGCTGTACTATGGCGACGGCGACGTGCCCGACGAGGTGGCACGCCATCTGTTCAGAGTGGTGTGCGGTCTGGAATCAGCCATCATTGGTGAACGCGCCGTACAGGGACAGGTGAAGGAGGCTTATCTCACCGCTCAAAAGACACAGAAGCTGTCCACCGGTCTGCATAAGTTATTCGAAAGCGCCCTACAGGTGGGCAAACGTGTACGAACAGAGACACAGATCAGTCACGGTGCGGTGAGTCACTCGCTGGCTGCCATCGAGATCATTGAACAGGAACAGGTGAACCTGCAGAATGCACGTATCACCATCATCGGTGTCAACAAACTGACCGAGGAGATCATCAAGTTCCTGCAGAACAAGAAAGCCAAACTGGTGTTTCTTGCCAACCGTACCGAGGAGAAGGCACGACGCATGGCAGAGCCTTTCGGTATTGACATCTTTCGACTGGAAGACAAGCATAACTTCCTGAAGGACACCGACATCCTGATCAGTGCCACTTCAGCCCCCGATGCCATCATTCATCCGGAAGACCTGACACCTGGACGCCCCTTGCTGGCCATCGACTTAGCCTTCCCTCGTGACATCGACCCCACTGTGGCTGACATGCCACATGTGAAGCTCTATAACCTGCACGACGTGGAGATGAAGGTGAAAGAGAACCTATCCGTACGCGAAGATGAGGTGCAGAAGGCAGAACTGATGATAGAAGAAGCCATCGCTGAACTGCATGCCACCCTGGAGCGCCGCAAGCGTTACAGGAAAGCCATCCGCGTCACAGCACGCAGCAGCAGACTGTCGAAGCTACAGGTCAAAGAGGTGTTTGAAAGATTCCCTGACACACCCTACCGTCTAGTTACCCGACTGTCATACGGCGACAAGCATCAGAAGATCTCACTGCTGAACGGTGAGGCACCGGATGATATGTTTACACGCGAACTCGACTTAGCCCTGCTGACAGGGAAAGCCGACATCGCCATACACTCTGCCAAGGATCTGCCAGAGACACTGCATCCCGAGCTGGAAGTGATTGCCTTATATGAGGCCTTCGACAAGACCGACTCGTTGGTAAGCCGTAACCATATCCCGTTGGCCGAACTGCCTGAGGGTAGCACCATCGGTACCAGTTCACCACTGCGCAAGGCGGAGCTCCTACAGGTGCGCCCCGACCTGCAGATAGTAGGCATACGCGGCTGTATCGAAGAGCGTGTGGAACAGGTGAGAAACGGGAAGGTGGATGCCGCCATCGTGGCTACCTGCGCCCTGAAACGACTGGGTATGGAACATGAGATCACTGAGATCCTGCCCTTTGCGACCCATCCCATGCAGGGCCGACTGGCCATCACTGCGCTGAAAGGACGTGAGGATCTGAAAGCCATTTTCTCAAAGGAGAGCATCTTATGAAAACGCTTTATACAGGACTGACGGCACCTGATGCGAGCTATATCCACACCCCGCTGATCGAGATCACGCCTGTGGATGACGACGCAGCCCTGCACAGCGCTGCCGACCGTATCGACAGCTACGACTATGTGCTCTATACCTCTCGGTATGCGGCAACGTATGTGGGTCCCCTGTTGACTCAAGCGAGAAAGACCGTCTCCATCGGGAATGCCACAACAGAGGCCTTGCGACGGACGGGCATAGCAGAGATAGAACAGGTAGAGCTCGATAACAGCTATGGGGTCATCGACTGGTTCAGTCGGCAGCCTCACGGTCGCGTGCTGATACCCCGTTCCAACCTGGCGTTGCCGATTATCCCAGACGGACTTAAAGCGTTGGGGTTTGAGGTGGATTGCATCACGGCATATATCAACCGTATGCCTCAGCACCCGCAGAGAGTGGATCTCGACGAGATAGGACGCATCGTGTTTACGTCGCCGTCAACCATCGACAACTTCATACGCCTGTATGGCGGCGTGCCTGCTGACAAGGAGTTGGTGACACGAGGTCCCATTACAGAACAATATTTGCAAACAATAATAAAACGACAACAGTTATGAAACGATTCAGAGAATTCCGCAAGGATCAGGCCACTCGCGACAAGTATGCCGATGTAGCCGTCAACGTGAAGGATTTTATTTACCCTTACTTCGTCGTAGAGGGTGAGGGTGTTAAGGACGAGATCAGTACCATGCCCGGTATCTATCGCTTCTCTATCGACACATTGGTAGAGGATGTGAAGGCGTGCTATGCCCTTGGCATTGACAAGGTATTGCTCTTCGGTGTCATCGAAGACGAACTGAAGGATGAGCGGGGCTCATTAGCCTATGCGGAGGACGCACTGGTGTGCCGTGCCGTCAAAGCCATCAAGGCGGCTCAGCCAGAGGTATGTGTCATCACCGATGTGTGTCTGTGCGAATACACCAGTCACGGACACTGCGGACTGCTGCACGACCACGATGTAGAGAACGACTCCACCCTGCCCCTGTTGGCAGAGATGGCCTACGTACATGCCAAGGCCGGTGCCGACTTCGTGGCACCGTCGGCGATGATGGACGGACAGATAGAAGCCCTCGACAAACGTCTGCGTGAGGCTGGTCTGCGTGACAAGTGTAAGATCCTGGCCTACTCTGCCAAGTATGCCTCTGCCTTCTATGGTCCCTTCCGCGATGCTGCTGACTCTGCGCCTGCCTTCGGCGACCGCAAGACCTACCAGATGGACTACCGTACCCACGACCAGGGACTGGAAGAGATTGCCGCCGATATCGAGGAGGGCGCCGACTGGACAATGGTGAAACCTGCCATGCCTTATCTCGACATGATAGCCCGTGGTGTGGAGCGCTTCCCCAACATCCCGATGGTGGCTTACCAGGTGAGTGGCGAATACTCGATGCTGAAGGCTGCCGCCAAACTGGGCTATCTCGACGAACAGCGCGTGGTGTTTGAGAGCCTCATCGCCATCAAGCGCGCCGGTGCACAGTATATCATTTCGTATTACGCTAAAGAGTACATGGAAAATTTAAAAATGTAAAAATGTAAAAATGAGAAAATGTAAAAATGATAAAGGAAAGAGTACTATCTGAAAAGGCTTTTGAGCAGGCGCTGAAGGTGATTCCCGGCGGCGTGAACAGTCCGGTAAGGGCCCTGAAGAGCGTGGGTACCACCCCACTCTTCGTAAAGGAGGCTAAAGGGGCATATTTCACCGATATCGATGATAATCAGATCATCGACTTCTGTATGTCATGGGGTGTCTTCATCTTAGGACATAACAACGAGCGGGTCAGTCAGGCAGCCATCGACGCCGTGGGGCGTGGCAGCAGCTACGGCATACCCACGCTGGCAGAGACAACCCTGGCAGAAAAGGTGCGAGAGGCCATCCCCTCGATGGAGCGTCTGCGCTTTGTGAACAGCGGCACCGAGGCCACGATGTCGGCCATCCGCGTGGCACGTGGCTACACTGGGCGCGACATCCTGGTGAAGTTTGAGGGTAACTATCACGGTCATGCTGACCACCTGCTGGTATCGGCAGGCTCTGGTGTTGCCACTATCTCCAACGCCTCGTCGGCCGGTGTGCCCGAGGGCTTTGTGAAATACACAGCCGTGCTGCCTTATAATGATGTGGACGCACTGCGCCAGTTCTTTGCACAGCATGGCGACCAGGTGGCAGCCCTCATCCTCGAGCCGGTAGCCTGCAACATGGGTGTGGTAGTACCTACCGAAGAGTTTCTGAAAGCCACCCGCGAGGTGACTGAGAAGCATGGAGCTATCCTGATCTTCGACGAGGTGATTACCGGCTTCCGTCTGGCTCGCGGCGGTGCCCAGCAGCGCTTTGGCATCACACCCGACATGACGACAGTAGGCAAGATCGTTGGTGGTGGATTCCCTGCTGCCGCTTTTGGTGGTCGCGAGGACATCATGAAGGTGCTGGCACCAGAAGGGCCGGTCTATCAGGCAGGCACACTGAGTGGCAACCCAGTGGCTATGGCAGCAGGCATCGAGACGCTCACACAGCTGTCACGCCCTGGTTTCTATGATGAGCTGGAGGCCAAGAGCGACGCCTTCATCGCCAAACTGGAGCAGATCATTGCTGGCAATGGCATCCAGCTGAACCGCTGCGGCTCGATGTTCACGCTGTTTTTCAACGATAGTCCTGTGCATAACTTCCAGGATACCAAACGTAGCGATCAGGATCGTTTTGCCCGTTACTTCCGCAACATGCTCAGTCGTGGCATCTATGTCAGTCCGTCGCAGTTTGAGGGCAATTTCATCAGTGAGACCCATACTCCGGAAATCCTCGACTACGTGTTGCAGAGCATAGCCGAAAGCATCCCCCGAGATTAACATCACACGTTAATTTCGGCGGTTGATGCCGTTTTTTCGAAAAAATAGTGTACCTTTGCAACCAAAATAAAGAAAAATGAAAATACTAATTACGGGTGCAAGCGGTTTTATCGGCTCATTTATCGTGGAAGAAGCCCTCAACCGAGGCTTTGAGACGTGGGCTGCCGTACGCCGGAGCAGTTCGCTGGATTTCCTGCACGACGAGCGTATCCACCTCATAGAGCTCAACCTCTCATCGAAGGAGCAGCTGGTAGAACAGTTGCGAGGAAAGGGCTTCGATTACGTGGTACATGCCGCTGGAGTGACGAAATGTCTGAACAAGGCTGATTTCCGTCGCATCAACACAGAAGGCACTAAGAATCTGGTAGAAGCACTCATGGAGGTGAAGATGCCCTTGAAGCGACTGGTCTATCTGAGCAGCCTCAGCGTGTTTGGTGCCATCAAGGAGAAGATGCCCTATGAGGAGATCCGTGAAGACGACACGCCGCAGCCCAACACCGAATATGGACGCAGTAAGCTGGCTGCCGAGCAGTATCTGTCATCGTTAGGCTCAAAACTGCCTTATGTCATACTCCGTCCAACAGGTGTCTATGGTCCTCGTGAGAAAGACTATTTTATGATGGCTAAGAGCATCAAACAGCATATCGACTTTGCCGTTGGTTTCCAGCGCCAGGACATAACCTTCGTCTATGTGACCGATGTGGTGCAGGCCGTTTTCCTCGCTTTGGAGAACGGGAAGACTGGGCGCAAGTATTTCCTCTCCGATGGCGAGGTCTATCAGAGTACCACCTTCAGCGATTTGATCCACAAGGAGTTAGGGCGTCCCTGGTGGCTGCGCATCACAGCGCCTACCTGGGTGTTGCGCATCCTGACATTCTTCGGCGAATATGCCGGACGTGTCAGCGGGAAGGTAACGGTACTCAACAACGACAAATACAATATCCTGAAACAGCGCAACTGGCGATGTGACATCACACCGGCCTGTGAGGAACTGGGCTACGAGCCCAAGGTGAAGCTGAAGGAAGGCGTGAGGACCACGATTGCCTGGTATAAAGAAAACAGATGGCTGTGAGGACTGAGGGATGAAAGGGTTAAAGATATTCGAAATAGAGAAAAAGCCCCATAAGGGTCTGCTCACCTTTGAGTGGGTCATCTTAGGGTATTTGGTATTGACGCTGCTACTCACGTTCTTCACCTATACGAAACTCTCCCATCCTGAGGACATGATCTGGGGACGAGCGAGAATCGTAGCTACGACTGCTGCCCTCTGGGCTGTCTATCGCATGGTGCCTTGTCGTTTCACGCTTCTCTTCCGTGTCTGTCTGCAACTGCTCCTCCTCGGCTGGTGGTATTCCGAGACCTATGAGTTTAACAAGCTCTTCCCGAACCTCGACCACCTCTTCGCCAGCTACGAACAAGGGCTCTTTGGCTGTCAGCCTGCCCTACTCTTTCCACAGGCCATCGACAACCCTATCTTCAGTGAGCTGATGTATCTAGGCTATGCCTCCTATTTCCCGATGATTGCTACCGTAACACTCTTTTATTTCTTCTGGCGGTATGCAGAATTCAACCGCACGGCATTCGTCATCCTAGGGGCGTTCTTCCTCTATTATATCATCTTTATCTTCCTGCCTGTCACGGGACCGCAATACTACTATCTGGCTGCAGGCATGGAGAATATCGCCAATGGCATCTTCCCCAATGTGAAAGACTACTTCCTGACACACGATGAGATGCTTATTATGCCTGGCAACAGCGACGGGTTCTTCTACCAGTGTATCGTCAGTGCCCACGAGGCTGGCGAACGCCCCACCGCCGCCTTCCCCAGCAGTCATGTCGGCATCGGCACCGTGCTGATGCTTCTGGCATGGCGCGCCAAGAGCCGTCCGCTGTTCTACATCCTCCTGCCTCTCTACGTGCTGATGTGCTTTGCCACCGTCTATATCCGCGCCCATTACGCCATCGATGTCATCGCCGGCTGGCTGTCAGCCGTGGTGTTTTACATCGTGCTACAGACCTATTGGACGGTATCGAAAAGACATTATTAGCATTTTTTTAAGCTAAAAATTTGTTTGATTCAGAAATAATTCCTATCTTTGCACTCAGATTAAGTAAGGATAAGACATATTAGAAGCAAGGATTCCGACACGACAACTTTGTCGGAATTCTTTGTTTTATGTCTATCGAAGCAACGAAAAGTAAAACAATTAAAAGGTATAATTATGGCTTATATGTCACAAGAAGGCTACGACAAGCTGGTAGCCGAACTCAAACAGCTGGAGAGTGTGGAGCGTCCGAAGGCCTCTGCCGCCATTGCTGAGGCTCGTGAGAAAGGTGACCTCAGTGAGAACTCTGAGTATGATGCCGCCAAAGAGGCTCAGGCTCATTTGGAGGATAAGATCAACCGTCTGAAGATGACGATTGCCGAAGCAAAGGTTGTTGATACCTCTCGTCTCAGCACCGATGCCGTGCAGATCCTGTCGAAGGTGGAGATGACCAACCTCACCAACAAGGCCAAGATGACCTATACCATCGTGAGTGAGAGCGAGGCCAACCTCCGTGAAGGAAAGATCTCTATCAAGACCCCGATTGCTCAGGGACTGCTGAACCACAAGGTGGGCGACGAGGTGGAAGTAAAGATTCCTCGTGGCACCATCAAGTTACGTATCGACAAAATTACCGTTGGATAAGCTATGGATATATTCAGTAAGATTGCTGCTGGGGAGATTCCCAGTTACAAATGTGCCGAGAATGAGGAGTTCTATGCCTTCCTCGACATCAATCCGCTGGTAAAGGGTCACACTCTGGTGATTCCCCGTCGTGAGGTGGATTACATCTTCGATCTCGACGATGATGAGCTGGCCCGTTACCAGGTGTTCGCCAAGCGCGTGGCCAAGGCCATCGGCAAGGCTTTCCCTTGTAAGAAAGTGGCTCAGGTGGTGCTGGGTCTCGAAGTGCCCCACGCCCATATCCACCTCATTCCGATGCAGTCGGAACAGGATGTGGATTTCCGTCGTGAGAAGCTACAGCTCTCAGAGGAAGAATTTAAGGAAATCGCCGCTAAGATTCGTGAAGAGTTTGTCTGATCAGACAAACTCTTCACCATATTTAATCAACACCTCGTTGGAGAATTTCTTCACCAACGCTGAGGAATCACCCCTCTTACAGATCAGCAGCACATTGTCTTTCTCCACAATGATATAGCCATCCAGTCCGCTGATCACGCCCAGACGTCCCTTAGGTAGTTTGATGATGTTATTCTTGCAGTCGTCGAGCTCCACCTGTGAGTCGAGTACCACATTCTCACCCTCCACCTTCTGCATGGCCTCATAGATGGCATGCCACGTACCCATGTCAGCCCATCCGAAATCACATTTCATCACAAACACACCCTCCGACTGCTCCAGGATGGCATAGTCGAGCGAGAGATTGGGATAACGGGGATAGTTCTTCTCCACGTACTCCAGTTCTTCTTCCAGGGTGTAGTTAGGCATCTCCACCTTCAGGTTACGGAGCACCAGTGGGAAGATACGCTCAAAGCTGCCTATCAAATGACGGGCATTCGAGATAAAGATACCCGTGTTCCAATAGAACTCACCGCTCTCCATAAACATCTTCGCAAAGTCGCGCTCAGGCTTCTCCGTAAACGACTTCACCTTAAACACCTCGGGCTTACAGCTCAGGTCGCCCAACTGGATATAGCCATAGCCAGGCTCAGGACGCGTCGGTTTCACACCCATCGCCAACAGCACGTTGTTTTCCGTCACATAACCCAAGCCCACACTAATGCTGTGATAGAAAGCGTCAAGGTCCAACACCAGCTGGTCAGAGGGCGTGACGATAATGTTGGCCTGAGGATCACGCCTCAGGATTCGCATCGTAGCCCATGCCACACTGGGTGCCGTATTACGATGAACCGGCTCCAACAGGATGTTCTCCTCAGACAGCTCCGGTAACTGCTCATGTAACAGATCCAGGTATCCCTTACACGAACATATATATATATTCTCCTTGGGCAGGATCTTCGCAAAACGCTCATACGTTGTCTGCACCATCGTTTTTCCCGTTCCGAAGAAATCGATAAACTGCTTAGGATAGTTGTTTCTACTTGCGGGCCACAATCGCTGACCCCTCCCACCTGCGAGTATAACGCAGAAGTTATTCTTTTCAGTTACTTCCATGGATTAAGTCCAAACATTTTTCGACCGCGAAGGTAATCATAATCCACGATATACACAAGTATTTTTAACTTTTTTATCAGAAACCTTTGGTATTTCAAATTTTTATATTACCTTTGCACCCGCTTTAGGAGACAAACAGCGACGAAAGCTACTTGCCCAGATGGCGGAATCGGTAGACGCGCTGGTCTCAAACACCAGTGGGGCAACCCGTGCCGGTTCGACCCCGGCTCTGGGTACTTCAAGTACAAAACTCTCCAAAAGCAAAGTGCTGCAAGCTCACCGCTTGCAGCATTTTTTTATTCTCAAGTTAGAAATTTACCACGAACGAGCCGCCAAGCACGAAGTTGTTCATGTTCTTCTTGGTGCTCTGCTTGGTAGCATCCACACCATCGGGGTTATAAGTCATCGTATAGGTCTTGCGGGCATAGTCGTAGTCGAGGTACAGCTTCCAGGCGTAATTGTTCTTGTAGGCATAGGTCAGCGAGGCACCCGTACCATATTTTATGGTCTTGTTACCACCGACAGTGAAATAATCCCAGGTGGCATCAGGGAGTGAGGCTTCCAGACTCACCTCCTGCATGACGCTTCGGCCTAACAGCAGTTTTGAGCCAAGGGCAAAGCGTTCAGAGATCGGCAGGTTGAAATATGCGCCAAAGTCTGCGGAGAACTCCGTCAGATGATCGCTCTGAATGATGAATTCTGCATCATCGAGCGTCTCGTTCTGCCATCCGTAGTCGATAATCCTGCCCCACCCTTTGATAGGCATACTGTTCAAGCGCAGACGACTGCCTACACCAACGTACTTGTTGAAGAAATAAGCACCTTCGGCAGACACAGAGGTTGAAGTGCCGAATTTCAGGTTCATCACGTCCTTGTCGTCATCTTCACACACCAAGCCTTGGATGGCATCCATGTCAAACTCTATATTCCTGGTTCCGAAACCCATACCCATCGAGACACTGAAGAAGTTAGGGTTCTCGATGATATTACGATCACTGTTGATGTTACCACGCAGCAATCCCTTACCCTTGAACAGCAGGTCGCAGAGCGCATAGGCGAGCTCTCCTGAGATGATACCAATACCGGCACCAGAGAGCACATCGCTGATCCAGTGGCGGTTATTCAGCACACGCATCACACCAGTTGCCGTAGCCGTACCGTAGCCGAGCACAGAGAACCAGGGTGAGTGGGTCAGTCCGTATTCCTTATGCAGGATGGTGGCACCGACGAATGCCGTTGCCGTATGCCCTGAGGGCCAGGAGTTAGCACTTGTGCCGTCGGGACGCATCTCCCTGGTTGAATATTTGATAGTGTTGACCAGACCAGCCATGATACCATACGACAGTGCGGTGCCAGCAATCAGACGTGGCCAGTCGCTGCGACCTTCATAGCCACCCAACTTCATGCCGATGGTGGTTACCGGGCCGACGTACTGCAGATAGTCGTCGAGGTGTGTTCTGAAATTTGTGACCAGCGAGTGTTTCTGCTTCTGGCGGAAGCCATGCTTCTCGCCTTTGGCTATCCAACCTGCCACAAACAGGGGGATACCGACAAACGTCAGGTCGTCCATAAACTTATAGGGCTTCACATCGGGATTGGTCTTCTGCTTGAAGAAGCTGAAGTCCATCTTCTGCGATGGGATTGGGTTGGTATTGACGTAATAGTCGATAGCTTTCGCAGGTTGAACGGAACACCAAGACACGACGACACAAAGAACAACGCACAGAGCTCTAAAACTCTGTGTCGTTGTACCCTTGTGTGCAAAATATATCATTTCGATTAGTTTTTGTGTACAAAGGTAACATATTCCCCTCAAAATTTCCTATTTCAGAAACGCCTTCCTTCTGTTTTTGACGATTTTGAAACAATTATTGCTGATTTTGTAAGAATGATGATGCACAGGAGGGGTTACGCATCCTGGGAGTGGCGTATCCAAGCCGTTACGCTCTGACCCATACGCTGCTTGAACGCAAGACTGAAAGTGCTGTAACTACGGTAACCGCTTTCGTGAGCCAGCTGCTGGGCCGCAACGGGGCGCTGGCTGGCGACAGCCTCATGATAGAGACTGATGAAGTGGTTGATGCGGAGGTTGTTGATATAGGCATTGTATGTGATGCCCTGACGGGAGAAATACTGGCTGAGATAGAAGCGGTTGGTACCAACAACCTGAGCCAGCTGAAGAAGGCTCAAATCGTGCTGCAGGTAGAGTTTCGGGCCCACACAGCGCTTTTCCAACAACTTTTCGATATTGGAGGGGATGGCCAGGGACTTCTGCTGCTGCGGTTCCGGTTCCACCGACAGTGGTTCTTCCAGTTGCTGTTCAATGGGCGCACTCTCCAATTGGGGCAGAGTCTCTACTCGCCACAACAGGAAGAAGAACAAGGGGATTTCGATGAGCCTCACGATATAGCTAATGGTCAGACTAACACCATCGATCTCGTCGAAAGATAATAATAACAGGACAATCAAGATCAGCACATGACTTACCCACACCTCTTTATGCTCCAGATCGGCATAATTGTCGTGCAACCAATGCTTATATTGACGGACGGCAAACACCATATATATAGAAAAACACAAGAAGACAGACATAAGGTAGCCGATGGCGAGTTGCAAGAAATAATCTTTGGGAAAGGCCACATTCAAGGTGAGAAGTGCCGCATAGGGAATCATGGCGACTGCAAGGGGCCAGACTGGTCGCTTACGATCCTGCAGCATCGCAAACAGCGAGCCACCGATAGAGATCAGCAGTCCCACGTAGTCGATCACCGCAACCACCAGCAAGAACACCGAATAGAGATCGTTGGAAAAGACGTAGAACAGAAGCCACCACACATGGCTCAGAAACGCTAAGCCAAATAAAGCGGCAGCCCAGCGGCGCAACGAAGTCGGCGGTGTGGTGCCAGGCGCGATGGCATTACCTTTGCGCAAGCAGAGGTAAAGGCAGGCGATGAGAGCCGTAAATGCTGATCCGCCGTAAAGCACGAAAAGCAACGTGTACGCTGCAGGTAGCTGTTCGATAAACATAGATTACAACTTAAAAATTAAGGTGTTTACAGTGCAAAGATACGAACTTTCCGCAAAACCACCTAATATTTTCGCAGAAAAGACAATTGGGACGAGTTAAATATTAATCAAATTTTGAAACCTATTGGGCTACTGGAAACGGATGGCGAGCATGGTCAGGTCGTCGCTTTGTTCGGCTTTCATTGTAAACTGATGCACAGCCACTATGACGTTGTCAACAATCTCCTGGGGTTTCAACTGTTGCTTCATGCAGTCCTCCAGCACCTTTTGAGCACGTTTAGGTCCAAATTCCTCTCTTTTAGTATTGTTTGCCTCAGTCAGTCCGTCGGTATAGAGGAAGATGGTGCTGCCAGGAGTCAGCGTGGTATCCTGCAGGGTGAATTCCGCATCTTCCACAGGGCCGATGGGCTGATTGGGGTCACAATCAAGCATCGTGAGCTTATCACTTAATATATAAGGTGGATTGTGAGCTGCGTTACAATATTGCAGACGACCTGTCGTCAGGTCGAGCACCCCGAGGAAGAGGGTGAAGAACGCACAAGAGAAATTATCCTTGCTGGCAACTTCGTTGAGAGAATGTATGATGCGGGCAGGATTGCTTTCGTCGCGTGAGAAAGTCCACAACATCGAGTGGGCATAGGCCATGAGCATGGCCGCGGGGGCTCCCTTGCCACAGACGTCACCCACACAGAAGTAGAGCTTCTCGTCACGAATCATGTAATCGAACAGGTCGCCTCCCATCTCACGGGCAGGTAACAGTGTGCCGTAAATCTCCACTTTATCAAAGACCTTGTGACCAAGCGGCATCATGCTCTGCTGTATCTGACTTGCAAGACGCAACTCGGAGGTGATACGATCCTTTTCTGAATTAGCCTTACGGAGTCGCTCCAACTCACGAGAGGTACGGTAATGGCTATAACCCAGTGCCAACAGGCCTGAGCCTGCGATAATATTAAAAATCTTACTTAGATATGACATATTTTAATTTTTACATTTTTATATTTTTCACCACCGTCAGGATATTCTCACCCCCTGAGTGTTCGTAGGTCACTGAATCCATATACTTGATAACCATAAAGATGCCAAGTCCGCCGATCTCACGGTCTTCCAGCGGTAAGGTAAAATCCGGTTCTTCCTTCTCAAGCGGGTTAAACGGCTTGCCACCGTCGTGGAAACGTAGTGTGATGCTCTTTTCATCGCGCATGATTTCCACATCGAGATAATCAGAATTGGAATAATCAATAATATTCAGCACAATCTCTTCTACCACCACGTAGAGTTTTCTACATGGGTCATCCGCCGACGCCACTTCTTCATGTCTGATGATGGTATCAAGGATGTCAAGAGCCTTACCCTGAATAGGTTGAAAATGCAACCTGATCATAGCCTCAAAGCTTATTCGTTAATCATCGTCTTGTCCCAGTCTCATGGAGTAACACACCACATCGTTGTTGGCTGAGAACTCATCAAGCGACTTCTGGCTGCGTACTACTTTCTTATTGTCAACCTTCAGAAACTTGATAGAGGGAGCAAGGCCGATCATCTTGAGTGTATTATAAATCTCCTTGGCACAATTCACAAATACGATTTCCGGTTTATCACCCAACCTTTGCTTGGCAAAGTAAACCACTCTAAGTCCACTACTTGAGAGTGCCATCAGCTCTGAGGCATCGAAAACAACTTTCTCAATAGTCTCACCCATAAACTTGGCGAGCTCTTCCTGCAATACTGGTGCATTGGAAGTGATAAGATCCCTGCCAAGTGTGATCATCAGTACCGTACCGTTCTTTGATACTTTAAAATCATTATTCATTTTGTTTACACGTTTATCTCATTAATTGAAAAGAGCCTCGATCTCGGAATCGTGAGAGATCTCCATCTCACTGTTATCCGCATCCGATTCATCATACTGGTCATTGTACTCATTCAGATAGCGCTGGTAACCTTCCTCGATTTCGCTTTGCTTCTGCTCCAGCATCTTGTCACACTGGTCCTTTGCGGTATCGTATGCCTTCTTGAAGGCTTTCCTCGCCTCGTCGATTTCCAGAAGAGGCATCTGGGCATATACCTCTACGAGTCTGGGCTGCATTTCGGCATATGTGACATCCAGGTTTACCTTGCACTCTTTGTGGAAAATCTTCGCAGTCTCATCCAGCAGTTTGCGGCGGTTCTTATCTACCGGCGGCATGGTATAGAGCAGATGGCTTCTCTCCTCTCCCCCCTCATGCTCTGGCTTGTCGATCTTCAGTTCCATCTTGAACTCCGGATGCGCTTCGAAGATGCCGCTGATGATCTCCTGCAGATTGTTCCGGTTCTTTGGATAGACATCGAAGGAGAAATCGTCGGGCTTCATGATGTTTGCCACCTCTTCCAGATTGTACTCCGCGTCTGCCACAAAGACCGATACGGGCATCAGGGCGGTTGGCTCTGCCTTGACGCAGAGGTTTGACAGCCGATAGTTGAACAGCATGATATAGCCATTCAGCTTTCTCGCGAGATCAGTTAACTCAAATGTAATATAATTATTCATAACTTCACTATTCACTTTTCACTATTCACTCCTTCGGGGCATCCTCCGTCTTCAGCTTCGCACTCAGGCTGCCACCGCCACCGCCGGCACCCATGCCGTCCTGGATGTTAGGCGACTTGAACGAACTCTTCGCCTCAATGTTGTCGATGGTTGCCTTGGGAGCCTTCAGCTCGTCCTTCACCTCGGTCTTGCCGTAGATCTCGGTCTTGCTGCCGCCCAGAGAGGTATTTCCGCCGTCGAGCTGCACCAAGGCCTTGCCCTCGTCCTGCTGGATCTCCAGCGTCTTGTCGGCAAAGGCACCGATCTCTTCCGACATCACCTGCACCTTCTTCGACTTCACATCCTTCGACTTCGCACCCACATACATCTTCTCCGACACGATGGTCATCGTACTGCCTTCCGCCAGCTTATCGTCAGTACGTTTCTCCTTCTCCACGTCCATCGACTTCATGCTGACAGCCTTGGCATTGATGCTTACGCTGCCCGTAGCCTTGCCTTCGGTATCGGTAGCCGACACATCGGTCTTCTCGGCACGGACAGACACCTTGCTTTCCGCCGTGAGGGCTTTCTCCTTCGCCTCGCCGTTCTCTATGTCGGTGTCGGTACTCTCCACGGTGAGGGTCTTCGAGTGTACGATGATGTCACCCTCCGAGGTGTAGTTCGCCTTGGTGATCTTACCTTTCTCGTCCACCTCCACGTTGGCGGAGTTTTCGGTAGATACCTCGATGGTCTTGGCACGCAGTTTGATCTTGCTGTCGTCAGTGAGCTGCTTCTCCTTATATTTCTTGTCTGCCACCTCATAATCGACAGCCTCGATGGTGATGTTCTTCGATGTCAGCTTGAAGTCGCCCTCGGCAGTAAAGGCACCCTTCTCAAGTTTACCCTTATCGTCGAACTTCAGATCAGCCGCGCCTGCCGTAGCCATCTCAATGTTCTTTGCCACAACGCTCACCCTGCCATCCTTGTTCAGCGTGCCTTCCTTATCCAAGGAAGTGATGCCTACCGTGTTTGCCGCTATCGTGACACCCGATCCCTTGTTGTCGCGCAGGTTGTTCTCGCCGTCGGCAGATGTCAGGTTGATGTTCTCACCCGTGATGTTGACGACGGCACCCGTCGGCTTCTTCTTGAAGTCGTCGCCTTTCTTGATCTTCGACTTCTCGTCCTTGAAGCACTTCAGCCTGCGGTTGGTCTCTGCCAGCAGCGACAGGATCTCCGCATAGGCATAGGTCTCCTCGGTGATCGACATGGAGAGTGCCTCAATCTCTTCGGATGCCTTTCTGATTTCCCGATAGTTAGTACGGACATTATCGTAGTCTTTTGCCAGCTTATCCCGCTTCTCTATCAGTTCCTCCAGCTCTTTCTGCAGATCCGTGAAGGATTTCTTATGGGCACTGGCCTGTTCTTTCAGGTAGTCTTTCTGTTTCTCAGTCTCGCTGATAAGGTCCGTCAGGCGCTTCTCACGGCTCTCCGCAGTCATGGCGGCATGCACGTCGATGGTCTTGTCGGCATGGATGCGCACCCCGCTGCCGCCAGTGGGGACAGCGGGGGCAGAGAATGTCCCTGACGCGTCATCGCTCTGAATGATGATGTTACGCGCCTGACTGACCACCTCCGACAGCGATCCCACCACATGTTCCCGTCCGTCGGTGCCCGGGTCCTCGGCAATCTCACGGATGCTGGGCGCCCGGAGGTCCAGTCGTCCGCCCTCTCCGGCTCCCTCGACACCTACCTGGGTGCCGCGGACGATGACCTTGGAGCCTCCGGCAAAGAGGGTGCCGCTGCGATCTACGTTGCCGATGATGATCTCGGGTGCCGACAGCACCAGCCGCTGGGTATCGCGCACATAGCGGCCTTTCTGCAGTTCTGCCACCACGTCGAGCTTTATCTGCTGCATCTCCGCCTTGCACTTCCTGATCTCCGCCAGGTCTTTCTCTACGCTGCTCTCAAAGGTGGAAAGCTTCTTTTCCCATTCTTGAAATATATAGTCCATCTTACCCTTTTTACCTTTTTACCTTTTTACTTTTTTACCTTTTTACTTTTTTACCTTTACTTGATAGCCATCAGCTCTTTCTTCAGATGATCCATCGTGCCGATGTTCGAACTGCTCTCCTCATGCACGCCCTCTTTCTCGAAGTTCAGGGTCGTGTTCTCATGGTCGGAGAAGAGTATCTGACCGTCAGCCTTATCATTCCAGATGTCACGGTCAAAGGGGGATGCGAACTTCTGAAACGTTTTCTTAAACACACCCACAACACTCGCATGTAGCGTGCGCCTGTAATTGTCGTGGTTCTCGTACTTGGATTTGTCTAAGTTGAACACCGTGCGGTTCCAGTAGAATTCCTCCAGTATCCATTTTTTAGCCAGTATCTCATCTATACGGAGTCCACATCTGAAGTACTTGTCTTTCGCGTTTTCTGGGTTTTCGCCCACTTTGGAGACGAAAGCGAGCAACAACTTGCGCTTGAGCAACTTCTTGTTAGCCATCGCAAACTGGTCAGTTTCCGGATCAGGCTCAGATACCTTGAACAGTTCGTCTTCTTTACCATTGGCGAACGCATTCATCCAGTCATCTGTCAATTTGCACTTTTCATCCACCTTCTTGAGCGCTTCGGGACAACACTCGGCTACCCAGTCAAAATCTCCCAAATCCGGACGATCTTCATCCAGCATCTTAGTAAAATTCCTGATCTGTTTGTACACCTTGAAGGCACTCTCGCCATAGGCATCTCCATGCGTCTTCATGGCCGAGAACTTTGAAGAGAAGTCATCTACATAATCTTCTCCGTCATAGATAAGCCCCTGACTTTCAAAGCAGTCCTTATAATGCTCTTCTGTGATTACATTATCATTCCACTCATCTTGCTCTGATGCCAACTTTGCCAGATTCGGATTCTTGACATCCTTCAAGTTCGCTTCGCCTACATCTTCGTACTTTTCCCGCTTCTTGTGGCCGTCTGCCCACGATGTCTCATATTCGCCATAGTATTCATCTACCTTTTCACAGATATACTTCACACAAGCGAGCATGGCCTGGAAGAAATCCTCCTGTGACTTCTTCTTGTCTTCCACCTTTGCGGCATAGCGGTCACGGCGGATGGTGGCATTACCCTTGCCTGCCTCCAGCATCAGATAGCGCTTCGACTTGAGTTTCAACGTACCATCAACGGGACGCACGAAGACCTCGATGACATGGCGGATATACGACAGGTCAAGTATAGAAGCGAACATATACTTATTGAGTTCCTCCGGGAGTGCCTCGGCGAAAACGTCCGTAAAGAATTTGCCTGCTTGGTAAGCCCCACCTTCCGGGTCGCCGAGCCCCGGGTCTTGGATATTCTTCCCCGAGATGATGTTAACCTTGTTGCCAGCCTCCAGGTTGATGTTCTTACCCTTGATGGTGACATTGCCGTTGGGCGCACTGATGGTAATGCCCGAGAAGGCATTGATTTCCACCGTGCCGAAAGGTGAGTTGATCTCGATGGCGCGCTTGTGGCTCTTCATGTCAATCTCGTACAATCCATAGCGGTCACCGATATGGATACCACCTGTCAGATCCTTGACTTGCGGCAGGAGATTGGTGAATGGCGCTCCCACTATCGTTCCCCACAATCCCAATCCCGGCGAGACTAAATTGGAAAGGAAGTTGGTGCCGCCTTCAGGGTCGGTAAAGGTGATATGATGGCCGTTGGGTGACACCATCGACATGGATACGTCTTTTCCCTGCAACTCAACGCCACGCTGACGATACATCTTTTCGTCGGGGGTAAGGATGTTCTTGGAGAATACACTTCCCACGACATAAGGACGCTCCACGTTGTCGTTCTCAAAGTTCACCAGCACCTCGTCGCCTACCCTGGGACGGAAGAATGTGCCACCGCCTGGTGTAGCCATCGGGGTGACGACGCGCACCCACGGCGTAGCCATAGCGTTCACCTCCTTTTCAATCCATTCTTGCAGCTTCTTGCTTTCATCTTCCTTCTTACTCTTCTCATCAGCGGCCTTTTCCTTGTCGGCATTTGCCTTCAGCAGCGCCTTATGCTCCTTCTCATATATCTTCTTATACTTACTGATGACCGTATTATCCTCCTCAAGAACCTTATAGCCGGCACTGCCCTTCTTCTCGTCGTGCTCCTTGGCAGCCGCCTCAAAATCGGCAATCTCTGCCCTGATCTTTTTTATCTTGAGTTCCTGGATATCTTTTTCAAGCTCTTCGATCTCCTTATACCTCGGCTGAAGCAGCTCTTTACGCTCTTCTTTCGTGGCGCTTACATATTTCTTCAGCTCTTCGATATATTGTTTGGCTTTTGTCGCTTTCTTCAGAAGCTCTTCCAGCTCTTCTTTAAGGGTCAGGATCCTGATTTCCAACGTCCTGATCTTACCTTCTACCTCTTGCAGCTTTTGTCTTTCCGGACCTTTCAGTGACTGCCAGGGGAAGGCAACGCGCACACGTCCCTGGAACTTCGGGTCTTCATTGTCGGTCACGAAGGCAGCCTGAGGTCCCACCTTCCGGATGACAGGCACCGGTTGCACGGGAGGAATGAACTTCTTGCCGTCATCATACCCAGGAATGGCATAGATCTTCAGCGAGCGCATACCTGAATATTTGTCGTCAGCCACCGTGCCGTATTTGTCGTAGTCACGGTTCCATGCCTCCTCGGAGATCTGCTCTATCTGGATGATGACATAGGTATCGTTGAGCCCTTTGATCTTGATCTTCTGTCCTAACTTCACGTTGATAAAGTTGGTGCCCATGTTGACACACACAATCTTCCGCTGCTGTTCCTCTTCATGCAGAAGGATATCCTGATAGTATTTCAAGGTGGTCCATCCATCACTGTTCAGTGTACCGAACTGCACAGCTTTCTCTTCGTTGTATTGCTCGCTATTCTCTTTCACGATATCTATATACCGTGCGCCTTGACTAAGGTTATACGTGACCACCCTCAAATCAGCCAACATGGTGGGGATAGCTTCGCCTATCAGTCCTTCTACCGCAAGAAGCACAGCCATTCCACCGGCTCCGTCAAGTTCGTTGTTCAACAGGTTCTTGACGAATGGCATAATTCTCGACATCGCGATCTGGTCGGTATTGCCGTCATAGTGCAACTCACGCTTCCTATCGGTGAACTTGCCCGCATAGAGCGGGAAGATGTATTCATCCTGTGCCTGTTCGAGATTGCTCGAAGTAGCGGCGGGGAAGGCATCCGTGGGGAACCCGGTTTTCTCTTTGGCTATAGCCGAAAAATTCAGTTTGAGATATTTTTGGCCATTGTTGGATGCCGCGGCATCTGAAGACCCCTCTACAATGCCTTTTCCTTCTTTCACGCTGTCACGGGCATAGCCTCTGATTCTCAGCGGATCGACAGACCTCTCCTGTGCTGTCACCGTCACGAATGTCTCGATATTCACAAGCGGGTCGCTGTCCGGCAGACCCAGCACCAGTTTGCCGTTCTCGAAGTAGAGGTACTCTCCACAGCGGTTGGAGGTGCGCACCAGGAAGTCATAGAACGACTCATTATACTGCACCAGATAGGGGTGTATGAACTCCAGATCGGTGCCGGAAACGCTATATTTCAAATACTGTTGGCTTTTAACGTCGGTCTCTACCAAGGGAGTACCGTCAGACAGTATTCCGAAGTAGAGGCTCTCCGGCTGTAGGATTTCAGAGCCGAGCTTACGTGCCACGTATGCCTTGCTGTACTTATTGATGGTCATCAGCTTGTCCATGCTGAAGATACTCAGTTTCACATACATCTTTGTGCCATTGGTATCACTCTGCAGCTGAGGGGTCAACTCATACACATAACAGTTTTTGACAACGTTGCTTGCGACACCGTCTATCACGACGTCAAGCGTCACCTTCCTCTGCAGCAGCAGACTGCTCACGTCGTCGAACTGGGGCGCTTGAGTTGCTTGCTGGTATGTGTCGCTGGTATTGGCTTGCATGAAATCCATTTCAGCCTCTATCTCTGTGGGCTGATAGATCTTACGGTTGACCTTGATGCCGTGAAGTAACAGGTTATAGCTGTTGGTACCGCCGGAAAGTTCCAGTTGGCTCCCCTGGTTCAGTATGAGTTCCTCTGGCTGCTTGCCATCATAGGCAATGATGTCGCCGAAGGTCAGTCTATAAAAAAATTTTTTTTGATCTGATTCTGTAGCCATCGCGTCTTTTCTTTTTGATTGGGTACAAAGTTAATGACGATCTGACCTGCCACAAGTCAATGCCTATCCCTGATGTCCTTTATTTCGCATTTTCATCATGTTCGTCATGAGCGCTCATGTTCTTGATAAACAGATTGACAAGATGCTTCGTGATAAAGGTATTCCTGACGGCATGGCGAGCCTTGTCTGCTAATGAGTTCTTGTCGCCGGATGGATTAGCCGCCTCTGCCTCAGCTGCTGCCACTTCCTTCTCGCGCTTGTCAATCTTGGCACGCAGACTTTCCGAAGCGTGATTATAAAGGAACGTATAGCACGGTATGGCAGCCTTCATAATATAAGGTGTGAGGAAGGTGGTTACCACACTGGATGCCACGATGATAGGATAGACGATAGGATTGAGAACGCCCAGGGTGGCACCCAGTCCGGCGATGATGAACGAGAACTCGCCGATCTGGACGAACGAGAAGCTGGTAAGCATCGAGTCGCGCATCGTCTGACCACCCCACCAGCAACCCAAGGTGCCGAAGAGAATCATTCCGATGACAATCACCAGACTGACATAGACGATGCTCATCCAGTATTCTGCCAGTGAAGCCGGATTGATCAGCATACCCACGGAGATGAAGAAGATAGCGGCAAACACGTTCTTCAGCGGTGTCATCAGTTTCTCGATACGGTGCGACTCTACGGTCTCTGCAAGGATGGAACCCATCACGAAAGCACCGAGGGCGCTGCTGAACCCTGCTTCCTCTGCCGTCAGCACCATACCCAGGCACAGACCCAGAGCGAGGATGATCAGTGTCTCGTCGTTCAGATGTTTCTTCACCTTGCGTATCAGTGTCGGGATAATCAGTATGCCGCATACGAACCAAGCCACAAGCGTAACGATCAGATCGACTACCTTGCTTGCCAGCTCGGCTCCCTCGAACTGATGGCGGATGGCAATACTCGAGAGCAGTACCATCAGTACCACAGCCACCACGTCCTCAACGATCAGGATGCTGGTAGCTCCCTTCACGAAACGCTCCTTACTCAGCCCCGCCTCGTCGATAGCCTTCATCACGATAGTGGTACTCGACATACAAAGCATACCTGCCAGGAACAGGGAGTTTACCATGTCGAATTTAGCGTCCCAACCCACGAGATAGCCGAAGAGCATCATGCCCGCGATAATTGTCAATGCGCCGATTGCTGCCACCTTACCGCTGCTGATAAGGTTCTTCAGGCGGAACTCCAGACCGATGCAGAACAACACGAACAGCACGCCGATGTCGCCCCATTGCTTCACGTTGTCGGGGTTCACGAGGCTCTTGCCAAACAGATAAGGACCTACCAGGACACCTGCTACGATATAGCCCAGCACCACAGGCTGTTTCAAGAACTTAAACAGAATACTGACTACAGCTGCCGTAATCATCAAAACGTATAAATCTTGTACCATATTTAATAATTTTATAGAATAGGCTTAACGTGGTATCAATCACATGGAGACAGTCCCCGTGTGAGGTTACGGCTACAAAGGTATGAAATTTTAGCCAAACAGCCAAATATTTGCTTCTTTTTTTTCTGCGCCACCTCGTAGGTTGAAACGACCAAAAGGGATAGAAGCTGCAACGTTTGTTTCAGAATTAGCAAAACGAGTTTCAAAATCAGCAAAATCGTTTCAAAATCAGCAAAAATTTGCTTTTTGTTGCCTCAAAGCATGGTTATTTAAGAAAATTCACTTATCTTTGCGGAAGATTACTTTAATAATATAATATTGTTTAATTTAAAAACTATCTAACATGAGAATTCTAAAGAAATGGATGTTTGCCGCCATCCTTGCTTGCGGCGTAATGACAGTGCCTACCTCTTGTACAGTCAATGATGACAATCCTTCATCGTCATCATCAAGAGATATTCCAGAGGGCGCTGACCCCAAAGACTTTAAGCCTTCTGACGTCAGCGTGGCCCTGTTAGGCTCGCTGGGTTCCTATGCCGATGAGGAAGTGGTCAGATACTGGTTTACAGATGTAAATGCCCAGGTAACTGACAAAACGATGGTGGTGGTTACCAATGAGATTAATGAAAGCAATAAGCCTGCCATCGCTGAAGTGCTGAAGCGCTATGGTCTGTTGCTGGTTGTTGATCCCACAGAGGATAATGTGAAGAAGTATGCCGAAGAACTGGGTATCGACCCCGATGCGGATTATTCGAAGCTGGATTTGATCGGTCTCTCAGGTTTTGGTGATCAGTTCCTCAGCTATGGAGAAGATAAAGAATCATCTGATATTGCCCCCACTTATATCGCATCAGATGAAATTTGGGATACTGCTCCGCAGGAATTTATGGGTATGTATAGATTCGCTCTGTGGCTTGATAAGGTAGAGGCCAAATTCAAGGAATACCAGGATTATTATGCCGAGTTTTATGCTGATGACGATGATGATGACGATGATGATGATGCAGCAGGAACCAGAGGAGAGGCAGAAAGTGCAGGAACGAGGGGTGACAATGTTGTCTCTGCAATGTTACATCTTGCCAACATGCCTAAAATTGACAGAAGCATCAATCTGCAATGGACAAAAAATCTTGGAAGTTACGATAATGCAGCTTACGATAGGGACTATGAAGATTGTACCTTCAGTGCATCTTGTGACTACCGCTTGATTCCAATGTATAAGTATCCGGTTTCATCAGCAGATCCTGGTGGCGACTACTATATCGTAGAGACAACGGCGAGCTGGAACTGCCAAAGCACTTTGAGGCCTTGGCATCAAAACAAGCACAGCATCACCAATCGCGACAGCTGGTGCTTCTTCCCACATCAGTGCCATTTGTATAGCAAGGCTATTCCTACCAAGGGCGATTATCAGATCAATGTGTTACCTGGCGATGGTGCTCTTTTTCCAGAGAATCCGGATCACGATACGGACGTAGAAGATAAACGCTCGTTCAGCCTTGAGGGTAATGTGTCTGCCGGTGGTAGTGGCAGTGTTGACCCGACTGGATTCTCTGCAGAGGGTAATATTGATGCAAGTCTTGGCTTTGGTGCTGAATGGTCTAAGGATCAGTTCTACAAGGTGTCACACATCAATATCAATCAGTACAAAAATAATGGCGGTGTTGGTCATACCATTAGTGTACCTCATGATTACCGTCCTGTCAAGGAGAGTTCTCATAACCCGACCATCTATAGTCCTAAGGGCGTGAATTACTCTACTTCACTCAATACGCCTCAGAGCTGGATTTGGAAGGTTACCGGAACTAAGATGGACACAGCTGATGCACCCTTCGAGTTGGAGTTCCATGCTGAGCCCGAAGTTGGTTGGTACAGCTATTTCATTGCAGGATCTAGTTTGGATTGTGAAACCCACACTTCTTCAAATTCACGCAAGATTAAGATTCCTGCTCCCTTCCGTATGAATATCGGCTACATCAAGCTGATTAACAACGGTGATAAGGATGGTAACCAGCTTCATCTCTTTAGGGTTAAGTGCATTCATTCAGACACCCAGAAGGTTGCTTATAAGAAGAATAGCACTGACCTCGAATCTGGTAAGGAACTTATCTTGGCTCTGCCAGCAAACAAGGAATATGATGTTGAGATCTGGATGGGTAAGACCTGGAACGATAAGAAGAAGTATGTTCTGAAGGGCTGGGAAGCTGAGAGCTATGCAAAGGTTGATGAAGTTAAGACTTCTATTTTCTCACCTGCAAACTAATCCTCATTTAATAATCAGCAAAGGTCAGAGCATTCGCCCTGGCCTTTGTTTTTTTTGTTCTTTCCCTATATCTCCCTACACATCCCCCAGCCGCGGAGCATGGCGAAGTAATCTAACGAGTCCGTACCACATTCCTGAATCGCCATCGCCACGCCGAGCATCATCCAGCGGGCAGGCTGATCCGATGGGATGCCGATAGGCTCGTCGGGCGCAATCCCCGTCAGGCGGCACACGTTCTGGATATACGTCGCAGTGAGATTCTCATTAGGCGGAGCCCACTTGTTGATAATCATCCTGATTGTATAAAGACGGTACTTATGATAATACGTACGTGTGAGCAGGTAGAACGCAGCGCGCCAACCGTACACAAGGGTTTCAAACTGACAAAATTGTGAATCTGTCTGTTGGACTCGTAAGCCCTTCCACTGGTCTTTACCCCTGCGGATATTCAGTGGATTATTGTTTCTAATTCCTCTTGGTAACATAATTTCTACTTATTTATAAACTTTGGGGCTTTCTTAAAACTGTATTCTGTATACTGTATGATATAACCACGATTAATCCATGTTCTGACCATATTCATACAGCGAGACCTTTCATTGCTCATACCTTGTTGCTGTCTTACCCGCTTGGCATCCTCGACGGTGAATTCATCAGGCAAAAGCTCCAGAAGGTTTCTTGGGCCTCGGGTTCCGATACGTTCTCCGTCATAATTGGCGCGTTCGATGTCCTCACCGAAGAAAGCCATCTTGCAGTACATATCGTAGTCTAGGCTCCACTTGATAAAGTCCTCGATCGACTTCTCCCACTTCTGACCATTGGCGACATACAGCACACAGGCTTTCAGCCAGGCGATCACGATGGCGCGATGCGAGAGGTTCCAATAGGTCTGATCCTGCGACAGGCGCGCGAACTCGGCACAATCCTCCTGCATCTGCTTCGCCAGCTTGTATGCTTGCGGACAGTCTATCAAGCCTCGGGCATTGGTCAGATTGTCGATGTAAGGCTTCAGCTGCTCGTCAAACTCAGCATCATACTTGCCATAGATCGGCTGTTCGGCTCCTATCTCCACCTCGGGAATCGTGCAGAAGTTGATACGGCTGATAGGTCCGTCGGTAAGCACACGACTGAAGAACTTACGCCCTTTCTGAATGGTAGTACAGGCGTTCCAGTTGAACCGGCACTTCGGGCGGGCGGTCACGCTTTGCGTGCCCACACGCGTCTGACCGTATTCGGCCCCTGGGTCAAAGGCGAGACACATCAGCTGGAAATGCTGCTTGCCCGTCTGACCTTTCAGTTGTTCAAAGAGGTCAAGCTCGTTCAGCTTCACATACACGAAGTGGTCTTCTGCCTCATCCATTCGGGTCACGAGCGCGGGTTTGGTCATATCAGGGTCAATCTGCTGAATCACCAGTCCTTCAGGTCTTACTAGCTTATCCTTGTTGGCGCCCTTCTTCTGACAGTCCTTCTTCCACTCGTTTTCCCGTCGGGTGTTCTCCTCATCACGGTGTTTGATATCCGCCATGATATGGTTGATGGGCTCATCGATACAGCCTTTACCAGCACCTGTGCCTGCCATCAGACAGTTCATCAGCGTGGCCTCATGCTCCACATTATCCGTATAGCAGAAGCGCACTTTGCAGAGGTGCGTACCCAACGGCGGAAACGCGGCGTTAGCCACAGCGGGCTTGTAGATCTCAGGTGAGCGGGATGTCAGCAGTTCTATCAGCTTGGGCATCTTCTTTGGCATCGGTGGTGGTGAAAGCACCGCTGGCGTCTCAGCCGCCTGATTGCCAAGAGACTTCAACCGCTGACTGCCCGTAAAGAGCGTTTCCTGCCATTTGGGCAAACGCTGTGTTGGATTGTAGTAATTGGCATAGAACGCTTCCACCAGCTCCTGGATATTCTCATCCTGCCAATGGTCGGGCATCAGCTCAGCCAGAATGCCGTTTGCCTCCTGTTTGGTAAGCAACTGGGTGACTCCACTCAGAAATACTTTCACCGTTGTATGCCTACCGCCTTCATTTAGGAAGTCACTCTTCTCGAGTCCCTTTTCCTTGATCACGCCTTCGGCAATATAACGTGTGCGCTCATCGGCACAGCCTACTGACTTCGGGCTCTCTGGAGAAGCATCCCGACACTCTTCCGACTGCGATTTTGCAGCAGCTACAGCCTTCTTCGAATCTCCTGTATCCTCCCAGGGCTTATAGTGCTTATTGGCTTTCTTAGCCCCTTTCGGCACTTGCTCCTGCCGTTTCTTCTCTCGTTCTTTCAAACGCAGAAACTCAGCTTCACATTCTTCAGCAGTCATCGGCTCCTCAAAGAGTGCATCATCCAGATAAGGCAGGTCTTCGAGCGATCCACTGGTCGAATACACTACCCTTTGCAAATCCTTGGTATTGGTGTCCATCTCGATTTGGAGCTCAGTTGCCACACGTACCTGATTCTCTAAAATCGTAGTGCCAGGAAGACGCTTGCATACCAGATGCCAACCGCCACCAACTGAACGTTCCAGCATCATCAAGCCGATAACATCC
>CAMJGE010000013.1 GCA_946405145.1 uncultured Prevotella sp.
GCGTATGGATTGACGATTGTGCAGAACTGAGCCGATTCCTTCAGGAGCGCCTGGGGGAGGAACTTGGTGATTATGAACTCGAGGTGGGTAGTGCCGGACTGGGACAGCCGTTCAAGGTGGCTCAGCAATATGTGAATCACATTGGTGACACGATAGAGGTACTCACACTGGATGGAAAGAAGATGCAAGGTGTGCTGAAGGCAGTGGATGGTGACAGCTTTACCATCACCGTGCAGGAGAAGCAGAAACAGGAGGGTAAGAAGCGTCCTGTGCTGGTGGATGTCGATAAGACCTTCCAGATGAATGGCGTGAAGTATGCCAAGTATCAGCTGGCGTTCAAATAAAAGATTGGGCGCCTTTGATGGTGAAAAGTAAAAATAAAAAATATAGAAATGGCAGTTAAGAAAGATGCGAAAGGTATCTCAATGATTGAGACCTTTCAGGAATTCAAAGAGACAAAGAACATTGACCGCACCACTCTGGTGAGCGTGTTGGAAGAGAGTTTTCGTAATGTCATCGCAAAGATCTATGGCTCTGACGAGAACTTTGACGTGATTGTGAACCCTGACAAGGGTGACTTCGAGATTCACCGTAACCGTATCGTGGTTGCCGATGGTGAGGTGACTGATGAGAACAAGGAGATTGAGCTGAGCGAGGCTCAGAAGATCGAGCCCGACTATGAGGTAGGCGAGGAAGTGTCGGAAGAGGTTGAATTCGCTAAGTTTGGCCGTCGTGCTATCCTGAACCTGCGTCAGACGCTGGCTTCTAAGATTCTCGAGCTGGAACACGACTCACTCTACCAGAAGTATAAGGACAAGGTGAACACCATTGTCAGCGGTGAGGTTTATCAGATCTGGAAGCGTGAAGTGCTGCTGATGGACGATGAGGGTAACGAGCTCCACCTGCCTAAGGGCGAGCAGATTCCTTCAGACAACTATCACAAGGGTGAGACCATTCGTGCCATCGTGAAGGAAGTGCAGAATGAGAACAATAACCCCCGTATCATCCTTTCTCGTACCAGTCCTATCTTCCTGGAGCGCCTGTTGGAGGCTGAGGTACCTGAGATCAACGATGGTCTGATTACCATCAAGAAGGTGGCTCGTATGCCTGGAGAGCGTGCGAAGGTGGCTGTTGAGAGCTACGATGAGCGCATTGATCCGGTAGGAGCCTGCGTAGGTGTGAAAGGTAGTCGTGTGCATGGTATCGTTCGCGAGCTCTGCAACGAGAATATCGATGTGATCAACTACTCTTCTAACACACAGCTGTTCATCCAGCGTGCCCTGAGTCCTGCGAAGATCTCAAGCATCACTATCGATCAGGAGAACCATAAGGCTGAGGTTTATCTGCAGCCCGAGGAGGTATCTCTCGCCATCGGACGTGGTGGTATGAATATTAAACTGGCTTCCATGCTGACAGAATACACCATCGATGTATTCCGTGTGGTGAACGAAAACGAAGCCGATGAGGATATCTATCTGGATGAGTTCTCTGATGAGATCGACCAGTGGGTTATCGATTCTATCAAGGCCATTGGTCTGGATACAGCCAAGGCTGTTCTTAACGCTCCGCGTGAGATGCTGATTGAGAAGGCTGATCTCGAAGAAGAGACCGTTGACCATCTGCTGAGTGTGCTCCGTGCGGAATTTGAGTAAGGTAATCTAAGTAAAAAAGCAAACTAGGTAAAGAATGGGAGTCAGATTAAATAAAGTATTAACAGAACTCAATATTGGTCTTCAGACAGCCATCGACTATCTGAAGAACAAGAAGAGTCTGGGTGACATCAAGGACGACGCCAATGTAAACACCAAGATTTCTGATGAGCAGTACGAAGCACTGGTCAAGGAATTCAAGGGCGACAAGGATGTGAAGACCCAGGCAGGAATGATCTTCCCGAAGAAGAAGGATAAAGACAAGCCCAAGGCGAAGCCAGAACCAGAAGTGGTGAAGGAAGAGCCGAGACAGACATTTACCCCATTGGGGAAGATCGACCTCGATTCGATCAATAAGCCTGCAGCCAAGGAGAAAGAAACTCCCAAGGCTGAGCCAAAACCAGTAGAGGCACCAAAGCCTGAGCCTGTAGCAGTAAAGCCTGAACCCGTAGAGGTGAAGCCAGAGCCGAAGCCCGAACCCAAACCCGAGCCTAAACCAGCCCCTGTTGAGGTAAAGCCAGAGCCTAAGCCAGAACCCAAGGTAGAAGCCGTCTCTGTGGCAGAACCTGAGCCTGAGGTAGATGTAGCAGATAATTCAGATGAGGAGAAGAACATCTTCACGCTGAAGAGCGAGGAGAAGATGGCTCCAAAGGTGAACGTGCTGGGTAAGATCGATCTCGACTCACTGAACCAGAGTACTCGTCCTAAGAAGAAGACTAAGGAGGAGCGCAAGCGTGAGCGTGAGGAGAAGCAGGCTCAGCAGTATGGTGGCAACAATGGTGAGAAGAAGAAGCGTGAACGTATTCGTGGTGGTAAGGAGCGCGTAGATATCGAGGCTGCTGCCAACCAGGACAACAATAAGAACAAGAAGAATAAGAACAAGGGAGGCAATCAGAACTTCCAGGACAGTGGTAATAACCAGCAGGGCGGTGGAAAGAACAAAAAGAAGAACCGTCCAGTGAAGCCTTTGGAGGTTGATGATGAGGCTGTTGCCCGTCAGGTGAAGGAGACGTTGGCTCGTCTGACTTCTAAGAACCAGAACAAGAAGGGTGCCAAGTATCGTCGTGAAAAGCGTGATGCTGTTGCAGAGCGTATGGAACAGGAGATGGCTGCTGAGGCAGCAGAGAGCAAGGTGCTGAAGCTGACTGAGTTTGTGACTGTCTCTGAGTTGGCTACGATGATGAACGTTGGTGTCAACCAGGTTATCGGTACATGTATGAGTATCGGTATTATGGTGTCTATCAACCAGCGTCTGGATGCTGAGACCATCAACATCGTTGCTGAGGAGTTCGGCTTCACCACAGAGTATGTCAGTGCTGAGGTTCAGAATGCTATTACTGAGGAAGTTGACGATGAGAACGATCTGATTTCTCGCGCTCCTATCGTAACGGTGATGGGACATGTCGATCATGGTAAGACTTCTCTGCTTGACCATATCCGCAACACGAACGTGATTGCTGGTGAGGCTGGTGGTATCACCCAGCACATTGGTGCTTACAACGTGAAGCTGAAGGATGGTCGTAAGATCACGTTCCTGGATACCCCAGGTCACGAGGCCTTCACCGCCATGCGTGCCCGTGGTGCTCAGGTAACGGATATCGCCATCATCATTGTGGCTGCCGACGACTCTGTGATGCCTACTACTAAGGAGGCTATCGCTCATGCCCAGGCTGCTAATGTGCCGATGGTGTTTGCTATCAACAAGATTGATAAGCCAGGTGCTAACCCCGATAAGATTCGTGAGGATCTGGCCAACATGAACCTCCTCGTTGAAGAGTGGGGTGGTAAGTATCAGTGCCAGGAGATCAGTGCCAAGAAGGGCATCGGTGTCGATGAGCTGCTCGAAAAGGTGCTGCTTGAGGCCGAGATGCTCGACCTGAAAGCTAATCCTAACCGTAAGGCTACGGGTTCTATCATCGAGTCTTCACTCGACAAGGGTCGTGGTTATGTTTCTACCGTGCTTGTATCTAATGGTACACTGCAGGTTGGCGATATCGTGATTGCAGGTACTGCCTGGGGAAGGGTAAAGGCTATGTTCAACGAGCGTAACCAGCGCATCGAGAAGGCTGGTCCTGCTGAGCCTGCTATCATTCTGGGTCTGAACGGTGCTCCTACCGCTGGTGACTCTTTCCATGTGATGGAGACAGAGCAGGAAGCCCGTGAGATTGCCAACAAGCGTATCCAGCTGCAGCGTGAGCAGAGTCTGCGTACCACCACCAAGCTTGGTCTTGACGAGTTGTCACACCGTATCGCTCTGGGTGAGTTCCATGAGCTGAACATCATCGTGAAGGGTGATACCGACGGATCTATCGAGGCTCTCAGCGATTCGTTCATCAAGCTCTCTACTGAGAAGGTTCAGGTGAATGTGATCTCGAAGGCTGTGGGTCAGATCTCAGAGAACGATGTCATGCTGGCTTCGGCTTCTGAGGCTATCATCATCGGTTTCCAGGTTCGTCCTTCTGCTGATGCCCGCAGGGCTGCAGATCGCGAAGGTGTTGAGATCAATACATACTCTATCATCTACGATGCTATCGACGATGTGAAGCAGACGATGCAGGGTATGCTTGATAAGGTGAAGAAGGAAATCATCTCTGGTGAAATTGAGGTGAAGCAGGTGTTCAAGATCTCCAAGGTTGGTACTGTGGCCGGTGGTCTGGTTACCGATGGTAAGGTACACAACAAGGATAAGGCTCGCGTTATCCGCGATGGTATCGTGATCCACACTGCTCCTATCGATGCCCTGAAGCGTTATAAGGACGATGCCAAGGAAGTGGCAACAGGCTTGGAGTGTGGTATCTCACTGGTGAACTTCAATGACATCCAGGTTGGTGATATCATCGAGACCTTCACAGAGATTGAGGTAGAACAGAAACTTTAAAGTGAAAAGTGAAGAGTGAAAAGTGAAGAATTTACTTCCGCTCAGAATGTAAATAATGAGTATGTCCGTAAGGTGGCCGAACAGAAATATGAGTTCGGTTTCACTACGGACGTTCATACAGAGATCATACCAGTCGGGCTGAACGAGGATATCGTTCGGCTCATCTCTGCTAAGAAGGGGGAGCCTGAATGGATGCTTGAGTTCAGACTGAAGGCTTTCCGCTATTGGCAGGAACAGACGGAGCCGAAATGGGGACACGTACACGTGCCTCCCATCGACTATCAGGCTATATCTTACTATGCTGATCCGCTAGCCAAGAAGCCTGCGGGCGATGGTAAGATAGACCCTGAGCTGGAGAAGACTTTCGATAAACTGGGTATTCCCCTTGAGGAGCGATTGGCCTTGAGTGGCAATACTGCCGTTGATGCCATTATGGACTCCGTAAGCGTAAAGACTACCTTTAAGGAGAAGTTGCGTGAAAAAGGTGTCATCTTCTGCAGTATCGGTGATGCCATCAAGGAGCATCCTGATCTGGTGCGACAGTATTTAGGTACTGTAGTGCCTTATCGTGATAATTACTTTGCGGCACTCAACTCGGCAGTGTTCAGTGACGGATCGTTTGTGTATATCCCCAAGGGTGTGCGCTGTCCGATGGAGCTCAGCTCTTATTTCCGTATTAATGCCAGAAATACTGGTCAGTTTGAGCGCACGCTAATCATCGCAGATGACGATGCCTACGTGTCGTATCTTGAGGGTTGTACAGCTCCTATGCGTGATGAGAACCAGTTGCATGCTGCCATCGTGGAGATTATCGTGATGGATCGTGCGGAGGTGAAGTACTCTACAGTGCAGAACTGGTATCCTGGCGATGAGAACGGCAAGGGTGGTGTACTGAACCTGGTAACCAAACGTGGTGATCTGCGTGGTGTTGACTCCAAGCTATCCTGGACACAGGTAGAGACGGGCTCTGCCATCACTTGGAAATATCCCTCCTGCATCTTGCGTGGCGATAATTCTCAGGCAGAGTTCTACTCAGTAGCAGTGACCAACAACTATCAGGAGGCTGATACGGGTACGAAGATGATCCATATCGGTAAGAACACCAAGAGCACCATTATCTCAAAAGGTATCTCAGCCGGACACTCACAGAACTCCTATCGTGGACTGGTGCGTGCCACCTCGAATGCCGATAATGCCCGCAACTACTCCAGTTGCGACTCGCTGTTGTTAGGTTCTGATTGTGGTGCCCATACCTTCCCCTATATGGATGTGCATAACGATACAGCTATCTTCGAGCATGAGGCCACCACCTCGAAGATCTCAGAAGATCAGCTCTTCTATTGCAATCAGCGAGGAATCCCAACAGAGCAGGCCGTTGGCTTGATTGTGAATGGCTATGCCAAAGAGGTGCTGCAAAAGCTGCCAATGGAGTTTGCCGTTGAGGCTCAGAAACTGCTGAGTGTATCTCTCGAGGGCACGGTAGGATAAATAGTAAATAGTCAAATTGTCAAATAGATGTTAGAAGTTCGAAACTTACACGCCAGAATAGGCGAAAAAGAGATATTAAAAGGTATCGACCTCGTGATCAACGATGGTGAGACGCATGCTATCATGGGTCCTAACGGCTCAGGTAAGAGTACGTTGAGTGCTGTACTTGTAGGCAATCCACTTTACGAGGTGACTGAAGGCGAGGCTTTCTTCAATGGCAAGAACCTGTTGGAGATGAAGCCGGAGGATCGTGCCCATGAGGGACTCTTCCTGAGTTTCCAGTATCCAGTAGAGATTCCTGGTGTGTCGATGACTAACTTTATGAAGGCTGCAATCAACGAGAAGCGTAAGTATCAGGGCTTGGAACCTATGAACGCTGCTGAGTTTCTGAAGTTGCAGCGTGAGAAACGTAAGATTGTGGAACTCGACTCAAAACTAGCTAACCGCTCTGTGAATGAGGGCTTCAGCGGTGGCGAGAAGAAACGCAATGAGATATTCCAGATGGCTATGCTGGAACCAAAGCTGAGCATCCTTGATGAGACTGACTCCGGTCTGGATGTAGATGCGATGCGTATTGTGGCTGATGGCGTGAACAAGCTTCAGACACCTGAGACATCATGTATCGTGATTACCCATTACGATCGCTTGCTGGAGATGATTAAGCCTCAGTTTGTGCATGTGCTCTACAAGGGGCGCATCGTGAAGACTGGTGGTCCGGATCTGGCTGTCCAGATTCAGGAGCACGGCTACGATTGGATTAAGGAAGAAATAGGAGAAGAATGAACTCAGAGCAGCAATATATAGAGCTTTATGAGCAGGCTCGGCAGATGATCTTTGATCATGCGCCTGAGGCGATGAATGCTGTACGCGACGAGGCTTTCGAGAACTTCCGCCGTCAGGGCTTCCCTTCCAAAAAGGTGGAGCGTTACAAATATACAGATGTGCAGAAGCTCTTCGAATCCGACTATGGTGTGAACCTGAGTCGTCTGCAGATACCTGTCGATCCCTTTGAGGCCTTCCGTTGCGATGTGCCTAACCTCTCCACCAGTCTCTACTTCGTGGTGAACGATATGTTCTATCATGATGATAAGCCCAAGGCCCATCTGCCCGAAGGTGTCATCATCGGTTCTATGCGTGACAACCCTGAGCTGGTATCTAAGTACTATACCAAACTGGCCAAGACCAGCGATGATGCCATTACGGCTCTTAACACGATGCTGGCACAGGATGGCATGTTGGTCTATGTGCCCAAGAACGTGAAGGTGGATCGTGCCATTCAGGTTATCAATATCCTGAAAGCGACACCTCAGAACGCACAGCGCCAGGTGCCCGACTTGATGGTGAATCGTCGTGTGCTCATCATTCTTGAAGCGGGTGCTGAGATAAAAATGCTGTTCTGCGACCATACCGCCGACGATCGTAACTTCCTGGCTACACAGGTGATTGAGGCTTATGTGGGCGACAATGCATCACTTGATCTCTATTGCATGGAGGAGACCCATCATAAGAATGTCCGCGTGAGCAATGTCTATATCGACCAGCAGGCTAACAGTCGCGTGAATCATAATGTCATTACCCTGCATAACGGTATCACCCGTAATAAGCTCGACCTGACCTTCAGTGGTGAGGGAGCGGAATGTCAGTGCTATGGGTGTGTGATTGCCGACAAGCAGCAGCATGTGGATAACAACACGCTTATCACGCATAAAGTGCCACATTGCACCTCTAATGAGCTTTATAAATATGTGCTCGACGATAAGGCTACTGGTGCCTTTGCTGGTAGAGTTCTGGTGGAACATGGTGCGCAGAAGACCACCTCGCAGATGACAAACCAGAATCTCACAGCAACCAAAGAGGCACGGATGTACACCCAGCCTATGCTCGAGATCTATGCCGACGATGTGAAGTGTGCTCACGGCTCTACCGTTGGACAGCTCAACGATGCGGCACTCTTCTATATGCGCCAGCGTGGTATCTCGCTTCAAGAAGCCAAGCTGTTGCTGCAGAATGCTTTCATCAACGAGGTGATTGACAAGATGCAGCTCGAACCCCTTCGCGATCGTCTGCACTATCTGGTGGAGAAGCGCTTCCGAGGGGAACTCAACAAATGTGAAGGTTGCCGACTCTGTAAATAAGTATGTACGATATTAGTAAGATAAGAGCTGACTTCCCGATTCTGTCAAGGGAGGTATATGGTAAGCCGCTGGTCTATCTGGATAATGCGGCTACTACACAAAAACCGCTCATGGTGCTTGATGCCATGAGGGATGAGTATCTGAATGTCAATGCCAACGTGCATCGTGGTGTGCACTATCTCTCACAACAGGCCACTGATCTGCATGAGGCTGCGCGAGAGAAAGTGCGTCAGTTCATCAATGCCCGCAAGATAGAGGAAATCGTTTTTACGCGTGGTACTACGGAGGCGATCAACCTGGTGGCAAGCTCGTTCTGCGAGAGTCAGATGCAGGAGGGCGACGAGGTGATTGTAACTGAGATGGAGCATCACTCCAACATCGTATCATGGCAGTTACAGGCGATGAAGCGAGGTATTGTGGTAAAGCATATCCCCATCACTGATGATGGCTTGTTGTGCCTCGACCAGTTGGAGCAACTTATCACGCCTCGTACCAAGCTCATCAGTGTGGCCCATGTGAGCAATGTGCTGGGTACAGTAAATCCTGTGGAACAGATCATCAAGATAGCTCATGCTCACGCTATCCCTGTTTTGGTGGATGGTGCCCAGAGTGCACCCCATTTCAAGGTGGATGTGCAGGCGATGGATTGCGACTTCTTCGCCTTCAGCGGTCACAAGATGTACGGACCTACTGGCATTGGTGTACTCTATGGCAAGGAGGAATGGCTTGAGAAATTGCCTCCCTATCAGGGTGGTGGTGAGATGATCGACAAGGTGACTTGGGAGAAGACCACCTTCGAGCGTCTGCCGTTTAAGTTTGAGGCAGGAACTCCCGACTATGTGGCTACACATGGACTCGCCAAAGCCATCGAATATATTGATTCCATCGGCTTTGAAGCCGTCCAGCAGCATGAACAGGAGCTTACCTGCTACTGTATGGAACAACTCCTGACCATTGATGGCATGAAGATTTATGGCCCTATGGATCCCTCGGTTAAAGATGCTGTGGTGAGCTTCAATGTGGGCGATATCCACCACTTGGATATGGGAACGTTGCTCGATCGTTTAGGTATAGCCGTACGTACAGGTCATCACTGTGCCCAGCCCTTGATGGATCGCTTGGGCATCAGTGGAACTGTTCGTGCTTCGTTTGCCCTCTATAACACGAAGGAAGAAATCGATGCCCTCGTAGCAGGTATCCGTCGTGTATCCCAGATGTTTTAAAAGGTAAAAAGGTAAGAAAGTAAAAAGGTAAAATGCTGGCGAGTCATTTCTACGAAGGTAAGATTGAGGCAGGCTGCGATGAAGCTGGGCGCGGCTGTTTGGCAGGTAGCGTGTATGCTGCTGCGGTGATTCTGCCCGATGGTTATCAGAACGAGTTGCTCAACGACTCTAAACAGCTCTCTGAGAAGAAGCGCTATCAGCTGCGTGAGATCATTGAGCGCGATGCCGTAGCTTGGGCTGTAGGTATCGTGACACCTGAGGAGATAGACCAGATTAATATCCTCAACGCTTCCATTCTGGCCATGCATCGGGCTCTTGATCAATTGAAGGTGCGCCCAGAGGCTATCATCGTAGATGGTAATCGCTTCAAGCCTTACCAGAAACTGCCTCATACCACTATCGTGAAAGGCGATGGAAAATATCTCGCCATCGCTGCAGCGAGCATTCTCGCCAAGACCTATCGTGATGACTACATGAACCAGTTGGCTGAGGAATACCCTCAATACGACTGGCTCTCCAACAAAGGTTATCCCACGAAGAAGCATCGTGAGGCCATCAAGCAGTTTGGTATCACGCCCTATCACCGCAAGAGCTACAATCTTCTTGGCGATGGTCAACTGAGTTTTGATTTTGAAGAATAAGAATTCCCATTAATGGGAATAATTGCTAGATTTAATTCTAGCAATTGTTACATTTAAATCTAGCAAGTTCTAGAATTAAATCTGGCAAACTCTTGCCAATATCGGCAAAAAATAGTAACTTTGCAGCGCAAAATATAGAACGTACGTTTAAAAAGTAATAAGATTATGGCAAAAAAAGCACTTTTGATGATTCTCGATGGTTGGGGAATCGGTAAGCATGGTAAGGGTGATGTGATTTTCAATACGCCGACTCCTTACCTCGATCTGTTAACAGCTACTTCTGCTCACTCTCAGCTGATGGCCTCTGGTGAGGACGTTGGTCTGCCCGACGGACAGATGGGTAACTCTGAGGTGGGTCACCTCAATATCGGTGCTGGTCGCATCGTGTATCAGGATCTGGTGAAGATCAACCGCGCCTGCAAGGACGGCTCTATCATGGAGAACCCCCAGGTGAAGGCCGCTTATAGCTATGCTAAGGAGAATGGTAAGAAGCTGCACCTGATGGGTCTGACCAGTGATGGTGGCGTACACTCAAGCCTCGACCACCTCTTCAAGCTCATCGAGATCGGTAAGACCTATGGTCTGAAGAATCAGGTGTTTGTACATTGCTATATGGATGGTCGTGACACTGACCCCAAGAGCGGTAAGGGCTTCATTGAGCAGGTGTCTAAAGTCTGCGCTGAGAACGATGCCGCCATTGCTTCTATCGTTGGCCGTTTCTATGCGATGGACCGCGATAAGCGTTGGGAGCGTGTGAAGGAAGGTTACGACCTGATTGTTAACGGCACTGGTAAGCAGGCTACTGATATGGTGAAGGCCATGCAGGAGAGCTACGATGAGGGCGTGACGGATGAGTTCATCAAGCCTATCCACAATGCCAGCGTCAACGGCTGTATCGAGGAGGGCGACGTAGTGATCTTCATCAACTTCCGTAACGATCGTGCTAAGGAGATGACCATTGCATTGACTCAGGAGGATATGCCAGAGCAGGGCATGAAGACGATTCCTGGACTGCAGTACTACTGCATGACTCCATACGATGCTAACTTCAAGGGTGTTCATATCCTCTTCCCGAAAGAGAACGTAGAGGATACCTTAGGCGAGTATCTGAGCAAGCAGGGCAAGAAGCAGCTGCACACCGCAGAGACGGAGAAGTATGCTCACGTAACCTTCTTCTTCAATGGTGGTCGCGAGGCTCCATACGAGGGTGAGGATCGTATCCTGGTTCCTTCTCCGAAGGTGGCTACCTACGACTTGAAGCCTGAGATGAGTGCCTATGAGGTAAAGGATAAGCTGGTGGCTGCTATCAACGAGGCTAAGTACGACTTCATCGTGGTGAACTTTGCCAATGGTGATATGGTGGGTCACACTGGTATCTACAACGCTATCGCCAAGGCTGTATGGGCTGTTGACAACTGCGTGCGTGAGGTGATCGAGGCTGCTAAGGCCAACGATTACGAGGCTATCATCATTGCCGATCACGGTAATGCTGATAATGCCATCAACCCCGATGGTACACCTAATACCGCTCACTCACTGAACCCTGTTCCCTTCATCTATGTAACCAACAACAACTCGGCTACAGTGAAGGATGGTCGTCTGGCTGATGTTGCTCCTTCTATCCTGCATATCATGGGACTGGAGCAGCCTGCAGACATGACGGGTGAGAATCTGATTCAGGATTAATATCCGGATAGATGATAAGAAAAATGAGGAATGCTCAATCGGCATTCCTCATTTTCGTTTATTTCAGTTCGATAGCAAGCATCGTCAGATCGTCGCTCTGTTCTGCGATGCCCACAAATGTGTGAACGGCATCCGTCATATGCCTGATGACCTGAGTTGGCTCAAGCTGACCATCGGCAACCATCGATTCGGCAATATTCTTGATACGCTCATCTCCAAACTGGGCATGATCGATGTTCTCGGCTTCGTTCAGTCCATCGGTAAAGAGGAAGATGGTGGTTGGTCGTTCAAATGTTATCTCCTGTTGCTCGAATATAAAGTCAGCAATGACGCCGATAGGCAGATTGCATTCACAAGGCAGCAACTTGACTTCACTGCCTAACAGCAACGGTGCATCATGACCTGCATTACAATAGCTCAACTTTCCAGTTTTCAAATCAAGCACACCCACAAAGAGGGTGACAAACATATTGGTATCGTTACCTTCAGACTGTGCCTGGTTTAAGGCATTCACAATATGGTCGGGCTTTGATACATGTTGGGAGATATTACGGAACAGCGAGCGTGTAACAGCCATGAAGAGGGAGGCAGGAATACCCTTACCTGATACATCACCAATACAGAAGAACAACTTCTCGTCGCGGATATAGAAATCGAACAAGTCGCCTCCAACACCCTTTGCTGGTGTCAGTGTACCATAGATGTCCAGATCATTACGCTCAGGGTAGGGTGGGAACGTCTTAGGCAGCATCGACATCTGGATATCGTGAGCCACCTTCATCTCATTCTCGATAGCAGCCTTTTGGGCTGTGGCATTACGAAGATCTTCAATATAGCTAGTCAGTGACTGTTGCATCTGGGCAAACGAGTCACGCAGATGATGGATCTCGTCGCGACTCTTCAGTTCAGGCAATACCGTTTTGAAGTTACCCTTTGCCACCTCATCAGCTGTTTCAGACAATTGCTGTAGCGGGTTGACTGCTTTCTTGATGGATCTGCGGCCAAAGAAATAGACCACCAACAGGCCTAAGAGGATGAACATGATGGCGATGCCCGCAATAGCGTACCCTACAACATCTATAAAGAATATGGGCATTACCAAACAGATGTTCCAGTCGGTGTATTTTACGACCTGCCTGCAGAGGAGCGTCTCTACACCTTCTACCATTTTCTGTTCTTCATGACTATCAGCGACGGATAGATGTCCCCAACTCTTATTATAATCATTGATATAGGGTTGCATATTCTCAACGACAAGGCGCTTCGTGTCAGGGTGAACTAACAAGGTGCCCGTGCTATCGGTCATAAAGAAATATAACTGATATTCAGGATTCCATTCCTCTGAATTTTCCCAATTTAAAGCGCGTGTTGGCTGCATCTTCTCGTTCAACCAGGAAAGCGACAGATCGACTCCTAATACGGCCACTGTGCGGTTCTGTTGATCATGGATGGGCAATAGGTATGATACCAATGGTGACTTTAGGCTGTCATTGTCGAGGAAAGGTTTTGCCCAGTAGCCTTTCTTACTGGAAATAGCATCTTTGAACCATTTGTCTTTTACATAGTCATTGCCCTGATCGCATGCGTCCTGAGATTCCATGATAACACTGTCACGCCGAGAGGCATAAGGAGCAAACAAACGACCTTTCTTAGGATAATACCCTTCAACAAAATAAATGCCACAGCTGCGCATGTATGGGTTCAGCTTGAGCATTCGGTTTATGATGTCATACATCTTATCGGCATTATTCAGATTCTCTTCGATAAAGGGTGCCGTATTGGTGGCGGCCATGTAGAGGTCGGACGTGATGCGGCGCACCTCTTCTTTCTCACCTTTCAACACGCGTTCACAGATGCTAAATGCACCAACTCTCACGATTCCATAGGTTAGCAAGAAAAGTAAATATACAGGGATAATCATGATGATGATCATTCTCAGCATGATACGCCATGTGAGGCGTTTGGCAAAGGACTTCGGATATCCAGTTGTCGGTTTTTTCTTGAAGAAAGGTAGCATAATCTCTATAATTTGTTTGCAAAGATACATTTTTTATCTTATCTTTGCAAACAAAAACAGAAAAAAGCGTTTATGAGTGTACAAATAGAGGAGAGTTGGAAAGCGCATCTCAGTCAGGAGTTTGAGAAGCCTTATTTTACGCAGTTGACTACAGCTGTTCGACAGGAGTATATGCAGACCACCTGTTATCCGCCAGGTAAGTTGATATTCAACGCCTTTAACCTGTGCCCGTTTGACAAGGTGAAGGTGGTGATTATCGGACAGGATCCTTATCACGAACCTGGTCAGGCTCACGGACTGAGTTTCTCTGTGCAAGATGGTGTGCAGTTCCCTCCTTCATTGCAGAATATCTTCAAGGAGATTCAATCTGATTTGGGTACGCCAATTCCGGCTTCTGGCAATCTGACTCGCTGGGCTGAACAGGGTGTGCTGCTGCTGAATGCCTCACTGACAGTAAGAGCGCATCAGGCAAACAGTCACTCTACGTTAGGCTGGCAGAAGTTTACGGATGCTGCTATCCAGGCGCTTGCCACGCATCGCGAGCATTTGGTATATATGCTTTGGGGCGGTTATGCCAGAGGCAAGGCTTATATGATTGACAAGACTCATAACCTGGTGCTTGAGAGTGTTCACCCCTCACCATTGAGTGCGAATCGTGGTGGCTGGTTCGGGCAGCATCAGTTCTCGCGTTGTAATGCCTATTTGGAACAGAATGGCATGACTCCCATTAATTGGTAATCTCAATCTCTTTCGGCTTATGAATCTTCCTCCTATTATTCAAGTTGGTGATGTGTTGCTCTCGTCGGAGATTCTGACTGAGAAGTTTTGTTGCGACCTGAGTGTATGCAAAGGCGAATGCTGTGTGGAGGGCGATGCTGGTGCCCCAGTTACGATGGATGAGATTGGTGCTATCGAAGAGTGTGTGGATGCAGTGTGGGATGATCTCTCGGCTTCAGCTCAAGCAGTGATCGACAAACAGGGTGTGGCCTATACAGACCAAGAGGGCGACTTGGTGACGAGTATCGTGGGCGGCAAGGATTGTGTGTTTACCTATTATGGTGACATCGAGGACTGGAACACCCATCTACCCATAAAGAACTGTTGTCTCTGTGCGTTGGAAAAGGCTTACAGAAATGGGAAAACTCGTTTCTGCAAGCCTGTGAGTTGTGCGCTTTACCCCATCCGTGAGAAGAAGATAGGTGACGGGCTGATAGGTTTGAACTATAACCGTTGGGCAGTCTGTAAGATGGCTGTGGCAAAGGGTATTCAGGAGAATCTGCGATTGTATCAGTTCCTCCGTGAGCCACTGATACGGCGTTTTGGCGAAACGTGGTATCAGGAGCTGTTGGAGATGGTTGAGGAACTGAAGCGCCAGAACTATTTATGACTTTCTGTACTGCGACGGACTCATGCCCACATGATCCTTGAAAAATTTCCCGAGGAAACTCTGATTGGGGAAATGCAGTTCTTCGGCAATGACCTTGACATTCTTGACAGTGTTTCTGAGTTGCACGCGTAACTCAAGAATGATATAGTAGTCAATCCATTCGTTGGGTGTGCGATGACTGGCATGTCTCACGGCTTCAGCCAGATACTTAGGCGTGATATTAAGTTGCTGTGCATACCAACTGACACGTCGTTCGTGCTTGAAGTTCATCTCCACAAGTTTGATGAATTGGGTGAAGATGTCTTCTAACCTTGACTTGGGGTTATCATTGTTCTTCACACGGAAGATAATATTACTCAGGTCGTAGAACATTGCCAGCAACAGCGCTTTGATGAGTTCCTTCTGGAAGTGGTTTCTATTGTCGCTAACCTTCTCCTTGATCACATGGAAATATTCCTTGAAGGTCTGAATCTCTTCTTGCTCCAATCTCATCACGGGATGTAGACGTGAGAAGAGGAAGAGAGAGGTGAGATCACTGACATTCTGTATGATCTCTCTGAAGAAGTTGACTGACATGACCATGCACAAGCCTTCCATATCGTCGGAGTGTTGGTAGCTGTCAACGATATGCCGATCGCTGACAATGAGGATGTCTCCTGGTTTGATGACCTGCTTGATGGTGTCTAACTGATACATGACTTCTCCCTTGGTACACAAGCCAATCATGATGAAGTTCATGCTTCGAGGTTCTGTGGGTATAGGAACCTCGTTGATCCTATCCGTAAGGACAAGGTCGTCGCAGAGATAAACGGCTCCACTCCATCCCTTTGCCCTTGTTATGTCTGTTTCTTGAATAATTGATTTTACCACGTCTTGATATTTTGAGTTTTACCTGCTTTCAGTTTGACGGTCTTTTGCTGACCATTATATAATAAGGTGATAGTGCTGGTGGTTTTTGACTTGATGCTACAGTTACGCACTTTTCCACCTTTCCATTCGAAGCTGACTTCGAAGCCGCCGCGTGCACATAGTCCGCTCACACTACCATCAGCCCATTGCTCAGGAAGTGCCGGCAACAGTTCGATCTTATTTTCGCCACTCTGCATCAGCATCTCGCAGACACCTGCTGTTCCACCAAAGTTACCATCAATCTGGAAAGGCGGATGGGCATCCATCAGATTGGGGTAGGTGCCACCACTATGACGGCGATCCGGCCCTTTGTATTCATCGGGTGTAACATAGGTCAACAGCTTCTGGAAGATGTGATAGGCCTGCTTGGCATTATGCAGACGGGCCCAGAGGTTGATGCGCCAACCTGTGCTCCAGCCTGTGGTCTGGTCGCCTTTGATCTCTAACGAGCGTTCTGCTGCCTTCTGGAGTGTGGGATCTGTCAGATGATTACCAGGATAGAGGCCGATGAGGTGACTCTGATGGCGATGCTGGAAGTCCCAGTCGTCCCAGTCGTAATACCACTCGTTCAAGTCACCCATGTGTCCGATAGTATAGGGGTGCAGCTTTTCTAAGGCTTGTTCCATCTTCTTATTCTTCTCCCCCAGAATCCTACCAGCTGCGATGGTGTTGATCAAGAGCTCACGGATAATGGCAAGGTCGGCAGTACCTCCATAACAGGTAGTACCGTGATAGCCTTTGTCTGTCTTATACTCGTTTTCTGGTGAGGTGCTGGGTGCTGTGATCAGTTCTCCAGGCTGCTTCGGATTGTCGATGAGCCAGTTCAGACAGAACTGAGCGGCTCCTTTCATCAACGGATATGCCACTGTGCGAAGGTAGTCTTTATCCTGTGTGAACTGGTAACGCTCCCAAAGGGCATTCACGAGCCAGGCGCCTCCCATGTTCCAGTTCGACCACTCAGGACTCTCGTGTTTCTCGCCTACGGGATTAGTCATCGCCCAAATGTCGGAGTTGTGACTTGAGCACCAGCCCTCGTGGATATTATAGTAGTTGCGGGCAGTATATTGTCCGTTGGCAGCTAACGCACTGATAAAGCCATCGAGTGGCTGCGACATCTCTGCCATATTGGCTACGAAGGCAGGCCAGTAATTCTCCTCTAAGTTGATATTTACTGTGTAGTTCCCGCGCCAGGGTGACCAGAGGTGAGGGCTCCACAAACCTTGCAGGTTGGCGGGCACCCCAGGGGTGCGTGATGAAGCGATGAGCAGATAGCGCCCGTACTGGAAATAGAGCTCCTCCAGGTAGCGGCTCTTCCCTCCGCCGTCAGAGTAAGCCTTTAGAAGGGCGCTGGTTGTACTAGGGATACAAGGAGTCCTAGTCTGGCTAGGATTACTAGCCCGACTAGACAATCTGATCTTCACGCGATTGTAGATTGCCTTGTAATCTTCCAGGTGGCGATTGTAAAACTCATCGAAGCTGAAATTCTGGGTGTGCCAGATGTCGTTGGCAGCATTCTCCAGATAGGGTGCTGCTTCTTTTACAGGATGCTTATCGAAGCCATTGAAACTCGTCTCGTTGATGAGATAGAGGATGGCCTCTTTGGCATGACTGATAGTTAGAGATGAGTCACTTGCCAATACCTCACCATCGGTCTTCACAGAGAGCATAGTACAGAAGTGGATGCTCTCATTGGCATCGCCAGTGGCATGACCAGTCATTGTGAGTTGCGTGGGAATGGCTTTGACGTGATGGGGCACCTGGGCTGTCAGGGCAATCTTGCAGTTGATGTTGCCTCTGAGGCGGATGGCTATCAGCTTATCAGGGTGAGAGGCAAAATACTCTCTTGTGATGACGCTTTTCCCGCGTGTGTACCTATCTTTGATAATAGCTGAATCGAGACTGAGACTGCGATGGTAGTCGCTGACCGCACCTAATCCAAGATCCTTGATATGAAGGGTGCCAAGCGGTTGGAAATATTGTGAGTTAGGCCCCTGCACATGCAGTTGGAGGGAATCTGCCAGCTGGTAGTCTTCGTTGAATAATGCTTCGCGGATCTTGGGGATCCACTGATGGGCATCAGCATCAAGGTTTCTGTCAACTGGCTTTCCTGTCCACAGGGTGATGTCGTTCAGATAGATGATATTATCATCAGTGCCACCATAGACCAATGCACCCAGTTTGCCGTTGCCGATAGGCAGCGACTCTTCGAAGAAGTCGGCAGGACGGTCGTACTGCAATAGCATCGGTGCCTGTTCCTGAGCCGACAATGTGAGGGTGGTTGCCAGCATTGAAATCAAGAAGGTTTTTCTCATAAAGTGTCGATTTTCGTTATTTCGCTTGCAAAGATACAAAAGTTTTTGTATATTTGCAGCATAAAACCCTAAAAAATAAACCCTATGCAACCAATTAAGACCCTGAATGATATGATTATCTTCCTTCAGCAACGAGGCGATAAGAAGCGCGTGGCTGTTGTATGTGCCAATGATGCCAGTACCCGCTATGCTGTGGAGAAAGGTGTGGAAATGGGCTTCATCGAGCCGATCTATGTGGATGGCGATGACAAGGAAGAGTGTGCCCGTCGTGCTGTAGCACTCTGTAAGAGTGGCGAGGCTGATATCCTTATGAAGGGTCTGATAAATACAGATGTGATCCTGCGTGCCATCCTGGACAGAGAGACTGGCATCCTTCGTCCTGGTCATGTGCTGACGCATATTGCTATGGCAGAGATTCCCAAATATGAGAAACTGTTGTTCTTTACGGATGCAGCTGTGATTCCATTGCCCACAGATGCACAGCGACGTCAGCAGATACACTATGTGAACTATGTCTGTCATGCTTTAGGTATTGAGGAACCTCGTATCTCGCTGATTCATTGTGCTGAAAAGGTTAGTGCCAAGACGTTTCCCTATACCGTTGACTACCTGGAGATTATCGCAGAAGCCCAAACAGGTGCCTTTGGCAGGTGTATCATTGACGGACCACTTGATCTGAAAACATCACTCGATAGTGTGAGCTTGAGAGAAAAGGGTATCCGCTCTGTAATTGACGGACAGGCTGATGCTTTGATATTCCCAGATATCGTGGCAGGTAATGTGTTCTATAAGGCGATAACCCTGTTTGGCTATGCCAAGACAGCAGGTGTGCTGCAGGGTACCCAATGCTGTTGTGTGCTGCCTTCTCGTGCCGATAGTCCTGAGTCTAAGTATTACTCTTTGGCCCTTGCTGCGATATGATGATTCTTGTGATTAACCCAGGTTCTACTTCCACGAAGATGGCAGTCTTCGAGGATGAGAAACCCATCCTTTTGCGTACGATCAATCACTCGGCAGAAGAGCTGGCACCCTTTGAGGATGTGCTTGAGCAGAAGGATTTCCGTCGCCAACTGGTACTTGATGAACTCCAGCGGGCGGATATTCCCATCAACTTCGATGCCGTCATCGGAAGAGGCGGACTGGTGAAGCCCTTGGAGGGAGGTGTCTATGAGATCAATACCTTGATGGTACGTGATACCTTGAGTGGTATAGCCATGCATAATCATGCCTGTAACTTAGGTTGTTTGATTGCTTATGAGATCGCAGAACAGATCGATGACTGCCGATCCTTCATTGCTGATCCTGGTGTCGTGGATGAACTCAACGACTATGCCCGTATCTCTGGTTCTCCGCTGATGAAGCGTATCTGTATCTGGCACGCTTTGAATCAGAGAGCCATTGCGCGCCGTTATGCTGCGGGTATCGGAAAGGAATATGAGGATCTGAACCTGATCATCTGTCATATGGGTGGTGGAATCTCGATTGCAGCCCATCAGAAGGGTAGGGCTGTGGATGCCAATAATGCACTCGACGGTGAAGGGCCTTTTTCACCAGAACGCGCTGGTTCGCTGCCCGCCTCTGACCTGATACGGCTTTGTTTCAGTGGCAAATATACGGAGAAACAATTGCTGAAGCGGGTAGCAGGACAGGCTGGCCTCAATGCACACCTCGGCACCAACGATGTGAAGGAGATTATCCGCAGAATCGAGGTGGAAGGGGATGAACAAGCCAAACTTATCCTTGATGCGATGATCTATCATGTGGCGAAGAACATTGCCGCTGAGGCTGCCGTACTTTGTGGGGAGGTGGATGCCATCCTGTTGACTGGCGGATTGGCACGCTCTGAATATATCGTCAGCCAGTTGCGCCGTCGTATCGGTTTCTTAGGCCATGTCTATTGCTTCCCGGGAGAGGATGAAATGGGTGCCCTTGCCCTGAATGCCCTTGCTGTCCTACGTGGCAAGCGCCAGGCAAAAGTCTATTCCTAAATGTTATTCTTCTGAAACAGAAAAGGTCAGTAGGAAGGCCGCATGACAGCCATGACGAGGTGTCTCGGCAAGATCGAGCATGCCACCCTGTTGGATCATCATTCGACGACTCAGTGACAAGCCGATACCACTACCGCTTTGCTTGGTGGTAAAGAAAGGCACGAAGAGCGACTGACGGTTCTCTGCAGGAATGGGTAGTCCGTCGTTGCCGATATACAAGGTTGTGGAAGTGTCAGTTTCTACCACGATTCTCTTGGCATCGGCTTCTGTGGCATTCTTCACTAAGTTGATCAGCACTTGTTTCAGCATACCAGCGTCTGCAAGTATCTTGCTGTCTGATGGGATATTGATCTCCCACGACAGTTGCGGATAGGTTCTGCTGACATCATCGATCATCGAACGAAGGTTGATCTTAGCTAATACGGGTTTCTCAAGTTCTGATATCTTTCGATAGTTTACCACAAACCTGTTCAGGTGTTGTGATGTCTCGAAGATTGCCTTGATGCCATCCTCAAGTGGTGTTCCCTTCACATCAGGACGGATCAGTAGCGACTGACTGATGCTGGTGATGGGAGCTGTGGCATTCATGATCTCATGGGTGAGTACACGCGTGAGTCGTTCCCAGGATTCCACCTCGTTCTGGTTCACCTGTTGGCGGATTGTTTCACCCAACTGGTTCAGTGTCTCCTGCATAGCCCGTTCTCCAGAGAACATATTATCGGTAGGCATGCGGAAGGTAAAGTCACGATTGCGGATGGCCTCCTGCATCAGATGGGCCCGTAGGCGCAGCTTCCGCTGATGGCAGATGAACCAAATTCCAACCACTATCACCACTACACCTATTATAATACATAAGGTCATCATAGCCGTTTCATCTTGTTATAGAGTGTCTGACGAGTGATACCCAACAGCTCTGCCGCTTGGGTGAGGTTACCATGACAATGGTCTATCGTACGACGGATATGTTCCTTTTCCACCTCATCGAGACTCACGATCTCATTCTGCAGGTCGAGTACGTCCTTCAGCTTATGCAGCAGTTCATCGTTGTCCCAGGGTTTGGTGATGAAATCCGCAGCCCCGTTCTTCAGCCCCTTCACCGCCAAGTTGATGTCAGCGTAGGCTGTTATCAGTACCACAGGTGTCTGAGGATGCTGCTTGCGGATGGTGCGAAGCCAGAACAGTCCTTCGTTGCCGCTGTTCACCCCAAGGCTGAAGTTCATGTCGAGCAGCACCATATTGATGGGTTGCTGGGCCATCAGTTTCAGGATGTCCTCTGGCTGAGTCGTGGTGAGCACTTGTTCGAAGATACCCTCCAACAGATAACGCATCGCCGTGAGTATGGCGGCGTTGTCGTCAACGATTAAAACGGTTCCGTACTTATTCATGCTGCAAAGGTAATCATTTTCCGTCAAGAAATCATACGATGAAGTGTCTAAAATTTAGACGTTCTGCATCTGGGTGCTTCCAAATGCTTGCAGGGAAGGAAAGAATCACCTAACTTTGCAGTGTCAAAAAACAAAAGGATATGCGACGAACGATATTGATATTTCTCACTTTTCACTTCTCACTCCTCACTTCTCTGGCGCAGCAGTGGACGATGCAGCAATGTATGCAATATGCTGTGGAGCATAACCACAAGGTGAAGCAGTCGGAGTTGGAACTCGACAACTACAAGGCGACGAAGACTGGTGCCATCGGCAATTTCCTGCCCTCTGTGGATGCTGGTATTGGTGCTCAGTATAACTTCGGACGAGCCATCGATCCAGAGACCAACCTCTATACTGATGTGAGTACCTTCTATAATGGCTACTCGTTGGAGGCCTCGCTTCCTGTCTTCGACGGTTTCAGTCGATTGCATGCACTGAAGGCTGCCAAAGCCAGTGAACTGATGGGGCATCATGCCTTGCGCCAGCGTCAGGATCAGACGGCACTTGATGTCTTGCGTGCTTATGCTGATGTGGCTTATTACGAAGGACTGGTCACGATGGCAGATGAGAAAGTGAAGGAGACGGAACAGCTGTTGCGACAGACCCAGGTGCTCGAAGAGGTAGGGCGCAAGAGTGCAGCCGATGTGGCGCAGGTGGAATCCCAGAAGGCTGAGGCCGACTATGAACTCCTTCGTCAACAGAACCTCTATGCCTCTGCACTGTTGGAACTGAAGAAGACGATGGCTTTCCCCCTAAATGATAGCCTGAGCATCGATTATATTCCCAACGTGGATCATCGGCTTGCCACTTCGATCGTCGAAGAACCTTTCAATAGGGAGCTGAATCCAGAGCTTCAGGCAGCGCAATACCAGATGCAAGCCAGCAAACATGAGTGGCGTCAGGCCTGTGCTTCTCTCTTACCAACTCTCTCTTTGAATGCGGGCCTGAATACCACTTATAATAAGACACTTCATTCAGAGAATGCTGCCTCGTTCAGCAATCAGTTGAAGAACAATATGGGTGAGTTCGTGGGGGCCACACTGAGTATCCCGCTGTTCAACCGTCTGCAGTCGATCACCAATATCCGAAAGGCAAAGAACAAATACAAGATAGCTCAGGAAACCTATGCGCAGAAACAGTTGGAGTTGGAGAAACTGAGTCGTGAAGCCTGGCAGGATTGGTTGGCTTACCAGATGCAGACCATTCAGATGGAGAAGAAGGTAGAAGCCGACAGCCTCTCCTATCAGCTGACGCGCCGCCAGTTTGAAGAGGGGCTGAGTACAGCCATCGACCTGCACACCACTTCGACACTGTTGCTCAAGTCGAAAGCCACGCTGTTGCAATGCCAGTTGATGGCAATGGTGAAGGAACAATTAGTAAGATATTATAAAGGAGAAACGATATGGACAGAGTAATCGAAAAGACCAGAAGTCAGCAGCTGATGAAGTATTGGCCTTATGCCGCAGGAGGAACCTTCCTGTTGGTGATCCTATGTTGGCTGATTTTCGGCAATCACGCCTCTACGCTCAAAGTGAACAAGGACGAACTGACCATCAGCGAGGTGCAACAGGCAGAGTTTAAGGACTATGTGCGCACCAACGGACAAGTGCTTCCCATCCAGATGGTACAGATCTCGCCAGAGGAAGGGGGCATCGTGATGGAAAAGGTTGTCGAAGAGGGTACGATGGTACATAAGGGTGACGTGATTGTACGTCTTTCGAACAGCAACCTCGACCTTCAGATCCTCAACGCTGAGGCTGAACTGGCAGAAAAACAGAACCTGTTGCGAAATACCCAGGTGGCGATGCAACAAGATCGTCTGAATAACCAGACAGAACAAGCTCAGCTTGATATGGACACCAAGCGCAAGGAGCGTAACTACGAACAGAACAAACGACTCTATCAGGAGAAGCTGATTAGTAAGGAGGATTACCTGAAGTCGCAGGAGGACTATCAGCTCTCTGCCAAGAAGCGTTCGCTCGTCTCGAAGCGTCTGAAACAGGACTCCATCTATCGCACCGTTCAGATGGATCAGATGGAGGACAACCTGCAGAACATGCGTCGCAACGTGGTTTTGGTGCGTCAGCGTAAGGACAAACTCGAAGTGCGCTCTGCTATCGATGGCGAGTTAGGTCTGCTTGATGTAGAGCTGGGACAGAGCATCCAACCAGGACAGAAGATCGGACAGCTCAATGACCTCTCAGACTATAAGGTACAGGCCCAGATCGACGAACATTATATCGATCGTGTGCGCCAAGGATTGTCAGCCACCTTTTCGCGTGGCGACAAGCAGTATCAGTTGCAGGTGAGAAAGGTCTATCCAGAGGTGCGCGAAGGGAAGTTCCGTTGCGACTTCATCTTCAAGGGCGAGCATCCTGAGAACATCCGCACAGGTCAGACCTACTACATCGACCTCGAACTGGGTCAGCCAGAGCAGGCGATCATCATCCCTCGCGGCACCTTCTTCCAGACCACAGGCGGGCAATGGATCTTCGTACTCTCCTCTGATGGGAGCAAAGCCTATCGCCGCAATATCCGTGTGGGGCGTCAGAACCCACAGCGCTACGAGATCCTCGAAGGACTCGAACCAGGCGAAAAAGTTGTCACCAGCGGCTATGAGGCTTTTAAGGATAATGAAGTATTAGTTTTTAGATAGGGAGATAATTCATATTTCAAGGCCTGCAATATATATTTCAGAGCCTGAAATATTAATTCCAAGTCCTGAAATATAAGTTTCAAGCTCTGAAACAGAAAATGTATAGAATAGTAAAAAGAAAACAATAGTTGAAACGAAAAATATGAAGACAATTATCAGAAACTTTACATCCATATTCAAGAAGTTTGTTACAGCTAACCTGCTGAACCTGTTGGGCTTGAGTCTGGCCTTCGCCTCGTTCTTTATCATCATGACGCAGGTGAACTTCGACTTGGGCTACAACAAAAGCATTACTGAGCACGAGAACCTGTTCCGCATGACATTGAAATTAGGACCAGGTGAGGACGACTATGGCACTACGCTGCCTCGCCCTGTGGTAGAACGCCTGGCTTCAGCTTCGCCACACATCACGGGCTATAGCATCAGAAACGGGTGGATAAACTACGACCAGTTCGTGGTGGACGATCAGGAGTACTCGCTGAATCTTATATATGGTGAGCGCGAGTTCCTCAGCGTATTCAAACCTACAGTCATTAGTGGCGATGTGAAAGGCTTGGATCAGATTGGCAATATTGTATTGCCACGATCTGAAGCCTTGCGAATGTTTGGCACGACTGATGCGGCTGGCAAGACGATGAAATACAAATGGGATGACAATACTTTCTATCATGTATGTGCTGTGATAGAGGACTATCCTGAGAACAATCTCCTGCATGGGGCTTGCTTTATAAGCACCAATTGGAATGAAGGCAATTACAACAACTGGAACTACGACGCATACATACGGGTGGATGATGTGGCGAACCTGCCAGCGGTGCAGAATAGCCTGCGGCAGACTGCCATTGAGCTCTTCAAGGACAAGTTTGAACTGAATACCAAGGAAAAGGAAGAAGTCCTGCAAGTGGTGTTAACCAACGTTGCTGACGCTCATTTCTCGAAATTCCTTGATAAGTCCGCCCCTGCCAGAGGTTCCATCTATCTGCTCATCTGCTTCTCGTTACTGATAGTGGTGATAGCAGCCGTGAACTTCATGAACTTCTCTTTGGCTGAGACGCCTATGCGCATCCGCAGCATCAATACCCAGAAGGTGTTGGGAGCAACTACTGTGCAATTGAGGGGCAGTCTGATTGGAGAGGCGGTGCTCATCAGTCTGATAGCCTTTGTTCTGGCTTTGCTCATCGTGTATCTGGCTCGCGACTTAGGTTTGCAGGAACTGGTACAGGGCAGCATCTTGTTGCAAGATCATCAGCTCCTGATAGGTATCACCCTGCTGCTCAGCTTTATTGTAGGTCTGATGGCTGGTGCCTATCCGTCTTACTACGTCACCTCCTTCCCACCAGCCTTGGTGCTGAAGGGTTCCTTTGGCTTGTCGCCTAAAGGTCGTATGTTGCGTTCCGTCTTGATTTGTCTGCAATTCATCGTTTCCTTCATGTTGGTGATTGGTGTGGGCATCATGTACCTGCAGAGCTATCTCATCTATCATACCGACTACGGCTTCGACAAGGATGAAGTGCTGGTAGTAAGTACGGCACCTGATACTCGCAACAAGGTGGATGCCATCGACGCAGATCTGCGTTCGATCTCAGGCATCGAGGGCGCAAGTCTGGCTATGAACGTCTTAGGCAGTAAAGACAGTTATATGACGTGGGGCAGAGGTGAAGGCGAGAAACACACGAACTTTACCTGCATCTTCGTGGATTGGCGGTTCCTCGATGTAATGGGCATTGACATCGTGGAGGGCCGTAATTTCCGCAAAGACGATGGCGATGTGTATATCTTCAATGAGTCGGCAAAGAAGAAATATCCTTGGCTCACCGTAGATCAGCCCATTAACGATAGAGATTATCCCGTTGTTGGTTTCTGCAAGGATATCAAGTATGCCTCCTTGCGAGTGGATGATACTCAGCTGCCTATCGCTTTCTTTGTCCCTAGCCCGAATGGCGAATACTGGGGGAATGGCTATTGGCGCAATCACATGCTGGTGCGGGTGGCTAAAGGTGTGGACAAGCGGGGAGCCAAGCAGAAAGTGATGGAGGTAGTCAACAAGTATGAGAAAGGGCAGCCTCTCGATATCAGCGGCCTGCGATATATGGACGAGGTACTGGAGAAAACCTACCAGCGGGAAGAACGTTTCACCAAGCAGATCCTGCTGTTCTCTCTGCTCGCCATCCTGATCAGTATCATTGGCGTGTTTGGCATGACGATGTTCGAAAGCGAATACCGTCGCAAGGAGATAGGTATCCGTAAGGTGTTTGGCAGTTCTACAAAAGAGATATTGATGATGTTCTGCAAACGATACTTGTATATTCTGTTAGGTTGCTTCGTGGTGGCGGCTCCCATAGGTTATATGGTGGGTGTGCATTGGCTCGAAGACTTTGCCGTCCGAACAGACATCTCACCCCTGTTGTTCTTAGTGTCCTTCCTCCTCATCGCCCTCATCACCATGCTGACGGTAACCTACCAAAGCTGGAAGAATGCCAACGAGAATCCTATTCACAGCATTAAAAACGAATAAAGCATATGATTAAGTTAGAAAACATTCAGAAGGTGTTCCGCACGGAAGAGGTGGAAACCGTAGCATTGGGCGGTGTATCGCTCGAAGTGAAGAAAGGTGAGTTTGTTGCCATCATGGGGCCTTCGGGCTGTGGCAAATCTACCTTATTAAATATATTGGGCTTGCTTGATAATCCCACTAGTGGACAATATCTGCTCGATGGGCAGGATGTGGGTTCGCTCAAGGAGAGTCAGCGCACGAAGGTTCGCAAGGGGCAGATTGGTTTCGTGTTTCAGAGTTTTAACCTCATTGACGAACTGAACGTGGAGGAAAATGTAGAATTGCCACTGACTTACCTGGGTGTCCCCAAGAAGGAGCGTAAGGCGAGGATAGAAGAGGTGCTGCGCCGTATGGCTATCAGCCATCGCTCGCATCATTTCCCCCAGCAGCTTTCAGGAGGTCAGCAGCAGCGTGTCGCCATTGCTAGAGCCGTTGTGATGAATCCCAAGCTGATCCTCGCCGATGAGCCCACTGGTAATCTTGACTCCAAGAACGGTCTGGAGGTGATGCAGTTGCTTACCCAACTGAATCAAGAGGGAACGACTGTTGTGATGGTGACGCACTCAGAACGTGATGCCGGCTATGCCCAGCGTGTCATCAATCTGCTCGATGGTCAGGTGGTGCCAGAGGTCAGACTCTGATTTATTGGTAGAGTTCCTGAAGGACAGAGACGGACTTCAGTTCTGGAAAGTCGGGAAGATGCAGGCGATAGTAGATGAGTGATACTTCCAACAAGCGGTTACGCTCCTGATGCGACATGCGGAACAGGTGCATTGTGGGGAAGTCCATACGCATCATCAGCTGTATCTTCTCGGCTTCCTGTGGATAGAGGAAGTCGCGATGTACTGGTGGAGTTGACAGAAAGACACTCTCGCGGAGGTCGAAGTAATCGCCAGTCTGATAGTGCTCGAGATTAGGATAGAAGCCTAAGAAACGGGAGAGTCGCATGAGAAACACCAGATGGAAGTTGGCAAAGCGGTCTGTCTGGGCATCGAGCCACTGGATGCTGTTAACAATGTAGTCGAACAGCGGCTCATTATGCTGTTCGGACCGGAGTGCGTAATAGAGAAACTCTGCGACGAACAGTGAGATGGACAGTTTGTGAGGGTCGAAGGGAATCGACGAGAAAGGAGATGCCAACCTAACATCCGACAGCTTTTGGAGTTGAAGCTTGGGTCGCAGGTCGGCTTCTATCTCGAGTAGCGTCAACGGCTGAAACAGCTGTTTCTTAATCTTGCCTTTTACTGATTTGGGAATGCTGACTATAAACGACTGCCTGCCCTGACTCCGTGTAAACATATCCACAATAAGTCGGGTCTCACCATATTTCAGGGAATGGAGCACAATAGCCTGAGTTTTCGTCAACATACGCTGCAAAGATACAAAGAAAAAGAGAATATGGGTGCCAAAAAGGAGAAAAAAAGCCCGAAAAGCACATTTTTTTTAAGGAAAATTTGGTAGATTGGAAAAATAGCAGTACTTTTGCACCCGCTAATTTGCGATGGTCCCATCGTCTATCGGCTAGGACAAGAGATTTTCATTCTCTAAAGAGGGGTTCGATTCCCCTTGGGACTACACTAATTAAATCCGCCATCTGCACAGCCAGTGCTACTGATTATTTTGGGAACGGTGGCGGAGGGCATCTGAAAAGGCGCCCGCCCAGGGCAGTCATCATGACGCAAGACCCATAAGCTTTATATTAACAACAAAATTTCATTAAAAAAATGGCAAATCACAAATCATCAGTGAAGAGAATCCGCCAGGACAAGAAAAAGGCGCTTCACAATCACTATTACGCAAAAACAATGCGTAACGCTGTGCGTAAGCTGCGCGCTCTGACAAACAAGGAAGAGGCTGTTGCTCTGTATCCAAAGGTACAGAAGATGCTGGACAAGCTGGCTAAGACCAACATTATCCATAAGAACAAGGCCGCTAACCTGAAGTCAAGTCTCGCTTTGCACATCAACAAGCTGGGATAATAATTAATTATACAGACTTGAACCGCAGCCCCCAAAGGGTTGCGGTTATTTTTTGTAGTTTTTTAGCAGATAAACTATGTTTATCTGACTTTTTTTTTGTACCTTTGCAACCAATTAGTGAAACAAAGAAAATGACAGAAGAACAACTGAACCAAGAAAAAAACTATTCCGCGAGCAATATTCAGGTGCTCGAAGGACTTGAGGCTGTACGTAAGCGCCCTGCTATGTACATTGGTGACATTAGTGAGAAGGGTCTTCACCACCTGGTTAACGAGACAGTCGATAACTCCATTGATGAGGCTATGGCTGGCTACTGTACACATATTGAGGTAACTATCAATGAAGACAACTCCATTACCGTACAGGATAACGGACGTGGTATTCCTGTAGATGAGCATGAGAAGATGCATAAGTCTGCCCTAGAGGTGGTTATGACTGTGCTGCATGCCGGTGGTAAGTTTGATAAGGGCTCCTATAAGGTGTCTGGAGGTCTGCACGGTGTGGGTGTAAGTTGCGTAAACGCACTTTCTACTCACATGTTGTCTCAGGTGTTCCGTAACGGTCACATCTATCAGCAGGAGTATGAAAAAGGTAAGCCGCTCTACGATGTGAAGATTGTGGGTGATACGGACAAGACTGGTACCCGTCAGCAGTTTTGGCCTGATGGGAGTATCTTCACCACCACAGAATACAAGTATGACATTATTGCCCGTCGTATGCGTGAGTTGGCATATCTGAATGCCGGCATCACCATTACCCTTACTGATCTGCGTCCTGATGAAGAGGGTAACCTGAAGCAGCCAGAGGTGTTCCATGCCAAGGACGGTCTGAAGGAGTTTGTGCGTTATGTGGATCGTCATCGTACCCACCTCTTCGACGATGTCATCTATCTGAAGACAGAAAAGCAGGGTACACCTATTGAGGTGGCTGTGATGTATAATACTGACTATAGCGAGAATATCCACTCTTATGTAAACAATATCAATACGATCGAGGGCGGTACTCACTTGATGGGTTTCCGTGCTGCGCTCACTCGTACACTAAAGGCTTATGCTGATGCCGATCCTCAGATCTCCAAGCAGATTGAGAAGGCTAAGATTGAGATCGCTGGTGAGGACTTCCGTGAAGGTCTTTCAGCTGTAATCTCTATTAAGGTAGCTGAACCTCAGTTCGAAGGACAGACAAAGACCAAGCTTGGTAACTCAGAAGTAGCTGGTGCTGTTCAGCAGGCTGTTGGTGAAGCTCTGAGCAATTATCTGGAGGAGCATCCAAAGGAGGCCAAACTGATTTGCGACAAGGTGGTGCTTGCTGCTACAGCTCGTATCGCTGCCCGCAAGGCTCGTGAGAGTGTTCAGCGTAAGAACCCAATGACTGGTGGCGGTCTGCCTGGAAAACTCGCCGACTGCTCAAATAAGGATCCTCAGCAGTGTGAGATATTCCTCGTAGAGGGTGACTCCGCTGGTGGATCTGCCAAGTCTGGTCGTGATCGTCATTTCCAGGCTATCCTTCCCCTTCGCGGTAAGATCTTGAACGTTGAAAAAGTTCAGTGGCACCGTGTGTTTGAGTCTGAGTCTGTGATGAACATTATCCAGAGTATTGGCGTACGTTTCGGTGTGGAAGGTGAAGGTGATCGTGAGGCTAACATTGATAAACTGCGTTATAACAAGATTATCATCATGACCGATGCCGATGTCGATGGTTCTCACATCGACACGCTGATCATGACTCTCTTCTATCGCTTTATGCCACAGGTTATCCAGGGTGGTCATCTTTATATTGCTACACCGCCGCTTTACAAGTGTACTTATAAGAAGCAGTCCGAGTATTGCTACACAGAGCAGCAGCGTCAGGCCTTTATTGATAAATATGTGGCTGGTAATGGTGAAGATAAGGCGCTGCATACACAGCGTTACAAAGGTCTTGGTGAGATGAACCCAGAGCAGTTGTGGGAAACTACCATGAACCCTGAAAACCGCTTGCTGAAGCAGGTAAGTATTGAGAATGCAGCTGAGGCTGATGAGATCTTCTCTATGCTGATGGGTGATGACGTAGAACCACGCCGTGAATTCATCGAGAAGAACGCTACTTATGCAAACATCGATGCGTAAGCAACGAATCAAATAATAAAAGAGAGCGCTGGCAAGTTGATACTTCCAGCGCTGTCTTTTTATCTATGTTGAAATCAAGCAAACTTAATTGTGCCCTGAAGGGGTTCTGGATTGTCTATGGGATTATTATTGTCATTTATATATTCATCACCACTAGCCTGGCTATTGATGCTGTCAAGAATCTCACGTGTACGTTTATAGGTAGGTGTTTGTTCAACAGCGGAGATGACATCGTCATTATCCAGATCTTCAGGACGGAACAGGTAGATGTTTGGACGGCGTTTATAGCGCTTGGTGCTGTTCTCTCCGCCATAATAGCGGTTACGGCGATCCTGCTTTAAAGCAGCTTTCTCCTGTTCTGCAGCAATGCGGTTGAGGTCCTCCTGACTTTGCTTTCTCAGATGACTACCCATACCATCTACATCTTCGATACCGAAACCTGTAGCAAGGATAGTAACCTTAACTTTCTTGCCTAACTCAAGATCTGTAGCTAGACCCCATTTGATTTCAAAGTCATTGCCAAACTTTGCCATGAAATCGTTGACATCATTCATTTCCTCCATCATCAGTGAGGTTTGGCCATCTTTGGATCCGGCAAATGAGATAGAGAGCAGTATCTTCTTTGAGTTAAAGATATCATTATCATTCAAAAGCGGTGAGTTCAAGGCATCGTCGATAGCTTTCTTGACACGTCCTTCACCTTCACCATATCCTGTTGACATAATTGCTACACCACCATCCTTCAATACTGTCTTCACATCGTTGAAGTCAAGGTTGATCAGTCCGTGAACTGTGATAATCTCTGCAATAGATTTTGCTGCGATACTCAGTGTGTCGTCAGCCTTTCCAAAAGCATCGAGTACTGATAGCTCTGGATAGATTTCGCGCAGGCGTTCATTATTAATAACTAACAAGGCATCAACATGCTTAGACATTTCCTCCACACCATCGAGGGCCTGATCGATCTTACGGTCTCCTTCGAAACGGAAAGGAATAGTAACGATACCAACGGTAAGGATACCAAGTTCTTTACTGACACGGGCAATGACAGGTGCTGCACCAGTACCTGTACCGCCACCCATACCAGCGGTAATGAATGCCATACGAGTACCGTCGTTAAGCATGGTACGGATGTCTTCAATACTCTCTTCAGCTGCCTGACGGGCTTTCTCAGGTTTGTTTCCTGCACCAAGACCTTCCTTGCCTAACTGTAGATGTACGGGTACAGGTGAGTCGTTTAGAGCCTGGTTATCTGTGTTGCAGAGTACGAAGGTTACGTCGTGGATACCTTCTCTATACATGTGGTTGACAGCGTTACCGCCGCCACCTCCGACACCAATCACTTTGATGATGCTCTGTCCCTTCTCCGGTGCTCCGAAGTCTAGGATATCTATGTTATTAAAATCAGTCATAATCAGTACTATTAACTATTAAACTATTTTATTCTTCTTCAACTATAGCCTTGCCGAATTTCAGGAATCCTTTCTTTAGTTTGTTCCAAGGACTGTTTTCTCTTCGGATAGCATCTTCCTCAGCCTTCTTCTTGAGTTCCTCCTCACGCTTCAGGCGATCCTCTTCTTCTTGTTGACGACGCTTTTCCTCTTCAGCTGCTTTCTTTTCAGCTTCAGTGCGGATGACGCCGGCGGGTATCTCGCCAGGCTGGCGTATAGGACGTGTGTCATTGGAGATGGTTGCAGCAGTATGTTTCGAGGCAAAGAGATCACCATTTGGATCGACATAGCTGCCGGCACAGTTAATATCGCCCTTAGCCAATAGACCAAGAACAGTATTCATCATACCGTTATGTGACTTAATGTCATCATTGTTAGAGAGGATAGTCTGTGATACGAACTTTGCAATACGGATCTTCTCCACATGTGTATGATTGACAAATGCCTTCTCAATATTCTTCATGTTTGATCCACCTCCTGTCAAAATAATACCGCCAAGTAATTTATCGTAGTATTCAGAAGGAATCTGGTACCATACATTTTCAATGATTTCCTCAAGTCTTCCCTCTACGATTTCGATAAACTTACGGCTCTCAATCTGACGCTCTGTATCGATGGAGTATTTCAAGTCGTTATCGATATCACTATTATCGGTGAAGGCGCAACCATATTTAAGCTTCAACTTTTCGGCATCGCTTTCTTCAATCTGGAGGGTTGCAATATCCTTGGTGATATTGTTGCTACCTAAAGGAATAACGGCAAGATGGCGCAGGATATTCTTTGAATAGACAGAGACGGTAGTGGTATCTGATCCGATATCAACAAGGGCACAGCCGGAACGACGTTCTGCTTCTGTCAGGACACTGTCGGCTAAGGCTAACGGAGCCAGATACATTTCTGCCACATTGATGCCAGCTGTTTCGAAGCACTTGTTCAGATTGCGATAGAAAGTGCCACGTTCTAGGATATTGAGGAAATTACCCTCCAAATGGTTTGCTTGAATGCCAACGGGATCAAGTTGCAACTGAGAACCTACTTTATATTCCTGAACGGCAGCATCTAGAATTTCTTGATCGGGATATTCCATATTACGGTTGGCATCCATCAGTTCTATCACCATATCCTGCGTGATGATGCTTTCGTTGGGCAGATCCTTGGCAATGACATTCTTAACACTGCGGATTGATTGGCCGCCTACACCCACATATACCTGACGAATTTCAGTCTTGAGTTGATTCTCTAACTTCCTGATGATGTTAGTGAGGCATTGAGCGGTCTTGTCGATATTATAGACCACGCCTTTGCGAATGAAAGCAGAAGAGTTCTCCTTAACAACAGCGAGTATCTGAATACTGCCGTCGAGATTCTTCTGTCCAGCGATACCGGTCATTTTGGATGAACCGAGTTCAATTGCTACGATAAATTCCTTTGCTGCCATCTCTTATAATTATTATGTTACTTTCTTTTATTTTTTTTACAGATAATCTGGTTGTTGAATTCAACACTGATGTAGTTGTATTTATTCCAACCCACTTGATTGAGACCATAAATGTAGAATTTACGTAAACGGTCTAATTTCTTCTCAATGTCAATAGGTGCGCCTAAATAGGCAATATGTTCTCCCACACGTGGAACTATTTCTATGGAACCATCTTCCAATACGTTTATCTGAACAATTTGATTTCTCCAGAATTTGTCGAATAGAATATGGTTGGCAACGCGTGTCAATGTGTTCTTTGCATATTTGGGACTAATAGTTCCAGTAGCGATGATCATGTCGGTGACATAGCGACTCTCCGGCATCATATTGCCATGAGTGTCAAGATAATAGTTTTCACCATTATCTGTCAAGACCCTCACTACCGGGATGCGTTGCTTGATGCTGATACAGACATTACCACTCTGAGTTTTGTATGCCTCAGCCTTCTCAACGAAGGGGTTTTTCTGAAGTGTTTCTTCTATCTTTCTGGGACTTATATCACTCAGAGGTTGCTTGAGTGGGTATAAATGCTCTTTATTCAGGGCCTGTTTGATTTCATTGGCTGTCATAAAACCTTCAACAATGTTCTGCTCAATATCGATTTTCACCTCATTGCACTGCCTGCCTTTCGCATCGGGTTTGTTAAATGCAGTGACAGCCATTAGCAAATAGGCGGCAACGACAATGTCGCAGACAACTATCAAGGTCTTTTTCCAGTCGATATACATGATCCTATTTGATTATTTACTATTTAATATCTTTGCAATTTCAGGAACCTGATTGTCAAGGTCTCCAGCTCCAAGCACTATCAGAACTTCAAAAGTGTGGTTCTTTACAAAACTAAGCACATTGTCCTTACGTATCATCTCCTTTTTCACACCTGGCTTCAGGTTGTCGTAGATGAGTTTTGAAGTGACACCTTCGATAGGTAACTCACGAGCAGGATAAATCTCTGTGAGAATAACCTCATCCAGCTGACTCAGTGCATCAGCGAAGTCTTTATAGAAGTCGCGTGTGCGGGTATAGAGGTGAGGCTGGAATATCGCTGTGATATGCTTGTCTTTATACAATTCACGGATACTACGTGCACTTTGATAGATTTCCTTTGGATGGTGGGCATAATCACTTAAGAAGACAAGCTTGTCAGTCTTTATCTTAAAGTCAAAACGACGATCAACACCTCCATAAGTCTCCATGCCATGCTTTAGTTCCTCAGCGGTACAGCCGTTAAGTTGTGCCATAGCCATTGCTGCAATGCCATTCTCAATATTGATGGGAATAGGTTGTCCTAGGCTAACATCCTTGACGTTTTCAATAGGTGAGATGAAGTCGAAAGATATCTCTCCGTTTTCGATGCGGATGTTTTCTGCATGGAAGTCGCCCTCGTTGAGGCTATAGTCATAGCGGCGTACACCATCCTGCAGATGTTCTTTCATCTCGAGATTACGATGGATGATTAATGCACCTTCAGGTTGGATGAGTTCAGAATAGTGGCGGAAACTCTCTAGATATGCTTCTTTTGTGCCATAAATATCCAGATGGTCTGGGTCGGTGGATGTGATAACACTCATCCAGGGACGGAGCCAATGGAAAGAACGGTCAAACTCATCTGCCTCAATAACGACGTAATCAGAGTCGGAGAGGATGTAATTTGTGCCGTAGTTCTTAGATATACCTCCCAGGAAAGCGTTGCAATCCAGATGGCTCTGATGCATAATATGGGCACACATCGTAGATGTTGTGGTTTTACCATGTGTGCCTGCCACACAGAGTCCTTTGTGGGTTTTTGTCAACGTACCTAATACCTGAGCACGCTTCTGAATTTCAAAACCGTTCTCTTGGAAGAACCGCAACTCTTTATGATCTGCAGGAATGGCAGGTGTATAGATAACCAGGCACTCCTGTTGGTTTTTACAAGCTTGGGGAATCTGATTAATATCCTCCTCATAATGGATAGACATTCCTTCTTTCTCCAACTGTCGTGTCAGATCGGAAGGGGTCTTATCGTAGCCTCCTACAATAAGACCTTTATTCAGGAAGTATCGAGCGATGGCACTCATACCAATACCTCCTGCACCTACGAAATAGACAGATTTAATATCGTTTATATTCATTTTGCTAACTTAATAACTTCTTTTGCGATAATTTCTGCAGAGTCGGGGAGTGCTAACTTAAGCACGTTTTCACTGAGCGACTTCAACTTGTTTTCATCATTAACGGTTTTAACAGCCAACTCTAACAAGGTTGCAGGAGCTTCCGCGTCTTTTACATAGATGGCTGCATCTTTATTGGCTAATGCCAGCGCATTCTTCGTCTGATGATCTTCTGCCACATTTGGACTTGGTACCAAGATGACCGGTTTGCCAATGAGACAGAATTCAGAGATACTGCTGGCACCGGCACGACTGATAACAAGATCAGCTGCTTTATAGGCAGTGCCCATGTCGGTGATGAAATCTGTTACTTTCAGGTTGGGCAGCTCCTCACCCTGAAGTCGTTTGGCAATCTCTTCACTATAGTATTTTCCTGTCTGCCAGATAAACTGTACACCTGAGTTCTTGACAATATCCAAATGCTGGAGTACACTTTCATTAATTGTTCTGGCTCCAAGACTTCCGCCTACCAAAAGTATTGTCTTCTTGGAAGGATCGAATCCCATACTCTTGATTGCAGCTTCACGTGTGGTTGTCGTTTCAAGAAGTGCCTGACGTACAGGGTTTCCTGTCAAAATGATTTTCTCTGCAGGAAAGAAACGTTCCATTCCTTCATAGGCAACACAGATCTTTGTAGCCTTCTTTGCCAAAAGTTTATTTGTAACGCCGGCATAAGAGTTTTGTTCCTGAATCAAGCAGGGGATACCCATTGCAGCAGCTTTGTTAAGGGTTGGACCGCTGGCATAACCGCCAACACCCACAGCTACCTGAGGCTTAAACTCTTTGATAATCTGTTTCGCCATCCGTTGGCTCTTCCAGATTTTATAGAGTACCTTGATATTTCTCAGCAGATTCTTTCGGTCAAATCCACAAATGGGCAGACCTTTTATCTCATAACCAGCAGCAGGAACACGTTGCATTTCCATTCGTCCTAATGCTCCCACAAACAGGATTTTTGCATCAGGGCGTAGGGCTTTAACTGCATTAGCGATAGATACAGCTGGGAAAATATGTCCACCTGTTCCACCTCCGCTAATAATGACTCTTAATTCTTTTTCCATACCCTTTTTCTATTTGCCTGCAAAATTACTAATTATATTTGTTAAACTGCTATTTTTTCAGGTCTTTTTTTTGCTGAACGACTAACACTCAGAATGACGCCGATGTAAGCGCAATTGATGATGGTTGAAGTTCCACCTTTGCTGATGAGCGGGAGTGGCTGTCCTGTAACAGGAGCAATACCCACAGCTACGAGCATATTGAATGTGGCTTGAATGACTAACAGCAGTGCTAATCCCATAACAAGGAAGGCTGGAAAGTTGTTCTCGCAGCGACTGGCTATTCTCGCAGCGCGATAAAGCAGTACGATATAAAGTAACACTACAAATGCAGCACCGAGAATACCTAACTCTTCAATTACAATAGCATAAATAAAGTCGGAAAATGCCTGTGAGAGGAAGTCACGTTCTACAGATTGCCCTGGTCCTTTCCCAATGATGTTGCTCGACACAATGGCTATATTGGCATGAGCTACCTGTGCATCTTTGTCAAGGTCGTAATCCTCAGGCGATATATCTTTCTTGTCGATGTGCTTGACAATACGGTTTCTCCAAGTAACGAAGCGGTGGAATACGCCACCTCCTTTAATGACTTTTGTATCAGTAGCACCACCATCCTGAACAGCTTCCACTGTTTGTTTGTTCTCTTCATCCGAAGCTCCGATGCTACCCAATGTAAAGACCATTGTTAGAAAAATCGCTATAAGGACAGCGGCAAATCCAACCAGTTTTGCCATTTGTGTTAATGGTACACGACCGATAAACATCATCAGGAATATAACAGCAAACAACAATGCTGCTGTTGATAGGTTCTCTATACCAATAAGAGCTGCTGTAGGTAAGACGATGCAGAGGATATACTTGAAGGCTTTCTTATCAGCTCCGTCTTCGCGTTGCATGGCACTAAGGATCTGTGCCGTAATGAGAACCATAGTTCCTTTGGCTATCTCGGAGGGCTGGAAGGTAACACCACCAGGTAGGGATATCACGCGGTTAGCACCATTGATCGACTCACCTCCAATGAGAACCCAGAGGAGTGTCAGACCAGAGATGATAAGGAGGAATGGGGTCATCAGTTTGAAATAGCGGCAAGGTATGTTCAGGGTGATTACTGCCGCCATTGCGCCTATGATGATTGTTACCGTATGGAAGGCTATCGGTCCGATATAGTTCTGGCTCTTATATGTCAGGTTGCTCGAAGCAGAGAATACCTCGACAATACTGATCATACAGAGGAAGAAGAATACCATCCAAATGACCTTGTCTCCTTTGAAGATGTTACCTATTTTCTTATTCATATCCAAGTATTTTCTAGTATAACTAGTATTTCTGGATGACCTAAAGACTTCTTGCTATTGTCTTGAACTGTTCGCCTCGGTCTTCCATGTTTTTGAACAGGTCGAATGAGGCACAACAAGGACTCAGAAGAACCGTCTCACCAGGCTTGGCCATCTCATAACAGGCTTGCATGCACTCTTTCATAGAATGGGTGTCTCGTACAGGAATACCTAGTTGGTCAAAGTTATCGTGAAGCTTCTGGTTGTCTGCGCCTAGGTAAACAATACCAGAGCACTTCTCCTTGACCAATGGCTTGATGGGGGTATAGTCGTTTCCTTTGTCCTTTCCACCGATAATCAGGATTACTTTTGTCTTCATAGCCTCCAATGCATACCAGCAGGCATCGACGTTGGTTGCCTTCGAATCGTTAATATATTGTACACCGCGAACCATGCACACTTTCTCTAAACGGTGTTCTACACCAGGGAAATCGCCCAGGCTCTTACGAATCTCTTCTTTCCTAATACCTGCGATATCTGCAGCAATACCTGCGGCCAAGGAGTTGAAGATATTATGTTTTCCTGTCAGGCTCAGACTTTCTTGCTCCATATTGAATGGTTCGGGTTTCTCAATCTTATATTGACCTTCTTCAATGTAACCGATGACACCCTTTTCTTTTAGTTCTGAGAAAGGATACTGGATTGACTTAATATCATATTTCTCCAATTCATGCTTGATGATAGGATCATCCGCCCAATAGATGAATGCATCATTGGGAGTCTGATTCTGGATGATACGCATCTTGGCATCAACATAGTTCTGCATCTCGAAGTTGTAACGATCCAGGTGGTCTGGCGTGATATTCAGCAAGATGGCAATATTAGCACGGAAATCGTACATGTTATCGAGTTGGAATGAACTTAACTCAATAATGTAGTATTCATGCGGATCCTCAGCCACCTGAAGTGCCAGAGAGTTCCCGATGTTTCCAGCCAGGCCAGCATCATATCCTGCCTCTTTGAAGATATGATAGATAAGCGACGTGGTGGTGGTCTTACCGTTTGACCCTGTAATACAGATCATCTTCGAGTGGGTATATCGACCTGCAAATTCTATCTCACTGATGATATGAATACCTTTTGCAATGGCTTTTTTAACCATCGGAGCCGTTTCAGGAATGCCGGGACTCTTAATGATCTCGTCGGCATTTAGGATCTTCTCCTCTGTGTGTTGTCCTTCTTCCCACTCAATATGGCGATCGTCAAGCATCTTTTTGTATTTGTCCGCAATCTTCGACATGTCGGAGACAAATACGTCGAAACCTTCTTTTTTGGCAAGAACAGCTGCACCTGCACCACTTTCTCCTGCTCCTAATATAACGATTCTTTTCATCTTATCTCATCTTTAATGTTATCAGTGTTAAAGCCGCTAGGATAATTGAAGTAATCCAAAAGCGGATGGTAATCTTTGACTCATGGAACGGACGATGTGGCCAGCCTTTTAAGATGTATTGGCTGGTAGCGTCGAGTTGTGAGTCCAGTTTACGGAAATTATCATGTATAGGCGTTGCGCGAAATACGCGAACACGCTTTCCTTTCTTTTTCTGGATCTTGAACCATTGTGTCTGGATAATAACGCTCAGACTCTCAACAAAGAATATGCCACAAAGGATAGGCAGCAATAATTCCTTGTGGATGATAACCGCACACACGCCAATAATACCTCCAATGGTCAGTGAGCCTGTGTCGCCCATAAAGATTTGTGCAGGGAATGCATTATACCAAAGGAAACCAATCATTGCTCCTACAAATGCGCATAGGAACACAACCAACTCCTCAGAATGGGGTATGTACATAATATCGAAGTAAGAGGCATAGCCAATGTGTGACGATACGTATGCTAAGATACCTAATGCCACACCAACAATGGCAGAATTGCCCGCACACATACCATCCATGCCATCGTTAAGGTTTGCACCGTTTGATACTGCAGTTACCACAAAGATGGTCATCAAAACAAAGAGCATCCATCCTGCTGCGACTTTATATCTGCCACAGAATCCCATGACACTGGAATAATTAAGATTGTGGTTCTTGATAAAAGGTATTGTTGTCTGGAGTGACTTCACAGCCTCACTTTTGTGCTTTACTACAACTTCCTTGTTCTCAACCTTTACATCCATATTTTCACGGACAACGGCATCAGGGCTGAGCCAAAGCGTGAGACCTACGATGAACCCAATACTTATCTGACCTACAATCTTATATTTGCCTTTCAACCCATCCTTGTTGCGGCGGAATATCTTGATATAGTCGTCGAGAAATCCGAGGAATCCAAGCCACAGCGTAGTAATCACCATCAAAATGAGATAGATATTACGGACACGGCCTAACAGAATGACGGGTACAAGGATACTTACGATAATAACGATACCCCCCATTGTTGGTACACCTTTTTTCTCTACGCCAAATGGATCAATACTTGGATCTCGTTCTGTTTCATATATTTTTTTCCGCTTCATCCATTTGATAAAGCGCTCACCAAACCATGCTGAGATCAGCAGTGATAAGATGAGAGTCAAAAGAGATCGGAATGAAATATAGGACCACATGTGTGACCCAGGAATATTGTACTGATCAAGGAATCTAAACAAATAGTACAGCATAGGAATTAATTTTTTAGGCATTAAATATTTCGCGAACAACTTCCTTATCATCAAAGTGATGCTTTACACCTTGAATCTCCTGATAGTCCTCATGGCCTTTTCCTGCAATGAGAATAACATCGCCCTTCTCCGCCATCATACAGGCCGTACGAATAGCTTCGCGACGATCTACGATACTTATCACTTTTTTCATTTGTTTACTGTCAAGCCCTGCCAGCATATCATTAATGATATCCTGGGGGTCCTCAAAGCGAGGGTTATCGCTGGTAATGATGACTTTGTCACTCTGTTTGACAGCTTCTTGTGCCATGAGAGGGCGTTTACCTTTATCACGATTCCCACCTGCACCACAAACAGTAATTACCTTACCTTTGCCATCTAATACCTCATGTATGGCGTTTAGTACATTCTCTAAAGCGTCGGGAGTGTGAGCATAGTCAACAATAGCAGTGTACCCCTCTGGTGAGTGGATAGGCTCCAGACGTCCGTTCACACTCTTCAATGTACTCAGAATGACCAAGATATCTTCTGGCTTCTTACCCAGCATGACAGCTGCTCCATAGACAGCAAGCAGATTGCTGACATTAAACTTTCCAATAAATTGGACGCCAACCTCCTTGCCGTTGATGTCCAGATACATTCCTTCGAAGTGACACTCGATGATCTTTGCCTTGAAATCGGCCATCGTGCGTGTAGAGTATGTCTTGATCTGCGCCTTGCAGTTCTGAACCATTATTGAACCATTCTTGTCATCAGCATTGGTGATAGCGAAAGCATCTTTGTCCAATCCGTCAAAGAAGGCCTTCTTGGCATTGCGATAATTTTCGAAGGTTCCGTGATAGTCCAAGTGGTCGCGTGTGAGGTTGGTAAAGACACCTCCTGTAAATCTCAGTCCGCCGATACGTTTCTGGGCGATGGCATGGCTGCTACATTCCATAAAAGCATATTCACAGCCTGCCTCTACCATTTTAGCAAGTAAATGGTTAAGCTCAACAGGATCGGGTGTTGTGTGATCGGCCGGGATTGCTTCACCCTCTATGTAGTTACATACAGTGGAGAGCAATCCGCATTTGTGGCCGAACTTTCTGAACATATTATATAATAAGGTAGCTATGGTAGTCTTACCATTGGTGCCTGTTACTCCAACTAGTTTCAGCTTGTTTGAAGGATCTCCATAGAATTGGGTAGCAACTTTTCCTACATTGTCCTCAGTTGATTCAACAGCGATGTAAGTGATACCTGGTTCACGCTTGTTGGGGAAATATTCGCAGAGCACAGCCACTGCACCCAGTTCAATGGCCTTTGGAATGAATTTATGTCCATCAGTCTGAGTGCCAGGGATGGCTATAAAGAGATGACCCTTCTCGATCTTTCGGGAATCGATATTCACACCTGTGATTTCGACCTCTGTATCACCAAGGACATTGAGGACTTCTACGTTTTTTAGCAGTTCATTCAGTTTCATATCTTTATTCTTTAATTTTATTCCAAATATAGTTCGCATCTCATACCCTCTTTAATGGCGGTACCAGCATAGATGCTTTGTGATTTGACTTTACCTCGGCCATGGATTCTGGTTCTTACGCCACGTGACTCAAGCAGATAGACTGCGTCTCTAGCTCCCATGCCTATCACATCGGGTATAATGTTTTTATTAGAATTGATTTTAGGATCCACCATTTCATTTTTTACACCTAGGTCTTTTAAGACATAATTGGTTGCTGCAATGTTGCTACTTTTTACATCAGGTACTAAGCGAGAAGTTGAGTCGCGAGCATCTTTGACGCTTCGTCTGAGGTTCTGGGCCATGACACCTTCTGCTATATGGTGAAAAACAACACCGCTCATACCGCCACCTGATGCTGGCAATCCTGATTTCTTGATGCAGACAATACAGGTGTAACGTGGATTGTCTGCAGGGAAGAATCCTGCAAATGACAACCAGTAACGAGTTGTACCAGAATGATAACCGCCATATTGATCGGCAACTTGAGCTGTACCTGTCTTTCCTGCCACCTTGAATGACTTGGAACCGGCTTTTCGCCCTAATCCCTGACTGACAACATGCTCCAAAATTGTCTGCATGGTCTTGATGGCCTGTGGCTTGGCAATGCGTTCCTTTAAGACAACGGGCTCAAATTCCCTTACAACCTCACCGTCCTTCATGATCTGTTTAACAAATCGAGGTTGCATCATCTTTCCATTGTTGGCAATCGCGTTATAGAAGGTGACGGTATTAATTGGCGCAATCTGAGTCTCATAACCAATGCTCATCCAAGGCAGTGTAGTCTTACTCCAATATTTCGTACGGTCGGTAGTCTTGGTATCTGGCATTCGGATCATCGGGGGATGGTAACCAACGATAGGTATCTTTAAATCTTCATGGATACCTATACGGTAGAGTCCCTCAACGTATTTCTTAGGGTTGTGACCATAATATTTATCGATGAGGTAACTGACGCCGATGTTCGAGCTGACCTCCAAGGCGCGAGCCACATTAATCGTGCCATAGCCGCCACGACGCCAGTTATGGTCCTTCATCGGACGGCCATGCATCTCCATCACACCGCAGCCGGTTGGAATGGTCATGGTGGTATCGATGGTGCCGTCATCAAGAGCAACGAGGAAGGAGGCTACTTTAAATACTGAGCCAGGCTCACAGCGATAGCTGACAGCATTATTTACCATCTCATGATATTCTCCATCTGCACCGCGTGTCATATTGACAATAGCTTTCACGTCACCTGTCTTTACTTCCATCAGGATCACAACGCCCATTTCACCGTTTACTTGTGGATCTTTTAGTTCGTCGATGAGGGCGCGTTCTGCCAGATCCTGCATACTGACATCAATAGTTGTTACAATATCGTAACCATTGATTGGTGTTTGTACAGGAATATCCATGTATTTGTTGAGAACCTTACGACGATGCATAATACCATTGGTTCCGCGCAGGATGGAATCGAAAGATAACTCTAAACCGTTCTTTGCACTATCCATTGCTCCAAACAAGGATCCGATAGTACGTTGGGCGAGCGTGCCAAAAGGATGATTACGTGAGTTATATTCTTCCCAATGGAAGCCACCTTTATATATGGGCTCCCTGAAGATAGGCAACTTACGTACTTCACAGAAGGTGTTATAGTCGATACGACGAGGCCAGATAGGCCAATGACGGGCTCCGACCTTGCCATTTTTCATAACCTTTCGCTTACCAGCCAATAAGTAGTCCTTAAAGTCTGCAATAGTCCTTGATGGGAAAATCTGGTTCAGTTCATATGCAATGCTGTCAATCTTCTCTGCCCATATGGAATCACGCTTGTGAATACCGATGGAATCGTCTGTTCCAGCTTGGAAATCCATATAGATCTTATATTCAGGAAGACTACTTGCCATCAACTGACCATCGCAACTCAGGATATTTCCACGATTGGGCTTTACACTTACGCTATCACGCTTCAGCCTTGAGGCCACCTGGCTCCAATAATCTTTTTTAGCCGTCATGATATACATGGCTTTACCCACAATGGCAAAACCAATGAATGTCAGCACTACTGCTATTGCAAAGTAGCGGGGCATGACCTTATCACTTTTGAACTTACTCATACCTGATGTTATTCGGCTACATTAATAATATAAGGTGGCTGATCTGCAATGTGGAGCAGACTGTCCTTGTTCTGTTTGAGTGCGTCGAGCACATGGCTCTCGCGGCTTTTCTCTGTAAGAGTACTGGAACTGGAAAGTGCCTTGTATTTTGCATCAAGCAACTCCTTCTCCAACCTGTCAATGGTCAGCATGTCTTGCTGGCATTGGTATCTGACGGCAACATAGACAATACAGAATACTACCATTAGCACAAAGAGCCAGATTTGGCGACGAACCATGTCTGCTGTCAGGAAATCACCACCGAGGATTGTTCTTAGGCTCATAGAAGAATTTGGCTTGGGATCTTCCTCCTTAGCCTTCTCCTTGATTAACTGGATGGTTTTCTTTGCCTGCTCCTTCATCTCGGCAGCCTCTTCTTTGAGGCTGACTTCCTCCTGACCAGCTGGTTCTTCTACCACTATCTCTTGCATCTCCAATTCTATATCGTCTTTCTTCTTCATAAATCACATTTTACTCTTTTCTGCAATACGCAGTTTAGCACTACGACTACGGGGGTTACACAGTTGTTCTTCCTCGTTGGGTATAATTACCTTATTGCTGATTTGTCGGAAGGGGGCTTCTGTGCGTCCAAAGAAGTCTTGTTTGACTTTTCCTTCCACGTTACCAGCCTTGATGATATTCTTCACGATACGATCCTCTAACGAATGGTACGTGATGACCGAAAGCCTACCACCTTCTCGGAGGACTTCTTGTGCCCCATATAGCATCTCCTTTAAAGCTTCCATCTCGTGGTTGACTTCTATGCGGAGTGCCTGAAACAATTTGGCCGTCTCTTTTTTCACACGTTCACGCATAAATAGATTCTCTGTAATCTGCATAAGGTCGCCAGTAGTCTCAATAGCCTTCTCACCTCTTGCCTTGGTAATGGCAGTAGCAATCTTACGGGCATTCTTCAGCTCTCCATATATATAAAAGATATTCGCCAGTTGCTCTTCATCAAAATTATTGAGAATCTCTGCTGCCGTTACACCAGAGCGTTTATTCATACGCATATCCAAAGGGGCATCGAAGCGGAATGAAAAGCCTCTGGTTTCATCGTCAAAGTGATGGCTCGAAACACCAAGATCGGCTAAAAGTCCGTCAATCTGCTCTATACCATAGTAGCGCATCCAGTTCCGAAGATATCTGAAATTACTTCTGACAAATGTGAATCTGCTATCGTTAAGTATATTCTTTTCCGCATCTTCATCCTGATCAAAGCTATACAGATGTCCGTTTTCTCCTAAACGGCTCAGTATCTCCCGACTATGTCCCCCGCCTCCGAAAGTTACATCGACATAAATACCGTTTGGTACGATATCGAGTCCATCGACGCTCTCTTTAAGGAGGACAGGTACGTGATATGTCTCTTCATTCGATATCATAGAGCATTGTCGGTGTTCATAATTTGCTCAAACTCCACAGCAAAGTCTTTTTCAGACTTGAGTGTCATCTCCAGATTCTGTGGTGCCCATATCTCAATAGTGTCGTCCATACCGATAAACTGGATGTCCTGCTCAATTTCTGCAGCTTTCAGTAGGCGTTTTGAGATGAGGAATCGTCCGTTGCCGTCGAGATTAATAACTTCTGCTTCCGACACAAATTGACGGAACATTTGCTGATGAGAAGGCTTCCAAGGACGAAGCTGATTCTTCAGTATATCAAGACGCCCGTTCCAGACGCTCTCAGGATATAGCACCAGACATTTTTGGAAAACATCTTTGCGCAGCACCAGATTTTCTTCGCCAGATGCTTGCAACATCTTGCGGAAAATCGCTGGCAGAAAGGCTCTTCCCTTTGCATCAGTCTTAGCTTCTATATTACCTAAAAAACGCATACGTACATCTTTAATATATAATTCGGTCACAAAGATAGATATTTTTCCCCACATTTCCCCACATTTCCCCACATTTTTTTAAATTTAACTTTAATTTGCTGATTTAGGTGGGTTTTGTGTATAAAATACATTTAAAAAGAAAGATTTTTTCTGGTTTTTTGCTCAAATATAAAAGAAATGTGCTATTTTTGCACCTTGGTTAGTGTTTTGAAGAGAATATGGCAACTGTCACAGAGAAAACTATCGACATTGATAGCATCCTGAAGGGGAAGATTGGCGCGAAAATGAAGTTCGTGCCAAAACCCTTGATTGGATGGCTGAAACGTATTGCCCATCAGGATGAGGTGAATGCTTTTCTTTGGGAAAGTCGTGGCAAGACTGGTGTTGAGTGGTTAGAGGCTTGCGTTAAGTATCTTGACATGACTTTAGAAGTGGAAGGAAAAGAAAATCTTCCTGATCCCAATGATAATAAGCTCTATACGTTTGTTAGTAACCATCCTCTTGGTGGAGAAGATGGCGTGGCTTTAGGGGCAATTATCGGGCGGCATTATAATGGTCGCTTCCGTTATCTTGTCAATGATCTGTTGATGAATCTTCCTGGGCTTGCGCCAGTTTGCATCCCGATTAATAAGACAGGTCATCAGAGTAGGAATTTCCCGGCAATGGTGAAGGCGGGCTTTGAAAGCAATAATCATATGTTGATGTTTCCTGCAGGCCTGTGTTCTCGTCGTCACAAAGGTGTTATTAGAGACATAACCTGGTCTAAGACATTTATTTCCAAGAGTGTAGAATACAAACGTGATGTAGTGCCCATCCACTTTAGTGGGCAGAATTCAGACTTCTTTTATCGCCTTGCAAACTTCAGCGATAAGTGTTTGCCATTTAATTTGGCAATGCTTTTCCTTGTCGATGAGATGTATAAAAATGTGCATAAGACTTTTCGTGTTACTATTGGAAAGCCTATTCCTTGGCAAACATTTGATAGAAGTAAAAGTCCGATGGAATGGGCACAATATGTAAGAGATCAAGTTTACTCACTCGAATAATACAGAAAGAAATATTTCTACACGAATTCAATAAACCAAGCAATGGAACAAGAAATCATCCAGCCAATCGCCAAAGAGGTCCTAAAAAAGGAACTGACTCCGGAACTTCAGCTTCGTATGACCAACAAGAGTCATAATGAGATTTATGTTGTCACGGCGCATAATGCACCCAATGTTATGAAAGAGATTGGGCGCCTGCGTGAGATTGCCTTCCGTGAAGCAGGAGGTGGTACGGGCAAAGCAATGGATATTGATGAATTCGATACATGTGATAATTGCTATAAGCAACTTATTGTCTGGAATCCAGAGGATGAAGAGATTATTGGTGGCTATCGTTACCTTGAAGGTACAAGCTGGGAGATGGATGAGAAAGGGCAACCCAAGCTTGCAACTAGTCATATGTTCCATTTTTCAGAGAAGTTCCTCAAGGAGTATATGCCTTATACCATCGAATTGGGTCGCTCGTTCGTATCGTTACCCTATCAGAGTTCCCGTATGGGAGCAAAAAGTCTTTTTGCACTCGACAACCTTTGGGACGGACTGGGTGCTCTGACGGTCATCAAGCCCAATGTGCGTTATTTCTTCGGCAAATTTACCATGTATCCCTCTTATATCCGTCGTGGAAGAGATATGATTCTCTACTTCTTGCATAAGCATTTTGCAGACAAAGAGAACCTCATTGTGTCGATGAAACCGCTGGAAATCGAGGCTGATCCAAAGGAATTGGAGCAGTTGTTCTGCGAGAAAGAGTTTAAGAAAGACTATTTGATCCTGAATACTGAGATTCGTAAGCTGGGCTATAACATCCCACCGCTGGTGAATGCATACATGAGTCTCTCACCAACGATGAAGCTCTTCGGCACAGCAATTAACTATGGCTTTGGCGATGTGGAAGAGACGGGCATACTTATTGCTATCGAGGAAATCTTCGAGCAGAAGCGGGTGCGCCACATTGATTCTTTTATCAAGGAGCATCCCGAGGCCTTGAAAATTACAAGTGGTGCCAATAAGGTTATCTATAAGGAAAAGAAAGACTAAGGGTTAAAAATCCCCATTTATTCGACAAGTAATTGGAGTCCAACTCCTCTTACTGTCTTCAATGTAATCTTTGTTTCATCAGCAAGGAGTTTACGTAGCTTGTTGACAAACACGTCGAGTGAGCGTGATGCAAAATAGTCGTCTTCGGTATTCCAGAACCGACTGAGGATGGCTTCGCGTCGTACAACGTTGTTCTTATTCTCTGCCAATAGTTGAAGAATCTGAGCTTCACGCTGGGTAATAGTCTGAGAAACACCGGATTCATCGTTACGAAGTGTAGCATGTTCGGCATCAAGGGTGTATTTGCCGAGTTTATAGTGATTTGTCTCCTTGCTTGTTTTGCTGCCACCTCGCATCTTCATCAACGCTTGAATGTGTGCGTCGAGTTCTTCAGGTACGAATGGTTTCTTCACATAGTTGTTGATGCCCAAGCGATAACCTGCCTTTACATCATTAGGCGAGGTAAGGGCTGAAGTGAAGATGATGATAACATCTTGATCCGTCTCGCGGATACGCTCCACCATTTCAAAACCGTTCATCACAGGCATATCGATGTCTGAGATAATGACATCGGGGTTGATCTCCTGCCATGCTTGCAGTCCTTCCTTGCCGTTGGAAGCAGTTGTTACTTTGTAACCGCCTATGATATCCTCCAGTCCTGTTTTCTCGATATATGCCAGCGAGGCATCGTCTTCCACGAGTAATAGCTTGATCATACGTTTTTAGGTATAAATAAGGTGAATTCTGAATATTTGTCTTTTTCGCTCGATACGGTGACTTTGCCCCCATGGGCCTGCATCACCTGATCCACGTAGTTCAGCCCCAAGCCAAAGCCTGACACACCTCCCTTGCGGTTGTGCTCATGAACAGCAGCCCTTCCAAACTTGTCGAAGATAATCAACTGGTCTTCCTTCGAGATGCCGATGCCATTGTCGCGCACCTTCAGGAGTATGTATTTGTCGCTGTTCTGAGAGGTAATACTGATCTCAATCTGGTCTTTGGAATATTTGATGGCGTTGTCAATCAGGTTTGAGATGGCTTCAGTGAGATATTGCTCATCAGCCACCACATGTTTCTCTAGCAAATCTACGATGAAATCGATATTTTTCTCCGATTTCGCCTTCGCTTTCTCCACGATGTCATCGACAACGGCCTCTAGGTTTACCGTCTGTTTGTTCAGTATCAGTTTCCTGTTTTCCAGCTTTGAGATGGTGAGCAGCTTGTTTACCAGCGCCAACAGGTGCTCAGCCTCGCTCTCAATGATCGAGAAGTATTTCTCCTTGATATCCGGTTTGTCATCCACCTTCCCGCTATGCAGGAAGCGGGCTCCCATGATGATGCTCGAAAGGGGCGACTTCATATCGTGAACCATCGCATAAGAGAAGTCGTTTCGAAGGTCGGCCATCAGTTTCTGTTCGTCGAGATAGCGCAACAGTCTCAGCAGGATAGCCCCAAACAGAATCAGGATGATAGCGCTGGCCAGGAACAACGGACTGAGTCTGCGAGCCAATGTGGGGTAGGGATTGTTGAGGGCCAGCTGTAGCCCCTTCGACTGGTCGCGCCTGATGCTGAACACCCTGGTTTTCAATGAGGTGGTGGTCAGCTGGTCATTGCTCTGTCTGAGTGTCTTCCCTTGATGATCCACTTCGAGGATGGTGAAGTTGCGGTCCAGATTGACCACACTGAGCAGACTGTCAACAAAGAGGGCCAGTGTGTCGAGCGACACCTCTGAGTGGTATCTGCGACTCAGTACATCGTTCATGCCCTCTACCGATGAAACCAGCGAAAGGTCACCACGCAACTCTGGCAGACTGAGCGTATCGCCCTTCGACACGATATCCGCTCTGTGATAACTCTCGTAGAACATGGCCCAAGGCAACTGATTACCAGCCTTTTCCGAGATATCCCTCACTTCAGAGCGATACGTCATCCACATGTAGAGTCCCAACAGCAGCATCACTGCCACCATCGCTCCTACCGACACATATTTATATTTGTTTTTCTGCATAACCGACCGCAAAGATAATGCAAATCGGGGTAAAAACAAAATAAATCGTGTTTTATTTTCTTACAGTCTGTTTTTCTCTTCATTACCAGCACCAGAGCCCTTGTATTTCGAGCGAGAGACGTTGAAGTTGTAACTTAGCGTCAGACCCACACACTGCGTATAGGTGTACACATCCTGGTCTGTCAGACCGATGGCATAGTAAGTGGTCATCTTATTCTTTGATGTGCGGAAGATGTCGTTGGCATAGAGCGTACACGAAAGCCGTTCGTTCCAGAAGGACTTCTGCAGACGGGCATTCACAGCGAAGTTGCTACCACGATACATGAAAGCCCAGTGGTTGCTGCTGGTATAACTGGCTTGCACCAGCGCTTTCGTCGTGGGATTGATGACAAACCAGCTCTTCAAGTCGAAGCTGAATTCGGGCTTGTTTAGTTTCTCTGGTACACCGTATTTTTCTGCGTCAAATATCTGCTGGTAATAGTGCAGTGTGACATTCGGTTGCCAGAAGCCAAGTTTTGGCGAGGCGACGAGGGTGGCATAGACGCGATCCTGATGATCGAAGTTGACAGGCTGGAAGATGGCTATCTCTTTCTCTTCATCATACACTCTGCCAATATGGGTGAAGAGGTCGTTCTCTCGGGTAAAGCCAGCCACAAAAGTCAGCCACGAGTAGGTCAGATTAAGATCGATGCTCTGGCGTACCGATGGGCGTAACAGCGGATTGCCACCCTCATAGAACATACGGCTGTCATAGACAATCATAGATTCCAGCATACGGTAGGGCGGGCGAGTGATACGCTTGCTATAGCTCAATTGCGCGCTCCACTTGCCTTTCTGCCATGCAACTGACAGATTGGGGAACCAGTCATTATAGGTGCGACTGGGCTCTTGCTGCCATTCGCCAAACGAGTAGTAATCCGCTTTTACATGCTCAAAGCGAAGGCCGGCATTCAGTCGCCACTGTCCTAACTGGCACTCATATTCAGCAAAACCGGCAATGTTCTGTTCTTTCATCTCGTTGTCTGTCTCTGGTATGATACCTTCTTGATTGACATTGTGACCATAACTCTTCGTGCTTGTAGCTTCTGTTCCACCACTCAACACACCTTTCCATACAGGATAAGCCAGAATCAGCTTTCCTGCCATCATCTTGCGGTTTTCATGGTTAAGGGTAGTGATGGTGCGGTCACCCAGTTCTTTACTGAATTCCTGCTGGTTGAGATGACTCTCCGCTTTACGTTGCAGAATCGTTGCATTCAGGTCGATGTCCAGTTGCCCAGCCTTTCCCACATAATATGTGTTCAGTTCCCATACAGGTTTGTCGAGTTCATCGATATCTGTCTTCAAAAGGACATCACCGTAGAAGGCGCCATTCTTGAGATAGTTCTGCGTCATGTCAGACTTGAATCTATTATAGAATTTCTTCTGCGACGAGAAACTCAGTCCCAGTGAATGATCGGTATTGAAATCATAACTCAGACCTGCCTTGTACTGCATTTCCGTCCAACTGCTCCTGACGGGCAGATCAGCATGAACATTGAAATAGTCCTTTTTGATATGCAACTCCTGCTCAATGTCTTGGTCAGCACTGTAGTGACCGTTGTCGAGGGCCGCGTTAGCAAAGACCTCCAATCCGCCTGTGCGATATTTCAGGGTCAGGTCGTTGTAGCTGCTCCACTTGTTGTTTTTCCACGTATCGCTTGTCACCATCAGGCTCAGTCCGTCACCTTGTGTCTTCAGTGTCTTGATACGGATGACGGCATTCACCTCAGCATTGTATTGGGCACCAGGAGCAGTGATGACATCAACGCTCTTGATATCTACCGATTTCAGTTGCTTCAGTTCGCTCTTATCGCGTACTTTTTTGTTATTGATATAGATCTCTGGTTCACCTTTCGCCAGCACTTCAAACTTACCATCCTTGCCCTTCATCATAGGCATCATCGATAGCAGGTCGTCGGCTGTTCCAATGTCGTGCAGGATAGAGTGCTGCACATCTACCGTCAAGCCGCCTTGAGTCATCTTGTACTGTGGAATCTCACCTTTAACCTCTACGCCTTTCACCATATAGGTCTCTGGCAGAAGGGTGATAGTACCAACATGCCCCACGCTGATGTTGCGACTGACTGTCTGATAGCCGATATACGATACCTTCAGCGTGATATGCTGGGTCTTGCAGGGAATCACGAAGTCGCCATTCTCATTGCTGACACCACCATTCACAAAGCCTTCGTTGAGTAAAGCGATATTGGCAAACTCGATGGGATTGCCACTATCATCAACCACGCGTCCGATAACCTTCGTGTCCTCCTTTTGGGTACATTCTATATAGATATCCTGATGGTCGAAGGTAAGGTGCATGGGATAGAATCCGCAAACCTGGCGGACAGCATCTCTGACAGATACATTCTCCAAACGGGTGGTGACGGTAAAATCCTCCAATTCATCGAAGATGAAGTTGAGCTTATAATGATCCTGAGCGTTATCAATCCAGATCAGGGCCTCGCTGAGCGATACGTTCTGGAAGTCGTGTGATAACTGCTGCGCCTTTGCGCTCATGGCGACAAGGCACAATAAGAGTACATATAGCTTTTTCATAGTGCTGGCTTATTCAATGGTGATGGTTTCTTCGTTGAGTGTCAGACGCACTTTCTCGAAGTGGTTGATCTTGTCGATAATTTCCTGAAGGGTGTTGTCAGTCTCCCATTGCAGATAGAAGCGGATGGTGCGTGCATTGTTGTTCTTAAACTCCACCTTGATATGATAGCTATCGCTTACAAACTTCATGATCTGCTGTAGCTCCACATTGTTAAATTCCACAGGGGCATTTTTCGTGGGAACCATCTCCGTGCCGTAGGTCTTTTCAACCTTGTCTATATCAGGCTTACGCTCCGCAATAGCCGTCTTCGGCTTCTCGTCTGTCTCGATGAAATGGGCGATTGTGGCGTAGGAAATGCCTGAAAGCATCAGCACACCAATGATAGAGGCTGCAATCTTTAAGATGGGAAATCCACTTCTCTTATTCTTGAACCTCATCCATTCCTCGTTGGCATCAGGCACAGGAATATTCACCTCGTCCAACATCTGGTCGAGCTGCTCATCTGTGTATTTCTCAGGGTGCAGTAGCATCCTGATCTGCTCTTCTTTCTTCATGCTTCTCTGTTTTTAAAAGTTGAACGTAGTTTCCTCAAACCCTGCACGATGTGCTTGTTGACTGCCGACAGGCTGATACCCAGCGAACTGGAGATGTCCTTGTACGACTGATCCTCGTCGAAGTGCATCTTGATGATGCGACTGGTCTGAGGCGAGAGTTTCTCATCAACGTAGCGATTCACCATTTCGATGATTTCATCGTCGTACTTTTCAGTGGTGATTGCCTCTGGCGTCAGGAGTCTGATGGTTTCCTGCTGTGTCTGGCGGTGTGCAATGATGTTGAGGCAGCGATTTCGGACGCAGGTCAGCAAGAATGTTCTCTGCGACTCCTCTTTCAGTGGGAAGGTACCAGCCCACAGCTTGGCGAAGACATCCTGTACTGCGTCTTTCGCCTCGTCTTCGTCGCCCAGCAGAATGTAGGCTGCCTTGTACATCCTGCCATACTCCGAAAGGAAGAGTTCCTTGAATTGTTGTTCTTTGATCTGCATCTTTGTCGCTGTTTCTACTTATATATACAGATGAGCTACAGAAATCATCACTATGCCTTGCTATATTTTTCTGCAAAGTTACAAAAAAGTGGGTGAAAATTTCAATTTTATTGGAATTAACCTAAAGATAACATTCGGATAACCTAATGTTAGTGCAACTTATCGTATCTTTGCAGCGTCAAACCAAAGAAGTTAAACAATTAAATACAATAAAATATGGAGTCAATCATCACTATCGCAACTGTTCTGACTATGTATTTCAACGCTGCCAACGACGTGAACGCCCCCTATCTGTACAATTCAGATTTCGAGGATGGTGTGATACACAAGATTGAAGTCTATGAGCAGAAGGCCGACAACCAGATGTGTGCCAAGATGGAGTATCGCTACAGCTACGATGAACAGGGACGACTGACTACTCGCGAGGTGGTACGTTGGGATGCCAACAAGCAGGAATGGGTCAACGACTTCCGTCATACCTATAAATATTATAAGAATGGCTACAATATGGAAACCAGCAAGTGGGATGCTGCCAAACAGGCTTATGACCTGCCTTCAGAGGTTACCCTTTGTCGTGAGATCGCTCCCAGCATGACTTCTATCAAGACCTTTAAGATGAATGCTGAAAAGAATGATATGTATCTGATTAACAGTCTGCTCTGCATGGAGTCTCTGGATGCTGTCAGCGACCGTCTTTTCGCCTGATCTCCTAAAAACACTTAAATTGGTAATACAATCCGTAATTTGGGTAACCTGATTACGGATTTTTCTTTGTACCTTTGCAGCCGAATAATATAACAAGACAATGGAACTAGTAAAAGACAAGAAATTCGGAGGCGAGCGACCTCTGTTTGCCCAACACGATTTAAGACTTGAGAATGTAACAATCACTGACGGTGAGTCTGGTATCAAGCAGTGCCAGAATATGGAAGCATACGATT
>CAMJGE010000014.1 GCA_946405145.1 uncultured Prevotella sp.
GCCTGATTTTTTGGAATCTGGCAAAAGTCGCCGTACCTTTGCCGTCGCAAACAAGTTGCAACGGCGAGTGATCGCAAACAAGAGAATTAATAAAATAATAATAAGTAAAATTAAACCCAAGTCCCGGAAGGGCATTAAGATTATGAAGAAAATGAATGTAAACAAGGAGCAGATTTCAATGAGCGAGCTGGAGCAGGTGAACGGTGGCCTTGGTTTCGGTCTTATCCCCGATGATGACCACACAAAAGAAAATATTGCCCGCAGGTGGTGTATGTAACAGCCCCGTCAGTTCAAGAGAGGTCCCGTGAGTGCAAAGACTCACGGGACCTCTCGCGTTTACAGCCGTACACCTTTGCGGATTTTAGGTTTCTTTCAAAATGCAACAAGAAAACTCAAAATTTTAATCTTTTTGTTAAAAATATCAGATAATAATTGGTGGTTTAATATAAATACACTACCTTTGCATCATCAAATAATTGTCGAACTTAAAAATAACGGTATGAACAACATTGAATCAAGCACTGGCGAGATCGTGATGTACCAACCCGATGAAACCATCAGGCTGGAAGTAAGAGTTGAAAATGAAACCGTTTGGCTGACACAACAGCAGATGGCAGAGTTATTTGATAAGGACAGAACTGTCATCAGCCGGCATATTCGCAACATCTACAAAGAGGAAGAACTTGAGGAAAATATCATATGTGCAAAATTTGCATATATGGATCATAAACTTGACATCGAGCGACATAACCAGCAGTATCCACCCATCACCGTCAATCTCTGCCATCGAAACCATGACAGATTCCTAATTATCGACGATGTGGTATATCTCTTCGGGGCCAGCCTGAAAGACGCAGGCAAGAAACTCTTCGCCTACATCAAAATGCAAGAGACTCCAGCAGCGGAACTGCTGAATAATATAAAATAATGGTTTTTGTTATTCGACACGTCGTGATGACGACTTGACATTTTATGATATTAGATTTAGGTTATTATTTATTAGGGCTCAGCGGAGCCCTTTTTTATGCCCTTTACGACACGCTCCAACCCTCTACCCCTACTTTGTCGCAAAACACCAAGCCTGTCGCAACAACTCCGACAATAATCAGGCTAATTTCTTGGAATCAGCTGTTTTTCATCGTACCTTTGCATCAGTTATTTGAATCATACGTTTGTTCATTTTCATATTTGTTTTAGGTTATTGGTTATTTGGTAATGTTTGTAATAAATTAGCAAGGGGTTCGTTGAGACAGCGAGCCCTTTTCTATTCAATTTTGGGGGGCAAAGAAGACTCTTCTTGCAATCTCTTCTCTCGCTCTTCCTGTCTAAGTTCCCTGTTTAGAGCCGCTAGCTTTCTCTCTCTATTAACGACGCCATTTCTGATCTTTTTGATTGCATTATTAAATGGGCCTGTTGTTCTTTTCACCATATGTTGGCATTCCACAATCTTCGCGTGGGCATCCTTGACTTCATGATTACGCATATCTTCATCCACTTCTTCTATCAATTGATCCACCTTTGCTTTTAGTTCAATGACGTTCTTTATCTTAGCCAGATATTCTTCCAGCTTGGTTAGCGTTGCCGAGAAATCCTGTTTGGGTGTTTCATCACTATCGGATGTAGCGTTCAAAATCCATTGCTGGCATTCACGAAGTTTTTCTTCAGCTTTATCCAAAAGGCACTTGGATATAAGTCTTTCAGCCTCTTGCATCTTACAGTCCAGCCCCCTCTTCGTTGGCTTAGCCTCCATGTTTACAATCGATTCCTTTAGGTCAACTACCAATGTCTCCGCGTTTGGATTATAATAGAGATCAGGATCATAAGAAACAATATACACGTGCCCCATGTTTCGGGCTTGATAGTCTGGCTCTAATCCAAGTTTCAGTTGGTATTTCATCGCCAGATATTCAAACACCTCACCATATACCTTCTGCATCGTTTTAGGAGTCATTTTTGTACGCTGGGGAGGTATCTCAAATCCTTTCAGTTGATAACGAACTAAGATATGAAGCCCCCTGCCTGATACTGACCTCGAAGCCATTACCACGTTGGGATCATTTCTGAGTATATCCAGGGCTTCATTAATAAGTCTTTCATTCTCTATATGATCTATATCCAAATAGCAGAGATCAGTCAGCCCAATTACATTGGCTCTGGCTTTACCTTCATAGAAAGATGCACAGGGAGCAAAAGCCGGAAAAGAAGAAATCTTAATCTTATCCGCTTCCTTTTTATCCCCTTTTGCTAGATATTGCCTACAAGTTTGCGTCCTCTCGCAGATTTTGGGGCTAGACATCATAATTCTTACAATGTCGTCCAACTCCGTTTCCTGCGGCCATGAAGCCTTTACATTTTTGAAGATGGTTACGCGCATATATTACCTCCTTTCTTAGAATTCTAACTCCTATTTACAACAATCAGGGTCATGCACAACACTTATTGGACCAAAGACATTCGTTTTCTCAAATAAGAGATACTTATGACCTTTGTATTCAAATGACTTCGCTTCAATACCTTTCTCTGAGGTTGAATCCGCAGGAGTATTATCTCTATTATTTAGATGAATACCAACGGGAACCCAAAACAAAATAAGCAACGCCAATATGCCTAGAACGAGAGCATCGTACTTTTCCCAAAACCTCTTAAACTTGTATTTCATAATCTTAATTGTTTATTATTTCAAAATTCCACTCAAAAACTTATTTAACACCACCACCCAAACCAATATTTAAATATTCTCCAAATCATTCATTAGTCTTATCGCAGTTTCATCAAAATTGTCTAAGTTGTCAACCACTTTTTTGTCAGAGAGGTCCATTGGTCCATAGACAATGTCATTTTGGTCGAGTAATCCCTGAAGCTCCTCAATATAGGCATTCATACTTCTGATAGTTACCTTAAACGTCCTCAACTTGAATTTCCTTAGCGGATATTCCTCCTCTATGAGACTCTTCATTCTCTCTATCTTCTTATTCGTGGCGTTTATCTTCTTTTCTTTCAACTCTTGCTTCAGTTCATTTATTTTCTCTTTCAATTCTTTAATCACTTTAGCAGGTTCAGAATCTCCAACGACTCCACTATCTGTATAGCCATTGGCGATAAGAATTTCTTTCAGCCTTATCACCTCTGCCTCCATATGCTTTGCATACTCAGCCAGTTTTCCCCATTTCTTTTGATCCTTCCTGTATGCGTCGATGATATATTTCATCCTTACCTCGTAAGGAACATCCTCATTATGCAATATTACCTTGTCCGTTTCTAGCTTACTCTTTATCTTTTCCCTCCTTTCTTCAGGGTCCTTCCTATCGATAACTTCCTTTAGTTTGTCGAGTTCCTTTTTCAGTTCTTTGCAATCATTCTTCTTGTCTTGATACTCCTCTTCAATATCTGCATACATTTCTTGCAAATCTTCTAAATTCAGATCTTCAACTTTGTTGATGAATCTGAACGTAAACAAACCACCCAATGCTTTATATTCTACACTCATTACCAGCCAAAAAATTAATTATTATACCTACATTATTATTTGTGCCCGCAAAGATAGCAGGCACATGTCTCAAATCGTGGTACAAGAGGAAGAAATCTTTGTTAAACTTTGTAAAGGGCTACCGCATCCTGTAGGTTTCTGCTAATGATATCGGCTAAAGATTGTGGGGAAAGAACCTTCAGGCGACTACCTCTGGATAGGATTTGTCCTTGCAAATCGAGGGTTGGTCTTACATACAATTCAAAATCTGTGTAATCATCAGTATGAGCTATTTCGTGCTGACTATGATGCAGGGGGAGATCACGCAGATAGTTGCATTCTGTACCAAAAGCCCTGATAATAATCTTTTCTGGTTTCACATCTTCATCACGAACAACACCAAAGCTTTCACTGAAATAAGCCTCTGCATCAAAATCTGGATCTACTGTAAAGATCTCATTAGAAATCTCCACTTCTCTGATTCGATCTAAAGAAAATATACCATACTTGCCTGAATCGAAACGAGCCAACAAATACCAGCGACGATGATAGAGTTTGATACAATAGGGAGCAATCGTGTGCTCTCTCACTTGGTCGGAACCATATCGCTTATAGGTAATCTGCAGCAGTTGATCTTTCTTCATTGCAGTAATTATCTTTTCCAAACGCTCATCCGCTGAAGGGATCGACTCCAGAAGGATTCGATGATGAAGACTGAGACTTTCGCTAATAATGTTGTTCACGCTAAGCGTTGAGAGCATCCAGTTCTGCACACTCTCTTCACTAAGCACCTCTACATTACCTATATAATATTTATAGCCGTTACTCCTGTCGCATTGGATATAAATACCAAAGATATCCTCAATGGCCAACTTATGACGATTAAAGGTACTACGAGCCAACTCCACCCCTCCACTCATCTCTGTTTTCAACCATTTCTTGTTGATATCGCTGAGTGTAATAGATCTGGCTTGATAAATAGTATTCACCAGCCAGATGTATTCCTTAAATAATGTTGGCGTCGTCATAACTTTATAGGTTTTAGGAAGATTTACTACATATAATATATTTCAATCAAACAAGTGGATTAATTATTGGTATCACAAAAGAACCGTCATGCTGATATTTTAAGAAGCCAAACAAAACAAACCATCAAAATGCTATATCCGACTAAAAGAAGCCAAAACTTTAAATCATAAAGTCGCCAGCCAATTTTATTTTTCTTTTCATCCTCTTTTATCTCATCATCTTCATCTTTGTGGAAAACATCTCTCATTTGAATATAAAAGCCATACCATTTCTTCGACAAGATGTAATTCTGCAAAATGTCGGCTAACAACATGGCGACAAATACACATATAGCAAGAATTATAAGAACAAGCACATATTTATGGCCTTTAAAATAAGGCAAGAACAACCAAGCAATGGCGATTCCGGATATTGCCAATGTTCTAGCCGTTTTACTAAACGTACCAGACAATTCTTCGTACGCTTCTCTTATTTCTCTTAATCTCATCTTGTTTGTGTACCAGGTTTTCTTGGTCCAGTTCCCCTTTCTTGACCAGTTTGTGGTTTAGGCGAGGAATACGGATTTTCCTGAGGTTGCGGTTTATTTTGTTTAGACATATTCTTTAGATATTTAGTATTAAAACTTACTAATGTAAATTTAACAAAGACTATTCTTCCACAATTTTAAAAATATCATTTTTCACAAACACGTTGCGTATTTTTTTAGCAAATGATTCGTCAGACATGCGAGTATTATTAAATTCTTCCTCAATTATTTTACACTCAGAAACAATTTCATCTTGCTTTTTATTGTCTTTTGGTATGGGAATCCTTGTATTATTAATTGTATTTTTTGAAATTTCAACCTGACCGCTAGAGCCCTTTGCTAATTTTGACATCTGATCATATCCGATAGCAAATGCCAACAAATAATATACATATAAATAGTTTATATCTTTATTAACACGTAAAATAGTTATGTGATTGTCTGCAACGAAATCACCATCCAAATCAAATAATGTTACTCTTCCTGCCGTTCCTACTCCTGTAGAATTGATTAATATATCACCTTTCTGAAGTTTTCTCTCATCTAATGAGAATCTGTCTGAAACATAGTACTTTTCGCTAAAATCAAATTTCTTCCCACCTTTAGCCTGCCCGGATTTTATAACTTGGACATTTGACTCCCCATATATGGGACTTTTTCCTCTTTTTAATAATAATGCTATTTTCTTCAGTCTAATTAGAGGATAATCACTTTGAATATCAAGTCCTTTAATTCCCAATATATTAATGGACTTGTCAAAGGTGTTCATAGAAAAATCAATCATATCAACTAAGTAAAGACTTGAAACAAATTTATCTTTATCTTCTATTTCTGTTGGATTAATAAATTGATTCCTAATATAAGCATTGATTTTGTTTGGATTATTCAAGTTTTGAGGATCGAATAATGGTGTTTCAATATATTCTATTCCCTTTTTGTTTTTCAATCCGTTTTCTTCATCAAAAGCATATCCTATATATTTTATACCTTCTTTTCCTTTTGTTCCACTCCATTCATATCCTAGGAATTTCTTTATTTCTGAACTCTTTCCAGGAGATTTAACGACTACGACGGGTTGAGGATTTGACTTTGCTATAAGATAATAATATAGTTTTTCTTTTTCAATCTCAATAGTCTTTTTGAATATGTAATTATCTTTTTCTTTTTTTAAATCCTCAGAACTCCAACTTTTCTTTTTTGCAATTTCAATTAAATCTTTATATTCCTTTTCTGACTCAAACCGTTCTTTATAATCTTCAAATGTTTCACTTGCTAAAAGCTTGCTGGAAGGTTTAGCTTCCAATAGACTCAGATATTCAGGATAATCATAGCCATTGTGATTACAATAATCTATTAATAATTCCCGATCTTCATATCTTTCATCCTTTGAATAATCTCCAGAGAACCAAGAATCAACACGGTATTTATAGTGATCTGAAATTGAAGGCGTTTCTTCTTTCTTCCGCAGAAAGAGGGATACTGTCGTTGTTGATTTTGTTGCGGAGAAAGTACCCTTACCCAATTCCACTATAGAAATTATATCGAAATATTTCATTATCAACTCTCTACATTTTACGAACACTCCAACATTACTTAACACCGCGACTGGAAGTATTATGGCAGCAAGTCCTCCGGGTTTTAATAACTGTTTTGTTCGTTCGACAAAAAATATTTCAATATTATCTAACTTCTTGATATCCATTTTATCAGAAAACAATGTATAAGATTGTCTCTGTTCTATAGTAAGTGTTTCTAAAAAGCCTTTAACACTATAAGGAGGATTTGCAATAATAATAGAGAAAGAGTCCTTTTCTATTTGAGGCAAATTAGCTAAAGCATCCCCATAAAATATCTGAATTCCATCTTGGCCATACATAAAAGAAGACACCTTGGACACCTTGGATAGTCTGTATTCCTTTTCTATTCCATATATCTGGGTATAATAATCAACGATATCATTCGACCTATATTTAGAAACATAATCTTTTATCTGATGAGCATATTCATTTAAGAAATGGCCTGCACCACATGCATAATCTAGAACTTTTGGTATTTCAATAGAATCTTTAAAAATACGTTCTAAAGGTAATGAAGATACCATAAAACGAACTATTGGTAATGGAGTAAAAAATTGGCCTTCACTTTGCTTAACACCTTGATCTAAGAAGCCTTCAAAAAGATCACCAAGAAATTGATTTTGCTGTTTTGATTTCAATCTCATATCTTGGAGCATTTTGACCATCTCTTTTAAAATAATAGCATTTTGAAAAAAAAGCTGTTCATTATGAACATCAAGAAATGCAAAATTATTATTAGAGTAAAATTTCAACTGACGAAAATAATCTATAATCGTTTCCTTAATAGCATCAGGATCATTCTTCTGAAGTTTGAATGCTTTTTCTATTTCTGCATTATCTATATATGTTACATTCTCATTTAAGAACTCCTTCATTCCAACTTTGTACATCTTTTCTAGACGATCTTGAAAACTAAAGAAATCATCATAAGCAGCACCTTTCCATTGAAATTGTAGATCATCAGAATTTCTAGTTTCATCAACTATTTTAACAAGAAAAAGATTAACCAATTTGTCAAAAGCATTTTCTCGGCCAGAAACGTTATATTTTCTTAATATACTAGCAAACTGGTTATACTTTTCTTGTATAGTTTTGTCATCTTTTACTTTATACAAAGAGTTTATATCACGCTTACTTTTACCGATTTTAAAAGGTTCGCAATTAGGCTCAAAGACTCCTCTAGTTTCATAATCTTGTCCATATGTGTATTTCCACACATTAAAAAACTCATCGCGGCCCTCGCCACTTGCTTTCACATCTTCATAACCTACAAGATTTTTATTGGTCGCCAAATAATCTTTATTGTCAACCATAGATACTACATAATAATATGGAATTATTTCCCCATCTATTATATCAGAAGCATACAAACATAAATACTTTGCACGCCTAAATGAATTATAATAATTGAACAACTGTCCTCCTTTGTTATTCATTATCCTCCATTCTTTTAAAAAAGCATCATCACTTTCTTTCTCTGCACCAGTAGTCTTACATTCGATAAGCAGATATTCTTTCCCCTTATTGTCTTTAACTATTATATCACAATAGCCACCAGTATCATCATGACCTCCTGGCATTCCCTTTTCTAGAACGATATGAGATGGCTTATATCCGATTGATAATAAAGTGTCTATACACTCAAATTCTACAAAATTTTCCTTTTTAGAGAAATCTAAAGTTGTCTCGCGAACTACTTCAATTTCTTCTGGATAAATTAACCTTTTTTCATTAAAGTTCACCGTCATTTTGCAACCAGAAGATGGAAATTCTTTTGAATATATATTTTTGTTTTCATCTACCAATATATATCCTTTGATTATCAACAACTCTTTAAAATTATCTAATGTAATCATCTTTTTATTTATCTACATATTATTTAGGATCCTATAATTGCAATACAATAGTTACTAAGAACTTTTTATTGTAAAATTATATACTTACTGGCACTAAGCCTAATTTATTAATACTCTCGTTAGCTTTCTGCAATGCCTCATGAACTTCAAGTACTTCGGTATAGTCCCAGTACTTAATATCTGTATTCACGTTTGGCAATGCTTCTACTTCTTTTCTTATTTTCTCCAATTGTTCTGTATCCGAAACGGCAACTATTCCCTGAACGGCCTTATTATTCTTTGCCTTCATCAGATTCAGAATTAAACTATCAATCGAGCCAGAGGTTTGAACCTCGAACACATAGATAATTCTACCCATATTGCCAATAGACACTTCCCAAACGGCATCAACTCTCGCACCGTTAGCAACAGTAACTTCCGTGGTTGCCTTAAAGCCTAAGCACTCGCCGATATCTTTAATCTTGTCGCGAATATCATTATGTACGAAGCCTGACTCTTTCTTACCCTTTGGAACTTCTACATCCTTTGGCTCAATAACTTCCGTATCTTTCTGAACCTCTTGCCAGATAAAGTAATCAAGGGCGATTAAGTTTTCCAAATCATTATACCCTTTGGCCTTGGCAAAATCAAGCATTTTCTTTCCACACTCTGACAAATGGAAATACATGTTGCCGTCCATAGCAGAATCGTATCGAGGTGTATTGGGTACTTCGAGAATGGTAAAGCCATTTTTTGTTTTACTATTCCAAAGAATACACTGATCTGGATAAGCCTTATTGAGTATCTCACTCATGATACCAGGACCAATACCCTTAATCTTCTTTCTGAATTCATCCCACCTTTTGGCTAGTGTTTCTTTGCCGTAAAGCAGATTGGCAAACTGAACTCGAAGAAGTTCAAGCGAATTATCCTCTATTATCGTATTGATTTTATAGTGCTTATTACCCCACATACCCATAGCCCAAAGTGGAGAAAGTAAATTATAGAAATCTTCTTCGGTCATTTTGAGAAGCTTTTCTTGATTGAACTTTCTCATTTCTTTAGCATGCGCCTCACGCTCTGCTAGTTCATCTACGGCTTTGTCTTTATGATCTTTCAGCCAAAGATGATACTTTTCGAGATAGGATAAGAATTTCTTTTCGTTCATTTATTGTTTTGCTTTAAGTTTTATGTCAGAGCAACAATTATTATATGATTGCAAAGGTAATGAAAAACATTCGAATAGCGACAAATGTACCTGATATTTTTAATAAATTAAAACTTTTCCGTAGGAATAATAAAGAAAGAAAAAGGTGAAAAGTTTGAAAATAACGTAGGAATGAAGATTTATCTTCGTAAATATTTGGAAGATTGCTCGTATCTTTGACTCAAAAATGAGTCGAAGATAGGCTGCATCTCAAAAAAACTCAAAAAAAATTTGGTTTTTTATTCGATTTGCACTATCTTTGCAACGTCAAATGAATGTTTGACTATCCGGGTAGAATCCCGCGAGGGAGCAAGACTTTATCGACACTACTCCATTTTTGAAGGCCGCTATCTAGCGGCTTTTTTATTTCAACCTGATGATGTCGCTCCAGCGGGTGGTGGGATTCTTGGATTTGAAGTTGTGTTTGACGGCATTAGCGAAGACTTCGGCTTTACCTTTACCATCCTTTTGGGTGTATTGCTGGGCGCCGATGACGATGGTTTCGGAGCCGTTGAGTTTGTTGATGCGGTCGATCACATTGTCAAGTCTCTTCATCTTTTCGATCTGTTCGGCGGTGACATCGAAGAGGTCTTGCTGGATGGGGCTGTTGGGCGAGATACCCATCACAATGACACCAGCCCGCTTATACTGAACGCCCTGAATGAAAATCCGATCCAGCACCTCGCCGGCTGCCTGAACGATGGGGATCGTCGAACTAGTAGGCGTGATCAGTCGTAACTCGTCGTACTTCCAGTATTGCAACAGGTCTTCACGGAAGGGATTGCTGCTGACAAAGACGCCTATAATCGAGGCGACGGTATCCTGTTTCCTCAACTTCTCGGCACATCGGCTGGCATAGTTGGCGATGTGGGTCCGAAGCGTTTCCTTGTCGGGAATCATCCCGTTAAAAGAGCGACTGGTGCAGATGGATTTCTTCTTTGCAAGTTCCTCATTCGGCACGACATCCTCTCCGTTCAGCTCCTGCCAAGTACGCACAATATTAATATTATTGAATGTCTGACGCACCCAGTCTTTATGATGACTTGCGAAGTCGTAAGCCGTTCGGCAGCCTAAGGTGTGCAGCTTCTCAGCATACCTTCTGCCGATGCCCCAGACATCTTCCACAGGCAACCATTTCAGGGCGGCGATGCGGTTGGCGTCGTTGTCGATGATGCAACAATGACGGTACACCTCAAATTTTTTAGCAAGTTTTGAAGCGATCTTTGCCAAGGTCTTGTTGGGTGCCAGTCCGATGCTGACAGGCATACCCACCGATCGTTTGATGCGGCTGTATAAGTGCTCGCCCCACTTTTGGAGATTGATGTGCTCCATGCCGTCGAGATAGACAAAGCACTCATCGATGCTGTAGCGGAAGTAGGCTGGGGCTTCCTGGCTGATGATACGCACCACCCTGCTTGTGAGTTCTCCGTACAGCTCATAGTTGCTGCTGAAGACGGCGATCTTTTCATGCGGGAATTGCTCTGCTACCTGGTAATAAGGGGTGCCCTCTTTGATGCCAAGGGCTTTTGCCTCGTTGGATCGCGCCACGACACAACCGTCATTGTTGGACAGCACCACGACGGGCTTTCCTTCCAGGTCAGGACGGAACACACGCTCACAACTCACGTAGCAATTATCACAGTCAACGATGCCGTACATGCGCTATTTCCACTTCTTAATCGTATAGACCACCACACCCCACACCCTGAAATGATCATCTTCGTTGATGCGGAAGGTGGGGTATTTAGGATTGCCAGAACGCAACTCGATGTATCCGTCCTTCTGATGGGTCAGGTCGAGCTGCTTGATATTGAATTCCTCGTTGATATACGACACGACGATGTCGCCATGTGAAGGTTCAAGGCTCTTGTCAATCACGGCTATGTCGCCCGGATTGATGCCGAAACCCGTCATCGAATCACCATCCACCCACGCATAGAAGGTGGCCTCAGGATGCTTGATGAGATCGCGATTAAAGTCAAGACTATCACTGAGGTAATCTTCTGCTGGCGACGGGAACCCCGCCTTGATAGACGGTGCAAACAGCAGATCCAGTTTCTCTTTGAATTCTCCTTTGATCAGTTTCATGATGCAAATATAATACTGAGGCTGTCTCAAAACGCGATACACCCTTAATCTTTAACACAAATTTAACACATTGCATACAGTATACAGTTATACAGTTTTTTAGGGAGCCTATCCCTATGCAAGAAGTAATTACTAATAAAATAAGTTTTATATATATATTATATTATATATAATATAATATATATATAAATTTTTTGGTCTAAGTATTTATGGTGCTCATGAGAAAACTGTATACTGTATAACTGTATGCATCGAAAAGCCAAAACTGCCTTGATTTTCAAAGCGTGTTTTGAAACGTGTCTTTTTGGGCGTTTTATTTGCAAGGTACGTGAAATTTTAGTATCTTTGCAGTGTCAAATGAGAGAGGTGGAGACACCGCACTTTAAGGATATTTTTTGCGAGGATTAAATCTAGAAATTGCGCGCATTAATGGTAGCAAGTTTTTCCTTTAAGAGTGGTCAAAACGGCTCAATCAGGCGACAACGAGAGAACTAACAAAATTAATCAACAAACTAATTAAAAACTAATTCAAATTATGGCTATTAAAGTAATTGCACAACTGCGTGAAGTGAAAATTGGTAAGAACCCCGGTAAGAAGTTCGTGATGCGTCCCGACCTCTATGTGCCCATCACTGAAAAGAAGGTGTTCCAGGAAGCGGCTACCCACAGCGGTATCTCCGCTGGCGTGATCAAGGCGGCTTGGGATGCTGCTGGCGAAGTAATCCGCACCTGGGCGACCGAAGGTCACTCTATCCCACTCCCCGGACTTGGCACGATGCGCTTCGGCGTGCGCTCGAAGGCGGTGGAGAAGCTGGAGGACGTGAAGGCAAACCTGATCAGCGTGCGCCGCATCATCTTCACCCCGAATGTGGATGTGAAGGACGAGCTGAAGAACACCTCTATCCAGATCACCTGTCTCGATGAGGATGGCAACGTACTGAAGCGTGTGACCTCTGGTGACAGCGGCGAGATTGAGGACAATGAGAACGGTGGTAGCACCTCTGGCAACGGCGGTTCGCAGAGTGGTAACGGTGGTAACAACACCCCTACCCCTCCAGTTGAAGAGCCGGACTACGACCAGCCCTCAGGAGATTAATCACTAAACACTTAACATTATGACGAAGAAAGAGACTTTTAAGTTTGTGGTGCAGATTATTGCATCGATTGCAACGGCGGTACTCACCGCGTTGGGAGCTACCTCTTGCATGGGGTATTAAAAAGAGAAGAGGCATCCGATAAGGGGTGCCTCTCTTATTTCTGTGAGTTCACGGAAACATCAATATAGCAGTGGTAGATGTCAATATATCTTTGATAGTAACCTTACCACCATTCACCTGCTCCAACTCTTCCTTTGTCAACTCCTGAGCCTTCTGGCTGTTCATTTCATTCTGCTTCATAATCGTATAAATTTTAAATTGTTAAACTTACTGGTGCGAAGATACGACAAATTTCGGCAGATTCCAAATAATTAGGCGAAATCTTCTCCGAGTTGTTGCGACAGGGTGGGAACGAAACGACAAAAGCGGGTCAAGAGGGCAAAATCTTGTCGCTTAAGGTCTGGCATCGCCCTCATCCTTAAGTGCCCCAAATAAGAGTTAAGGGGCCCGCATTGCTGCGAGCCCCTTCACTATAATGGTATGCTCCGTTTGCGCTTAAAGTGCATGAGTCCCTATTGTGTTTCAAACACCTTCTTGCCTTCGAAGTAGGTAGCAGCCGGCTTGGCCGTGTGAATCTCATTCGCCGGACAGGTGAGCACATCCTTGTTGACAAGCAGGAAGTCAGCATACTTGCCGGTGCTGATGCTGCCGCGCTCATTCTCGATGAGCATCTGCTTGGCGACGTTAATGGTCAGGGCCTCGATGGCCTGCTCGCGGGTGATGAGTTCCTCGGGCCACCAGGGCTTACCGTTCTCGCCGTGAAGAACACCAGTGACAGCAATCTCAATGATGCCGAACGGATCGTCGGGACTGCCACTCGTTGCAGGGAAGTCGGAGTGAGAGGTCATATGGATACCCTTATCAAAATAAGACTTCATCGGATATGACTTGGCTTCCTGCCCTACGGGAGCCAGTCCGTGCTCGCGGATATAGTCGGCAGCGAAAGAGGGGCAATGGTGCCAGAGCATACCTGAGACGGCATACATGTTATGGTCGGCCATACGCTTGTAATCCTCTGCATTGACGTTACGCACGTGAACCAGCGTGTTGCGCAGCTCATCCTTACCAGCATTGGCGTAGGCGCTGACCACGTAGTTGACGGCCTTGTTACCCATGGTGTGGATATGCATAGACAGACCTTTTGCATTCGTCTTGCGGGTGATGTCGGTCAGTTCTTCTTCCGTCCAGTTGGAGAGCCCCTGATGTCCGTCGGGATAGAGTGGATCCACAAAGCCTGTACCGCCTTCCACCGTACCGTCCATAAAGAGTTTGAGCCAGTTGGTCTTGACGTGGGTGGTGGCGTACTGCTGAACGTCAGCGGCTCTCTTCAGCGCCTCCTCCACATTCATCCAGCTCTCTATTTCGTAGGTCAGACCCAGCACGAAGTTCATCTTGCCTTCCTGATCCATTTGCTGGGCTGCCTTGAAGAAATTGTCGTTGAAGAAGTAGTTGCCCCAACCGTCTATATACATGGTATAACCCTCTGCCACCAGATGCTCCTGGATCTTAGGGATGACGATTTTGGCGGTGTCAACAGGATAGAGACTATTGGTGTCGAGGAACGAACGTGTGTAGGTGCCTGCCTGCTCTTTAAGAAAACCAGTAGGTGTGCCATCCTCACCCATCACGATCTCACCGCCACGGATATCCTTATCCTTTTTCAATACGGTGCCGTCTTCCTTCATGATGCCAGCCTTGACCAGCATCAGGGTGTTTGCCAAGCCCTTGTGACCCTCGTCGTCGGCAAAGTAAATAGGGATATCACTGCAGATGGCATCTAGCTGATGGCGGGTAGGTATATTTTCCATGAAGGTGATGTAATTCCAGCCGAAGCCGAAGATGGCTGTTGCTCCTGTCTCGCGAGCCTTCTTGACGGCAGCAGGGACAGCTTCTGCCAGGAACTGGTCGGGAGTCAGCCCAATGGCTACCGTTCCGACGATCGGCAGGGCAACACCAATTGAATAGTGGGCGTGACCGTTACCGCAGGAAGGCATCACAAGTCCTTTGCCGCTGTGATCCACCACCTCGGTTTTTCCAGTTTCAATAAATGCCTCGGCGCCTTTCTTGTCACCTACATACACAAACTTACCGTCTTTCACCGCAAAGGCTTCAACGATCTGATTATTCTCGGACGTGAAAATCTTACCATAGACCACCAAATCTGCACTGGTCTTCATGGAATTCTGTTGCATAGTCTTATTTTTTAGTTATTAATTCAAGTGATATCAACTTACCATACCAAAGCTCTCTTCTCCTTGGGGATAAACATCTTGTCGGTGGGCTGGATGTTGAAGGCATCGTACCAGCTGTCGATCATCGGCAGGGCGGCATTCACACGGAAGATGTGGGGTGAGTGGACATCGCTGTTCACGATTCGGGCAAGGTACTCGGGCGTGACATTGCTCGCCCAGACACGGGCGTATGCCAGATAGAAGCGCTGGGCAGGGGTGAAGCCGTCGAGAGTTTTCAGAGGCTCCTGCTTCAAGCGGTTCTCAAAGGCACGGTAGGCCACCTGAATACCGCCGTTGTCACCGATGTTCTCACCAAGCGTCTTCTCTCCGTTCACCTTCAGACCGGGCAGCGCCTCCTGCTCAGAGAACCATTCGGCGAGTACCTTGGTACGCTCATCGTATTTTGCCTTGTCTTCAGCCGCCCACCAGTTCTTCAGATTACCGTCCTTGTCGAACTGACAACCCTGATCATCGAAACCGTGACTCATCTCATGGCCGATGACGGTTCCAACGGCACCGTAGTTGCAGGCATAGTCGGCCTCGGGATCGAAGAACGGTGGCTGCAGGATGGCAGCAGGGAAGTTGATGCTGTTGAAATTAGGCACATAGCAGGCATTCACCATCTGTGGCGGCATTGGCATCAACTTCTTGTTGAAGGGCTTGCGCCAATACTTGCGGTAGTTGGCTGCGCGTGTCTCCTGTTTGATACGGATGAAGTTCTCTACGAGGTTCTGGTCCTCGCGGATGTCGATGAATTTCTCCATATCCTCCCACTCATCGGGATAGCCAACGTTGATATACATGGCATGCAGCTTCTCCAGAGCCTTGGCCTTGGTGGAGTCGCTCATCCAGGTGTTATCCTTCAGACGATCCTCGAAAGCCTGTTGCAGGTCTTTCACCAGGCGATAGACACGCTGCTTGCTGGTCTCGGGGAAATATTCTGCCACATAGAGCTTACCGATGGTCTCAGACAGGTTGTCGTCGATTTCAGCGACGGCACGCTTCCAGCGGGGCTTCTGCTCCTGTACGCCGCTGACAGCCTTTCTGTACTCAAACAAACGGTCTTCAAAAGCATCGCTCAGGTAGTCGCAGTAGGAGTAAACAGCCTTCAACTCCATATAGGCCTTCAGGTCATCGACACTGGTCTCTGCCAGCACCTTCTCCACCTCGTGCAGCGGCTCCAGCTGTTCAACATTCAGCGTGTCAATGTCCTTGGGCGCATTCAGCGCGTCGCGATAGGCCACCCAGTCAATGCCCTTGAAGTCTTTCAGCAACTGTTCCCACGTTGTGAAGTGGATCGTCTTCATCGGGTCGCGACGATCCACCTGGTTCAGTGTCTTGACACCGATTCTGTGCTCGATGGCCCATTCTGCCTGCATCATGCGCTCGGCATCGGCATCGCTGTTGCCCACCATCTTCAGGAGATCCTTATACAGACTCTTCTTGGCTGCCACTTCGGCCTTTTGCTGCTCGTTGGGCTCGGCATAGTATTCCTGATCCAGCGACGCACCGCCATGACAGACCTCCATCATAAGAAACGATGAGTTGAAAGGATTCAGTGTCAGACCGAGACCATAAGGAGCTGTGTTAAAGCCCTTGGCATCGAGTTCTGCCATCACCTTCATGGCCTCTTCGCGGGTCTTGATGCTGCGTATCTGCTTCAGGTAAGGCAGGATCGGCTCATAGCCCATCTTGTTGCGGCCCACGCTGTCCATGTAGAGGCGGTAGAAGGCACCGATCTTCTGTCCGTCGCTGCCCTGAGGCAGGTTCTTTTCATTGGCATACTTCATGATCAGCGCATTGATGCGCAGTTCGTTCTGCTTATGCAGATCGACGAACGCACCGTTCATCGGGTACTCCTTGTCAATCGGGTTGTTCTTCAGCCAGCTGCCTACAGCATACTGCCAGAAGTTGTCACCAGGTTTTACACTCTCATCAAGATTCGCTCTAAAGTTTTGTGCCGTGCCAGCCATACTTACCAAGGCCAGAGCAACGGCGAAAATCATTTTTTTCATTACTGTTAGTATTAAAATGTTTTATTTTCCTTTTTGTTTTTAGAGAGAGTAGCGGGAAACTACTATTCTAATCTAATTCTGATACGTAACAAGCCACCAAACCGTAGGTGATGGTAGGACGAATCCATATTTCCGTCGTCAGATAGATGGTGTATTCATCCACGGTCTCAAGCATGAGATGGTAGTTATAAAACGAAGCTATAAGCACATCGACAGCAAAGATAAGCCACAGGTTGCGCTTGGTGTAGGTCTCCCAGTCCTTTCGGGCATAAAAATAGAGGAGCATCAGCACCAACAGCACCGAAAGCGTAAGACAGATCAAGTGGAGCGCATAATAATCCATAGGGGGTGGGAAGAGAATGTCACGCAACAGCACCGTTATGCCCACGCACACCGAACTCCAGTAATTAAACTGATTACTGTTGAGACGGTTGAAGGAGTATAACCCCATCATAACCAAAGCGGCTATGTAAAACAGGTTGAGGACTAACTCCGGCCATGTTTCATCTAGTCCGTAATGGATAACACCATAGAGCATGATACCTACTGAAAGCGTTGCTGACAATGCGGTCACACCAACGTTTAGGATATCGGATCTTCTTTTAAATCTAATCATAATTACTTTTAAGAGTTTATGCAAAGGTAAACAAAATCATCCACATTTCTTTGTTAAGCGTACTTAATAAGTCCGTTTTTGCAGATTTTGAAACTATTTTTGCTAATTTTAAAAGTCTTATGTTGGTTTTTATCTGTCATTCACACTCTCTCTTGCAAAGACATCATAAAACAGAGGTGATAAGGCTGATCGCCAGGAAGGGTGTACTGCGGCAACGTGCGGCGACCCCATGTGTCGATTCCCCCTACCCCATGGATGTTTAAGTCAATGTTCAGGTTGACAAAACGTCCTCGGGTAATATCTTGCGGATGGCGAGCTCCCTCCAGATTTTCTTCTCCATAGTCCCAGGCACGAATGCAGAGTGGCTGACTACCATCAATGCGTATTATTTGCTTCTCTGAACCGATTTCGAACCAGCGTACGTCACAGCGGTTACCATTGTCCTGCGGTCTCACATAGTCTGTCTGATAATCCGACAGCGGCATTTCATAGCACCCGATAAACGCCGAGCGCTTACGGTCTGGATAGTTCTCCCATGGTCCGCGACCGTAATAGGTGATATGAGTCATATCGGCAGGCAGACGCATCCGCATACCGAACTTGGGAATCAGAGGGATATCGGTGGCTGTAGGACGGTAGTCCATATCCACCATGATACGACCGTCTGTCTTGACTGTATATGTCAGCGTCAGGTCAGCCCCCACTGGCAGCGTCAGGTCGGCAATCACCTGATTACCCTCAACACGGACTGATTTGACTGTACGGTTCTTGGCAGCATCGCGCCAGGCTGCTGTACGTTCTGCGAAATGAGCGGCATGCTGATTGTCGTTCTCAGGTTTCCAGAAGTAGGGTTCCAAAGGAGCTTGCAGTATCTGCTGGCCATCGATGATCCATGAGGTAATCGCACCGGTAGGGTCGATGGTGACGGAGCCATTCTGGGTTGGAACAATCACGTCGCCTGCAGATTCCCATGGTTTTGCCTCCTCACCGCCAAAGGCGATTCCGAACTCATGAGGTTTGAGAATGAACTGTTCGCGGGCAACCACAAATCCTTCTTCTGCCCAAGGTGTAGCCTGACGCAGACGGGCATAGACGTTCAGGATCAGTTCTGGTTCGTTATAAGGGTAATATGGATAGGGTATCCCGAATTTGTCGCCATTCATTCTCGCGAGTTCACCTGTAACCAGCTCCCCGTTATAATAGACCTCACAATAATATTCATACTGATCGATACTGGTGAAATAGTTACGGTTAATGATGCGGATGCTATCACCCTCCTGAACGAACTGCAAAGGCTGATACACATACTGCACCTCATAATAGTGCGGATGAGGTGTGCGGTCGGGTGCCAACAGGCCATTGATGCAGAAGGCATCGAGGTTCGGTTTGTCGCCATAGTCGCCACCATACGCCCAGAACGCCGTATCACCTTCTTTCTTCAGAAGTCCCTGATCTACCCAGTCCCAGATAGCTGCACCGACAATACTGCTATCGGCATAGATCACATCCCAATACTCTTGCAGGTTACCCATCGAGTTACCCATAGCATGGGCATATTCACGTGCTATCATGGGCTTTTCGGTTTCTTTGATGGCCTCACTGCGCAGCTCGTCGGGTGCCGGGTAGCCAAAGTCGTGCAAAGCGGAATAACGTGGATGACAATCGTAAAAAGGAGGGCGTGTTGAGTCGAGCTCGCACACCTTGTCATACATGGCTTGGATATTAGGACCTACGCCACCCTCATTACCCAAGCTCCAGAGAATGACAGAAGGATGGTTGAAGTCGCGCTTTACCAACGATTCGGCGCGATCTACATGGGCCTGCTGCCATGCCAGGTCGTGTCCCATCTCCTCGTTGGCATAGCCATAGCCGTGACTCTCCTGATTAGCCTCATCCATCACATAGATTCCCCAACGGTCGCAAAGCTCATACAGATATTCGCGGTCGGGATAATGGCTGGTGCGCAGGAAGTTGATATTAGCTTGTTTCATCAGGCGGATATCCTGCTCGTAGGTCGCATCATCCACCCAACGACCTGTGATCGGGTGATGGTCATGACGGTTCACACCACGCAGCTTCACGTTCCTGCCGTTAATCTTAAACACCTCACCGACAACCTCCACCTTCTTTACGCCCAGGTGGTAGTCGAAGTGTTCAACAACCATGCCGTTAGCATCACGAAGCTCCACACTGAAGGGATAGAGGTTGGGCGTCTCAGCCGACCACAGTTGCGGTTTGTCGATGGTTGTAGCCAGTTCGATGGTTGCCGTATCGCCAGCAGCCAACAGTTTCTGTCCGTCTTTCACCTCCTGGCTATTAAATAGCAATGCAGCCTGAAGATTCTTAGCTGATTCCTTTCCTGTATTACAGATACTGATGATTGCCTTAACCTCGGCTTTCGAGAAATCATTGTCTGGCACTGCCGTCACATGATAATCGGCTATATGCACCAACGGACGCACCCAGAGTTGCACCTCACGGAAGATACCACTCAGGCGCCACATATCCTGATCTTCCAGATAACTGCCGTCGCACCAGCGATACACCTCTACGGCGAGTTTGTTCTTGCCCTCACGCAGATAGCTGGTCACATCAAACTCTGCCGGCGACATGGAGTTCTGGCTATAGCCTACCTTCCGTCCGTTCACCCAGAGGTACATAGCCGAGTGCACGCCGCCAAAGTGGAGAATGAGATTTTTCGAGAGCATTTCCTTGGTCACGTCGAAGAAAGTGACATACTGTCCCACAGGATTACGGTTCTCGTAAGCTGTCCAGTCCCTTGGCGGTTCACTGGTAACACTGGGACGGTTGCGCTGGAAGGGATACTCGATATTGGTATAGATGGGTGTGCCATAGCCCTGTGTCTGCCAGTTGCCAGGCACCTTTATCTTCCCCCAACTGCTCACGTCATAGTCCTCACGGTAGAAGTCCATCTGTCGCTCCTCAGGATTGCGACTCCAACGGAACAGCCACTCACCGTCAAGACTGACGATCTCCTTACACGCCTTCCATTTCGAGGGCAGTTGCAACGTTGCGTGATACGGCAGTTTGTTGATGCCCAGTACGGCGGGATTCTCCCAGTCACGGGTTTGTGCTTGCGCTGACATAGTCAACAGCGAAGTCAGAAGGATCAGTATTCTCTTCATCATTTCCAGAAATTATTACCAAAGTAACTATATCGGTTATTGTCAGGATTAACAACGATCTGCTCTATCACAATCTCAGGATCGATCATGATCAGCTTCAGCGTATGCTTGCCAGGGGTGGTCTTGAAAGAGGCATCGAGCCAACGGATATTATCAAACACCTCATCACGACGAATCTGTTGCTGGCCATCCACGAAACCACTCAAAGAAAGACAACTACGTGCAGGCAGAGGCTTCAACACCTTCGATTGGGCAAGATTCTGAGGGGTGTATTCCAGGAAGGTATCGACCAATCCCCGACGGGCATCAAGCGTCTGCATAGGTTGGTCGTCGAGCTGCACGCCGAGGCGCAGACCACGTGCTGGCAGAATATCCTGGGTAGGCAGGATGCCGATAGCGACATGCCCTTCGTCATCCAGTTCCACTTCATATTCTAATATTGGACCATTACCATTCGTGTATTCCTTCATCACGTCCTTGGCGCCTATGCATCCCTTACCACGTCCCAAATCTGGCAAAAACATCCAGCCATCGTTTTTCTGCGTATAATCACAGGCTGTGATGGTGTATTCTTTGGTGTCTTTTGAGGCACTCAGATTATGGTTAACCTTATAGCCAAGCGTCATCGGATGATAGTTCTTATCGGGAATCGACCATTTGGTATAGCCGATATGATGGTCGAGCATCATACCGTCCCATTTGCCTCCTGCCATCACCTTATTATAATAATGAGTCAGACGCTGATCCTTCTCCATGAGACGATAGATAGTGAGGCTGTCGCCTACAGTCGCCGCATTGTAGATATGAGCTACCCCGGCACTGGCTACCGTAGGATAATAGACCAACTGATAGAAGGCGTCCTGCGCTTCGGCGGGAATCTGCTCTTTCAGTGCCTCACAACGTGCCACAAGTGACTGCCAGAGGTTGCTGACATGAAGCATCTCTTCATAATTATAGATGCCTGGTACTTGAGCTTCAGGCTTGCGCCAAAGGTTATATTTGGAATACTTCGAGATGATATCGGCTGTTTCCTTGGCGAACGTTTCACCAAAGATGTTACGCGTGAAACTCTCCAGCCAGGCCTGTTCGTCACCAGCCTGGATAGCATCAGGGTTCCAGGCATAGTGCATGATAAAGTCAATGGGCATCTCTTTGGGTTTCAGGTCCCCCACGTTGATAATCCAGATACGGTCGATGCCACTTTTGTAAGCCAGATGTAGCTGTTCACGCAGTTTGGGCACTGTCGTAGTGTTGATCCAACGGTCGTTCCAGGGACCGCCATTCATATCAATATGGTAATAGAGTCCAAGACCACCTTTGCGTTTCCTTTCAAAGTCGCGACCTTTACGGCGAATATATCCCCAATTGTTGTCGCAGAGCAGCAACGTCACGTCGTCAGGAACAGTAAAACCTGCGTCATAATAGCGCTGTACCTCCGTAAAGATAGCCCACAACTGAGGCACCGCATCTTCCTTACCATAGATATCCTTGATAATCTCACGCTGTCCCGCAATGACTTTACCAAGCGTCTTCATATTCTCAGTATCGTCACCCTTGCCCATCGCCACGTCACCATCGCCACGCATACCGATAGTCACAAGATTGTCGTAGGCCTTATTGCGCTCCATTCCCTCACGGAAAAACTGGTCGATGCGCACTTTGTTCAAGGCATAGTCCCATGGGCCCACCTGTTGTTTACGATGCAGATATTCCTGATGGGAACGCATCATCGGCTCGTGGTGACTGGTTCCCATCACGATACCCATCTCGTCAGCCAGTCGCGGACTCTCGGGGTCATCCTCATTGAAAGCTGTTGCCCACATGGCTGGCCAGAAGTAGTTGGCCTTCAGGCGCAACAGCAACTCAAAGATATGCTCATAGGCTTTGGCATTGACACCACCAAAACGGTTGGTACACCAGGTGCCAAACGAGGGCCACTCGTCGTTGATGAAGATACCGCGGTATTTCACCTTAGGCGAAGGCTGCACAAATCGTCCGCCATCATAATACAGTTCGTCTTGATGTTTCACAGGCACATCAGCCATCCAATACCAAGGTGACACGCCGATACGCTCGGACAGGTCGTAGATACCATAGATCGTGCCGCGTTTATCGCTGCCAGCAATAACGAGGTTGCCCTCCACCACATCAATCATGTAAGACTCCCACTGGTCACGCACCTTTCTTACGTCAATTTTCTTCTGCTTAATCAGGTCTTCAATAATCCTGCTCTTTCCGATGGTACCTACCAGGATAGCCCCCTTAAGGTTCTGTCGTTCATGTGGCAGCAGACCGGCTGAATTCGGTGATTGCAGATCCACCTGCGAAGAGACACCCGTCACCTTTCTCACATCATCACTCAGATTACGTGCTGCTCGGATCACACCTTTCCAGTCATCCACATCAACAATTACAGAAGCAGTCTTACCATCTTTGGCAATACAAAAACGATTCGTCTGAGCCCATCCCTCCATGAACGGGCACGCTATCAACATGATAATTAAGAGTCTTCTCATATACTTGCTTTATTCTGTTATTACTTCCACATCGCCGTAGGCCATGCGACTACCTGTGGCTAAGCGGTCGGCATCCAGCTTGAGTATCTTAGCCCTGACAGGCTGAAACTTGATGGTCTGCCAAATGGGATTATTGACAACATTCGAGAACTCACCCGAGGCCAGTTTTGTCCAATTCGACCAGTCGGTGGAAGCCCAAAGGGTGTAGTGAGTCACTGTGCCGTCCTTGCTTTCCTGTGGTGGCAGGTAGCGGAAGGAAGTAATCGTCTGCTCCGTATCCCAATCGATCATCATCTGAGTGGGACTGCTGAAGAAGAGATGCAGATTACTTGATTTTTTCTCACCCGCATCAGGGATGTCGGCTGTCAGTTCTGGAGCCAGATAAGCGCCGAGTTTCTTGATGATAGGACCACATTTAGTGTCTACGATGGTAAAGCGTAGTTTTGTGGCATTAACCGTTGGGAAGCAGATGATGCGACGATGACCGATAGTGGTCAGTCCGTCACCATTTTCCACGAGTGCATCTTTCAGCTGTTGCCATTGTCCGTTGATTTCGGCTTCCAACAGGAACTTCTTCACACGCTGACCATAACGGATATCCTCCTCCACAAGGAAGCGATTAAAGGTGGTAGGCTTACCAAAGTCGATCACTGTCTCATCCCCACTGGTTTGTATCTTGGCTTTTTCCACAAGGTTTGTCCTAAACACCTCATCAATCATTTTCTTAAAAGCGATGCCTCGCAGACTGTCATTGGGGTGAATACGTCCATTAGGCGCTATGGGGAAGTTAAGCAACAACGTAGAGTTACGCCCCACTGATTTATAATAGGTATCCATCAGCTTCGACAGACTTTTCACATGCTCGTCTTCCGTTTGATGGTAGAACCAGCCCGGACGGATGCTGGTGTTAGTCTCACCTGGCACCCAAGAGTCACCATTCTCCAGTCCGTAGTGCAGCATGTGCCACTCCACCTCACCGTCCTTGTTCAGTAAGCTCCAGTTGGTCTCGCCCACGTTACCAGCCTCTGTCCCCACCCAGCGCAGATCACCTCGGTCGCTGCCGTCATTCCAGATGAGACAATTGGGCTGCAGCTGACGAATCATCCTGTAGGTCTCGGGCCATTGGTAATAGGTTGTTCTGTCAATCTTCCGCGTCTCGTTGGCACCGCCATACCAGCCGTCACCGCCATTGGCACCATCGAACCAAACCTCGAAGATCTCGCCGTAATTGGTCAGCAACTCGCGCAGCTGGTTGCGGAAATACGCCACATAGGCAGGCCGCCCGTACTCCGGGTGATTCCGATCCCAAGGCGACAGATAGACAGCAAACTTCAGTCCTTCTTCTCGACAGGCATCAGCCAACTCACGCACCACGTCGCCCTTGCCGTTCTTCCAAGGGGTATTCTTCACCGAATACTCCGTATAGGCCGATGGCCACATACAAAACCCGCAATGGTGCTTGGCAGTGAAGATGATGCCACGCATACCCGCCTGTTTGCACACCCGTGCCCATTGTCGGCAGTCCAGATTGCCGGGGTTAAACAACTGCAGGTCTTCGTTACCGAATCCCCACTCCTCATCAGTATAGGTGTTCAGGGAGTAATGGATAAAGGCATACATCTCCATATCCTGCCACCGCAACTGGTTTTCTGTAGGCACAGGACCGCAAGGAGCTACCTGCGCTTTCAATGATGATGCCGTCAAAGTGACCAACAGCAGTAATAATATAGGTCTCATACTATGGTATTGCATTGATTTCATATCGTCTGCAAAGGTACGAAACAAATAGTTGATAGTAGATTAAAATATTATCCAAGAATAGGACAATATTATGATTATAGCTCACAAATCGTAATTTTGTCCTATTCAGATAACAATTATATCAGATATAATTCGTAATTTTGTAGCCAGAACCATCATCATCCTAAAACATTGATACAGATACCTATTGAATCCATGAATCTGATGATGCTGAACTTGGGTTATGCCACGCATCATGCAGATTGGAACTGGCAGAAAGTGAGTTCCCCCTTTATTCGTATTTTCTATATCGAAGAGGGGGAGGCCATGCTTCATCTGCCAGAGAAGGATGTTCGCCTCATACCTGAGCACATGTATATCATTCCGGCATATACCACCCATTCGTATGAGTGTCACGGTGTGTTTAAACTGTATTATATCCACATGTACGAGGGATTCAAGAACGAGATGAACCTGCATGAGACCTATGAGTTGCCTACGGAGGTTTCGGCTGGAAAGGATATCAAGCAACTGTTCGAGCATCTGACATCGCAATATCCTGATGCCAGACTTCCGGGCCCAGATCCAAAGAGCTATGACACATCGGCACAAACATCCGATTACGTGGCACGTTACAGGAATATGGCATTATGGGAGAAGATGGAGCTGAGAGGTGCCATGCTGATGATGATGTCGCAATTTATCAAAGAGGCAAAGCCCCGCATCTGGACATCCGATGAGCGCATGAAACGTGTTCTCAGGCATATCCATGAACATATCTCCGATGAGATAGACGTAAAAGAATTGGCGGATGTAGCGTCTGTTACCAAGACTTACTTCATCCGCCTTTTCAAACAAGAGTTTGGTCTGTCACCCATTCAGTATATCAATAGGAAGAAGGTTGAACGGGCCCAACTGCTTCTCTTCACTACCGACAGTTCTGTGAAAGAGGTAGCCTACAAGTTGGGCTTCAGTGACCACAGTTACTTCATCCGCCTTTTCCGCAAGGTAGCCGGCATCACACCTCAGGAATATCGCAAACTCTTTTTGCAGCAATAAGCTTAATCATACTGGCATTAACCATTACTTAAATCTCTGTATAGATATACTCCTTACCCCTGGGTGTCATCATCAGCTTTGAAAACCTCTTCACCGTCAACAATGGTAGCGATGATATTTGCCTGAGCAACCTTTTCGATGTCATCATGCAGGAAGTCACAGTCGAACACCGTCATATTTGCAATCTTGCCGAACTCGATGGAGCCCATGCGATGCTCCTGACGGAACTAAGCGCATGTCTCAAAATTTTAAAACAGAGTTTCAAAATATGCAAAAATAGCATCAAAATTCGCAAAATCATGTTTTTATAGTTAGTTATTTAATTCTTTTGCTTATCTTTGCATAACATTAAGACTAAAAATATACTATATAAATTAAAACAATGATGAAAAAATTAATGATGGTCGTGGTTATGGCCTTGGTAAGTATGGCTGGCACGGCACAAAACTTTAGAGCGAATCTTGATGAAAGTGTTAAACCTGGTGATGACTTTTGGCAGTATGCCGTAGGCACATGGCTGAAGAACAACCCGCTGGACAAGGAACATTCATCGAACGGCGCATTCATCGATCTGGAGGAGCTGAACAAGACACGCATCAATGCGCTGATCATGAAGTATGCAGAACAGAAAGACCTGCCTCAGGGTAGCGACGGACAGAAGATCGGTGCGCTCTATCGCCTCTATATGGACAGCGTGGGCCGTAACAAGATGGGGTATGAGCCCATCGTGCCTTATCTGGAACAGGTGCGTGCCGTCAAGACCCGTGAGGAGATGTTGAAGGTGATGTACGAACTCGATGGCAAGGGCTTTAGCACTGCCCCCTTTGGCCTGAGCCTGGGGCAGAACCCCCTCAACTCGTCGGAGTATTTGATTGATGCCGGCCATGGTGGTGTATCATTGCCACAGGAATATTATACCGAGCCCAACGAACAGCAGAAGGTTGTGGTGGAGGCTATCAAGAGCCTGAACAAAGACTTCCTGAAGATGGTGGGCAACAGCGAGGCCGATGCCGAGCGCAAGATGCAGGCAGCTTGGGCCATCGAGCACAGGATTGGCATCAAGACGTTGAACCAGGTGGATAGACGCGATTTGCAGAAGACCATCCACGTGATGCCATGGGAGCAGTTGCTGCAAGACTTCAAGGGTATCGACTGGGTAGCCTATCGCGACGCTCTGGATATGCCTAAGGATATCGACAAGGTGGATGTAGGTCAGCTGGAGCCACTACATGAGGTGGAGAAGGTGCTGGCTGAGACCAGTATCGAAGATCTGAAAGCCTATATGGAGATGAAGGTCGTCAGGAGTTTCGGTCGTCGTTTCCTGAGCGATGCTTTTGAAAACCGTGCTTTCGAGGCAATGAAGGCCATCACGGGTGTGCAGGAACAACAGCCCCGTTGGAAACGTGCAGTCAATATCGTCAGCGGCAATCTGGGCGAGACCATCGGTAAGCTTTATGTGGCAGAGTATTTCCCCGAGTCTAGCAAGCAGCGTGTCTATCGTTTGGTAAAAGACTTGCAGCAGGCTTTCGAGGACCGGTTGAAAGAGAACACCTGGATGAGTGACTCCACCAAGGCCAAGGCACTGGAGAAACTGCATGCCATCTATATCAACGTGGGTTATCCCGACAAATGGGAGGATCTGGAAATGTTCATTGACATCCGGGAGGATCAGAACCTCGTGGAGAACTTCATCCGCATCAATCAGGAGTCACGAGCAGCCGAATTCCGTAAGTACTGGCACAAACCAGTAGATAAAACTCAGATGGGTTGCACACCCCAGGAGGTGAATGCCTTCTACAACCCGCTGTTCAACAGCATCAACTTCCCTGCAGCCATCTTGCAGCCCCCGTTCTTTGATCCAGAGGCTGATTATGTCTGCAACTACGGTGCCGTTGGTACTGTCATCGGCCACGAGATGAGCCACGGCTTCGACGACCAGGGCTGTGAGTTCGACAAGGACGGTAATATGAAGAACTGGTGGGCAGCTGAGGACAAAGCCAAATACGAGGAGCGTACAAAGGTGCTCGCCGACTGGTTCTCGAAACAGGAGGCTCTGCCCGGACTCTTTGTGAACGGTGAGAAGACGCTTGGTGAGAACATCGGCGACAACGGTGGTCTGCAGATAGCCTACCGTGCTTTCCAGAACCGCATGAAGCAGGAGCCTCTGAACACGATCGACGGCTTTACCCCTGCCCAGCGATTCTATCTGGCTTACGCCCGTGTCTGGGCGAGCAACACCACGACAGAGTCCCTCGACGCTCAGGTAAACAGCGATGTCCACTCTCCCGATATGTTCCGCGTGAATGCCGCCCTGCCAATGATCGACAGCTGGTACGACGCCTTCAACATCCAACCCACCGACAAGATGTTCATCCCCAAGGAGAAACGGGCTATGGTATGGTGATGAAAAGGCCAGGATGTACCGCTATAAGTAAAGAAATTGTAATAACTAAAATATTGTAATAGAATGAGTGAAATAGAAAAACAACTGACACCTCAGTATGGTGAGAATCAGAAGATTACAGACGGCAATTACGACCAGTCGTTAGCCGTCAAGTGTATTAATGGAACCTTCGTCGGCAAGAAGGCAGAGAACATCATTTCCTATAAAGGCATTCCGTTTGTAGGTCAGCAGCCAGTCGGCAACCTGCGCTGGAAAGCCCCAGTAGAAGTAACGCCTAACGACGGTGTCTATGAAGCCTATTACTATGGTAAGGCTCCCGTCCAGGAGGTGGGCGACCCAGCTGCTGAATATGGAACAGGCGAGGACTGTCTGTACCTGAACGTTTGGCGGACTGACGAGGAGGCTTTAAAGAAGAAGCCGGTCATTGTATGGATTTACGGTGGCGCATTTGACGTAGGTGGAGCGACAGACCCGATGTACGATATGACCAATTTCCTGAATGAAAATCCTGATGTCATTGTCGTGACCCTTAATTACAGAATCAATGTCTTCGGGTTCTTCCACCTGTCGCACCTGTCAGACGGCAAGGACTATCCTGATGCCCAGAACCTGGGACTTTTGGATCAGCTGAAGGGCTTGAAGTGGGTTCACGAGAATATCGCAGCCTTTGGTGGCGACCCCGACAATGTGACCATCTGGGGTGAGTCTGCCGGTGCAGGAAGCTGTACGCTGCTTTCGCTGATTAAGGGCTCTCATCAGTATTTCAAGCGTGTCATCGCACAGAGTGGCGCTCCCGCCCAGACGAGAAGTAAGGAGCAAGCCATCGCATGTACGAACAACCTGATGGAGAAACTCGGCTGTAAGACTGTCGCCGACCTGTTGAAGATCAGTGCCGAGGATATCATGAAAGTGTGGGCACCTATGCTCGGGTTATATAATGTACTCGGCGTACGCACCATGCCGGAGAGAGACGGTATCTACTTGCCGCTTGATCCGTGGGAGGCATACGCGAACGGCGCTGCTAAGGACATCGCGTTCCTTCAGGGTTGTAACAAGGATGAAATGAATACCTTCATGGGAGCCATCGGCGTGGAAGCCTGGAATGCGTGGGCCGAAGGGCGCACGGCAGAGAAGTTCGCCCAGCTGACCGACAAGGAGAAGGCATTGGTGGAGAGCTATCTCAACGACATCCAGGGAGAAAGCTATGAACCTACCGTCAACCTGTTCAGTCTGTTGATGTTTATCGCTCCGCAGATCAGATTGTCGGATGAACAGGCCAAGGCTGGCGGCAAATCATACACCTACTACTACAGGATAGAATCCTCCCAGCCGTACATCAAGGCCGGCCATGCGTCAGAACTGCCAGTAGTGTTTGCTCATCCGGAGATCCAGGAGTTCACGGGAAGAGCATACGACGAGACCTTCAGTAAGACCATGCGCAAAATGTGGGTTCAGTTTGCCAAGACCGGTAATCCGTCGCTCAGCGCAGCCGAATCACCTGACGGTAAAGCAAAGGAGTGGCCGCTCTACGACCTGAAGGACCGACAGGTGATGGTGCTCGACGAACATGACATCCATCAGGCAAAGGAGTCTGAGTTGAAGATTGTGGATTGGGAGAGGACTTATTTCCTGACCAACTACTATATGCCTTGACAAGTTAGCTGCATCCTATTCTGTCAAGTATTTCAGAAGTAGGATGCAGCCTTCTATAACATCGCGCCAGGCATCAGGGACAGGCATCGATGATTTCCTGTTCCAGATGGAAGCTCTTATTAGCTACTTGTTGTAATAAACAAATATTAACCCTTTACAATTATATTAATGATGAGAAAAAGAGAAAAGTGGATACTTGCAGCCGTTTTGATCTGCGGCACAATGGTTCTGGTATCATGTTCCGACAATGCCGATAATTCGGCCGATAGCGGGAAAACCAAGACTGTCGGCAGTGCCAGCTTCCACGAAAACGACTATCCGCTGTATTACTTCAATATCAAGGCCAATGCAGCCGCGAGAGTAGCAGCTTATCTAAGTAAATAATAACTAAAAGAAAAAAACAATGGATGCCCAAGAGATTAGAGACGCGCTGCACGGTATGTACGGCGGCGAGAACAAACAGATTACCGATGGCAATTACGACAAGTCGTTGGCTGTCAAGTGTATTAACGGTACTTTCGTAGGTCGGAAGAATGATAATATCATCGTCTATAGAGGTATTCCCTATGTGGGTAAACAACCTGTCGGCGAACTGCGTTGGAAGGCCCCTGTGGATGCTGTTCCCAACGACGGTGTCTATGAGGCCTATTACAATGCGAAGAGCAGCTACGGCAACCCGTCGTTTGAGGTAGGTTCACTCTATTATCTGAGTGAAGACAGCCTGTATCTCAACGTATTTAAGGCTGATGACGCAACAACGGAGAAGAAGCCCGTCATGGTATGGATTCACGGCGGAGCCTTTGAGTCAGGCGGTACCATCGACCCGATGTTCGACTGTGTCAATTTCATGAAGGAAAATCCCGAGGTCATCGTCGTCACCATCGCCTACAGACTCGGCGTCATGGGTTTCCTGCATCTGTCGCACCTGCCTGACGGCAAGGAATACACCGACTCACAGAACCTCGGCCTTCTGGATCAGCAGAAGGCACTGAAGTGGGTACACGAGAACATTGCAGCCTTCGGCGGCGACCCCGACAATGTGACCATCTTCGGCGAGTCTGCCGGTGCCGCAAGCTGCACTCTGCAGCCACTGGTGCCTGGCTCACAGCAGTATTTCAAACGACTTATTGCCGAGAGCGGTTCAGTGAACCAGGCGAGGACACCAGAAGAGGCTATCGAGTGTACCAATAAACTGATGGACGTGCTCGGTTGTAAGACCGTTGCCGACCTCATGAAGGTGAGCGGCGACAAGCTCCTGGAAGCCTCTGCCATCAACTTCGTACACCAGGTGCCCGAAAGAGACGGAAGGATTCTGCCTACAGATACCTTTGAGGCTTATGCTAACGGTGCAGCTAACGATTTGGAGATTCTGGTAGGCTGCAACAAGGACGAGATGAACTTCTTCGTGTCAAGCTTCGGCAAGGAAGGCTGGGATAATTGGATTGCAGGGCGCAAGCAGGAGAAGTTTGCGCATTTGTCCCCAGAAGACAAGGCGCTTGCCGAGAGCTACATGAAAGATGTGAAGGGTGACTACTTCCAGCCAGACAGCAGTCTCTTCAGCCAGGTGTGGTTTAATGCACCAATCATCAGAATCTCGGAGGAGCAGACCAAGGGTGGTGGCAAGGCATACACCTATTACTTCACGCCTGAGTCGCCCGACCCCATCATGAAATGCGGACATGCCATAGAGCTTGCGGTAGTATTCAATCATCCAGAGATGACCGCCGACACAGGAAGGGCCTTCGATGAGACCTTCTGCAAGACCATGCGCAAAATGTGGGTGCAGTTTGCCAAGACCGGCAACCCATCGCTCACGGCAGCTGAATCGCCCGATGGAAAGGCGAAAAACTGGCCACTCTACGACCTGAAGGAGAAACAGGTGATGGTGCTCGATGAGTTCGACATCCATCCGGCAAAAGAAGCTGATGTGAAGATAGTAGACTGGGAGAGGACCTATCCTCTGACCAAGCTTTATATGCTTTGACAAGTTAGCTGCATTCTATTCTGTCAAGTATTACAGAAGCAGGATGCAGCTTTTTATAACATCACGCCAGGCGGATTTTGATAACTCCCTAAGGGGTGTTAACTCAACCCGTCATATTGGCAGATGGCTTGGCGCCAGGCATCAGGGATAGGCATTGACTTGTGTTGGATCAGATCGTAGAACACCATCACCGAGAAACAGCGGCATTTCACTTCCTGGGTATCGACATCGATGATTTCCTGTTCCAGATGGAAACTCTTATTACCTACTCTTATAACGCGCGTGCGAGCGGCAATTTGGTCGCCAGCCTTGATTTGTGAAACGAAATCAGCCTCGATCCTCACTACCACAATAGCGACTTGTTCCCAATCCACATCCCTGCAGACTGTAGCGATGTAATCGGTCTTTGCGGTATCATAGAACTGAAAATAGACAGTGTTATTGACGTGACCGAACTTATCCACGTCATTGAACCGAATCTGAATAGGCAGTACGTGCCTGAAACCATTGTTTACTTCTTGTGCCATCCCTGAAAACGTATATAACGATGAAACCGTCTGCAAAGTTAATATAAAACTTTGCACACCGAAAAACATAAACAAGGAAATTCTTTAAAACCCAACGAATCTTGACATAAATTACGCTGACATTACGCTGGCAATAGTTTTTTGCAATTTGCACACAAATGCAAACGTTTGCATGTTCTTTGAGCCAATAACTGCGTTGTTTGCGAACCACCCTTTCAGATTTCTTCGTATATTTGCACCAAAGTGATATAAATAACTAAAGACGAGTATGAGAATCGTATTTAATCTGGAGTATCAGACTACTTTCGGAGAAGAGTTGATGCTGAACATCCTCATAGGTGAGGAAGCGGAAAAGCTTGTGATGGGGACGCTTGACGGACTCCACTGGACATGTGAATTAAAAAAGGCAGAAAAGTTCAATGACCGTAATTACTACTATAGTGTGGTACGAGGAGAACAGGTGGCACGCACAGAGTGGCTGTCGGAGCCTCATCATCTGGACCTCACAGGATCCAAAGAATCATGTTATGTGGTCTATGACCATTGGATCGACATCCCTGATGATGCTTTTCTCTATTCATCGGCATTTACAGAATGTGTGGCCGCCCGTGAGAAGAAATTGAGTGAGGAGACTCACTTCGACAAGACTGTCCGCCTGAAGGTGCGCGCCCCGCAGTTGCGTAACTTCGAACGGCTGGCGATCCTCGGCGACTGCGGCATCCTGGGCAACTGGGAGGCCAAGCGCGCGGTGGATATGACGGAGCACGCCAGCAACGAGTGGGTGGTGAGTCTCGACGCCGACAACCTGCCCAAGATCTTTGAGTTTAAGTTCGTAGGGCTCGACGAGGCCGTAGATGTGACACCGCTCTGGGAAGAGGGCGCAAACCGCACCATCGAACTGCCCGTGATGAAGTCGGGCGACGTGATCGTGTATGAACTGTCGCAGGCGTACTTCCCCATCTACCCGTGGAGGGGGGCCGGTACGGTGATCCCCATCTTCTCACTGCGCAGTGAGGGGAGTTTCGGTGTGGGTGACTTCGGCGACCTGAAGCTGATGGTGGATTGGTGTGCCAAGACGAAGCAGCGCGTGCTGCAGGTGCTGCCCATCAACGACACGAACATGACCTACACCTGGCAGGACTCCTATCCCTACAACTCGATCAGCATCTATGCACTCCAGCCCCAATATACCGACTTCCGCCAGTTGCCCGCCCTGAAGGACGAGGCGCTGAAGGCGAAGTTCGAGGCGCTCAGACTGGAGCTGAACGCCCTGCCGCAGATCGACTACGAGCGGATGAATAATGCGAAGCTGGAGTATCTGCGGGCGCTCTATGCCCAGGAGGGAAAGACCATCCTGAAGAGCGAGGCCTTCAAGAAGTTCTTCGACCAGAACAAGGCTTGGCTGGTGCCTTATGCCGCCTTCTGTCATTACCGTGACCTCTACGGCACAGCCACCTTCTCAGAGTGGCCCGATCATCACGAACTGCCTGAGAGCGAGCGCGAGGCGATGACGAAGCCCACCACCAAGCTCTACAAGGAGGTGGCCTTCTGGTATTTCGTGCAGTTCAACCTCGACCAGCAGATGCGTGCTGCCCATGCCCATGCCCGAAAGAACCGTGTGATCCTGAAGGGCGACATCCCCATCGGCATCAGTCGCGACGGTGTGGAGGCTTGGGTAGAGCCTAAGTACTTCAACCTGAACGGTCAGGCTGGAGCCCCACCCGATGCTTTCTCGGTAAACGGACAGAACTGGGGATTCCCCACCTACAACTGGGATGCGATGATAGAGGACGGCTGTTCGTGGTGGGTTCGCCGTTTCCGCAAGATGGCGGAGTACTTCGATGCCTACCGTATCGACCACGTGCTGGGCTTCTTCCGCATCTGGGAGATTCCCATCGACGCCGTTCACGGACTGCTGGGTCAGTTCTCGCCCTCATTAGGAATGACGCGCGAGGAGATTGAGGCCTACGGACTGCAGTTCCAGGAGGACTTGTTCTTGAAGCCCTTCATCGCTGACTGGACACTGGAAAAGATTTTCGGCGAGAAGGCTCAGTATGTGAAGGATACCTTCCTGAACCACGCCCACGACGACATCTGGGAGATGAAGCCCGAATACGACACCCAGCGTAAGGTGGAAGCCGCCTTCAAGGGCAAGACAGACCAGGAGGACCTGAACCTGCGCGACGGACTTTACGCACTGATCAGCGACGTACTCTTTGTACGCGACAGGAAGAGCGACAACAAGTTCCACCCCAGAATCGGTGTGCAGAACGACTTCATCTATCAGGCACTCTACGACAACGATAAGTACGTGTTCAACAACCTGTACAACGACTACTTCTATCGTCGCAACAACCAGTTCTGGTATCAGGAGGCGATGAAGAAACTGCCGAAGCTGACACAGGCCACCCGCATGCTGGTATGTGCGGAAGACCTGGGTATGGTGCCCGATTGCGTGCCCTGGGTGATGAACGAACTGCGCATCCTCTCGCTGGAGATCCAGTCGATGCCGAAGGATCCGACCACGCGTTTCGGCAAACTCTCACACAACCCCTACCGTTCGGTGGATACCATCTCGACCCACGACATGGCCACGCTGCGTCAGTGGTGGGATGAGGACGAGGAGCGTTCGCAGAGTTACTTCAACACGACGCTGCGCCGTGGCGGTCCTGCACCTCGTCCGTTGCCCGGTTGGCTGGCCAAGGACATCGTGAGCCGTCACCTCACATCGCCCTCGATGCTCTGTCTGATCTCCTTCCAGGATTGGATGAGTATCGACGAGCGTCTGCGCCTGCCTGATGAGAATGGTGAGCGCATCAACATCCCGGCTAATCCCCGTCACTACTGGCGCTACCGTATGCACCTGAGCATCGAGCAGCTGTTGGCTGCTGACGAGCTCAACGAAGAAATCAGCACATTAATTACTCAAAGCGGAAGAAAATAACTAAAAAAGTAAAAAAGTAAAAGGGTAAAAAAGTAAAAAGGTAAAAAAGTAAAAAGGTAAAAAAGTAAAAAGGTAAAAAAGTAAAAAATTAAAAGGTAAAAAAATGGAAAAGAGATTGTTAAATAAGGTAATGGGATTGGTAAAAGGTGTTTTACCTTTTTATCTTTTTACCCTTTTACCTTTGACTGCAATGGCAGGCAACGTGAAGTCACCCAATGGGAATATTGAGGTGAAGTTTTCAGTGGATAACACGGGCCGTCCCGTCTATGAGATGACCTATAAGGGAAAGGCTGTTGTGAAGCCCTCCCACCTGGGACTTGAACTGGCTAAGGACAAGCACGCCTCGAAAGGCATGCAGGAGACCGATCTGATGAACGGTTTCATGATTGCCAAGGAAGAGACGACCTCGTTCGACGAGACCTGGCAACCTGTATGGGGCGAAACCAAGGATATCCGCAACCACTACAACGAACTGGCAGCCACCCTGGAGCAGCCAGCCACGAAGCGCACGATGATTATCCGCTTCCGTGTGTATGACGATGGTATCGGATTCCGTTACGAGTTCCCTCAGCAACAGGAATTGATCTATTTCCTCATCAAGGAAGAGCGTTCGGAATTCGCGATGGCTGGCGACCATAAGGCATGGTGGCTCCCAGGTGATTATGACACTCAGGAGCAGATGACACAGGAGACGAAGCTCTCAGAGATCCGTGCCCGTTTCAATGAATCCGTGAACTGGGGCAACTCCTCTGTGGCAGTATTCTCACCCACTGGTGTGCAGACCTCCCTCCAGATGAAGAGCAATGACGGCTTGTATATCAATATCCATGAGGCTGCCTGTCAGGACTATGCCACAATGCATCTCGAGCTCGTAGATGCCGAAACAAAAAATCTCTCTGAGAAGCTCATGGGTGGCAGCAATGCCTATACCCCCGATCCGAAGCCCACACCCTATCCCCTGCCTGAGCCTCTCACTTTTGTGAGTCATCTCACCCCTGATGCTACTGGGCTGAAAGGAGCCATGCAGACACCTTGTGAGACACCCTGGCGCACGGTGATGGTATCGGATGATGCCCGCGACATGCTCTCGAACAATCTTATTCTGAACCTCAATGAGCCCTGTAAGATTGAGGATACCTCTTGGATCCATCCCACGAAGTACTGCGGCGTATGGTGGGAGATGATCGTAGGGCGTGGTTCCTGGCACTACACCAACGACTTCCCTTCGATCAAACTCGACCAAATCGACTGGAGTAAGGTAAAGCCCAACGGCACCCATAAGGCCAACAACGAGAACGTGAAGCGTTACATCGACTTCGCTGCCAAGAACGGTCTCGACCAAGTGCTAGTAGAAGGTTGGAACGTCGGTTGGGAAGACTGGGCGAATATGTGGAAACGCGACGTTTTCGACTTCGTGACCCCCTATCCCGACTTCGACATCAAGATGCTCAACGACTATGCCCACTCTAAGGGCGTGAAGCTGCTGATGCACCACGAGACCTCAAGTTCGACACAAAACTACGAGCGCCATATCAAGGAGGCATACGAGTTGATGAACAAATACGGCTACGATGCTGTGAAGACTGGATATGTGGGAGATATGATTCCACGTGGTGACCATCACTACTCACAGTCGATGAACAACCACTACCTCTACGTCATTAAGGAGGCTGCCAAGCACCATATCATGGTAAACTCCCATGAGGCTACCCGTCCGACAGGTCTCTGCCGCACCTGGCCGAACCTCGTGGGTGGTGAGAGTGCCCGCGGTACAGAGTACGAGGCTTTCGGCGGCTCTAACCCCGATCACACCTGCATCCTGCCGTTCACCCGCTTGCAGGGCGGTCCGATGGACTACACACCAGGTATCTTCGTCACCAAGCTCTCTGAGTGGAGCAATAACACCTCTTGGGCACGTATCACGATTGCCGGTTCGCTGGCCCTCTACCTGACGATGTACTCACCCCTCCAGATGGCTGCCGACCTGCCCGAGAATTATGAGAAGTTCGACGATGCCTTCCAGTTTATCCGCGATGTAGCCTGTGACTGGGATGACTCTAAATATCTTGAAGCAGAACCCGGCGACTATATCACCGTGGCCCGTAAGGCCAAAGGTACCGACAACTGGTTTGTGGGAGGCAAGTGCGACGAGAACGGTCATCAGACCACGCTGAAACTCAACTTCCTCGACAAGGGGCGCAAGTATGACTGCACCATCTATGCCGATGCGAAGGATGCCCACTACGAGACCAATCCGCAGGCTTACACCATCACGAAGAAGGTGGTAACAGCCAAGGACGTATTGAAACTCAAGGAAGCCCCCGGTGGCGGATTCGCTATTTCATTTATCGCGAAATAATTTATTAGCAACGGACTTCAGGACTTAAGGACTTCACTAAAAAAGTCATGTAAGTCCCGTAGTCCGTTGCAATTTTATATAAATATTATGAAGAAGTTCTTTTTATTTGGTTTTCTTTCATTCCTGTTCCCGAAATTTTCGTCAGCACAGGACTTCCGTTTCGACGAGGTAACCTACAGCCCCGAGAAAACAGTGTTCACCCTCTTTGCGCCAAACGATGCGAAGCAGGTTGTTGTGCGCATCTATGATGAAGGTCTTGGCGGCAAAGCAGGAAAGACCATCAAGATGAAACGCATCGCCAACGAACAGTGGCAAACCACCGTCAAAGGCGACCTGATAGGTAAGTTTTATACCTTCGACATGGGACAAGGCGAATGCCCGGGTGTTTTCGCCAAAGCCGTTGGCGTCAACGGCAAGCGAGGAGCTATCATCAACTTATCGAAGACCGATCCGGAGGGATGGGCGCAGGATCAGCACCCTGTCACGAAATCGCCCGCCGACTTAGTGATCTACGAGATGCACCATCGTGACTTCTCCATCAACCGTCCGGATGCGAAGTATCCAGGCAAGTTCATGGCACTGACAGAGCCCTGGGCCATCAATCACCTGAAGGAGCTCGGTGTGAACGCTGTCCACATCCTCCCCTCTTACGATTACGGTTCAGTGGATGAGACACGCCTCAGCGACAACAAATACAACTGGGGGTACGACCCTGTGAACTACAACGTGCCAGAGGGTGGTTACTCCACCGATCCCTATGCTCCGGAAGTACGCATCCGCGAGTTCAAGCAGATGGTGAAAGCCCTCCACGAGGCAGGCATCCGCGTGATCCTCGACGTGGTATATAACCACACCTACGACATCGAGCATTCTAACTTCCAGCGCACCTATCCCGACTATTACTATCGTAAAACTACGGACGGGCAGTATAGCAACGGCTCAGGCTGTGGCAACGAAACCGCCTCAGACAAGCCTATGATGCGTAAGTTCATGTTGGAGAGCGTGAAATACTGGATCAACGAGTACCATATTGACGGTTTCCGTTTCGACCTGATGGGTGTCCACGACATCGAGACGATGAACCAGATCCGTGCGATGGTGGATACCATCGATCCCACCATCTATATCTATGGTGAGGGCTGGAGCGCAGGCACATGCGCTTATCCCCAGGAGCAGCTCGCCATGAAAGCCCATATCTATCAGATGCCAGGCATCGCAGCTTTCAGCGACGAGATCCGCGATGCCCTTCGCGGTCCCTTCTCCGACGATACGATGACAGGTTGGATTGGTGGTAAGGACGAATCTGAATCCATCAAGTTCGGCATTGCAGGAGCCATCCAGCATCCCCAGATCGACATGGCGAAGGTGAACTACAGCAAGGCGCCCTGGGCTCTCGAACCCACACAGATGATCTCCTACGTGAGCTGTCACGACGACATGTGCCTCGTGGACCGCCTCAAGGCTTCTATCTCTGGTATCACCGAGGAGGAACTGATCCGTCTCGACCTGTTGGCACAGACAGCAGTCTTCACCTCACAGGGTGTGCCATTTATGCTTAGTGGCGAAGAACTGTTGCGCAACAAAAAAGGCGTACACAACAGCTTTGAATCGCCTGACAGCATCAACCAGTTGGATTGGACCAACAAGGAGAAATACCCTCAGGTCTTTGACTACTACAAGAACCTTATCGCCCTGCGCCAGCATCATCCTGCCTTCCGCTTGGGCAATGCAGATCTTGTACGTAAGCACCTTGAGTTCCTTGATGCCCCAAAGGGTGTTGTGGCTTATCGCCTAAAGAACTATGCGGGCCGCGACGACTGGCGTGACATTATTGTCATTCTGAATGCTACCAAGGCAGATGTAGAAGTTAACATCCCTAAAGGTGACTATACAATAGTCTGTCGCGAAGGTCATATAGACGAACATGGCTTGGGTACGATCCAAGGGGAAAAACTCTCCGTCAGTCCCCAGTCGGCAATTATCGCTCATAACTAAACGAATCGTCCTCACCAATGCAGTGAGGACGATTCGTTTTTTAATCAGTAAAGACGGGCTTCTTATTTAAAGGTAAAGTCAGTCTTCTCCACCCCGTCGCCATAGATGGTCTTGAAGTCGTCTCTCATCGAGATGACATGATAGCCCGCCTCACGCCATTTCTCGGCGAGGGCGAGTGCCTTCTCCCTGTTGGCGTGGTCTCTCGCCTCGTCGTCGGCTATCAGCATAAAGGCCGCCGTCTTGTAGTTCGGGTTGCTCAGGCAGTAGTTGTGCATGGCGCAGTCGCCGCTGCTGTTGCCGAACGAGAGGACGGGCACCTTGCCTATCTCCTGGCTGATCTGTAACACCTTGTTGGTCTTCAGGTTCTTGATGATGAGTTCGTCGGTGCGAATCAGGTTTTCCGCCTTCTCCATCGTGTAGTTCACGCCTTCCTCGGTGCCCTGCTTGGTAGAGCGGAGCTTCACGTCCATGCCGATCACACGGTTGGGCTCGATGCCCAGCGCCTCCACGAGTGCCCTACAGATAAAGCGGTCGGAGCCCGAAACAACGTAGAAGGTGAATCCATTCGCCTTCAGATAGTCGAACACTTGCAGCATGGGCTTGTAGAAGCCCTGACCGAAAGTCATGCCCTTGAAGCCGTTGGCTGGCTTGGCGGCATACGCCTTGACATAGGCGTCAAACTCTGCCAGCGTCATGCCGGCATAGGCTTTCGCCGCAGCCCGTGCGTGCTTCATGTCGAAGTGTGAGGGCAGCGGCTTTCCGTCTCTGACGAAATCCCTAATCTCCTGAGCTGTCTCCTTGACATCCTCTGGCGCCTTGTCCTTATACGAGGCATCCTCCAGCACCCGCTCCTCCAGCAGGTTATACTCGAAGTAGGTCGGGTAGAGCTCGCCGACGAAGGTTCCGTCCATGTCGAAGGTCGCAATGCGGTCCTCCTTCTTGATAAAGTTCTTCGACGAGGGGTTGGTCACGTCCTCGACATACGTCTGGAGTGCGGTTGCCGCCTCGCACGTGTTCCAGAGCGTCAGGTAGTCCTTGGCAGAGGGCTGCACCACGTTCTCGTCCTTGGTGCAGCCCGTGAGCACGCCAAAGACGATGATTACAAACGGGAATAAGAATCTTTTCATAAGCACTTTATTTATTACTCAATTAGTAATTCGACCGCAAAGGTACAAAAAACTCCGCAAAAATCCACCAACACCTACCCATTTTTTCAATTATGTCCCAATCGCCAGCGTTAATTTATACAAATCCAAACAAATTTGATACAAAAAAGCATTTTTGTTTGAAGAAAAATGTCTATCTTTGCAACCTGTGAACTAAGCATTACTTTTTTAACTTAAAATGAATATGAATAATGTACCTGTAATTAAGGTGGGTATTGTCGCTGTAAGTCGCGACTGTTTCCCCGAGTCATTGGCCGTCAACCGCCGCAAAGCCGTTGTCGCCAAGTATGAAGAGAAGTTTGGCAAGGAAGGTATCTACGAGTGCCCCATCACCATCGTTGAGAGTGAGATCCACGCTCAGCAGGCTCTTGAGGATGTGAAGAAGGCTGGATGTAACGCCCTGTGCGTTTATCTGGGCAACTTCGGTCCTGAGATCTCTGAGACCATGATTGCCGATTGGTTCCAGGGGCCAACGATGTTCTGCGCCGCCGCCGAGGAGACTCAGAAGGATCTGATTGACGGTCGTGGCGACGCTTACTGCGGTATGCTGAATGCCAGTCAGGCACTGAGTCTGCGCAAGACCCGTGCCTATATCCCAGAGGAGCCCGTTGGCGATGCTGGCCAGTGCGCTGAGATGATTCACGAGTTCCTGCCTATCGCCCGTGCGATTGTAGGTCTGCAGAACCTGAAGATCATCAGCTTCGGTCCTCGTCCAAACAACTTCCTGGCTTGTAACGCACCTATCCGTGCCCTCTATGATCTCGACGTGGAGATTGAGGAGAACTCAGAGCTCGACCTGCTTGAGGCTTTCCAGAAGCACCAGGGCGATCCCCGTATCGACGGTGTAGTAAAGGATATGGCTGCTGAGCTCGGCACAGGTAATAAGATTCCTTCAGTGCTGCCAAAGCTCGCTCAGTATGAGTTGACACTGACAGACTGGATTGAGGCTCACAAGGGCTCTCGTCAGTTCGTGGCTATGGCTAACAAGTGCTGGCCTGCCTTCCAGACCATGTTCGGCTTCGTACCTTGCTACGTGAACAGCCGTCTGACTGGTCGTGGTATCCCCGTGGCTTGTGAGGTTGATATCTATGGCGCTCTGTCAGAGTACATCGGCACCTGCATCAGCCAGGATGCCGTTACCCTGCTCGACATCAACAACACCGTTCCCCAGGATATGTACGAGGAGAGCATCAAGGGCAAGAAGTTCGCTTGCGACACCTATACAGAGAAGGAGATCTTCATGGGCTTCCACTGCGGTAATACTGCTTCAAGTAAGGTTTGCAACTGTCAGATGTGCTTCCAGCGCATTATGGCCCGCGCTCTGCCTGTAGAGGTAACCAATGGTACACTGGAGGGTGATATTCAGCCAGGTCTGGCTACTGTTTATCGTCTGCAGTCAACTGCCGACACCAAGCTCCGCGCTTACATCGCTCAGGGTGAGGTTATCCCAGTAGCTACCCGCTCATTCGGTTCTATCGGTATCTTCGGTATCAAGAACATGAGCCGCTTCTATCGTCACGTCCTCATCGAGAAGCACTACCCACACCACTGCGCCGTGATGTTCGGCCATCAGGGTAAGTATCTCTGGGAGGTTCTCAAGTACATGGGTATCCCCGTTGACGAGATTGACTACAACTTCCCGAAGGGTGACTTCTATCCCACAGAGAATCCATTTGCATAATACAATGCAACATACAAAGAATCCCCGACCGCATGGCCGGGGATTTTCTTTTGCATTACTTTTTTATTTGAAGATCTTCTGGGCGAACATGGTGAGATAGATACGCCAGTTGCGCCAGATATGACCACCATCGGTCTCTACATACTCATACTTGTAACCCTTGCTGTCCCAGTAGTTACGAAGATCGACCGTGCTCTGATATAGAAAGTCGGTCTTACCCATTCCCATCCAGTAGAGCTTGGGCTTACTTCCAAACAAACGAGCTGACTTCTTCGCAAAATCTGCATCATCCTTAATCTGATCGGCAAAGGGAGTTCCCATTATCTGACCTTTCCCCCAATGGAGTCCGGCAGAGAACAGTCCGTAATAATCGAAGGTGTTGGGATAAAGTAAGCTCACGTGGAAGGTATGGCCACCACCCATTGACAGACCACAAACAGCACGTCCGGCTCGGGTCTTAATTGTGCGATAATTGGCATCCACATAATTCACGATATCCATGAAGCTCTCAGGAATAGAAGCTGCGGCAGGAGCTGTAGGACCAGTACCACTATCACGGAAACCTGGTGTGTACATACCCCAAGACCACTCACCAGGGGCAGCCTGACAGTTAGGATTACCATTAGGCATCACCACAATCATAGGCTTTGCCTTACCCGTAGCAATCAGGTTATCGAGAATCTGCGCTGCACGTCCTAACTCACTCCAGGCGTTCTCATCGCCACCGGCACCATGAAGCAGGTAGAGCACGGGATACTTACCACCCTTGTCATAGCCGGCAGGGGTATAGATGGTCATGCGGCGCTGCATCTTCAGGGTAGGACTGTTGTACCACACCTTTGAGAGGTTACCGTGGGGCACCTCGTTCACCTTGTACAGATCGCCCTTGTCTCCTTTCTCATCGCTGATGATGAAGATGTTGGTAAACGATACGATGTCACGGTTCACATAGATGTTAGCAGGATCCTTCACACCCGTCATACCATCAATATTAAAGGTATAACTGTACATCTCAGGAGCCAGTTTGTCGGTGGTGTAGCTCCACACGCCGTTAGGCCCTTCCTTCAATTGAGCCACACCAGGGGCGTCGTACTTGCCACCGCCCGGGATATCGATCTGCTGTGTGGGCAGGAAGTCACCAGTCACCTCCACCTTCACTGCCTTCGGGGCGAAGAGGTTGAAAGTCACAGTACCATCATTGTTGATAACAGGTGATTGTACGTTGGCACTCTGGAAAAGTTTCTCTTGTGCCGATGCGCTCAGACAGCATACAGCTGCCAGCGCCAAAGTCATGATAGTTTTGTTCATACGATTGGTATTTATTATAATCCGTTTTTGTTTGGTTCAATGACGTGTCGTTATCTGGAGTGAAGACGGCTTCAGTCCCTCAGCTTCACAGCTCAATTGAAGCGTGCCTGCCTCGTCGCTACTCTGTACTAGCACCTGCGCCAGACCATTGAAGGCGGGAATGCTGAACGTGTGACAGTCCTTCTCCTTCGGATGATCTTCACCCAGATACATCGGATCGCCATTGCCGACACCGAGGATACGCCCATGTCCCTCCAGTCGGAAAGTCAGCTTCGGACAGGCATCAGGTACGATACGACCCTTCTGATCCTGTACCTCGATGGTTACAACAGCGAGATCGCGCCCATCAGCAGTGATCGTCTGACGATCTGCCTTCAGCACCGTCTTTGCGGCAGGCTTGGTGGTCTCAATGGTCTGTGTCATCACCCGTTTGCCTTTCTCGTAGCCGATGGCAACCACCTTGCCAGGCTGATAAACGGCTTTCCATTTCAGGTGTCCATTACAAGGCATCGTCTGACGTCCCAGATTTTTGCCATTCACAATCAGTTCCACCTCATCGCAGTTGCTGTAAGCCCAGAGTTCCACCTCTTCACCCTCATGTCCCTGCAGGTTCCAGTGAGGGAAAATATGAAGCACAGGGATCTCCGTCCACCACGACTTCAGGTAGAAAGCCTCATCCTTGGGGAATCCGCAATAATCAAGGATACCGAATTCGGAATCAGTTGCAGGATACTTGAGCGGATTAGGCTCCCCCCGATAGTCGAAGCCTGTCCAGTAGAAGAGTCCGGCTGCCCAGGGACGCTCGGCATAGAACTTCCAGCCGCGTTCGATGACATTCTCAACACCGGGCTTATCCGTGCGGTTGATACTGATCATACGACCTGGATAATCAGGGGTGTCAAAATACCAACCACGTGTACCACAACCCGTAGTCTCTTCCGTTCCGACGATCTTCCACAAGGGGTTTGCCTGCTTACGGTTATCCACATCGTTCTGAACGATATAGTTAAAGCCTACCACGTCGAGTCCCTTGATCATCTCGGAACCTCCAGCATTGGCAATAGTGCTGTGGCGCGTGGGGTCAAACAGTTTCGTATATTCACGCATGGATTCAGCCACCCGTATGCCCTGAACGGTGTTCTCAAGTCCCCACTCTTCATTTCCGTCGCTCCAGAGGATGATGCTTGGATGATTCCGATCGCGCTTAATCATCCGCTCCAACAGACGCAGGTGTTCCTCGTTGATACCCATCAGACGGTTCTCGTCGATAACAAGGATACCCTCACGATCGCAGACATCGAGCAGAGCTGGTGTCATCGGATTGTGAGAGGCACGATAAGCGTTGCAACCAAACTGCTTCAGTTGTTTGATGCGCCAAGCCTGTAGTGCATCCGGGATGGCGGAACCCACACCGGCATGATCCTGATGCAGGTTTACGCCCTTCAGTTTCAGCTGTTGTCCGTTGAGGATGAAACCCTTTTCTGCATCGAAGGCGATATCACGGATACCTGTCGTTGTCAGGTAAACATCCGTTACCTGACCATCTTGCATGACGGTGGTTTCCACCTGATAGAGATAAGGATCGGTAGTGCTCCAGAGATGGGGCTGGCTGACGGTGAGTTGTTGCTTGCAACCTATAGTCTCCTTCGCCTTCAGGCAGAGTGTTAGTGGGGCAGACTTCGCCACCTCCTTGCCCTCAGCATCGAGCAAACGCTGCGATACATTACATTGGCTGTCCTTCAGACTGTTGTTCTTCACCTCTGTCTCCACCACGAGTTCTGCTACTGTATAGGGCTTTTGCAGTTTGGCATAGACGAATGTACCGAAGGGAGCCACACTCACCAGAGCCTTCTTCTCAAGCCAGACATCACGATAGATGCCAGCTCCTTCATAGAACCATCCCTCCTCGAGCGAAGCATCAGCACGGACACAGATCAGGTTGTCCTCACCATATTTAATATAAGGTGTGATATCGAAGACCTGAGTCACATAACCGCTCGGCTCCGTACCCATATAGAAACCGTTAAACCACACCTGGGCATTCCTGAAGATACCGTCAAAGCGCAGTTCTATCTGTTTGCCAAGATCCTCTTCGCAGATCTTCACCAACTTACGATACCAGCCTACGCTCGTCTCTGGATACTTCCATCCTATAGTCTTATAACCATGAGAATGACTGGCCTCAGAGGCATAAGGCAGAGTAGCCACCCAGTCGTGAGGCACCTGTACTTCCTCCCAGCCTGCATCATCGAATTTCTGAGCATACGGTCCCTCGTTATGAATCGAGTTAGCCTTTGTCAGATAGTTAAAATACTCCGTTCCACAGCCGAAGTCCTTCTGCGGATCAGCAGAATGGCCCAGTTTGAACTTCCAACCTTTATCCAACCGGATCGTCTCACGTACACTTTGCGCATTGGCTACTGTCATTATCAGGCAACCTATCATTGCCACAATCATCGTCTTTAGTTGTATCATCATGCTAGTTATTATTTACACATTATTATATATAATCGCTGCAAAGATACAACTATTTTTCTGATATTGGATAAAAATCGCCTAAACTTTTCTATTGCTCATTCCTTCACCTCCGGTTGTGCAAACGTTTATCCTTGCAACTGAAAGAAAAACAGTCCCAAAGCATACAACCTGCGGAATAATTTCTTATCTTTGCATCGAAAGTATAAACTAAAAACATTATGCGACTATTTCTTATAACTGCCATTATGATGGCAAACGTATTGACGATGAGTGCAGCAAAGAAAACTGTGATTGACCGAATTGAGCCTACCGATTGGTATGTAGGAATGAAGAACCCCTCTTTGCAGTTGATGGTCTATGGCGCGGGAATCCGCGATGTAGCAAGTGTCACCACCGACTATCCTGGTGTGACAATTGATAGTCTGGTACGCCTCGACTCCCCGAACTATCTACTCATCTACCTGAACCTCGGAGATGCTCAGCCTGGTACGATGACCCTGAACTTCGGCAAGACGAAGGTAGCTTATCAGCTCAAGGCTCGCGAAAAGAAGGGGGAAGAGCGCATGGGTTTCACCAATGCCGACGTGCTCTACATGCTGATGCCAGACCGTTTTGCACAAGGAGCCAACCACCCCAAGCAGATCAAGGGTATGCGTAGCTATGTAGAAGATCGTTCTAAGCCCTCACTCCGTCATGGTGGAGACCTTAATGGTATCCGTGATCACCTTGACTATTTCAAGGAACTCGGCGTAACCGCTCTCTGGTTCACACCTGTGCTCGAAAACGATTCTCCAGACACCGAAAATGGTTTCTCCACCTATCATGGATATGCTACAACAAATTATTATAAGGTTGATCCCCGTTTCGGTTCCAACAAAGACTATAAACGGCTTTGTGACGAGGCTCATGCCAAGGGGCTGAAAGTGGTAATGGACATGATTTTCAACCACAGCGGTTTTGAACACCCTTGGACGAAAGATATGCCTTCTAAAGACTGGCTCAATACACCAGACTGGCTTAACGAGGATGCCAGTGGACGCGACCCTATGACAGGTTTCACAGCGAATGCTGATGGTTCGGAGCCTGCCAAGAGCAAATACCTCCAGACCAGTTATAAGCTAACCCCCATTGTGGATCCTTACGCTTCGAAAATTGATCTGAAGGAGACAACAGAAGGATGGTTTGTTCCCTCTATGCCCGACCTCAACCAACATAATCCTCATCTCATGCGCTATCTTATCCAAAATAGCATTTGGTGGATTGAGACTGTCGGTATCGATGGTATCCGCATGGACACCTATCCTTATGCCTATGATAACGCTATGGCTCAATGGATGAAAGAACTCGATGATGAGTATCCTAACTTCAACACTGTTGGTGAGACATGGGTCACAGAACCTGCCTATACCGCCACTTGGCAGAAGGACTCGAAACTTTCCAAAAACAACTCCTACCTGAAGACCGTTATGGACTTCAGCTTCTTCGACAAGCTGACACAGGCCAAGGACGAGGAAACCGATGGTTTCTGGAAAGGACTGAATCGTCTATATTATTCGTTTGTCTATGATTACCTCTACCCTAATCCATCGAGTGTGATGGCCTTTATCGAGAATCACGACACCGACCGTTTCTTGGGTGATGGCTGCGACACACTGGCATTGAAACAGGCACTCGCCCTCTTGTTGACCGTAAACCGTATTCCACAGCTTTACTACGGCACTGAGATCCTGATGAACGGTACTAAAGAGGTAACCGACGGTAACGTTCGCAAAGATTTCCCCGGTGGTTTCCCAGGCGACGAGCATAATGCCTTTATTAAAGAAGGACGCACGAAGGCTGAACAGGCCATGTTCCAATGGACAAGCCGACTCCTTCATTGGCGACAGGGCAACGAAACAATCACAAAGGGGACACAGACACAGTTCATCCCTTATAATGGCATCTATGTCATTGCCCGCCAATATGAAGGTAACACTGTGCTCACGGTTCTTAATGGCACCAGCCAGGCTGCCACCATGGATGTAGAGCGTTATGCTGAAATTATCGGTGCTACTTCTAAAGCTAAGGATATTCCTACCGGACGCTACTACGACCTCTCTAAAAATTTCGATCTCAAGCCCCGTCAAAGCCTAATTCTCGAATTTTAGAGGTATAAACATAGCATCCTGAAACATATTCGAAAGTATATGAAACATCCGTGTACATATACTTTCGATTTTTTTTGTACTTTTGCCGACAAATTAAAACCAAAAAACAGACCAATGAAAAAAAAAGTGATTCGCCAGATAAGTGTGGCGCTAGGGATGAGTCTATGTCTCATCGCTCCTCGATCTGCCAAAGCAGCAGACCAGTTTATAACCTTCCAACCACAGGCTGAGACGTGGCAGTTGACCCAGCCCACCATCGGCTATGCCGCTGAAGAGCATACATGCGTACAACTTGCTTCTACCAACCTTCAGAACGACTTCCTGCAGGTGACAGGTCAGAAACCCGCCCTCAACGAGGCTGCACCAACGATCCTGATTGGAACGGTAGGTGTGAACAAACAGATCGATGCCTGGGTGAAACAGGGCTTGCTCAGAGACCTGAAGGGCAAAACGGAGAAATTTATCATCAAGACCATCGGCAACCAACTTGTGATTGCCGGTAGTGACAAGCGCGGTACGGTATATGGAATCTATGAACTGTCGCGCCAGATTGGGGTCTCACCATGGTACTACTGGGCAGATGTACCTGTAGAGAAGCACAGCGACCTCTATATCCAAAAAGGCGAATTCACCGATGGTGAACCTGCCGTACGTTATCGCGGACTGTTCCTGAACGACGAGGCACCTTGTCTCACCTCCTGGGTAAAGAACACCTTCGGTACTAACTACGGTGACCACCGCTTCTACGAGAAGGTGTTTGAGCTCATCCTGCGCCTGAAGGGTAACTATATGTGGCCCGCCATGTGGGGTTGGGCTTTCTATGCCGATGACCCGGAAAACTTGAAGACAGCCAATGCGATGGGTATCATGATGGGAACCTCTCACCATGAGCCGATGGCACGAAACCACCAGGAGTATGCCCGAGACCGTAAGGGCTGGGGCGCCTGGAACTATTCCATCAACAAGGAGAACCTCGACCGGTTCTTCCGTGAGGGTATCGAACGCATGAAAGGAACGGATGACATCGTAACCATCGGTATGCGTGGCGACGGCGACGAGGCGATGGGCAACAGCACCGATACCAAGCTGCTTGAGAATATCATCGACAACCAGCGCCGTATCATCAAGGAGGTGACCAAGCGTCCAGCTAAGGAGACACCTCAGATCTGGGCTCTTTATAAAGAGGTACAGGACTACTATGATGCCGGTCTGCGCGTGCCAGACGATGTGACCGTGCTGCTCTGCGATGACAACTGGGGTAATGTGCGCCGACTGCCGACTGCTGAAGAGCTGAAACGTAAAGGTGGCTGGGGACTCTATTACCATGTGGATTACGTAGGTGCGCCCCGTAACACCAAATGGATCAACGTCACCCCGACACAGAACATGTGGGAACAGTTGCAGCTGGCCTACAACGGCGGCATTCAGAAACTCTGGATCCTTAATGTGGGTGACCTGAAGCCAATGGAATATCCCATCCAGCTTTTCATGGACATGGCATGGAACCCCAAGAAATACCACGCAGACAACCTGCTCTGTCATACCCGAACCTTCTGTGCAGAGACCTTCGGCGAAGATCAGGCCTGTGAGGCTGCTTCCATTCTGAACCTCGTTAGCAAATACAATGGTCGCATCACCTCTGAAATGCTCGATGCCAGCACCTATACCACCGATGAATTTGCCAAGGTGGTGGCAGAATACCTGGCCCTGGAGGCTCGCGCCCTGCGACAGT
>CAMJGE010000015.1 GCA_946405145.1 uncultured Prevotella sp.
TCTTTGGCAGTGACAAGCAGGAGATGATGAAGCTCTACGAGGATATCCTCGCCGACGGCAACCGTCATGGACTGCAGGTGATCTTCCACGGTTGCACACTGCCACGAGGCTGGGAGCGCATGTATCCCAACTATGTGGCCAGCGAGGCTTTCCTGGCATCAGAGAACGTGTTCTTCACAGAGCACCATGCCAAGCAGGAAGGTTTTGAGCTGACCATGCACCCCTTCTCCCGTAATGCGGTGGCAGCAGCCGACTGGGGCGGTGTGATGATGAACCACCACATGAGCCGTGACAACAAGAGCCGTCATCAGCGTTACACCACCGACGTGTTTGAGATGGCATCAGCCATCGTTATCCAGACGAGTGTGAACTGCGTAGCCATCTACCCCAACAACCTCGAAGAGCTGCCTCAGTTTGAACTGGATTTCCTGAAAGAGATTCCTACGACATGGGAAGAGACACAGTTCATCGAGGGCTACCCCACCCAATACGTGGTGCTGGCACGCCGCACAGGCGACAAGTGGTATGTGGCCGGACTGAACGGTACTCAGGAGAAGAAGGCGCTGACCCTGCAGCTGCCGATGCTGGCAGGAAAGACGGTGCGTTATTACACAGATGCTCCGAAGAAGAAAGGCGAGCTGTTGCCTGCCTCTGAGTTGAAGACCCTGAAGGTTGGTAAGAACGGCGAAGCTAAGGTAACGATTCAGCCCATGGGCGGTATCATTATCACAGAATAGACTATTTCTGATTTAGATAGTTCCGGATATCCTCCTGAACACGACGGAACTGCTCTGAAGACATGTAACCCGTGTTTTTCTTGAGCATCACCTTGATGTCCTGCAATGAGTTTTCATAGCAGGACATCTCATTTCGCTTCTGTGTCTTATGGGCAGAAGCATGATATATCTCGTTCTGACGTTCCTGGCGAAGCAGGTTGCAGACCTTTGAAAGCATGGGAGAGACAACCGTATCAAACAAATGATGCCCCTGGATATACAGATAGGTGGTCTGAGGGGTGACACCCAGTGCCTTCAGACTCTCCTTAGTGGCGAGATACTCCTCCTTGGCATCAGGGAACTGTCGCTGGAGGTCATTGATCTTGGTACGAACCTTCCGTTTGACATTGGCGATCGAAGGTTCCGGATTATAGACATTAAAGCCGCCTGGGTCAGCGATGCGATTCAAGTCGGTGATAGAGAACCTGGGATAGTTGCCGTTACGGTAGAACATGATAGACCACACAAACAATGGGAATAGTGCCTCGCTGAACTGGGCGAAATAGTCACGGAAATCGAAGATGCGATGATCGTTGAGCGTCACGGAGACACACACGTTATGCAACGAGGGCGCATAGCACTGGAAGTTCTCGATGGCATAGACATAGGTATGGAAGACATAAGGGCTCTCGAGCACCTTCTGAGACTGATGGGTACGCCCCTGGATCAGATAGTCGTAATCCGCATCCACACAGGCAATCATATCGCGCCCTAGAGGCTCTCCCTCGAGGAAATTCATCAGCACCGACTTCTTGCCACGCGTGAGATTACCCTTTGAGGGGAGCATCACCTCGAAGAAACGCTTATCATCCTCGAACTCACTGAGAACTGTACGCCAGAAATAGATATCGTCATAGCTCTCGACGTAGGCCACAATCCTACGGCGTGCTTTCTTTGAAGTCAACGAGTTCGCCGCCTCAAAGTACTTGCTATTCAGATTATCTTTCAGTCTAATCGACATAGGCTAGGATGAATAGGATAACTAGGATGACTAGACAGTGATATCGCTCACCTCAGTGACAGAGTCGATCCAACCGTTCATGACAACAGCTGGTGAATGGGTGGTCAGAATGATCTGGACATTGGGATTGAGTTCCAGACAGAGATCGATGAGCCGCTTCTGCCACTCAATGTGGAGAGATACCTCAGGCTCATCCATAAAGAGCACATAAGACTGGTTATCCTCTACCAGAACCGTCAGCAGGATGACGAGCAATTGTTTTTCGCCACTCGACAGTTGGTAGGGTAACAGCATCTCACCAATCTGCGTGAAACGGAGCTCGTTCTCAGTACGGATGATCCGCTTGCCTGTCTCTGAGAACAGGTCATCGACGATATCCTGAAATCGCGTTTTCTTTTGTGAGAGCTGTTGGGCAGCATCCGCATCACCCACCTGAAGTTTCTCGATGATACGATTACCGATCTTCACCTGATAATCAAGGAACTTGCGCTGCAGGTTATACAACTGGATGTCGAGCAGCGAGCCGCCTCCCACGCCAGCAAGTGCCGTGAGTGCCTGTCGGATGAAGCCATCACCCTCGGAAAGTGTCTTCTGCAGGTTGGAGTCGAGTGAACGAATCATGTCATACCTAATCCACTTCGCATCCTCAGGCTCCACTTCAAGTTTCACGCCCTTCAGCATGTGACTTGGAAACTCGCCACCAGCCGACAAGCCTTTCACCACCTTATTGAGGATGGTGCTCTTACCCTGTCCGTTGCTGCCACTCAGGATATTCACCTGACGGTGCAGATCCCAGGTGACATGTTTCTTACCACTCCATAGAGAATCAATCTCTATTCGTTTGATGTAGTCAGCGTACTTTTGCATAAGCTTTTTGTTTATAAAAGGGCACCATAATATCTATGATGCCCTTTTCAACTTTAATTATCTAACCTTAAACACCGGCCTCGTCTCTCCTGGATGCCAGAAGTCAAAGAGTGCCACGTCGAAAACCAGGTTGCTATAGGCAGGAATCGTAGATTTCTCTGTCGTTCCGTAACCCAACTGATAAGGGATATGAATCAACCAGCGGTCACCCACATGCATATGCAATAAGGCAGTCTCGATACCGTCAATCAGAGGACTGTCCTGAGTACTCCGAGATGGGAACTGAGCAGGATAAGCCGTCCTCCAGCTAAACTCGTTGAGATAAGACTGGTCGAAGACACGTCCCTCAGGATAAGTGACGGTGGGAAGTATGCGCCCACGATAGGCTATACGAACCGTATCTGTCAGGAAAGGCGAAGGAGTATCAGGATCGCCTGATTCCAAGACCTTCACATAGATATAGTCGCTATTGACTGTTGGGGCATCCTCATGCAAGGCATGGTTCTTGATCTTCTTAAGGCTTGTATCTGAAACCCACTCAGCAAGTTCCTCATCGTTGCGCTGCTGCCAGTTGTCATACTCTGCCTCATAAAGATCGTCGTCATCGTCTTCTTCGCAAGAGATCAGAGGCGCTACCGTCAGCAGACAAAACGGTATCACCCATTTCGTCATCGACGCTGCCACTTTCTCGATAGACTTTATCATCTTTTACGCTTTTGCTATTACGTTTACTGGAGTTTCTTCAGCAGGCTGGCAATGCTCACCTTATCCTCGATGATAGCGTTGAGATCGCTGATGTTCACACGCTCCTGCTCCATCGTATCACGGAAGCGAAGAGTTACCTTACCATCGGTGAGGGTGTCGTGATCGACAGTGACGCAATATGGGGTACCAATGGCATCCTGACGACGATAACGCTTACCGATAGAATCCTTCTCATCGTACTGGCAGTTGAAGTGGAACTTCAGCTGGTCGATAATCTCACGAGCCTTTTCAGGCAGACCGTCCTTCTTCACCAAAGGCATCACAGCACACTTCACAGGAGCCAGAGCTGCGGGCAGCTTCAGCACAGTGCGGGTCTCACCATTCTCGAGTTTCTCCTCCTCGAAGGCATGACACATGATAGAGAGGAACATACGATCTACACCGATAGAGGTCTCGATGACATACGGTGTATAGCTCTCGTTGGTCTGAGGATCGAAGTACTTGATGCTCTTACCAGAATATTTCTCATGCTGCGACAGGTCGAAGTTGGTACGGGAGTGGATACCCTCCACCTCCTTGAAGCCGAACGGCATCTTGAATTCGATATCGGTAGCAGCGTTGGCATAGTGAGCCAGCTTGTCGTGATCGTGGAAACGGTAGTTCTCAGCGCCGAAGCCCAGGGCCTGGTGCCACTTCATACGCGTCTCCTTCCACTTCGGGAACCACTCCAGCTCCGTGCCGGGCTGTACGAAGAACTGCATCTCCATCTGCTCGAACTCGCGCATACGGAAGATGAACTGACGGGCCACGATCTCGTTACGGAAAGCCTTACCGATCTGGGCAATACCGAAAGGAATCTTCATACGACCGGTCTTCTGCACATTCAGGTAGTTCACGAAGATACCCTGTGCTGTCTCCGGACGAAGGTAAATCTTCATCGAAGCATCGGCAGAGGCACCCATCTCGGTTGAGAACATCAGGTTGAACTGACGAACATCGGTCCAGTTACGTGTACCACTGATAGGACATACAATCTCCTCGTCGAGGATAATCTGCTTCAGCTCGTCGAGATCCGGTCCCTGCATGGCAGCAGCATAACGTGCATGCAGCGCATCGCGCTTCCCCTTGGTCTCCTTCACGCGCTCACTGGTCTCCAGATACTTAGCCTCATCGAAGCTGTCGCCAAAACGCTTACGAGCCTTCTCAACCTCCTTCTGGATCTTCTCATCGTACTTGGCAATCTGATCCTCAATCAGCACGTCTGCACGATAACGCTTCTTAGAGTCGCGGTTGTCGATCAAGGGATCGTTGAAAGCATCCACGTGTCCAGAGGCTTTCCATATTGTGGGGTGCATAAAGATGGCGCTGTCGATACCCACGATATTCTCATGCAGCATCGTCATAGCCTTCCACCAGTACTGCTTGATATTATTTTTCAACTCCACACCGTTCTGACCATAGTCGTAAACGGCTCCTAATCCATCGTAAATCTCACTGCTGGGGAATACAAAACCATATTCTTTGCAATGGCTTACGATTTTCTTAAATACATCTTCTTGTGCCATAATAAATATACAAATTCGAATTTATGGTGCAAAGGTACAACTTTTTTTTGAAAACCCTTGCTCTTTTCAATAAAATTGTGTACCTTTGCATCCGCTTAACAAAAAGTATAGGGGCATAGCCCAGTTGGTTTAGAGCGCTGCAGTCACATTGCAGAGGTCCCCGGTTCGAGCCCGGGTGTCCCTACCAAAAGAAAATCCTCGCCGCTTGGCGAGGATTTTTCTTTGATACCCATCAGTGTTAGTTGAACAGATAACGGATCGTGAACTGGATGCGGTAGGTCGAAGCCGTGCTCAGATAGTTCTGAGAGGTTGAGAGGTGACGCTGACCGTCCACGAGGTTATACTGATACTGATTAGCCTTTGCATCGTAAGTCAGCAGCGTGTTACCTGTAACCTGCTTGTAGAGACCCCAGTCTTTGCAGAGGAAGTTGAGCAGATTCTCGACATCAACACCGAGCTGCAGGGTGTGCTTGGTCTTACCCCAGTTCACACTCATATCGCGCAGGTAACGGAAGTCGAGCTGATGATGCCAAGGCATCTTAGCACCGCCACGCTCTGTGTACTGACCCAGACGGTTCTTCAGGTAGTCATCCTGCTGGATGTAGTTCCAGAAGTCATCACGCTGCATATCAGCAGTATAAGTCTCACCACCTACTTTACCTTCCTTAAAGTCCCAATTGTTCAGTTCCTGACGAGAAGCAGGCACATAAATCAGGTTACCAGGAGCAGAAGGATCGTTGTTCACATTGCTATTGAAGATGTAAGAGTAACGGCTATAAGCATAAGAACCCAGATAACCGTTCTGATAAGCATCATAAATAAGGCTGAACGTAGAAGTAGTATGCTTTGACTCCTTCAGCTTATAGCTTGCTCCGATAAGCAGACGGTTAGGAGCCACATAGGTTGCATAACCAGTCTCATTATCGTTAACTGCATTAATAGAGTTACGGTAGTTGTTATAAGCAGAAGTTACCTGGTCACCGATACCCTCGGTATAGCTCTTTGCCTTAGAGAGTGTATAGCTTGCATTCAGGTCGAGACCGAAGTCGAAAGCCTTGTGCAGCTGGAAGCTCAAAGAAGCATAGTAAGCCTTGCCACCTGCATTCTCAAGCAAATATGCGCTCTGGCTGTTATAAGTGGACATCTTATGACGTACATCACCATGACCAAGGTCAACAGTAGAAGTACCATCCCAATAAACGTTGGCGTTAGAAACAACAACAGGATTCAGGTCTCTGTTCATGATACCCTCCATGGTGAAGTCGATGTCACCTGGCAGTTTGGCATCAAATGCCAGAGAGAACTTCCAAGTTTTCGGCATACGGAGATCCTCTGAGAGGATGGTGGGAGAACCAGGAACAGTTGTTGAGCTGGTAGCGCCAATCTGATTCAGCATGTCCTCCTGACTAGTCGTGAATTTAGGCAATGTCTTACCGTTAGCCTGAGTAGCCCAATAGGTGGTCTGACCCATACCTGAGTTACCTACTGCAGAAACGAGCCATACGAATGGCATACGACCTACGAAGAGGCCGGTACCACCACGGAGGATGTACTTACGATCGCCAGTAATATCCCAGTTGAAACCAATACGCGGAGAGAAGCTCAGACTTGCAGAAGGCACGTTGTCCGTACGGAAGTGACGGCCACCGAAGTCAAGCTTATAATACTCATCGTTATAATTGTCGGCCAGTGAGGGATAAGAAGGTACTTCGAAACGAGCACCGATTGACATGCGGAAGCGCTCGCTCCAACTGATGTTATCCTGAATATAGAATGACCACTGGTTGGTCTTCATCTCAGATGTGAACATCGAGTGATTGGCATTGTTGCCATAGGTGATACCAAAGGTACGAGGACCACGTCCAAACACACTAGCCCAGTCACCAGCAGCTACCTCCTCAGGTGTAGCCTCGAAGGTATAGTAACCGGCAGCAGCCTGTGCATAACCGTTTGCTGCATAGTTGTGCTCATACTGGATACCACCAAAGAGATTGTGCTTACCAAGTGTTACATTCACCTCATCAGTGATGACAGTAGTCTTTGTCTGAGACAGGTTACCATAGGTAAAGATGTCTCCAGTGTAAGCCCATGTAGGATAGTGATCCTGGCCATCATTCATCAAGATCTCAACAACAGGAGCTGCATCGCCATATTCTGTAGAACGGGGCTGATCCTGGAATGAATAAGTAGCACGCAGGGTATTATTAACCTTACCAAACCTAGAGTTCAACTCACCTGCAATTGATGTAAACTTATACTCAGAATAATAGCGGCTTGAGAGTGAGCTCATACCATAGTTGGTATTACTACCATAGGTATTGTTAGAACCGCCATAGATATCATTTGACCTGTTAGAACCAACCGAACGAGAAGCTGAAGCTGGGCTTGAGCTCTTACGGTTTGACTTGGTGAAACGGACATTCAACTTATGGTTGTCATTGATGTTCCAGTCCAAACGAGCCAGAATACGGAAAGCAGGCGTCTTTACATTATAATTCTGCCAAGAGCCAGTGCTCAGACCGTAAGTCTTCTGCATATAGTCAGACAGACCCTCCAGTTCCTCAATCTGCGGACGGCGATTAGTTGTGGTGTAAGGCAAAGAGCCATCACCTGCACGGGCATTAGGACCAGTTGTCACATTATGCTCATATTCACCATTCACGAAGAAGAACAGTTTATCCTTGACGATTGGACCACCGAAAGTCATACCATAAGTATCGTTATGACCATCGTCAACATCAAATACAGTATTGGCAACACGGTTACCTTTCAGAGAAGTACTAGTAATGTAGGTATACAGACTACCTTTGAATTCGTTTGTACCACTCTTTGTAACAGCATTGACACCAGCACCAGTAAAGCCGCTCTGACGAACGTCGTACGGTGTGATAGAAATGGTCATCTGATCCAGAGCGTCGAGTGAGATTGGCGTACCACCACCAGGCAGCGGACTTGAGCCAAGACCAAAGGCATTGTTGAAAGCAGCACCATCGACTGTGATACTTGACTGACGATAGTTACCACCACCGATAGCCATACCACTGGCAGAGCTACTCTGCGGTGTCATCTTCGCAATATCCGTCATGCTACGTCCAACAGTAGGAACAATTGCCATCTGTTCTGCATTCAGGTTGGTCACGGCACCAGAACGGTCTGAACGCATTGTGTTACGGGCAGCTGCAACAATCTCGACCTCCTGCAGCATCTCACTGCCTTCAGAAAGCTGCACATCAACTACAGTATTCTGACCCAGTGACAGTTGGATTCCTGAGAATTTCTTCGTCTGATAGCCAATGTAGGATACCTCAACCTCGTAAGGGCCACCAGAACGCATACCTGTAATAGTGTATCGGCCGTTCACATTAGTAACAGCACGATAGACAGAACCCGAAGGAGTGTGCTTGGCTGTAATTGTGGCACCAATAACCTCTTCGTTATTAGCAGTCACAATACCATTGATACCAGAAGTCGTCACCTGAGCTACGGCAGTGAGCGAAAGCGTCAGCACCGTAACAACCAGCAAAAACAATCTTTTCTGCATAAAATTAGTAATGTTTTAATTAAAAAATAGATCGGCCATAGACCGAAAGTTTGAAATTTCGGTGCAAAATTAATTAAATAAATCGATATAAATGTTTAATTTGCGCTATTTTTTTATTTTCCATGTGATTTTTTGATCAATCTCTCAAGCAGAGGCATTGGATTGACCGGTTTCCCATTCTTTCTGACCTCAAAATGCAGATGCTCGGTGGTGGCGCGCCCAGTCTTTCCTGTCAGGGCAATCTTCTGTCCACCTTTGACTTTTTCACCCTCCTTCACATAGTTCTTTGAGTTATGTGAATAAAGCGTCTCAGTACCATCTGCATGTTTGATGATGATACACTTACCATAGCCATAATAGCTTTTCGACATCGTGACAACACCATCGAAAACCGCATAAATAGTATCATTGGGTTTGGTCTTCAAATCCACCCCTGTATGACGATGAGACCCTCTATTGTTCTTATATGGACTGATAACCTTTGCACCAGGTAAAGGGTAATAGCCATCGCCAGAACTCTCTGCAAGATTCTTTGTTTGACTACAGGATGAGAACAGGCACAGCAACATAACAGAAAACAAAACACGCAATAATCTCATATTTGACACTTATTTAGGTTCGTGAACAACTACAGCCGTCAGAATACGCCCGGAATTAATTCCTAAGCGACGAGCAGAAAAATAGTCCTCATAGTGTTCATAAGTACAGATACCTGACACTTGAATTTGTTCGGATGGCAATCCTGCTTCGAGGAGTTGCAGACGGTTACATGCCCAAAGATCGATATGCCATTTCTCCTGCATCCCGCCATTCATGGCTGGCATTTTACAGCTGATAGACTCCATGAGGAAACCGGCTTCTGCAAACTGCGTATAGACCTCATCGCCCACTTCAAAGCTCTGAAGAGAAATACCTGGACCGATGACAGCCTTGAGTTTGCCTGCATCGGATCCATATGCCTCAACCATTGCTTTCACGGTATGCTGTACGATACGACTCACCGTACCGCGCCATCCTGCATGAATCACACTGGCGGCTGTATGCTCCGGATCATAGATGATAAGAGGGATGCAATCTGCAGTGGAAACACCGATACAAACCTCTTTTACATCTGTCATCAGGGCATCCACACCCTCCAAAACCGCTTGACGTTCTGAGACTGATAAATTCAGAACATCTTGTGTTATACGTCGCACCTCTACCCCATGCACCTGATGTGGCATCAACAGACGGTTAGGCTGAATAGCAAGTGATTGACAAAGTAGCTGGCGATTCTTTTGAATAGCCTCAACATCATCGCCGCAAAAGAGATTGACATTGAACGCCCCGTAACACCCCTGGCTATAACCGCCATGACGTGTGGTACTGAAAGCCGTTACCTCATCAGCTAGATGATAATGGTGTAATTCGGGGATCATGCTTCCTCTGGTTCTTCGTCGTATTCGAAATCGTCAAGATCCTCAATATCTTCCTCGTCAACATATTCGATGTCTTCGTCCTCACCCTCATCTGCCAGTTCCTGAGCAAAGCGACTCATATCCTTATCACGATGCACAAGTGTGTCTTCGGCTGTGATGGTAGCCAGTTTATTGCTCTCTGCATTGAGTTCACGCCACAACACATCCTTCAGCTCTTCCAGCCCATACCCCGTCACGGCAGAGATAAACACAACGGGCAGATCGTCAGGCAATGTCTCACGAAGCATCTCAACAAGTTCCTCATCGAGCAAGTCGCATTTTGTGACTGCTAGCACACGATGCTTGTCAAGCAGTTCAGGGTTAAACTGCCCCAACTCATTGAGCAGGATCTCATATTCCCGCTTTATATCGTCGGTATCTCCCGGTACCATAAAGAGCAACAAGGAGTTACGCTCTATATGTCGCAGGAAACGCAAGCCTAAGCCACGCCCTTCAGAAGCCCCTTCAATGATACCAGGGATATCAGCCATTACGAACGACTTGTTATCACGATAGCCCACAATTCCCAGTGAGGGTTCCATGGTAGTAAAGGGGTAATTAGCAATCTTAGGACGCGCATTGGAAAGCGCAGATACCAGCGTAGATTTGCCCGCATTGGGGAATCCCACCAAACCGACATCTGCCAGGAGTTTCAGTTCCAGGATAATGGTCATCTCCTGCATCGGTTCACCAGGCTGTGCATAACGCGGTGCCTGATTAGTAGCCGTACGGAACTGAAAATTACCAAGTCCACCTCGTCCGCCCTTCAGCAACAGGACTTCCTGACCGTCGAAGGTGACATCACACACATACTTTCCTGTTTCTGCATTATAGACTACTGTGCCACAGGGGACATCGATATAGACATCCTTACCATCAGTACCGTGACATTTATCCTTGCCGCCATTACCACCATGTTCTGCAAAGATATGACGTTCATACTTCAGATGCAACAATGTCCAATAGTTGTGATTGCCTCTCAGGATGATACTACCACCCTTGCCGCCATCACCACCATCAGGACCGCCGTTGGGATTATACTTCACATGACGCAGGTGCATGGAGCCTTTGCCGCCCTTACCAGAACGGCAATAGATCTTCACGTAATCTACAAAATTGCTTTCGGGCATATTGATGGATTATAAGTTGTCAATGACCTGACAGATATCTGCGAAGATACGGTCAAGTTCGCCAGAGCCATTGATATGATGATGCACTCCCTCATTCTTATACCACTCAATCAGAGGCTGGGTCTGACTGTGGTAAACTACGAGACGCTTCTTGATGGTCTCCTCATTATCATCGGCACGACCACTCTGCTGTCCACGAAGAATCAGACGTTTCATCAGTTCGTCTTCGGGCACGTCAAGTTCAATCATGGCAGCCACCTTGTCACCACGTTCATCAAGCATCTTTTTCAGAGCCTCTGCCTGTGGTATCGTACGGGGGAAGCCATCGAAGATGACACCTTTATGGTCACCAAATGAATCATAGACATTAGCAAGAATGCTCACCATCAGTTCATCAGGGATCAACTGACCGTTATCAATAAAACCAGCTGCAGTCTTACCAAGTTCTGTACCTTTCTTAATTTCACTACGAAGTACATCACCTGTAGAAATATGATTCAAACCGTACTTCTCAATCATTTTGTCACTCTGCGTGCCCTTACCAGAGCCCGGAGCTCCGAAAATTACAATATTCTTCATCCTGAATGTTTTGGTTGTTGGTTATTTTAAGTTTATTCCACTATCGTATATATATCCTTCAGCTCTCGTCCCTGATGATCATAATCCAAACCATAGCCAATGATAAAGTCATCTGGAATACGGAAGGCAACATAATCGAGTTTCAACTCCTCTTGCAGCTTGTCGGGTTTGAAAAAAAGCGTGCAGATATGTACGGAAGCGGGATTACGCGTGCCTAACGACTCTATCATATTCTTCATCGTATGACCGCTCTCCACAATATCTTCAACAATAATAACTGTACGACCTGACAAATCCTCATTGATACCCAACACTTCCTTAATCTTACCCGTTGAAATAGTACCCTCATATGAGGCCAACTTCACAAATGAGATTTCACAGGGGATGGTCATCTCGCGCATCAGATCAGCAGCAAAGATAAACGCTCCGTTAAGTACACCCAAAAACAAGGGAACCTTACCTTCCATATCCTTGCTAATCTGCTGTGCCAGGGCTTTAACACGCTCCTTGATCTCTGATTCAGTAATCGACGTTTTGAATGTCTTATCCTTAATTTTAACGATACCCATACGCTGAAAAGATTAAAAATTTCTGCAAAATTACAAAAAATCTGCCAAACTCTGCTATTCGTTAGCATATTTTTCGTATTTTTGCACCTATGAAGATATTTACAAGCGCTCAGATACATGAGCTGGACAAATATACCATCGAACATGAGCCCATTAAATCTATCGATTTGATGGAGAGATCAGCCAAGGCCATAACCCAGGCTATTACCGACCAATGGAATAGCTCTACCCCTATCATTGTTTTTGCCGGACCTGGTAATAATGGTGGCGATGCGCTGGCTGTTGCCAGAATGCTTATTGACAGAAATTACGATGTAACTGCATATCTTTTCAACATATCCGGACATCTCTCAGAGGACTGCGCTATTAACAAAAAACGACTTGAGGAGAAAAGAGCCAAAGCACTTATTGAGGTGATTCAAGAGTTTGAACCGCCATATCTGAAAGAAGACATGCTGGTTATTGACGGACTGTTTGGTTCAGGACTTAACAAACCACTTGCTGGTGGTTTCTCATCTCTTGTGAAATACATCAACTCCAGTCCGGCAAAGATTGTCAGCATTGATGTTCCATCAGGTCTGATGACAGAAGACAACTCCTACAATGTGCGTGCCAATATCATCAAAGCTGACCTGACGTTGACATTACAACAAAAAAAGTTATCATTCTTCTTTCCTGAGAATCAGGTATTCATTGGAAAACAGAAAGTCCTTGATATCCGCTTAAGTCAGGAAGGTATTGAGAAAATCAATGCTGACTATACATTATTGGAAGAAAAAGACATCCGTCAACGCTTCATGCCCCGTGATCCTTTTGCCCATAAAGGCAAGATGGGTAATGCGCTGATCATTGCAGGCAGCTATGGCATGGGCGGTGCAGCAGTTCTTGCCACTAAAGCCTGTCTGCGTTCTGGAGCAGGAAAGGTAACAGCGCACACGCCCAAATGCAACTATCTGACTATGCAGACCAGTGTACCTGAGGCAGTCATCCAATTCGATCGTGAGGAAACAACTTTTTCGGAAGCTGTCGATACCGAGGACTTCAACGCAGTAGGCATTGGACCTGGATTAGGCACCAGTGAGCAGACCGCTATTGCCATTATCGCCCAGTTACGTCGAACACAATGCCCATTAGTTATTGATGCTGATGCCATCAATATCCTGGCGAATCATAGAGCTTGGCTACAACAATTGCCTAAAGGCATTATCATGACCCCGCATCCTAAGGAGTTTGATAGACTGGAAGTACATTGTACTGACAGTTATGAGCGCTTGACGAAAGCCCGCGAAATGGCAAAACGGCTCCAAGCCTTTATTCTGCTGAAGGGCCATTACACCACCCTCTGTCTGCCCGATGGTCATGTGGTCATCAACAGCACTGGCAATGCTGGTATGGCTACAGCTGGTAGCGGTGATGTTCTCACAGGTATTATCACAGGATTGCTGGCACGCGGCTATAAGAAAGAAGATGCCTGCATCATAGGTATGTATCTGCACGGACTGGCTGGTGATGCCGCTGCCCGGGAATTGGGCGAAGAGAGTGTCATTGCCGGTGATATTATCCAATATCTTCCACACGCATTTAAACGACTGAATGAATAAACGCATGAAACGTCTATTTCTTGGTTTTGCTTTCATCATTTGTCATTTATCAGCTGTACTGGCACAGACAGCTACCAGTACCTATATACCTGGTGTAACCCCTGAAGGCGCCATCTATCTCCTTCCTAAAACTGGCATCAAAATTACAGTCTTAGTGGAGAAGACGACCTATACCCCCGGAGAACTCTGCAAATACGCAGAGCGTTACCTGCGTATCAAGGGCGCCTCTCCTACTCCATCTGTCAGCTACCGCATCATCAGCATCCATCAGGATGCTTTTGCCGTCGCCGACACCTCCAAGCATTATGCCATAGAATTCAATGCCAAGACAGTAGCTACCAATATCAGACTTTCCGATGATGGCATTCTGCTTGCCATCAATGCAGAACCTAACAGACTGCCTGAGACAAAGCCTTTCGTAGCAGCACCTCGGCCTGCCAACATGAACCCCCGTCAGTATATGAACGAAGAGACATTGGCAGCAGGAAGCACTGCTAAGATGGCTGAACTGATTGCTCAAGATATTTATGAAATCCGAGAGAGCCGCAATCTGTTAGTACGTGGACAAGCAGACAATATGCCTAAGGATGGAGAACAGCTTCGACTGATGCTTAACCAACTCGACAAGCAGGACTTGGCTATGACCAGCCTCTTTACTGGTACAACCACCAAGGATACAACTGAACATATCATGACCATCATCCCCGAACAGACTTCCGAAAAGAAGGTGCTATTCCGTTTCTCTCAGAAGTTGGGGGTATTAGAAAGTGACAACCTCGCGGGCGTACCTTATTATTATATAGCAGAAGATCTGAAGACAGTACCGCCTGCTGAAATCATTGACTCGAAGAAGAAAAACAAGCAAGCACAGGGGGTCTATGTGAACATCCCTGGCAAACTACGTTCTACCATCAGCGATGCTCAAGGAATTGTTAACACTGCCGAGTTTCCTGCAGGACAGTTCGGCAACGTAGAACTCTTAAGTGGTGCACTTTTCAACAAACGATACACCACCCGCCTATGGCTTCATCCGCTCTCCGGAGCCGTTGAGAAAATTGATGTTGAGCAGTCTAAATAATAAAGAATGGGATTCCAACCGGAACCCCATTCTCTATTTAATGATCTTATCTATTCATTACTGAGCGAGCTTGCCGTCAGAACCAAGCACATTCACAATCTTGTGGATGTACATCTTCTTCATGTTCTCACGAGCGGGCTTCAGATACTGACGAGGATCGAAGTCTCCAGGATGCTCAGCCAGGTGCTTGCGGATAGCAGCGGTCATAGCCAGACGAGAGTCTGAGTCGATGTTGATCTTGCAGACAGCGCTCTTTGAAGCCTCACGCAACTGCTCCTCGGGGATACCGATAGCGGCCTCGAGGTGACCACCGTACTTGTTGATGGTGTTAACCTCGTCCATAGGAACAGAAGAAGAACCATGAAGCACGATGGGGAATCCAGGAAGCTTCTTCTCAATCTCATGCAGGATATCGAATGCCAATGGCGGTGGAACGAGCACGCCGTTCACGAGTGTGCACTGCTCTGGAGTGAACTTGTGAGCACCGTGAGAGGTACCGATAGAAATAGCCAGAGAGTCACAACCTGTACGGGTAGAGAAGTCGATTACCTCCTCAGGCTTGGTATAATGAGACTCAGCAGCACTTACCTCATCCTCAACACCAGCGAGTACACCCAGCTCAGCCTCAACTGTTACATCAAACTGGTGAGCATAGTCAACAACCTTCTTAGCGAGAGCGATGTTCTCCTCATAAGGAAGGTGTGAACCATCGATCATCACAGAAGAGAAACCGTTGTCGATACAATCCTTACAGAGCTCGAAGGTATCTCCGTGATCAAGGTGCAGAACAATCTCAGGATGCTCGCAACCGAGCTCCTTTGCATACTCTACAGCACCCTTTGCCAGGTTACGGAGGATCGTGCCGTTTGCATAGTTACGTGCACCCTTTGAAACCTGCATGATAACAGGAGACTTTGTCTCTACTGCAGCCATCACGATGGCCTGCATCTGCTCCATTGTGTTGAAGTTGAAAGCGGGGATAGCATAGCCACCAGCTACTGCTCTCTTGAACATCTCGCGTGTATTAACGAGACCTAAATCCTTGTAGTTTACCATAATTGTTTTATTTAAAAATGAGTTATTTCGGCCTAACCGAGTGCAAAGATAATAAAAAAAGTAAAAAGGCAGAAACGTAAAAGGTAAAAAAACAAAAGCAGCCTGATTTTTTTATATTTATTTGCAAATAAAAATTGCCTTTAGCATCCTTTTGCAAGATGCACTTTTCATTTTACCTTTTACACATCTGCCTTTATATCTTTTCGAAAGAGTTACCCTAAGGTATGCTGATTAAGATATGCAAGCACTTCCTCTTTGTAGTTTTCAGAGATGGGTACATAAACATCGCCAAATACGATACGGAAGCGATCAACCAGTTGAACCTCTGGCATATGGACAATAAAAGAGCGATGTGTGCGCAGAAACTCTGGTTTGGGAAGGAAGTCGTCGAGTTTCTTCATCGACATCAGCGACATAACCTTCTCGCCATTCTTCATGACGAAGCTCACATAGTCTTTCTCTCCCTCAATATAGAGAATATCATCCAACCCAACCCGCAATAACTTATAGTCACTCTTTACAAGCATAAAACGGTCACGCTTATACACATCCTGTTTCATGCAAATAGAGAACCACTCGTATGCTTTGTCTGTAGATTTCAGGAAATCCTCATAGGAAATAGGTTTCAACAGATAATCAAGAGCATTGGCTTTGAAGCCATCTAAAGCATATTGTGAAAAGGCTGTCGTAAAAATCACTTTGATACTTTTAGGTAAGACCTTCGAAAACTCCAAACCACTTAACTCTGGCATCTGTACATCCAGGAAAAGTAACTGAACAGGATCCTCGCGCAGATTCTTCATAGCTTGAATGGCGCTGTTGTAAGTGCCCTGCAAGCTCAAGTAAGGTGTCTTCTTGACATAGCTCTCCAGCAGCCCGGCTGCCAGGGGCTCATCATCGATAATTGCACAGGTAATAATCATATGATAATCGTTATTTGTGAGGTATAAGTATTTCCGTCTTCACTGATTCCTTTCTGCCAGTCATAACGCCCAGAATAGGCTAAATCAAGACGCTGTTGAACCTGATTCAAGCCGATGCCGTGTCCACTTCTATCCTGTTCGTTTTTGGGATAATAAGAATTCTCGATAGTCACACGCAGTATATGCCCATCTTCCAAAATAGAAATATGGACGAAACTGGGGTTTGTAGGGCTAATACCATGTTTAAAGGCATTCTCTACCAGAGAAATAAACAACAGAGGCGCCACTTTCAGATGGGCATCCGACACTTGCTTAGTTAGTTTTACATCAACATCCTGCGACAATCGGATTTTCATCAGACTGACATAGTTCTCCAGAAATTGTATCTCATCCTGCAAATCCACCTGAGCCTCCTGATTTTCATATAGCATGTGGCGTAACAACCTTGAGAGTTGCTGGATAGCCTCTTGAGCTCTGGTTTGGTCAATTGCCGTCAGTGCATAGATATTGTTCAGCGTGTTTAAGAGAAAATGGGGATTAATCTGCGATCGAAGATTCTTCAATTCCGCTTCTGTCTTTGCAGCCTCAGCCGCCAGACGTGCTTCTTCATTGTGTTGCCAACGTAAAGCCAAAACAATACCTGTAGCAACCGCAGCAGAAACAGCAAGATTAAAGATATCGTGCATGATATACGATATGGTTTCCAACCTAGTCATGATCCGAGGGCTGGGGACGTCGAATGCCTCATGAGCGAAAACCATCGAATAATGAAGGAGCAAACCCAAGCTCACCACCATCAGAATGTTCCATAACAAGTAATAACGATGTTTACCTGTTACAAAGTAATGAGGTGTCAGCCACAAATAATTCATATAGAACACAACCATCATCAACAAAGGTGATACACAGAACAACAGAAACTGCACTGGTGTCATATTACCACTACGCAGGAATGATACCGGTCCTAAAAACATGATAGACCACAAGGCTACATGCAAGAATATGACAACTCGCTTATTCATGACGGATAGCTTCTATAGGATCCATATTGGCTGCTTTCTGGGCTGGAATATAGCCGAAGAGCACACCGATAAACACACATACCAAGAACGACACATAGATACTCCATGCCGGTACACTCGAAGGCATACCAAGGGCTGACACAGCACTACTGGCACCAACCCCCACCATCACACCAATCAAACCTCCTGTCACAGAAATCAGCACCGACTCTATCAAGAACTGTAATGAGATTACAGGTCCGGTGGCACCAACTGCCATGCGTAGTCCGATTTCCTTCGTACGCTCTGTAACACTCACAAGCATAATGTTCATGATGCCAATACCTGCCACAAGCAGTGAGAAAGCAGCTGCCACGACTAAGATGATAGTCACTGTATCCATTGTACTCGACATGGTCTCCATCATCTCAGCTTGCGAACGGATGGTGAAGTCATCATCTGCCCCTTCCTTCAGCTTATGATTATCACGCAAAATCTGTGTCAGTTCCTCGATGGCAGCATCCGACAGTTCCTCTGTAATGGCAGAACAGACAATACTTGAGAAATAAGTCTGGGCAGCGATACGTTTCATCACTGTTGTATAGGGGGCAATAATAACATTGTCCTGATCCATACCCCAAGAGTTATAACCTTTAGCTTTAAGTACGCCTATGATACGCATAGGAATGCTTTTAAAACGAATGGTTCTGCCAATAGGATCAGTATGTTCTCCAAACAGTTCCTTTACAATGGTTGCTCCGACAACCACCACTTTTGAAGCTTTCTTGATATCTTCTTCAGTATAGCACTCACCTTCTTCAATATCCCACTTTTTGATGTCGAGATAATCAACACTTTCACCATACATCGTAGAGTTCGTGTTGTTGTTACCATAGATAGCCTGACCACTCGCCGTCACCTCGGGCGACACCTTTGTCACGAATTTCTTTTCACGTACGATACGCTCATAATCTGCCATCTTCAGCGTCTGCATACTCGATGGATCTTGACGCACGCCACCACGCATATCAGCACCTGGGCGAATCGTCAGCAGGTTTGTGCCCATCGTGGAGAGTTCTGTCCGGATACTCTCTTTTGAGCCCTGTCCGATACTCATCATGATGATCACTGCCGCCACACCGATGATGATACCCAACATCGAGAGAAACGAGCGCATCTTATTGTTCGCTACAGCTCTCAGGCTCACTTTAAACAAATTCAGTATATTCATTACTATTCACTTTTCACTTCTTAATCATCCTGCGGTACTGGCAACTGAGCCAGTGCCTCTGCTGCCGACTTGATATTTGTATTAACAGTATCCTCCCTGATTTTACCATCACGCAAATTAATGTTACGGCTTGCATATTCAGCAATCTCCGGGTTATGCGTTACAAAGATGATTGTATGTCCCTGCTTATAAAGCTCTTGAAACAGCACAAGCATCTCAAACGAGGTACGTGTATCCAAGTTACCTGTAGCCTCATCTGCCAACAACACTGCAGGATCATTGACCAGCGCACGAGCGATGGCTACACGCTGCATCTGGCCACCAGACATCTGATTCGATTTATGTTCCAATCTGTCACCCAGTCCCACAGCCTTCAAAGCATTAATAGCTCTTTCACGACGCTCAGAGGCGCTATACGTCGAATTATACATCAACGGCAACTCTACATTCTCAACGGCAGTTGTCTTCGCCAGCAGATTGTAGTTCTGAAACACAAAGCCGATCTTACGGTTACGCAGATGGGCACGCTGTGTCTTCGACATACTACGAACAGAGATACCATCAAGGAAATACTCACCACTGGTAGGTGTATCAAGACATCCGAGTTGGTTCAACAGTGTTGACTTGCCTGAACCTGATGTACCTTGAATCGTCACAAACTCACCCTCGTAGATCTTAAACGATACGCCTCTTAATGCCTTTACCGTTTCTGAACCTACTTGGAAGTAGCGTTTCACGTTCTGTAGCTCGATGACAACCTTTCTCTTGTCTTCAGCCATAATCTATCTCCTCTGATTGTTGTTATTTCCGTTTTTATTGTTATTTCTTGGACGCGGCATGAAGGGGTTACCAGCCTGCTGATTCTGCTCAGGCGCACCACCGCTGATATTGAAATCAGTTAGGATTACCGTTCCCTCAGAAATACCACCCGTAATCTCAGTCAAGATCCCATTAGAGGTTCCAACCTCTACCTTATGAGCTTTGAAGGTATTTCCCTCCAACGTCCATAACTTATGATCACCCTCACAGTCACTTATAGTCTGTCCTTTCTCCAAAATTGCTTCCGTTGGGATGAAACGCAGTGCTTTCGTAGGCACAGCCATCACATCGTTCTTCTCAAAAGTATAGATCGTCACGTTGGCAGTTAGTCCTGGTTTCAGTTTCAGGTCATTGTTGGGTGCAGAAATCACCACCTCGTAGGTTACCACGTTACTCTCTGTTTTAGCCTGCTGACGCACTTGCGTAACATGACCTTCAAAATGATCCTCAGGGAATGCATCCACAGTAAAGCTCACGCGCTGACCTTCTTTCACGCCACCAATATCAGCCTCATCAATATCCGCAATCACCCGCATATCGGTCAAGTCCTGGGCAATGCTGAATAGTTCTGGTGTATTAAATGAAGCTGCTACGGTCTGACCTTCCTCCACCGACTTTGAAAGAACCACACCATCAATAGGTGAAGTGATGGTTGCATAACCCAGGTTTGTCTGTGCCTTTTTCACGCTTTCATGTTTGCTATTGACATCCTCTTTGGCTTTTCTGAACGACAATAAAGCACTTTCATAATCATCGGCACTTACCAGACCTTTGTCATAGAGTGTCTTATACCTGTTATAGTTAGCTTTTTCATAAGCTAAAGTACTCTCTGAGCTAGTCAGATTGGCCTTGGCAGTATTTAATTCACTAATCAGGTTCGTGCGGTCAAGCTCAGCGATTATCTGACCTTTCTTCACCACGCTATTATAATCAACATAGAGCTTCGACACGATACCAGACACCTGAGTACCTACAGTGACCGAAGTCACAGGTTCAATCGTACCCGTTGCCGTAATAGAGGTGTGAATATTTGTCTTCTCTACTTTAACTGTTTCAAAAGAGACTTTCTGTTCTTTCTTTCCGCCTGACAGCAGGAAATAGGCAATAATTGCCACTATCACAATGCCGAGTGCTATCCACACTTTCTTATCAATCTTCTTCATATTGCAAATTTTATGATTCACCTATTAATTTATTACACCATTCTCATAGAACTTCAGCATCTGCCGATTATAGAGTGCCAAATACTTCGACTGCAACTGACTCTGTTGAGCTGAGAGAAGATTATCTTTACCTCTCATCAACTCTACAATATTCTTCAGTCCCAAACGAAACTGTTCCTGCAGCAGATCGTAACTTTCCTGCTCACTCTCCACACTCGCCTTGGCAGCACGGAACTTCTCCTGGTTTGTCTGTACATTCAGCCAATAATCCTGTATCGTAGCATAGAGCGTCTTCTGCTCTTCTGCCAAATCAAGTTTAGCCTGAAGCTCCTTAATCTTTGCCTTGTTCACTGCAGTTTTTGTAGCGCGACCGTCATAAATCGGAACACTTACCGACATGCCTGCCATCGCATCAAAGTTTGTCTTCATCTGGTCGCCCCAATCGGTAGATGTCAACGAATTAGTGCTTGTCCCAAAACTACCCGTCATACTCACATTAGGCATCCAACCAGCCTTTGCAATGCTAGTATTCAACGCAGCACTTTTGATAGCCAACTGAGCCGACCCAATCTCAGGACGATTCAGCAGAGCCTGCTCATATACCGATTGTAAGGTAGGGACTTCTGCCAGGATCTGTTCATCGGTATAATTTGGCATCACCACCTCAAGCGGTTCTTCATCGGTAATCTCCAAAAGCTGTTTCAAATCCAACTGGCAGTCTAACATCTGGGCTCGTGCTTCCACAATATTGTATTCATCTGTAGCACGCTGAGCAGTCAGCTGAGCAAGGTCAGCTTTCGACATCTTACCGACCTTCACCATCTCACGCCCACGATTTTCATTCTTCTTACTGGTCTCCAACAGTTGTTCCTGTACTTTCACATTCTCTGTCAGATAGAGAATCTGTGTATAAAGCTGGGCGATTCTCTCCTGAATGCTATTGGCAGTTTTTTCTACAGCTAACTCCGCAGTCTCTTCCGCTAAGGTATTCAACTTTACGGTGTTGGTCTTCTTGTTTCCGTTCCACACCGTCCACTGGGCATTCAGCGCATACGAACCGTTATAGTAGGTCTTATCTACCTTTGTATTGACAGTACCATTCGTCACGGTTGTCATACCAGTGTTACGCCAAGGTTTATAACCTAAGCTCTGATTGGTAGAACCGTTCAATGTAGGCAACTGCGCTCCTTTTGCACCTTTCAGATCTTCTGTAGCACTCTGTTTCGAGAGTTGTGACTTCTGTAGCGACAGATTGTTAGCCATCGCGTAATCAAGGCATTCCTGTAGTGTCCATCTCCGCTGACCAAAGGCTGTCGCCATTGTCAGCATCATTACACCTATTAATATTAATCCTTTCTTCATTTATATCTATCATTTGGTTATTTTCGTCGGCAAAGGTACGAAGTTTATCGATAATACCAAAATGTTTTAGACAAAAAGTCCCTGTTAGTAGATTTAAGGTTGCAATTCGTCGATAAATCTTATACTTTTTAATCTACTTTAAGGTTTCAACATTCTTTTCCCCAAGCTGAAAGAGATGAAACTCGTCGAAAAAATACCAAGAAGTCGTCGAAAGTTATTTTGTGCGAAGGGAATCATGCCGTACCTTTGCATCGACAAAAGTCATCAACGTGAAGTCAAAACAAAAAAAGAATAAAGATATGAAACAGTTTAGAGTTTATTTCGTAATGATCTTGATGAGTCTCTCATCAGTAGTAATGGCCCAGACAACAGTCAAGGGTTTGTTAATGGATGAGACATTAGGCGAAAATGAGCCCTTCGCCACTGTCCGTGTGTTTAAGGCAGGCAAGAGCGAGAAGCCTGTTGCCATGTTTCTCACCGACGAGAACGGACAGTTCTCACAGGAGATAAAAGGCAAAGGACAGTTCGACATCGTATTCAGCAGCATTGGCAAGGAAGATCTGAGAAAAACTGTTGCATTGGAGGGTAAGGGTATCCTGAATCTCGACACCTTATATATTAAAGAGAATGCCACGATGCTGAAGGGTGTAGAGATTGTAGCCCAAAAGCCATTGGTAAAGATGGAGGTTGACAAGATGAGTTATAATGTTGCGGAAGACGAAGACTCCAAGTCGAATACCGTACTTGACATGCTTCGCAAAGTGCCTATGGTAACGGTTGACGGACAGGACAACATCACAGTCAATGGTTCATCATCCTTCAAAGTCTATGTGGATGGTATGCCCAACGTGATGTTCTCTTCCAATCCCTCTATGGTATTCAAGAGCATGCCTGCTACTGCTGTGAAGAGCATCGAGGTTGTCACCAACCCTGGTGCGAAATACGATGCAGAGGGTGCAGCAGGTGTTTTGAATATCATCATGAACAAGCAGGATCCCAATGCAGCCCAAAGCATGAATGGCTTCAATGGTACCGTCCGTGCTTCAGCTGGAACAAAGCAACTGGGAGGTAGTGTATTCATCAACGGACAACAGGGTAAACTCACTTATAGTGCCAATGTGATGGCCTCATACAACAAACCTGGCACTACAGAGACAGAACTGGAACAGTTGCAGGATAACGGCAACTCACAACTGATGAATTCAACAAGCAACGTGAAGACACCATTCACCATGGGAAGCCTGACACTGGGCTATCAGATTGACTCTATGAGTGTGCTGAACCTGACAGCTCAAATCAACAGCATGTCGATAAAGAGTAATGGCAATTCTACTACAACGATAGATGGATACTCCAATGGAAACGGTTTTAGCTATGGTAGCACCACAGACATGAAGAATAGTCGTACCTCTTTCAATGGAAGCATCGACTACCAGCGTTTCTTCAACCAAGACCACACGAAGTCACTGTCCCTGACCTATCAGCTGAACTATAGCCCAGCAACCACAGAGACGACCAATCTGTTTAACACCGAATCATCAATTATAGATCTGGCCAACCGTTATTCAGAGAATAAGAACAAAACTACGAACCACACTTTCCAACTCGACTACTCCATGCCTCTTGGTAAAGGTCAGACGCTGAGTTTTGGTGGTAAGCTGCAGTTGCACAACGCTTCATCCGATGCCAAGTATTTTGTGAAAGATGTCTATGATCCCAGTTCAAGCTCAGATTATGAATACAAGAACTCTATCCTTGCCGGTTATGGTGAATATGCAGGCAACTTCAACAAGTTAGGCATCAAGGCAGGCTTGCGCTACGAATACACTTGGCAGGATGTGGAATATCATCTGGGCAACGGTGAAGACTTCAAGAAGAACTACGGCAGTCTCGTACCAACAGCCAGTCTGCAGTACACGCTCTCACAGGGCAGCAATCTTGGACTCACTTATAACATGCGCATCTCTCGTCCAGGTATATCTTATCTGAACCCCTACGTTGACAAGAGCAACCCTATTGCCCTTACCTATGGTAATCCGGAACTCGATGTTGAGAAGAACCACAATCTCTCACTGGTATATAACCTCTTCACCCCGAAACTGATGGTGAACTTGAACCTGCACCACAACTTTGTGGATAATGCCATCTCCCAATATAGCTTCTACGATAGCGACAACCTGCTGAATACCACTTACGGCAATGTAGTAAAGCGCCACCAGACAGGTCTGAACGGCTATGTAAACTACCTGATGACAAAAGATACCAGGCTCTTCTTCAATGGCGGCTTGAACTACGTTGACCTACGCAGCGATGCCCTCGATCAGAAGAACAGCGGTTGGACTTTCAACGCCATGGTTGGTCTGCAGCAGACATTGCCTTGGGACCTGAAACTCAGTGCCTTTGCCATCACCTCAACCAAGAGCTATACCCTGCAGGGCTGGAGCGGCGGTTTCAATCTTCTGACAGCCAGTCTGACAAAGTCACTGCTGAAGGACAAGCTCAGTCTGAGCGTATCAGGACTCATCGGTCTGAACAGTGGCGGCAATATCAACATCGAAAGCTACAACAGCGGTAAGGACTTCACCTCGCACACCAACGTTAAAGTGCCCATTAGCGGTGTGACCTTCACCGTCAGCTACACCTTCGGAAATACAAAACTGAAGACTAAGCAGTACACCAGCCGCGTGGAGAACGACTTCATCGAACAGCAGTCGCAGGGCGAAGTGATTAACAGCATTGGATCTGAAGGAAAGTGATTATCAATACCCATCAGTCCGACGAGAGCGGACTCTGAGTCCGTCCCGTCGGACTAAGAGTTCGCACGTGACGGACTAAAATATTCACGTAATAGTTTGGTTAAGTAATTGTTTATTCGTAATTTTGCAGTCGTATGAAGGAATTCTTGAAGGATCTTTATGAGGCAATGGGGGGAAGACACCTTTCGCTCTGGCTGGTGCAGGTTGCCGTGTGGGCCATTATCATCCTGGCCCTCCCCATGGCGACATGGCTCAGTACACAGGACACAGAAGCAGCCAAAACCTCATTCAATGTCGTGTTTGATCTTCTGTTGTCACCATTCCTGATTTATTTCGTAAACTTCTTCGTGTTCGGACCGCTGCTGTTTTTCATGGACGAAAAGGAAGCCCATACTTTCCGCCTCTTCAACAAACTGAGCAATCGGGCGCGCTACCTGATCTTCGCCCTCTGTAACCTGATAGCGATTCCATTGTTCAACAGCAAGTTCTTCATGATATGGTGGCATCGCAACAGCATCCCCGATATGCCAAAAATGACTACCAACATGTGGATCGGCTTCTTCTCCGGCATGTTTATGTTCTTCCTGCTCAACTGCATCGTGGCTGCTATTGCCATTGGCATCCGCCACTTCATTCGCACCCGCCAGATCCGTCAGCAGCTGAAGGATGAACAGGCCAAGCACACGGAAGCAGAACTCGCCTGGCTGAAGAACCAGATCAACCCGCACTTCCTGTTCAACACGCTGAACAATATTTCCAGCCTGACACAGATCGATCCTGATGCCGCTCAGGATGCCATCGCCCAACTCAGCGACCTTCTTCGCTATGCGATGTATGAGACCAACAAGAAGACCGTCCCCATCAGCGGTGAGGTGGAGTTCATGCAAAACTATATCTCGCTGATGAAACTGCGCTGCAACGAGAAGACGGAGGTAAAGACCACATTCGACATCGAGCAGGATGTTGAGATTGCTCCTCTGCTGTTTATCTCGCTCATAGAGAATGCTTTCAAACATGGTGTGAGTAGCAGTCGTGATTCAATGATTGACATCCATCTGGAACAGAAAAACCACAGTGTCATCTTTACCTGCAACAACACGAATTATCCAAAGGATGATGCGGACCGCAGCGGCTCTGGTATCGGACTGGAGAACACCCGTCGCCGCCTGGAACTGATGTATGCCGACCACTATACCTGGCAAAAGTGGCTTGAGAATGATATTTACCACGTTTACATAAAATTGAGCGTTTAGAGTTATGACTATATCCTGCATGATTGTTGACGACGAGCCTCTGGCTGTCAAACTCCTGGAATCGTTTGTGGCAAAAACACCCCAACTGGAGTTGCTGGGCTCTTTTACCGACTCCGTAGAAGCCATTAACGCCATCAAGGAACAGCAGCCAAATCTGCTTTTTCTGGACATCCAGATGCCAGACCTCAACGGCATGGAACTGGCACACATGATACCTGCAGAAACACGTGTCATTTTCACGACAGCCTTCAAGGAATATGCCTTTGAGAGCTATGAGGTGAAAGCCCTCGACTTCCTGCTGAAACCCATTCGCTATAATAAGTTCATGGTGGCTGTCGAGAAAGCCAATGAATGGTTTTCTGCGCAGGGGTCTGCCCCCCATGCGAATGTCCCCAGTGCGAAGTCGGTCTTTTTGAAAGTCGATGGAGAATACCAGCAGATCACATTCTCACAGATCCTTTATGTCTGTGGTATGAAAGATTATGTGATGTTCTATCTGGAAGATGTGCGCAAACCGCTGATCACCCACCTCACCATGAAATCAGTGGAAGACATGCTTCCTACTCAACAGTTCATGCGTGTCAACCGTTCCTATATCGTAGCATTAGATAAAATACGCAAGGTGGATCGTAACGATTGTATATACATCGGTGACGAGATCATTCACGTCACCGATGCTTTCAAAGAATCTTTCAATCAGTTCTTACAGTCAAAATTTCCTGGTGGGAAATAGCTACTGCAAGAGCTGGCGGGCAGCCAGTACCAGGAACATATAATGTGAAGAACCGCCACCCAGCACATACTCCATCTGCTGCCATAGGAATGGGAACTCCAACAACTCTGGGAAGTCAGGACGGATCAGGGCTGTTCCTGAAACTACACCACCTGGGATATACGACCACTCTGCGCGATTCAGTCCATAAGCGACTGTGGTTGATTTAGCACCTACACCAGAAGCAAAGGATGCCGTATTGCTGCCAGGATGACAACCTAATACAAAGTTCAGCGCATTAAAGACTGTCTCCTTGGGGAATATCTCAGGATAAGCACTGGTCAGGAAGTAGTATTCAAAGCCGAAGCGCTGAATATCCCATCCTGCACCCCAGATACTCGGACGATAAGGCACGCCGTATGGTGTCTCTGAGGCCAGTTTCACCAGTTCCTCACGATAAGATACCAATGCCTTCTGGAAATCAGCCACGAAACTTTTCACCTGCTTGTTCTTCGAGGCAGCTAACTGCTTTACCAGTCTTGTCATAAACCAGCCTGAACGTGAGATGTTTTTGAGAACCAACTCTCGATGTGCCAGCACAAAGTCCAGATAACTTTGCTGCTGCGTAGCCAGATACAGCTCTACAGCAGCCTGCAGTTTCAGGGCCTCCAACCAGCCTTCCACTTTCGTCTGGGCATAGACTGTCTCCGCAATCTGCAGGCACTCTGCCGCCAGTTCGTCATTAAAGCCACGCAACACACGGGAAGCACCAGCCAACTGCGCCGCTGTTGACAGCTCTCGCATCGGATTGTTCTCTGTGAAGATCCAGCGATCATCAGCATTGCCAGCCTCACCATCCGTCATCGCAGCAGCATCGCCCAGCAATACATACTGACGTACATTGTTGCAGATGATACCTCTGTAAAGGCGGCCTAAAGCCTGATAGGAACGTACCACTGTCAGAGCACCGTTCTCTACCTGTTGCAGCAGGTCGTTTCGTCCGTCAGCCTCATGAATCTCTACTGTATGCTTCGACTGATTGATAGCCGTCACATCTATCTCTGGATGGAAGGCCTCATAAGCCAAAGCCAGGATATAAGCCTCACCAGCCTGTGACTCCACACGCAGGTCAAAGTCACCAGCATCGTGCCAACCACCAACATTCACGCCAGGCACACGCTCACCAGCCTGATACTTCGACAAGCCGGGCTGCTGCAGATAGCCGTCAATATGATTACCCTCTGCCGCCATGAGTGCGTCGTCCATGTGGCAGAAGTCATGCCATACCTTATATTTCTCGCTCACACGCATGTGACACATCTGGACTGGCAGGAAATACTCAAGCACAGGTTGCCACACACCACGCTCATACACGTCAGGGGCAATACGGAACACCGATGAACAAGAACCGCCATAGCGGACCTGATAGAGACCAGGATCCTTGATGGCTGTGAAATCAGCCGTCAGATACTGATAACGCAGGAATTTACCCCATACCGAGGGTGCCTGCTCGCTGACCACTTTCTCACCTGTAGCATCAAAGCGTACCAACTGCACCATCCCTGCAGGTGTTGCCCGTTGGTCGGTCTCAATGATGATCTGCTTCTGCTGATCAGGATGATAACCCACCTGCGAAGTCTGTATCACAGGGCGATACTGCCAGTCGTTCACCACATTGGGGGTAATCAGCCATTTCACGGCTTCCTTCGTGGCACCTTTGGCAATCTCGCTGCGCAATACGAACCATCCGTTATTATGGTTCATGCGCCCATCATAGAGTTTCAGCTCACCTGTCAGTGCCTCTACTGTCAGTTTGCTATAAGGATCGTCGGGACGCGATACGAACTTCTTTCCTACGGCATAAGGCGCTGCTATCACATCGTCAGCTGCCATTGGGCTGTAGCCCTGTGCCAACAGGCGCTTCAGGTCTGTCTGCAAGCCTTTTCCTGAGAAATAGTTGCCTGGATGCGAAAGATTCGAAGGTCTGGTTTCCAGAGGCGCATTCGGCTGCTGGGGATAGATGCCCGTCTGGTCATCCATCAGCCACGGTTTTCCAAACAAGGAGCCAGGGAAGAACTCCAAGTTGAATCCCACCTTACCCAACAGATAGTCAGGCACAGGTGTGTCGAGATCAACCGTTACCAGCAAACCATTGCCCTGCGGCTTCACATTTACGGTGTAAGTCACATTGTAGTCAGGATAAACCATAGGATTGAAACCTGTCATGTGACGTGAGGAATCAGGATAGCACAAGGTTGTCGTGATACAGTCACCGTTTCTGTCCTGTTTCAGTTTCTTGGGAACAGGTTGCCACTGGCCAGGTGTTGCCTCCAGACGGATATCACCATTGGTAGCCACACGTTTGCCATTCATTATCACACTCACGCCTCCCTGATGACCTTCAGGGTAGAAGTCGTTGAATGCCATCACATCCACCCCACCCTGTCTGTAATAGAGGTCGGGTGTGAGTTGGAAAGACTGTGCCGATGCCAGCTGAGCCGACATCAGCATCATGCCTAAAAGCACTTTTCTGTTAAGTCTCCGAATCTGCATAGTCTTTGCTTATTTTGCGTTAGTATCAATCATCTTCCAGATACCGGCAGCACAAGCACCGCCTACAAAAGGACCTACGATGAAGATCCAGAGGTTAGCCAAAGCTGTACCACCCTGGAAGATAGCAGGAGCAATAGAGCGGGCGGGATTCACTGAAGTACCTGTATAACGGATACAAACCAGATGTACTAATACAAGTGACAAGCCGATAGCCAGTCCGGCGAAATTGTTGGTTGCGCCATTGGTCTTTGCTGTTGCACCCAGCACTACCAGCACGAATACGCAGGTAAAGATAATCTCAGCCAGCAAGCCCCCAAGCACTGACACGTTGGCCTGCAGATCGTTGGCACCTGTACCCTCCAAACCTGGAACATTCTCTGTCAGGATATAGAGCAACAGGCTACCGATAAATGCACCTATCACCTGGAACAGCATATACATGCCGCAGTCCTTGCTGCTGATACGACCAGACAGGAAGCAACCCAATGTGATGGCAGGATTGATATGGCAACCACTGATACCACCGATGGTGTAAGCCATAGCCACCACAGCCAGACCGAAGGCAAAAGCCGTTCCCACCACAGCCGGGATATTGTTCACTGGATCACAACCCAAACTAACGGCAACGCCGCACCCCATCAAAACGAGCACCATAGTGCCCACCATTTCCGCTAAATACTTTTTCATAATCTGTTTGTTTTAAAGTTATTGTAATATGGTTATCGTCATTATTTGGGTACAAAGATAAGGAAAAAAGTGAAAAGTTGTTCAAATTATTCCACTTTTTTTCGCATTTCACTCGATTTGCACTATCTTTAATCTTTGCTTGAAGATAAGCTTCATCTCGGAAATATCCAAATTTATTTGGTATTTCACTCGATTTGCACTATCTTTGCAAACCGTATGGAACAGACAAATCAGTATATCAAGCAGTTCCCTGAGTTGATGAAGGGAAAGAAGATTCTCTATGTTCACGGCTTCGGTTCATCAGGCCAGTCAGGCACTGTGACACGGATCCGTGAGGTTCTACCTCATGCTACAGTCATCGCCCCCGACCTGCCCATAGAGCCAGAAGAGGCAATGACATTGTTGCGAGAAGTATGCGAACAAGAATCCCCCGACCTTATCATTGGCACCTCGATGGGTGGCATGTATGCAGAGATGCTGCGCGGCTACGACCGCATCGTGGTGAATCCTGCTTTAGAGATGGGAGAGACAATGAAAGCCCACGGCATGATAGGTGCCCAGCACTTCTCGAATCCCCGTCAGGATGGCATACAGGACTTCATCGTCACCAAGACACTCGCAAAGGCTTATAAGGAGATGACAGATCACTGCTTTGAAGGACTCGACGACGAGGACAAACATCATGTATGGGGACTCTTCGGCGATGCCGACACCACCGTTGACACCTACGATCTGTTCCACACCCACTACCCCACAGCCATCCACTTTCATGGTGAGCATCGCATGAGCGATCAGTCGTTCATGCACGCCGTCATACCTGTAATCCGCTGGATCGACGATCGGCAGGAAGGGCGTGAGCGTCCTATCGTCTATATCGACATCAATACACTCAAGGATGCTTACGCCAAGCCGCGCAGTTCTTCACAGAAGACGATACGCACGCTGTTGGAGACCTACCAGATCTTTTTTGTAGCACCAGCCCCAACTGAGCCTCAGCACTATGCCGACACGAACCAGTGGCTCTATGAGTACATCAACGTACCTGCCTATGGCCACACCGTGTTTACCAATCAAAAAACGCTGCTCTACGGCGACTATCTCATCGACGCAGAGCAGACGGAAGGGATGGGGGCACTGATTCGTTTTGGCTCAGATACCTTCAAGACCTGGGACGATATCGCCACCTACTTCTCACGCCTCGGCGGACAGTGAGGGCAGCTGTACCACACCCAACTGTTTCTTACCATCCATCAGGATCCGCAACGGACGCTCAAAGCGCACATGGCGCACATGAGCGGTCTCTTCCACAGCAGGCATCGCATCGAGCACTTCCTGCTGGAAGATACCATCGCCCGTAAAGGTGTTGATGGTGAAGTAACCCACGCCAAACGACGTCAGGTTCTGGAAGAAGTGAGTACCCTGCGAGGGATCCACGTGATAGTTCTTGAGTGCCGTCTCCACTATCACTCGGGCGGCAGAGATATGAGGCCACTTCACGGGAATGCCCAACCAGTAGTCGCTGGAGCCCCAACGGCCCGGTCCTATCAGCACATAGTTCTTATCCTCATCCAGGAAACGACGGTTGATCTGTTCTATTTCATCAGCGATATAGGGATTTTCAGCTGCCGTAAAGTCATCGCCAGCCTTGACATATACCACATCCGTCACATCCTCAGAGATGCCGTGACCTAACGAGTTGGCAGAGCGCAACAGACAGGTATCGTCAGGTATTGCCTCCAGATCCTCGTCAAGCATCTGCTTGGAGTCAACAATCGGACGAATCTGCAACAGATAGAGCTCGCCCGTGCGATCATCGTTCAGGTTGCAGGCAAACTCAATCTCCACTGGTCGCTTCATCTCCTCAGAACCTAACTTCTGAGTCATCTGAAGCAGTTCTGGCAGTGGGAACACCCCATGCTGCAGCACGCCACAGAAAGAGATGATCTTGCGTCCACCCTCATAGATACCATCACGGATAATCTGGTCAACGGGATCGAATGTAGAGGCGATATACGTCAGGGCACCATCCTCAGCTGCCTGCTTCACACGCACCTTTTTAATATTAAAGCCATCATCGACTTTGAAATCATCGCCCACATGCGACATATCGAGGGCATAGAAACGTGTCTGTGTCTCTGAGAGGGCTGTCTCCATCTCTGAGGTCTGAAGCACCTGTGTGGGGTGATAAGGCGACACACGGAGCGTCTGTCCGCCATCCACGATATACTTACCCAGTCCGAGGGCAAGCGAGGCAATACCCTCCTCTGCCGTCTCCTCACCAATGGGATAATAGTTGAGTGAACGCAGCACACCAGAAAAGTTAGGATAATACAGGTCGCCATAGCGCTTACCTACCACCTCCTGCAATATCACAGCCATCTTCTCCTGGTCGATCACATTCTGCGTAGCCGTCATGTAGGCCTTTGAATCCTTGTAATACACTGAGGCATACACACCCTTGATGGCACACGCCAGCATACGGAGCATCTCATACTTATCGTTGAGATAAGGGATCATATAGGTGGAATAGATACCTGCAAAAGGCTGATAGTGGGCATCCTCCAACAGCGACGACGAGCGCACGGCAATAGGCGACTTCACGGCATCGAAGAAGGTGAAGAAGTCGGCTATCAGCGAGTCGGGCAACTGAGCATGCATGAAATGCTTCAAGATCTCCTCATCGGGTGCATCGCTCAGTGCTATGGGATAGAGATTGTTCTTCTCCATAAACTCGTCGAAGAAGTCGGTACAGAGCACCACCGTCTTAGGAATTGTCACCTGGGCATTCTCATACTGGTTCAGTTCCGGATGCCGTTTGATGATGTTATCGAGGAAAGCCAGACCACGCCCTTTACCACCCAACGAGCCTTCGCCGATTCGGGCGAAATGGCTGTAGGCATCAAACTTCAGGCGGTCGAACACAGCCACCACACCGATGTTCTTCATACGGCGATACTGCACAATGGCATCGAAGATAATCTGTCGGTGGGCATCCACATCCTGGAGCTTATGCCAAGTGACATGTTTTAGGAAAGCCGACACAGGGAAGATGGCACGCGCACAGAGCCAACGGCTCATGTGGTTGCGCGACACGTGGTAGAGCATCGAGTTGTTGGGAATCTTGAAGATGTTATCCTGCAACTCCTTCAGCGACGTTACGCGAGCCACCTCTTGTTTTGTCACAGGGTCACGGAAGATGAAGTCACCGAATCCCATGTGCTCCTCGATGAGCTTATGCAGATCCACATTCAGTTTCGTGGAGTTCTTGTCGATGAAATGAAAACCCTCAGCCTCAGCCTTCGCACGATTGATGGTCTCTGAGGAGTCGAGGATCAGAGGCACGTACTCATCGCGGCGCCGGATCTCACGCAACAGTTTCAGACCAGCCTCAGGATCACCCTCCTCCACATGCGAGAGGCGACCAGGCACCGTCTTCATGGGGAAGCGGGTATCAGAGATCACGCCGAGAGTATTATCATGATACTTCTCGTAGATCTCCATCGCCTCCTCATAGTTGGTGGCAAGCACCACCTTGGGGCGACCTCGCTTACGCTGCGCTGCGGCATGGGGATTGAGTGCCTCAGTAGAGAACCGCTTCGACTGGGCGAGGATATAGTTATAGAGGTTGGGCAGCACTGATGAGTAGAAGCGGATATTATCCTCCACCAGCAGAATCATCTGCACACCAGCCTCGTTGATGTCGTGCTCAATGTTCATCTTGTCCTCCAACAGCTTGATGATCGACATGATGAGGTTGGTATTGCCAAGCCAGCAGAACACATAGTCGAACACCGACATATCCTCGTTTTCGATGCGCTTGGTGATACCATGTGAGAACGGCGTGAGTACCACACAAGGGATGGTGGGATGAGCCGCCTTCACCTCACGGGCCACCGTGAAGGCATCGTTGTCGGCATTACCTGGCATACAGATCACGAGATCGATATCCGTCGTGCGCAGCACCTCGTTGGCCTCCTCTGTTGTCGATACCTGTGTGAAGGTCGGTGGGTAGCGCATACCCAACTCCATATACTCGTCGAAGATCTTCTCATCGATTCGCCCATCGTCCTCCAGCATGAAGGCGTCGTAGGGGTTAGCCACGATGAGCACATTGAAGATGCGCCGCGTCATCAGGTTCACAAACGACACATCCTTCAGATAAAATTTGTTCCACTCCTGTGGTATCTTGCTTGTTTCTTCCATACTGGCTACAAAAGTAAGCAAAAAAGTCGAAAACGCAAAACCAACGGCAGTTTTTTTTGTGCTCTTACGACACGTTCCCACCCCATCGCCCTCACTTTGTCGCAATCCGCCTACCCTGTCGCAACAAGTCTGCAAAGATTCTTGCAGAATTCTTGCATTCAACCAGAAATCGCCGTATCTTTGCATCAGGTTTAAGATTCATACGTTAGTTGTTTCATTTGAATAGTTTTCTCATATTGGTTTTTAGTTTTTTGGTTAGGTTTGAAAAGCAAGGGGCTCGCAGCGGCGAGCCCCCTTTGTTTTCTGTCAAACGCTTGTTCGCACTGATTAAGGAAAGCATTCCTTTGGTGGAAAGAGATAATTTCCACGCACCATTCAAGTCATCTCCACGAGTGACGGAGATAATCTCCATCAGGGGAAAGGAATTATCTCCATGCTGCGAGGAGACTATCCGAACAGCAGGTAGAAGATATCCCTTCAAGACAAAGAAGGCATTCCTTTCACGCTTGAACCATGACAAATGACAGCACCCTTCCGAGCACACCTGTTCCGAATAAAAACTTACAAAATAGTTCATATTATATATTATTATAAATAATAATATATAATATGGATTCATTCACGTTATTTTCCAATTTCTCTCCCATGCAAATCATGACACTGTCATTTGTCATGATTGTCATGGTAGCTTACGAATTTTAACGCCCCTTAAAGATAGAAATTTCCACCTTTAATACCAGCAATTGCGCATTAACACCCTGTTTTGGAGATTACGTTTCACCCTCGTCGAAATTACGTTTCGTGCCCTTCGAAGTACCGTTTCGTTCATCCGCCGCCCCTTTTCGCTCCTCCGAAGCCCAAAATCAAAATAGAGCTCCCGAGCCTTTTACACGCAGAGATGGCAGCATGACAATTATGACAAATGACAGTGCCTTATTCCGAATGAAGACTTGAAACGAAAGACAGTCCCTGTGACAACATGACAAAAAAAGGCCACCTTGTGAGTGACCTTTCTGTTATAAAGTGTTATTGATTATTTTACTGTAGCTTTAACATAGCTCTTTCCAGCTGGCTGACTTTGATCCTTTTCGTACATCGTGCTGTATTTTCCCACAGGCATGTCACTAAGAACGAAAGCAGTACATTTTCTACCTGCTACGACTTTATCGGTTGCTGCTGTATTAACAGCTGTAGCAATAAGACCAACTAAAGCACCTATTGCACTACCACCACCATTAATACTTGTGTCAACTTTTATAAGACCTTCTCTTTTATATATAGTTTCACCAGTGATAGTCGAACGAAGAATATATTCAACTCCTGCCGTTAATTTTCCGCCGACGTTATTACGTTTCCATGATTTTATAATGGTAAACATAGCAGCGTCAGCTCCTAATACGTTACGGAATTGTGAAAGGTCTTTATCAATAAATAACTCAGAGTCATATGCACTTTCAGTTTGGAACATTTCCATTGTTAGCATGGGAGAATATACATAATAACCCTTCTCACAAAGAGGTGCATATAACGTTGTATAAAAATAGTCTTTAGCCTCAACGTGCTCAGTTTGATTGATTGGAGGCATAATTACGATTGACAATGGCTTTTCTTCATACATCTTCGGATATTGTTCTCCTCTTGTAATTTGATGTGCACATGAAGACATTACAAGTGCAATAAAGCCTAATATGATATACTTTTTCATTTTTCCAACTGATTAATAATTCTTGATATAAATTTCTCAGACTCTGGGTAGGCCTTGATTTCATTCCTAAGGAGTTCTAAACCTTCTTCCCTTTTTCCTGCTTTGTAGAGCAAGTATCCATACTCTGCATTCACTCCTGGCGGTACAACTTTACGCACACCCTTTTGCTTAGATATCACTTTCAGGTATTGCGCCATCGCTTTTTCTAACTTTTCATCCGTGAGCCTCTTAGTATACTGATAAGTGGCATCCTCAGAATCATACCAGGAATAAAGAGATTTTTGAGTTTGGCACGAAGCCAAAGCCATCATGCAGATGGCTGCTAAAAATATTTTTCTCATGGCAAATTAATAACTTTAGTTTCTTGACTAGATAAAAACAGCTGTTTGCTGTATATCGTTTTACCTTCAAATGTGACAGTGATGTGTCTGTTTCCAGTGGCTACTCCATACTGTGTACCCTTTCTGTTTGCTGTCTTTGGTTTTACAACCTTGGCATCAAACTTTGTTCCGTCAACATCAACCTGAACAGATTTAGATCCGTTGCCATAGGTCTGACGTGGACCTACGAAAACAAGATAAGCCATATCTTCTTTCCCTGTTTGCTGAGCCACAGGATAGCTCGTTTTACAACCTACTAAAAAGCAGGTGATTGCTAATAAAGCAAGTACAAGATCTTTTTTCATAAGCTATTTTATTTCTTCGATGTAATAGTCTGTCAAGTTGTTTGCATCAATAGTAGAACTGTCTCCTGAGAAAGAAACATATGAGTATTCTGTTTCTGGAGTATCTCCAGCAGTATCAATAACAGTTACAGTTCCCAACTTTTTGCCAGGGAGTTCAATCATTACACCCGTCTGAGGGTTCTTGACTTTCTTTCCTTTTGTTTTAACTGCAAATGTATCTCCTGCTTTTATGCCTTGACTTGCTCCACCAGCGATTAACTGCGCTTCAGCATCATAAGACAAGAAGAATGTGCGCCAAGGCTTATTTGTACACTTGTTGATAATGTTTTCTACAAGCTGTCCAATAGCTTCAGATATTGCTTTATCACTAAGTGTAGCATCATAATCTGCTTTTCCTCCAACACCCATAGTGGTTCTAGTTGTTAATTCTGCAGAACCTTTACCTTCGTCTGAATAGATTATGAGTCCTGTAGAGACATCGACTAGACGGATGGCAACAGCTGCTTCAACAATCTGACTTTTTGTGGTTGAAAAGACTCCAGATTTACCAACATTTTTACGTCCAAATTCTGTAATTGAGCCAATAATCATATAGTCGGCACCAATAGTAGCCAACCCATTATCACTTTTCTTTGCTTCTTCTAAAAGTGCAGCCAGATCACTTCTCTCCAAAAGAAGAAACTTTCCTGAGGCTGCCAACTTGGAAGACAGGATGTCAAGTGCTTGTTTTCCCATTGGATCATTTTCTTTGTCGTAGAAAATACCCTTAGCATACTGTGTTTCATTACTAAAGCGACCAATTGCCACTTTCCTTTTAATCACTTTACCTCCCGTATCAGGATTCTCTTGAATAACGGGCTCCACTATCTTCGTCTTACGCTGTGCTTGAACAAACGTGCAAAAGGAAAATAGTGCCAGACACAAAATAATCTTCTTCATTGCGCTTATTATTAAGTTAAACATGTGATGCAAAGTAAAGGACATAAAAATGGCGTGACCACCCTTACGCGCTTACCTAAGGGGCGTGTCTGGAAAATGGAACCCCTACCACATATAAGAATGCTTCACGCCAAGGCGTGCGCATAGCTTTTTGTGGTGGGTGAACCCTTTCCTTAATTCCCCCTGCTTCTTAAATCGAGCTATTCCAAAATAGTTTTCCAGACATCTTCGGCAAGCGCGAAATAATAAGCTTATGCATTTTGCTCAGGATTTCTCCCCTAAGCACAATGCAAAGATAGGTATAATTATTTATCTAACAAAGTTTTTTTTAAAAAAAGTTTTTGTGAGGGAGAAATTTATAAAAAAAGTTGTTCTACAAAACGACAATATGGCAGGGCGCAAAGGTGCCTGCCCCTCTTCGCCCAGTAAAAATCTGAATACGTTCCAAATTTTTTGGGCTGATTTTTGACTTTCTTCAGATCTTTACCTTTTGTGTGCGCACAACTCGTCAGCATCGCCCGCCCGTATGATTTAGGGCGGGCGCCCTTATATCTTGGAGCACCCGCCCTTATACGTCAGGTCATCCGCCCGAATCCGAATTTTATACCTCCTCTACTTTATCCGCAATGGAAATACTGATTGACGAGTTTCTGGATCTCCTCGGGGTAGTTCTCGATATTCTTGCGGAGCGTCTTGTCATCGAAGGCCTGCAACTGGGCGATGATGCCGTCGATCATGGCAGGTGAGAACACACCATGCTCCTCAAAGACCTTACGCTGACGATTGAGACAATCGGCAGAAGCCACACAGGAGTCAGGCAGTTGCGCCAGCGTAGCCAGACGATCGGCATTCTCGGCAGCGTGGATGTTCACGTTGACATAGGTCTTCTCTGCCAACTCAAGGGCATCCTTCATCTCGAAGCCATGACGGCAGGCGACACAAAGACCTGCCAGCAGCTGATAGAGATCGGCAGAGCCGTCAGGTGAGCGCATCTCTACAGTCTGTTTGATGCTCGTGTCGTAGTTGGTCTGCGGCTCCAGCGGATTGGCAGCATGACACATATCCACATCAGCAGCCCAGCCAAGGGGCACTCGCACCAATACACTGCGGTTTCTGTCACCCCAGCACACATTGGTGGGAGCCTCCTGATGGGGCACAAGACGGAAGTAGCTGGTGGGATTCTTATTGCCAAAGGCTGTGATAGCTGGCGCAAGATCCATCATACCGGCAATCATCTTCCGGGCAGCCTCTGAGAGTACACCGTTGGAGAGCATCTGATTCTTACCATCCTTGAGCATACGCATGTGGATATGCAGACCAGAGCCAGCCTTGCCAGTGGTGATCTTTGGCGCAAAAGTGATATCGTAGCCCAGCTGATAACCCAGGTTGCGGATGATCCATTTTGCCAGCATCAACTGGTCGGCAGCCTGCTCTACAGGTACAGGCAGGAACTCTATCTCATTCTGCTCGTAGTTCTTGCCATCGAGTGAGAAGTTGCCCACCTCTGAATGGCCGTATTTAATCTTGCCGCCTGCCTGAGCGATATACTGCATGCAGCGGGTACGGAACTCATTGGCTTTGGCGTAGGGAGCCGATTCGTGATAGCCGCGCTGATCCTGGGCAGGGAACGCCTCTTCCTCATCGCTGATCACATAATACTCCAGCTCACCCATTGCCTGAAACTCCATGCCTGTAACCTCAGTGAAGGCTACAGCTGCCTTATGGAGCGTGTGTTCTGGTGAAGACTCCAGGGGATGACCATCCTTATCGAAATAAGAACAAAGCATCGTAACAGTGGGAATCTCTGCAAACGGATCTATGAAAGCTGTGCGGAAACGAGGCAGTACATAAAGATCGCTTGAACCAGCCTGGATGAATGAGAAGAGGCTGCTGCCATCCACGCGCTCACCACAAGTCAATATGGTGTCGAGGTAATCGAGGTCGTTGATGACAAAGTTGAGCGTCTTCAACTTGCCGTCGCCGCCTGGATACATGAAGTTCACCATACGGATCTCGTTAGACACGATGTAATTGATAATGTCGGCTTTGGTAAAAGATGCCGCCGGTTTCTGAAGGAATGTTACAATCGGATTGGCATTCATAATGAGTTTTTCTGTGGTCATAATCATTTTATAGTTTGAAGTTTGCGAATTATTGAGTGCAAAGATAATAAAAAAGCGTGATAAAAGAGAAGTTTTTGAGTTTTTTTTCGTAGTTTTGCATCCTGAAAGCATGAGCATTACTTAAAACCATTATTTATTATATGAAAGCTATCATCCTGAAAACTACGCTTGCAGCAGCATGTTGCATGATGCTGGGAACTTCGTGTGCCACCAAGCAAGAAGAGACCAAGAAGTCTGAGCTCACAACCGTTGGCAACCCCTATCTGCCCCTCTGGGAGCATATACCCGACGGAGAGCCCTACGTGTTTGAGGATCCAGACCAGCCTGGTAAGCAGCGTGTGTATATCTATGGTTCGCACGACGACCTGATAACGATGTACTGCGGTCGCGACCAGGTGGTATGGTCAGCTCCCGTAGAAGATCTGAATCACTGGCGCTTTGACGGCACCATCCTCGTGGTGGACAAGAACGCCAAGGGTGAGCCTTTCGACTCCGCAAAGACTGCCGATGTGCTCTTCGCACCTGACGTGACGATGACCACCGACTCGACAGGCAAGAAGACCTACTGGCTCTTCCCCAACGACCAGACGGGTTACCGTAACGGACTGATTGCCAAGAGCGACCGTCCTGACGGACCTTTCGAAGTATGCAACTGGAACGCCGACGATCCTAATAAGGTGGATGGTATCTATGGCTTCGACCCCGCTGTGTTTGTGGATGACGACGGACGTGTGTATGGCTACTGGGGCTTTGGTCATTCAAATGCTGCCGAAATTGATCCAGCCACGATGTGTACCGTTAAACCCGGCACTAAGATAGTTGATGGTATGATACCCGGCTTCGAAGAGCAGCCAGGCAATGACTTCCGTTTCTTCGAGGCCTCATCCATGCGTAAGATCAAGGATAAGTATGTGTTTATCTACAGCCGCTTCACGAAAGATGGTGAGTTCGGACTCCCCACAACCAACTATACCCTCGCCTATTGCTATAGCGACAATCCTCTGGGTCCCTGGACCTACGGCGGTACGATCATCGACGGACGTGCCCGTGACATCAACGAGCAGGGCGACACCATCGCCTCGGCTGTAGCCCACGGTAATACGCACGGTTCGATCTGCGAGATCAACGGCCAATGGTATGTGTTCTATCACCGTCAGACAGGTACTGACGAATATGCCCGTCAGGCGATGGTGGCTCCTATCGAAGTAAAGGTAGAGGAAGGCAAAGGCGGTAAGGTGGAGATCTCTGAGGGCGAATACACCTCTGAGGGCTTCTCACTGGAGGGCTTGGATCCCTTCGAGCGCCACTCGGCTGGTATCGCCTGCTGGCTGACGGCTACCAAGCCTGTGATCCACGAGTACCCCAACAACAAGTTCTTCGGCTCTTACGTGGAGGCCAGTTATGGCGGCGAGCCTGGTATGAGCAAGGAAGAGGCCCTGGCATCCAAGGCCAAGTATGATGCTCCCTATGATCTGCGCTATAACACCAACCATGTGGTAAATAATACCGATGGTTCGATTGTGGGTTACAAATACTTCAACTTCACCAAGAGCTACGACGGCGACTATCTGCAGTTGTTGCTCCGCCTGATACCTGAGGGTATCGACGGCACCATCACCGTTATGGCAGACAGGCCATGGGAGTCGCAGGGCGGTAAGGTGTTAGGCAAGATTGAGCTGAAGGCCGATATGCCTCAGGAATCGACTGAGATGGCATTGGAAGTGCCCACATTAGCCGACCTGACAGGCAAGCACGCCCTCTTCTTCGTGTTCGCATCAGACACCAAAGAGAAGTCGATCTGCACGCTTGAGGACTTTACTTTCAGATATTAAGCACTAAACATTATAAAAAGATGATTAAAAGAACACTTATGGCTATTGGAATGACAACTGCCGTGATGGCAGCATTCGGCGCAGACCAACAGGCACAGCGTGAGAATCCCCTGTTGACAGAGAGTAAGCTGGCATACGGCGCACTAGACTTTAGCAAAATTCAGACAACCGACTATCTGCCAGCCTTTGAGGCGGCTATCAAAGAACAGCGTAACAACATCAAGAAGATTGCGAGCCGTACTGACTCTGCAACCTTCAAGAACACCATCCTGCCCCTTGAGGACAGCGGTAAGTTGCTCATCCGCGTGAGCAGTGCCTTCTTTGCGCTGACAGAGGCTGATAAGACACCAGAGTTGGGTGAGATCGAGAAGCAGGTGATGCCCATGCTCACTGACCTGGACAATGAGATATCTTTCAACAAGGCATTGTTTAAGCGCATCAAACAGGTGTATGACAACCAGCACGCATCGCTGACGGGCGAAGACAAGAAACTGTTGGAGGAGACCTATAAGAGATTTGTACGCAGGGGCGCACTGCTGCCTGACGACAAGATGGCCCGTATGAAAGAAATTAATCTGCGCATCTCTGACCTGCAGCAGCAATGGGGGGAGCTGGTACCTGCTGCCACCAACGACGCTGTGGTATGGGTTGATAAGAAAGAAGACCTGGCTGGACTCAGCGAGGCTGACATCGCCCAATGCGCCATAGATGCAGAAAATCGTGGCGGTAAGGCACCTTACGCCATCGTGATTGTGAACACCACCCAACAGGCTCCACTGACAAACCTCGACAATCGTGAGTTGCGCAAGAAGGTGTATGAGGCTTCGATCCATCGCGCCGATGGTACGAACCCCAACTACAACACCTACCCCATCGTATGCGAGATTGCCAAGCTGCGTGCCGAGCAGGCAGCTATCATGGGCTATCCCAACTACGCATCGTACTCGCTGGAGCGGGCAATGGCTAAGAATCCAGACAATGTGTATGCCTTCCTGAAGAACCTGATTGGACAGTATTCGCCTAAGGCAGATGAGGAGACAATGGCTATCGAGGTGTTTGCCCACAATGCAAAACTCACCTCTAACCCCTTACCTATCAGCGAGAGTTTAGAGCCTTACGACCGTTTCTACTATTCAGCAAAGATGAAGAAGGCGATGCTGAATATCTCAGACGACGAGGTGAAGCCCTACTTCAATGTGGATAGCGTTCTCGTGAATGGTGTGTTCTATGCCGCTAACCGTGTGTATGGTCTCACATTCAAGGAGCGTAAGGATATTCCCACCTATCATCCTGACATGCGTGTATTCGAGGTGTTCGATAAGGACGGACAATCGATGGCACTCTTCTATGGCGACTACTACCGCAGGCCATCGAAGCGCGGTGGTGCCTGGATGGATGCCTTTACCAAGCAGAGTCACCACTGGAACCAGAAACCCATCATCTTCAACGTATGCAACAACGCGAAAGCACCTGAGGGCAAGCCTTCACTGCTGACTTGGGATGAGGTGACAACCATGTTCCATGAGTTTGGACATGCCCTGCACGGCATGCTTTCAAATTGTGAATACCACAGTCTTTCAGGCACCAGCGTGGCACGCGACTTTGTGGAGATGCCTTCACAGTTCAACGAGTCGTTTGCCTCTATCCCTGAGGTGTTCGACCACTATGCCCGTCACTTCGAGACTGGAAAGCCGATGCCTGCAGAACTGAAGGAGCGTATGCTGAAAAGCATCAACTTCCAGACCGCCTATGCCCTCGGCGAGAACCTGGCTGCAACCTGTCTCGATCTGGCTTGGCACATGCTGCCACAGACAGCTATCCCAACAGCCGACAAGGCTGAAGAGTTCGAGAATGAGGCACTCAAGCAGGTGGGACTGCTGAACAACCAGATTCCCCCACGTTACAGAACCAACTACTTCAATCACGTCTGGGGCGGTGGCTATGCAGCAGGCTACTACAGCTATCTGTGGACAGAGGTGCTGGCTGTGAATATCGCTGACGTATTCGCCAAACGTGGTGCCCTGAAACCAGAAACGGGTCAGGACATGCGTGACAAGATTCTGAGTCGTGGTAACACAGGCGACCTGATGCAGATGTTTACCGACTTCACTGGTATGAAGCAGCCTGATGCCTCCAGTCTGTTGAAGGCACGCGGACTTTAAGAAATAAGAGAGAGTATAAACAATAAGAAAATGGAAAAGAGACTAAGGCAGGGCTCGCTCTGCGTACAAGCTGGCTATAAAGCCAAAAACGGAGAACCGATAGAGTTGCCTATCATTCAGAGTACGACATTCAAGTACGACGACTCTGACGAGATGGCACAGTTGTTTGACTTGAAGAAAGAGGGCTATTTCTACACCCGCTTGCAGAATCCGACCAACGATGCTGTGGCTGCAAAGATAGCCGCCCTCGAAGGTGGTGTAGGAGCTGTGCTCACCTCATCAGGTCAGGCTGCAAACTTCTACGCTCTATTCAATATCTGCCAGAGCGGTGACCACTTTGTAACATCCAACGAGATATATGGTGGTACCTACAACCTCTTCGGTGTAACCTTGAAGAAACTTGGTATCGAGTGTACGTTCGTATCGCCAGAAGCCAGTGAGGAAGAGATCCAGAAGGCCTTCCGTCCGAACACTAAAGCCTTGTTTGGTGAGACTATCACCAATCCTGGTTGTGCTGTACTCGACATCGAGAAGTTCGCACGCATCGCTCATAAGAATGGCGTACCATTCATCATCGACAACACTTTTGCCACACCTATCAACTGTCGTCCCTTCGAATGGGGTGCCGACATTGTGACTCACTCTACCACCAAATACATGGACGGCTTTGCCACTCAAGTAGGAGGATGCGTGGTGGACAGCGGCAACTTTGATTGGATGGCGCATGCAGAGAAGTTTCCCGGACTCTGCACACCAGATGATTCGTATCACGGACTGACCTACGTGAAGGCCTTCGGCAAGATGGGCTACACCACGAAACTCGTGGCTCAGCTGATGCGTGACCTCGGCAGCATTCCTGCACCACAGAACTCATTCTTGCTGAACATTGGATTGCAGACACTCCATCTGCGTATGGCTCAGCACTGCAAGAATGCCCAGAAGGTGGCAGAGTTCCTGCATGACAACGAGAAGGTGGCCTGGGTGCACTACAGTGGTCTGAAGGATGACAAATATTATGAACTCGGACAAAAATATTTGCCTAACGGTTCGTGCGGTGTCATAGCTTTTGGTTTAAAAGGTACGCGTGAGACAGCCATCAAATGGATGGACTCACTGGAGATGATCAATATCGTAACCCATGTGGCTGATGCCCGCACCTGTGTGCTGCATCCAGCAAGTCATACCCACCGTCAGCTGAGTGACGAACAGCTGCGCGAGGCTGGCGTTGCTCCTGATCTGATCCGACTTTCTGTTGGTATCGAAGATGTAGAGGACATCCTCGACGATATCAAGCAGGCAATGGCAAAGATTTAACAAAAGGTAACTCTAAAACAAAAATATTCGGTATTTTCCTTGGAAGGTACCGATATTTTTTTTATATTTGCCCCATCATTCATAACATAATGACAACATTCTAAAACCTATAAACTATGGAAGTAGAGAAAATCATGCAGGCCTTGGAGCAGAAGCATCCAGGCGAATTGGAGTACCTCCAGGCAGTGAGAGAGGTGCTTGAATCAATCAAAGATGTGTATAATCAGCATCCAGAATTTGAGAAAGCCAAGATCGTTGAACGTATCGTTGAGCCTGAGCGCGTCGTAACTTTCCGTGTGCCCTGGGTTGATGACAAAGGTGAAGTACAGGTAAACATCGGCTACCGTGTGCAGTTCAACAGCGCCATCGGTCCCTATAAAGGTGGCTTGCGCTTCCACTCATCGGTAAACCTCTCAATCCTGAAATTCCTTGGTTTTGAACAGACATTCAAGAATGCGCTCACTACCCTACCCATGGGTGGAGGTAAAGGTGGTTCAGACTTCAGCATTCGCGGCAAGAGCGACAATGAAGTGATGAAGTTCTGTCAGGCATTCATGACAGAGCTGTATCGTCATATCGGCCCTGACGAGGATGTGCCTGCTGGCGACATCGGTGTGGGAGCACGTGAGATCGGCTACCTGTTCGGACAGTATAAGAAACTTACCCATCAGTTCCAAGGTGTACTCACAGGCAAGGGTATGGAATGGGGCGGTTCTATCCTGCGCCCTGAAGCTACAGGCTATGGTGCCCTCTACTTTGTGCATCAGATGATGGAAGAGCACGGACTTGACATCAAGGGCAAGACAGTAGCTCTCTCTGGTTTCGGTAATGTGGCTTGGGGTGCTGCCAAGAAGGCAACAGAACTTGGCGCCAAGGTCATTACGATCAGCGGACCTGACGGATATATCTACGATCCTGCCGGACTCGATGCAGAGAAGATAGAGTATATGCTTGAACTACGTGCCTCCGGCAATGACGTATGCCAGCCTTATGAGGAAGAGTTCGACGGTGCCACCTTCTTTGCAGGCAAGAAGCCCTGGGAGCAGAAGGCCGATATCTATCTGCCTTGCGCTACCCAGAACGAGCTGAACGGCGCTGACGCCGATGCCATCCTGGCTAACAAACCATTGTGCGTGGCAGAAGTATCCAACATGGGTTGTACAGCTGAAGCAGTGAATAAGTTCATTGCCGCCAAGCAGCTCTTTGCCCCAGGTAAGGCTGTGAATGCCGGTGGCGTGGCTACCTCTGGTCTGGAGATGACACAGAACTCTATGCGCCTTGCATGGAGCAGCAAGGAGGTGGATGAGCGCCTGCATCAGATCATGTCGAACATTCACGGCCAATGCGTCAAATACGGTAAGGAAGATGACTACGTGAACTACGTGAAGGGTGCTAACGTGGCTGGCTTCATGAAGGTGGCTAACGCCATGATGGCGCAAGGTGTGGTATAATAGAATTAAAAAGAGACAAGTGGTAAGAGGTAAGAGATTACATAAGAGGCAGGAAAGCCATCGCAGATGGAGACAAAGGGCTATAGCGCTAATATTTGCTTTGTTCTCGCCTTGGGTGTATTCTCTCACCTCTCTCCTCTCACCTCTCTCCTCTCAAATAAATGCTCAGACGGAGGAGGGTAAGGCTTCATTCTACTCCAAGAAGTTCACAGGACGAAAGACAGCCAGTGGCGAACGGTTGCATCATGATTCACTGACCTGTGCCCATCTCACCTACCCCTTTGGTACACAACTCAAAGTTACCAATCCAGCTAATGGGCGCAGTGTCATCGTCAGGGTTACAGACAGAGGACCTTACGTCAGGGGACGTATTATAGACCTCTCTGTCAGGGCCGCCCAGGAATTAGGTATTATCGCACAAGGTATTGCACCTGTCGTGGTAGAACTGTGGGACACGACTATTATCCCCTTTAAGCCTGCAGATGTATCGCATTTACCCGAGTTTGACATCGGAACCAACGATGGTCCTGATAACAAACCTATTTGGAAAATCCTAAGTGAACATAACAAGAAACGAAGTAAGCGATAGATGACTCTATCGCTTACTTGTCTTAATGACGAACTCCTGCGCTTGCGAAGTGATTTCCTTATTCCCTTGGAAAACACCAATCTTGATAACTGCCTCGCCATCCTTTAGACGATTGTCAGCTTTGATGACTGCTGTATATCGGATGCCCTTACCTGGACGGATACACTCCACCAGCACGTTCTCTGAGATACGGATATGCTTATTACCTGTTACCTCGATCACGGAAGGCAGTACCTGATAGGCCGGTTCCGAGGAACAATTGTAGATCTCGAAGACCATCCTCGCCTCCTCGCCACGGGTCAGTTCACCGTCACGACTGGCATCCAGAATTCTTGGATTGCGGATTTCCAGATCTGCCAGTGTAACGCCCTTAGTGGCAGAAGTCGTACTGAAATCCTCACCGAAGCCATAGAGACGGTCGTCGCCACTACCTGACGGATCGAAACCACTGTCAGCCTGATCATCATAGTTGACCTGTGACTGCTGCACCTGACCACCGTAGTTACGCTGGCGTTCCGCCATCCGCTGCTGACGGTCAGCCTGATATTGCTCGTACTCGCGCTGTTGGGCTTGGTCGGCTGCGGCACCTACTGCGGCACCTACTGCGGCACCACCAGCCATACCGATCAACGTTCCGACATTACTGCCGTGACGTCCTCCAGAGATGCCACCGATGGCAGAACCAATGATGGAGCCGAACATCCCACCTGAATAGGCACCAGCACCTGTATAGGTTCCACAGCTGGAAAGCAACAGGAGTGCACTTACCGATACTAAACAAAACTTCTTCATAACCGTCAATATTTAATTGTTCACGATGCAAAGATAGACATATCTCCTCAAACGACCAAAGGGATTCCCCCAAAAATAGATAGGGGAAACCCTAAAAGCAAAAAGTCTGCATCCTAATAGATGCAGACTTCTCTTATAGAGCATTTTCAATTGCTTATTCAGCCTTTGCCTCTTCAGCAGGAGTCTCCTCAACGGGAGCCTCTGCCTTTGCCTCCTCAGCAGCAGGAGCAGCTGCCTCTGCCTTAGGAGCAGACTTACGAGAACGACGGGTTGACTTCTTCTTGGTATCCTTTGCCATTTCTGGATCAAAGTCAACAAGCTCGATGAAGCAAACCTGTGCAGCATCACCCTGACGTGTTCCGAGCTTGATGATACGAGTGTATCCACCGGGACGATCGCCAACCTTCTCACTTACCGTAGAGAAGAGCTCCTTGATAGCTTCCTTGTTCTGCAGGTAGCTAAATACTACACGACGAGAGTTGGTAGAATCCTCCTTTGACTTGGTGATCAGGGGCTCTACATACTTCTTCAGGGCCTTAGCCTTAGCGACGGTCGTAG
>CAMJGE010000016.1 GCA_946405145.1 uncultured Prevotella sp.
TTTGAGGGGGTAGTGTCAATTGCGACGTGGGAGTTCGAGTCTCCTCCTCTTCACGTATTTTTTGAAAAACGCGGAAATAGCTCAGTTGGTAGAGCACAACCTTGCCAAGGTTGGGGTCGCGGGTCCGAGTCCCGTTTTCCGCTCTTTTAGGAAAACAACATTATCAAATGAATTTATATTTAAGATATTTTGACCGTGAAACACTCGTTTCTACAGTAGATGATGCTATAGACTTTTTAAAAAGTATTGAGGAGATCGATGTAGATCCTGAGTTAGAGGCTGACATCCGCGAGTATGTGGCCAGTGATGTATTTTATCCCAAACGTTATAAGATTCATCCCCGTGTCTATTTTATCATTATAAAGACTGACGCTTCAACCATGCAGGATTTTAAGGATAAGAAGGCGGTACATGCGCCTGAGACTCCAGCGCAGAAACAGGCTTCACCAGTGGTGAGCCGATTGAATGAGATCTGCCCGGGCTGGTATGAAGGAACACTCGACTTTAAGCGCGTGCTGATGGTTCCGGGTACAGGTAAGTTCCAGTATCGTGATACCAAGTTTGTAGCTCGTGTGAAGGCTGAATCGGGGTTGGACTGCTATGAGCGTATCGTGGAGCATCTGCGTGAGCGTGTGGATGAGCGCAGTCAGTTCCCCTCAGCTAAGGGTAAGAACTTTAAATTCCGTTATTTAGGTAAGGCTAAAATGTAATGTACTATGAATAAAGTTATGCTTATTGGAAATGTGGGACAGGATCCCGAAGTGAGATATGTGGATCAGGGTGTGGCTGTGGCTCGTGTGCGCCTGGCTACTACTGAGCGTGGTTATACACTGCAGAATGGTACGCAGGTACCTGATCATACCGATTGGCATACTATTGTTCTATGGCGTAGGTTAGCCGAAATTGTAGAGAAATATGTGCATAAAGGCGACAAACTTTATATCGAGGGGCGTATCCGCTACACCTCGTATGATGACAAGCAGGGACAGCGTCGTTATGTAACTGAAATATGGGCTGACAACATGGAGCTTCTGTCTCCAAAACCTTCAGCTGCTCCTTCTGCTAACGAAGCGGTTGCGGCACCTGAGCCCGACAATAAGCCCGACGAGGCTCTGCCGTTCTGACAATGGACTATCTTCAACAAATATTTAGCGAAGTTCAGTTCTTAGTACCTACCACAGGTGCTATTATTGCTGGTGTACTTGCTTGTGTACTCTTGATATTCTCTGGCTATGCCTCAGGATCGGAGATTGCTTTCTTCTCTCTTTCGCCTAACGATCTGAATGATATGGATGAAGAGAAAAACGAAAGTGACCGTCAGATAACCGAGTTGCGACGTGAATCGGAACGCACCTTAGCCACTATCCTGATCACCAACATTCTAGTGAATGTCACCATCATCATGCTGGCCAACTATTTGATTGCGCATGTCATTGATTTTGGTATGGCCTATTGGTTGGAGTTCGTGGTTATTACGGTATTGCTCACATTCCTTCTGCTCCTTTTTGGTGAAATCATGCCGAAGGTATATGCCAGCCAGCATCCCTTGGCGTTCTGCCGTTTCTCAGCTCCAGGTATCATTATGTTGCAGAAGTTGTTCTATCCGTTGGCTTCGATCCTGCTTCGTTCTGGTGTGCTGGCAGAGAAGATTGTTCAGAAAGAAAATCATGTGCTGAGCGTTGATGACCTTGAGCAGGCATTGGAACTTACCGACAAGAACGACTTGAAGGAGGAAAAGAATATGCTTGAAGGCATCGTGCGTTTTGGCGATGAGACAGCCAAAGAGGTGATGACCAGTCGTCAGGATGTGGTTGATCTCGATTTCCGTACTTCCTTTGCCGATGTGCTGAAGTGTGTGGTTGAGAACAACTATTCACGTATTCCTGTCTATCAAGGTTCGATTGATAATATTCGCGGTATCCTGTATATCAAGGACTTGCTGCCGTATCTGTCGAAGCCGTCAAACTTTCGTTGGCAGTCGCTGATCCGTCCGCCATATTTTGTGCCAGAGACGAAGAAGATTGATGATCTGCTGCGTGATTTCCAGGAGAACAAGGTGCATATTGCCATCGTAGTGGATGAGTTTGGCGGTACCAGCGGCATCATTACCCTTGAGGATATCCTTGAGGAGATCGTAGGTGAGATCAACGATGAGTATGATGAGGAGGAAAAGCCATATACTCGTATCAATGCGAATACCTATGTGTTTGAAGGTAAGACGCTATTGAGCGACTTATATAAGATTCTTGATCTCGACGATGAGATTTTTGAAGAAGTAGAGGGAGATGCCGACTCGTTGGCGGGTCTGCTGTTAGAGATAAAAGGTGATTTCCCCGAACTGCACGAGCGCATCGACTTCCAGAACTTCACATTTGAAGTGACAGAACTCGACGGTCATCGTATCTCAAAGATCAAGGTTATTATCCACGAACAGCCCTCCGCCTGAATTCGCTGCAGGTAATAGCGGTGGCGATGGCAACATTCAGGCTGTCTGCCGTCTCTCCTTGATGGAAATCAGGAATCAGCAGTCGGCGGTTGATGCGCTGGCGCACTTCATCGGAGATACCATTTCCTTCATTTCCCATAACGATCAGGCCACCTGGCGTGAGCTCTTCTTTGTAGATGTCCTTACCATCCAGGAAGGTGCCATAGACGGGATAGGTATCTGGCAGACGGTCGAGCAGATCTGTCAATGGGGTGTAGATGATATTGACGCGAGCCAGACTGCCCATCGTGGCTTGTACCACCTTGGGGTTCCAGGCATCGGCAGTATCCTCGCTACAGATAAGTGTGCTGATGCCAAACCAGTCGGCGATGCGGATGATGGTTCCCAGATTGCCTGGGTCCTGAACACCATCGAGCGCAAGCGCCAATGTATGGTCGCTCAATAATGTCAGCGGATCAGAAGTGTCCTGTGATGGGATGGGGAAGAGCGCTAGTACCTGCTGAGGATGTTGCTGGAAACTGATACGTTGCAGTTCTTCCTCAGTAAGAACCTGTGGGGTGATTCCTTCCAGTGCCTGCCATTGTGTCGTAGCGAACACAGCCTTTGGGGTATAGCGTTTCAAGAGGTCGCCTACCACCTTGGTTCCTTCTGCCACAAACAGGCCTTCACGCTTGCGGTATTTCTTCTGTTCTAGTTGACGGATATATTTTTGCTGATTTTTACTGATCATTTTGAAAAAAGTCGTTAATTCCGATGCAAAGTTAAGAACTTTTTCGTAATTTTGCAACTTACAAATAAGAATGTTGATGAAGAAACCCGTAAAATGGTCATATTTCGCCATTCTGGCAGGTGCCTTGCTATTAGGTTCCTGCTCGGTTTCACGTGATCTGCCGGAAGGTACCTACATGCTTGACAAGGTGAAGGTAATGACTGACGGGAAGTATCAGGACATCAACCCTACGCAGATGATGAACTATGTGCGCCAGAAAGGAAACGCCCGTTGGTTCTCTGCCATCAAGATTCCTCTTGGTGTTTATGCGTTGGCGGGTAAGGACAGCTCATGGATTAATCGCACCTTGCGTCAGATGGGTGAGGCACCAGTTATCTATGATACCCTTCTGGCTCGTCAGACTTGTGAAGATCTGCAGTTGGCACTTCAGAATAAAGGCTATCTGGATGCTCAGGTGGAGATGTTTATAAAACCGCATCATCGTAAGATAGATGCTCTTTATGTGTTACACCCTGGACAACCCTATTATATTAGTGATTTCACAACCGACATTCAGGATTCTGTAATTGCCAGGATGATAACCTCTCGTAAGTCTTTACTTCATAATGGCTTACAGTTCAGTACCGATGCCTTGAATGCTGAACGTTCGCAAATTACGTCTTTTCTTCAGGATCAGGGCTACTTCAGATTCCATAAGGAGTTTATCACCTATCGGGCTCGTAAAGACTCAGCCCGGCATCAGGTGGGACTGGCCATGATATTACATCCTTATCGTGCTAACAGTGAGGCAAAGGACACCCTACATAGCAGATATCGGATTCGGAATATCAGTTATGAGAGTGGTGCCCTGAATGATTCGGTGATCCATCTGCGGTCGTCGGTATTGAAGGAGAATACCTTCTTGACGGAAGGTCAGCCTTACTCCAGTAGTCAGCTGCAAAACACATATAACCACTTTGGACGACTGGGGGCTGTGAGATACACGAATATCAGTTTCCAGCCTGTGGCTGACACAACACTTCTGGATACGAAGATACAGATTCAGACCAATAAGCCCTCGACCATCAGTTTTCAACCAGAAGGTACGAATACTTCAGGTGATCTTGGCGCAGCCGTCTCGTTGACATATCAGAACCGTAATATCTTCAAGGGTTCTGAGACCTTCACGATGAAAGTACGTGGTGCCTATGAAGCAATCCGTGGACTGGAAGGTTATAGTAATCAAGACTTTATAGAATACAGTATCGAAGGCCGACTAACCTTTCCACGCTTTATTGTACCTTTCCTAAGTGCAGAAAGTCGCAGAAGAAATACTGCCACAAGTGAGGTCTCTCTGATGTATGACTCTCAGGACCGTCCAGAATTCCATCGTCGCGTTCTGTCTTCCGGTTGGCGTTACCTATGGAAAAAACAAGGACAACCAGACAGCTATCGTTTCGATGTGCTCGACCTGAACTATGTGTTTATGCCCTGGATAAGTGATACTTTTAGAAAAGAATATCTCGATAATCCCAGCAATTCGAACGTTATCCTTCGCTATAATTACGAAGACCTGTTTATCATGAAGATGGGTTTTGGCTATACCTATAATAATGGCAGAGTGGCTTTGAAAACGAATGTGGAATCGGCTGGTAACTTGTTGGGATTGGGTACCGCAATCTTTGGTGGATCGAAGAATGTTAATGGTCAGTATAGGGTGTTCGATATCGCCTATGCCCAGTATGTGAAAGCAGATGTGGACTTTGCCCGTAACCTTCTGGGGCGTGCTTCGAAAGACCAGTTGATATTCCATGTAGGACTGGGCGTGGCCTATCCTTATGGAAACTCCAAGGTGTTGCCTTTTGAGAAACGTTACTTCTCGGGTGGTGCAAACAGTGTGAGAGGTTGGACGGTGAGAAGCCTGGGACCTGGTCGTTATAAGGACAAGGATGGACGTATTAACTTCATTACGCAGACTGGTGACTTGAAACTTGATCTGAATCTTGAATACCGCACGCATCTTTTTTGGAAGTTTAATGGAGCAGCATTCCTTGATGCTGGTAATATCTGGACTCTTAGACAGTATGACGAACAGCCTGGCGGACAGTTCTCTTTTAAAGGCCTGATAACCGATCTGGCCGTGAGCTATGGTCTTGGTCTGCGACTGAATTTCGACTTTTTCGTCTTACGCTTTGACCTGGGTATGAAGGCTGTCAATCCGGCTTATCAGACGGAAGATGAAGCCCACTATCCATTGATCCATCCGAGGTTCAGTCGGGACTTTGCTTTCCATTTCGCAGTAGGAATGCCATTCTAAGATATAATTTATGTGAAAAGCCAACACTTTTCACATAATTTTTTGTACCTTTGCACGAAAAATAAAAATAAGACATGTTGAAATTCATATCGTTTGGAAGTGGTAGCAGCGGTAATTGCTATTATCTTGGTACTGCAACCGACGGCTTGATAATAGATATCGGCGTTGGCATACGCTCTCTAAAAAAATCCTGTAAGGACTATGGTATACAGCTCTCGAAAGTACATCGGGTGCTGATAACCCACGACCATGCAGATCATATCAAGTCGGTGGGTTCGTTTAGCCATGAATACAAGGTGCCTGTCTATGCAACACAAAAGGTGCATATGGGCATTGACCACAACTATTGTGTGGCAAGGAAAGTGGCTGATGAGATGAAAAAGGAGATTGTGGTAGGTGAGCCTATCCAGATGGGTGACTTTCTGGTGAAGCCATTCGCTGTTCCTCATGATGCCAGCGAGAACGTGGGCTATGAGATTCTGGTAGAGGGTATCACCTTTGTGGTGATAACAGATATAGGTAGCATCACGGAAGAGATTCGTGCAAGTATCTCGCGCGCAAACTATCTAGTGATAGAGGCCAACCATGATGTGGAGATGCTGTCAAGTGGACCTTATCCGGAATATCTTAAGAAACGCATCCTCAGTAATACGGGGCATCTGTCGAACAAAGAATGCGGAGAGGTTCTTGCTAATCAGATGTCGGAAAACCTGAAGCACATTTGGCTTTGTCATCTCAGTGAGGAGAACAACCATCCGGAACTGGCTCGTAAGACAGTGGAGACAATTCTCAGAAGCTATGGTATCGTGCCTGGGAAGGATGTGGAACTGGAGGTGCTGCGTCGGCAGCTTCCAACAGGAGTATATGAACTGACTTAAAGAAAGAAACAATGAAAGAAGTGATCGTAAAAGATGCTGATTTGCAGCAGGCAGCGATGGAAGGTATGGATGCCTTTGTGAATGTGTTCGTGAAGGCTATCTATGACGCTATTGGTGGTGAACTGACGCCTGAGACTATGGCGGAGTTGAATGCAGACCAGATGACACTTCTGGCATGGGATGTGCTGCATCAGGAGGTTATGGATGGTGGGTTTGTGCAGTTGATTCACAATGGCTATGGTCCGTTCATCTTCAAAAATCCCCTGGCTAAAGTGCTTCGGCTTTGGGAGATGCGCGGTCCTTCTAAACTGATATACGATGCCCATACTTTATGGCTCAAACATCGAGAGGAGATAGAGAAGGAGTGTACTGACGAGGAGTTTATGGCACTCTTTGAACAATACCCTGATTTTGATGATCTCGACGATAAGTTTGTTGAGAATGAGGAGGAATGGACCGAAGATATCGCACACTATATCGATGATCATCTGGAGAAGTTCGCAACGATTCAATGATCTTTTGAAGCATGGTATTTTGAAGAAATGATATGAACAAGGAACAGGAACAACTCAGGAAGAAAAGCCCTGTACAGATTAAAAATAAGAAGGCATCGTTTGAATACTTCTTCATTGAGACCTACACAGCCGGCATTGTACTGACGGGTACGGAGATAAAAAGCATCCGACTCGGAAAGGCTAGTCTGGTGGATACCTATTGCGTGGTGATAAATGGCGAGCTATGGGTAAAAGGTATGAATATCAGTCCCTATTTCTATGGTTCTTATAATAATCACGAAATGAAGCGCGACAGGAAGCTGTTGCTGACAAAGAAGGAAATACGAGCCCTTGAGAGTGCAACAAAGCAGACAGGTTACACGATAGTACCTCTACTTGTGTTTATCGACAGCAAAGGAAGGGCTAAGATGGATCTTGCGCTTTGTAAAGGTAAGAAAGAGTTTGATAAGCGACAGACCCTGAAGGAAAAAGAAGACCGCAGGGAAATGGATAGGGCGATGAAAGTATATAAATGAAGAAACTAGACGATATCATCAAAGAAAGAATACTCATCCTTGATGGAGCGATGGGTACAAAGATACAGACTTACGGTCTCACGGAAGAGGATTTTCGTGGTGACCGTTTTACGCATCTGCAAGGTCAGTTGAAAGGTAATAACGATGTGCTTTCAATCACTCGACCAGATGTTATCTCTGACATCCATCGTCAATATCTGGAGGCAGGAGCTGACATTATTGCAACCAACACCTTTAGTAGCCAGCGTATCTCTCAAGCAGATTATGGATTGGAGAATGAGGCTTATGAGATGGCTCTCGCAGGTGCCAGTTTAGCCAGAAAGGTCGCAGACAAATATAGTACAGAAGCAAAACCGCGTTTTGTAGTTGGTTCTGTAGGACCAACAAACAAGACTTGCTCGATGTCGCCTGATGTGAGCGACCCAGCTGCAAGAGATCTGACTTATGATGAATTGCTGGTGGCCTATCGGGAACAGATGGATGGTCTGATGGAGGGTGGGGTTGATGCATTCCTTATTGAGACTATCTTTGATACACTAAACGCGAAGGTCGCTATTGATGCTGCTATGCAAGTGATGGAAAAACGGCAACGCGAGATACCTATTATGCTGTCTGTAACTGTAAGTGATCTGGCTGGTCGTACGCTTAGTGGACAAACTCTTGACGCCTTTTTGGCCAGTATCAGCAGTTATCCCATTTTCTCTATCGGACTGAACTGCTCTTTCGGAGCTTCGCAGATGAAACCATTCCTGAAGGAACTGGCAAAACGTGCACCTTATTATATTTCAGCCTATCCTAATGCCGGCTTACCCAACTCTCTGGGTCTTTATGATGAGACTGCAGAGACAATGGCTCCGAAGATGGCTGAACTGGTGGATGAAGGACTGGTTAACATTATAGGTGGTTGCTGTGGTACGGATGAGACCTTTATCGCAGCTTATTGCCCTTTGGTTGAAGGGAAACAGCCTCATCAACTGGTTGCTAAACCTCAAACAATGTGGCTTTCCGGACTGGAGTTGCTTAATGTTACCCCCGAGGTCCAGTTTGTCAATGTCGGAGAGCGTTGTAATGTGGCAGGATCCCGTAAGTTCCTACGACTAATCAAAGAGAAGAACTATGACGAGGCTCTCAGTATTGCCCGTAAACAGGTGGCAGATGGTGCTCTTGTGATAGATATTAATATGGATGACGGACTGCTGGAAGCTAAGACGGAGATGGTTAATTTCCTAAACCGAATTGCTGCAGAACCTGACATTGCTAAAGTTCCGGTAATGATTGACTCCTCAGACTGGGAGGTCATCAAAGAAGGATTGAAATGTGTGCAAGGAAAAAGCATCGTTAACTCCATCTCACTCAAGGAAGGTGAGGCAAAGTTTCTGGAGCATGCCCGTGATGTGAAACGCTATGGGGCGGCTGTCGTTGTGATGTGTTTCGACGAGCAAGGGCAGGCCACCAGTTATGAACGTCGTATTGAAATAGCTGAACGGGCATATCGCTTGTTGACAGAACAGGTTGGAATGAATCCACTCGATATCATCTTTGACCCGAATGTGTTGGCAGTGGCTACAGGAATGGCTGAGCACGATAGTTATGCGGCAGACTTTATTAAGGCAACGGCATGGATTAAAAAGAATCTTCCTGGTGCTCATATTAGTGGAGGTGTCAGTAACCTGAGTTTCTCGTTCCGCGGCAATAACTATATACGTGAGGCGATGCATGCCGTATTCTTGTATCATGCCATAAAGAATGGTATGGACTTTGGTATCGTCAATCCGTCGTCAAAAGTAACATACGCAGATATACCTCAAAATCATCTGGATATTATTGAGGATGTGATTCTGAATCGGCGGCTTGATGCGTCAGAACGACTGATAGCCTTGGCAAGTAGTCTATCTGCTGAGCAGAATGCATCAAGTACGATAACTCATTCCGGGCAAACTGTTGATAATACAGAATCCAGAAAAAATCTCTCTGTAGAAGAGCGACTGATGGAAGCGCTGGTGAAAGGTGTTGGAGATTATCTGGAAGACGATTTAAAGGAAGCATTACAGCATTATCCTCATGCTGTGGATATCATCGAAGGTCCTTTGATGGCCGGTATGAATACTGTTGGAGAACGTTTTGGCGAAGGAAAGATGTTCTTGCCTCAGGTAGTGAAAACAGCTCGGACGATGAAACAGGCAGTCGGAATTCTGCAACCATTTATAGAGGCTGAGAAGGCTGAAGGTGCAAACAGTGCAGGAAAAGTACTGCTGGCAACGGTTAAGGGCGATGTACATGATATTGGTAAGAACATTGTTGGGGTGGTGATGGCCTGCAATAATTATGAGATTATTGATATGGGTGTGATGGTGCCTGCAGAGCAAATTGTGAAGAAAGCCGTTGAAGAACATGTTGATATTATTGGTCTGAGTGGCCTGATTACTCCGAGTCTTGAGGAAATGGTGAATGTGGCAAAAGAACTTCAACGTGCAGGACTTGATATTCCTATTATGATTGGTGGTGCAACAACCAGTGAATTGCATGTGGCATTAAAGATAGCTCCCGTATATGCAGGTCCTGTGGTCTGGATGAAGGATGCTTCTCAGAATGCCCTCGTTGCGGCCAGACTTATGAATAACCATAATCAGATAGAACAAGAACTATCTAAGAAGTATGAACATCTGCGTGAGGATTACCAGTCTCAACAAAAAGAACTGTTGTCCTACGAAGAAGCCAAGAAACAAAGGAAAAATATATTTGAGTAATGAAGAGAATATTTTTATTTTTATCAGTACTGCTTTTGTGTATTTTAACGGCAGGGGCACAAAAGCGTGAGATGCGCGGTGCGTGGATTCAATGTGTCAATGGTCAGTTCCAAGGAATGGGTACTATTAAGATGCAGCAGACATTGAGCTATCAGCTTGATGAGTTGCAGAAAGACGGGGTAAACGTGATTATTTTTCAGGTACGTCCGGAATGTGATGCGCTTTACGAGAGTAAACTTGAACCTTGGAGCCGTTTCCTGACAGGCAAGCAAGGAGTTGCTCCCCAGCCTTACTGGGATCCATTACAATGGATGATTGAAGAATGCCATAAGCGTGGCATGGAGCTACATGCATGGATTAATCCCTATAGGGCAAAGACAAAGGGAACCCGTCAGTTGGCCAGCAATCATATTGCTGTCAGGAAACCTATGAATTGTTTTGCCTATGACGAACTGTTTATCTTGAATCCCGGTATAGAAGAGAATCGTAACTATATCTGTGAGGTAGCTAAAGATATTGTAAGCCGTTATGATGTAGATGGCATTCATATGGACGATTACTTCTATCCATATCCTGTTATAGGTGAGACCATTCCTGATGATGAACTGTTTCAGGAACATTCAAATGGTATCAAGGATCATAAAGACTGGCGTCGTTATAATGTGAACTTGTTTATTGAACAGTTCTATAAGACAATACACGAGACAAAGCCTTGGGTAAAGGTGGGCATCTCACCATTTGGTATTTACAGAAATAAGAAAAACTCACCAATAGGCAGTAATACCAATGGTCTTCAAAACTATGATGACCTTTATGCAGATGTTGTACTTTGGATTAACAATGGCTGGCTCGACTATTGTGTACCTCAGATTTATTGGGAGATTGGGAATAAAGCTGCTGACTATGAGACGCTGATCAAGTGGTGGAATCAATATGCTAGTGGACGTCCTTTGATCATTGGTGAAGACGTGGAGCGTACTGTTAAACATGCAGACCTGACAAATCCCAAGATTCATCAGCTACCTGCTAAGATGGCACTTCATAAACAGTTACCTTATGTGAAAGGAACTGTGCTTTGGTATGCAAAGGCTGCTGTTGACAATATAGGTAATTATGGTACGTCATTGCGTAATGTGTATTGGAAATATCCAGCTCTGCAGCCCGAGATGCCATTTATTGATGATAAAGCTCCAAAGAAGGTAAAGAAACTGAAGCCGATGTGGATTGATAACGACTATGTCTTATTTTGGACAGCACCAGAATCAAAGAACTGGGATGATGAGATCGTTAAATTTGTCGTTTATCGGTTTGCAAAAGGTGAGAAGATTGATATCAATGATCCTTCGAAGATTATGACTATAACCAATGAGCCTTTTTATAAGCTTCCTTATGAGAATGGCAAGGAGAAATGGACTTATGTGGTTACAGCACTTGACCGTCTGCAGAATGAAAGCAAAATAGCCAAGAAGACTATTAAACTTTAACAGGCCTGTTTATGAAGCAACTGGCAGTTATATTGACGATGATGCTCCTGCTACTATCATGTAGTGGCAGGAGACAATTGTCGCCTGAAGAACTGTCGCAAAAACTAGATAGTGTGAAGAATGTAGAAATTAATGAGCATTTAAAATTGCAGGGTATCAATTTGGAAGAGTCGGATAACCCTATGAAAATGTTCTATGACAGCTTGAATCTCCAGACACTACCAATTAGTTACTCTGAGGATTATGTCAAATTTCTGCCTGCCTTCAAACCTGTTCCGCAAGAGATTATTTCATATTTCGAGCTCCAGTATTGTAATGAGCCTAAGGCTGTGAGTCTGCCAGAGAGTATCGGTGCAAAATTGATTCTCATTGCTACAGATGAGTCGCCACATCTTTATTCGTTGTGGCTATATTCCTTGGATGATGAATATATGCCAGTTGATAAATTGTGCTTATATGCCATTGAGGATAAGAGCGATGAAATTAATCCAGAAGAGTTTATTCAATACTATTCGATTACCAGCGATTACGAAATACGTCTCTTAGACTATTCCAAGACACAACATAAGACACGCTTTGAGGAAATCTATTATATTGATTCAGCACGAAAATTTGTGATGCGTGAGACTTCTCTAGAATAGTTATTCTTTCAATAACTTTTCCAGAAAGGCATCCAGCTCTTTGTCTAGACCTTCCATCAGGTCGGGGTCAATAATGACAGTTTCATCATCCACTAGATATAACTCTTCCACACTTTCTTTGTCGTCATTTTCCAAAACAAAGGAGAACGGTTTGAGAATTGACATGTGCTCTATGATATCCTTGTGTTTCATTAGACTCTTTCTGATAACAGAGACAATCTGTTCATAGAAATTATCTTCTGTGTTATTGATCCATTGTTCAATAACACAACGGTTAATTTCATTGTCATCATCATTAAAGGCCACCATTTCACCCGTCTCTTGATTAACACGAATGTGAATGTCGGTCATGATTGATGCTTCCTCCGCAGCAGGAAATTTGTCTGCAATCTTACGGATGGCTCTTTCGATTTGTTGTAAGGTCTGTTCGTTGGTGTTCATTGTTCTTATTTATCTAAATCGTGGCAAAAGTATAAAAAATCCTCTATAAATGCAAACGATTACGATTATTTTTGCGAAAAAAAAATAAATAAGCTTGTTTATTCCCAATTATTTTGTATCTTTGCAATTGCAAAGTTGAGTTTGCAAAAAGAGGCCTACTAAGATAAGCTCATGAGTAATATAATTAGCCATTCGGGTATTATAGAATCCATTCATGAAGGATGTGTGCAAGTGAGGATTCTTCAAACATCTGCTTGTGCGGCTTGTAAAGTCGCAGGTCATTGCAATGCGTCCGAATCAAAAGAGAAGATCATTGATGTAATGAATGTAAGAGATATATCTCAACTGAAAGTGGGTGACAGCGTTGTTGTCAGTGCTTCACGAGATGTGGCAAACAAGGCATTATTGCTAAGTTTTGGAGTTCCTTTCCTGATACTCGTTTCTGTGCTTCTGATTATGTTGAAGTTGATCTCAGAAGAAGGCATTGCTGCCCTTGTCTCTCTCTTGGCATTGGTACCGTATTATGTGGCGCTATATTTCTTGCGTGACAGGATCCAGCAGAAGATAGCCTTCTCAATAGAATGATTATTTAATTAAAACAAAAGCAAATATTTAAGCATTATGGATTTTATCTTGATTGCAGTAATTGTTTTAGGAGCTATCGGCTTGATAGCAGCCGTTGTGCTGTTTGCTGCCTCCAAGAAATTTGCTGTCTATGAGGATCCTCGCATTGCGCAGGTCAGCGAAGTGCTACCTGGCGCTAATTGTGGTGGATGTGGATTCCCAGGCTGCAGCGGTATGGCTGATGCGTTGGTGAAAGGTGCTGATGCAGGAAGCCTTGAGGGACTCTTCTGTCCTGTTGGTGGAGCCGAGACAATGGGAAAGGTGGCTGACCTGCTTGGAATGGCTATAGCTAACTCCGAGCCGATGGTAGCTGTTGTGAGGTGTAATGGTACATGTGAGCATCGCCCTCGCATTGTTGAGTATGCAGGACTACGTACTTGTGCCGCAATGCATACCTGTGGTGCTGGAGAGACAGCATGTGGTTTTGGCTGCTTAGGCTGTGGCGATTGCGAGGCTGCTTGTCAGTTTGATGCCATCCATGTTAATCCTGATACTGGTATCCCAGAGGTTGACGAGGGTAAGTGTACCTCTTGTGGAGCTTGTGTAAAGGCTTGCCCACGTCATATCATCGAGCTTCGTAAGAAAGGTCCGAAGGGTAGGAGAGTCTTCGTGTCTTGTGTCAATAAGGATAAAGGCGCTGTATCAATGAAGGCTTGTAAGGTCAGCTGTATCGGTTGTGGCAAGTGCGAGAAGGAATGTCCTTTTGGCGCTATTACAGTTGAAGGTAACTGTTCATATATCGACTTCAACAAGTGTCGCTTGTGCCGTAAGTGCGTGACAGTCTGTCCTACGAAAGCTATCCGCGATGTGAATTTCCCCACACCTGCACCAGCTCCTAAACCCAAAGAGCCAGAAGTTCCAAAATCTGCTTCTGTTGAGAAGCCGAAAGAAGCTCAAAAACCTGTAGTAACTCCTAAATCCGTTGAAGAGCTAGAGGCACCAGATGAGCAGAAGCCCGTTGAGAAGAAACCTTCCCGTGGAGCTTTTCTGGATACAGAATCTTCTATTTCCATTAAATAAGAAAGGAGAACTTCGTTATGAATATCAAAACATTTCGTATAGGTGGTGTACACCCTGAAGAGAATAAACTGACCCACGATGCTGTGACTCAGGTGGCTGCGCTCCCCAAGCAGGCCATGTTCCCTCTTGGGCAGCATATCGGTGCCCCTGCTAAGCCTGTTGTTCAGAAAGGGGATAAGGTAAAAGTAGGAACCATGATTGCAGAAGCCGGTGGGTTTGTGTCAGCTCCTATTTTCTCATCTGTTAGCGGAACCGTCTTTAAGATTGATACAGCTATTGATGCAACTGGTTATCGTAAGCCTGTTATTATAATTAATGTAGAAGGTGATGAATGGGAAGATAGTATTGATCGTTCCGATAAATTAGAGACTGTAGAGGCTCATCCAGATCTTACTTCTGAGGAAATAATTAATAGGATCAAGAATGCTGGTGTTGTTGGTATGGGTGGTGCTTGTTTCCCTACCTTTATCAAGCTGACACCTCCACCCACAGCCAAAGCAGAATGTGTGATCATTAATGCTGTAGAATGTGAGCCTTATATTACCGCCGATTTTCGTCTGATGATGGAGAAGGCTGATGAGATTCTTGTTGGTCTGGAATTGTTGATGAAAGCTGCTAAGGTAACTACAGGTTATATTGGCATTGAGACGAATAAGATGCCTGCCATCGAACTGATGACAGAAAAATGTGCCATGAAGTTTAATGGCTCTGCCTATACTGTAGAGGTGGTGCCTTTGAAACAGCGTTATCCGCAGGGTGGAGAGAAACAACTTGTTGATGCTGTGATCCGTCGTCAGGTGCCTGCTCCTCCTGCTATTCCTGTGAATGTAGGTGCTATCGTACAGAATGTAGGCACAGCTTTCGCTGTCTATGAGGCGGTGATGAAGAATAAACCTCTCTTTGAGCGTTATACCACCGTAACAGGAAAGAAAATTAAAAATCCAGGAAATTTCCTGGTGCGTATGGGAACGCCGATGAAGGACCTGATTGATGCCTGTGGTGGTATGCCTGAAGGTGACAATAAGTTGCTTGCGGGTGGTCCGATGATGGGTAAAGCCTTAACATCTGTCGAAGTACCTATCTGTAAGGGAACCAACTCAGTGACAGTTATATCCGGCAATGAGGCGCGCCGAAAGGAACCTCAGCCTTGTATCCGTTGTGCCAAGTGCGTGGGTGCTTGCCCGATGGGACTTGAACCTTATCTGCTTGCCAAGATTTCTGAGATTCAGAATTGGGAACGTGCTGAGCATGAAGATATTGTCAGCTGTATTGAGTGTGGCTCGTGTCAGTTCACATGTCCGGCTCATCGTCCGCTGCTCGATAGTATCCGTCAGGGTAAGAGCACTGTCATGGGAATTATCCGCAGTCGTTCTGCTGCTAAAAAGTAAAAAAGTAAAAAAGTAAAAGATAAAAATACAATGGGAAAATTAATTGTATCATTATCGCCACACGCCCACGGCACTGATACTGTAGAGCGCAATATGTATGGCGTGATTATCGCCTTGATGCCTGCTCTGTTCGTGTCGTTCTACTTCTTTGGCCTGGGTTCTGTTGTCGTTACGGCAACGAGTGTGGCAGCCTGCGTGTTCTTCGAGTGGGCTATCAGCAAGTATATTCTGAAGCAGGAGCGCAATACCATTATGGACGGCTCGGCCATCCTTACTGGTCTGCTTCTGGCTTTCAACCTTCCCTCAAACCTCCCCATCTGGATCATACTCATCGGTGCGCTTTTCGCCATAGGTGTTGCCAAGATGACTTTCGGAGGACTGGGTAATAATCTTTTTAATCCAGCCCTTGTGGGACGTGCAGCCCTGCTGGTAGCATTTCCTGCACAGATGACTACCTGGCCGAAAGCTGGTCAACTTGGCAGTTATCTCGATGCTGAGACGGGTGCCACACCACTTTCTATCATGAAGTGGGCTATTAAGAATGATGATGCCTCGGTGCTAGATCAGCTGCCTTCATCCCTTGAACTCTTCTTGGGTAATCATCCAGATGGTGCCGGAGCGATGGGTGAGATATGTGCTTTAGCACTGCTCATCGGCTTGGTTTATATGTTATGGAAGAAGATCATCACTTGGCACATTCCCGTATCGATCATCGGTACTGTGTTTGTCTTTGCCGGACTGCTCCATTTGGCTAATCCTGCCTATGCTGATCCCATCTCTGTGATTCTCTCTGGTGGTCTGATGCTGGGTGCCATCTTTATGGCTACGGATTATGTAACCTCACCAATGACGCCGAAGGGACAGCTGATTTATGGTGTAGCTATCGGTTTCCTGACAGTCGTGATCCGTAACTGGGGTGCTTATCCGGAAGGTATGTCGTTCGCCATCCTGATCATGAATGCGTTCACACCACTAATTAATAATTATGTGAAACCCAAGCGCTTCGGTGAAGTGCCTGCAAAGAACTAAAGGAGGACCAGACGTATGAAGAAATTAGAATCATCTTTGACGAATATGGTACTGGTACTCACAGGAGTGGCAGTCATCATGGGTGGTATCCTTGCATATGTGAATCACCTGACAGAAGGTCCTATTGCCGAGCAGAAGGCAAAGGCACTCGCCGACGGCATCAAAAGTGTGATGTGTGTCAGCGATATTAAGGTGGCTAAAACCGATACGGTGAAGCAGAATGATGCCAAGGGCAAGGAACTCACTTATATTATCTATCAGACCCAGGACGCTGAGGGTAAGGACCTCGGGGCTGCTGTTGAAAGCACCACAGGTGGCTTTGGCGGTGATCTGAAAGTGCTCGTGGGTTTTGATACTGAAGGAAAAGTGCTGGGATATACTTTGCTTGAGCATGCGGAGACTCCAGGGCTTGGTGCCAAGGCAGATAAATGGTTCCAGAAGGGTGAGAAGGGTGACATCATCGGTAAGGATCCGAAGGAACCTCTCGTCGTTTCGAAAGACGGAGGCCAGGTGGATGCCATCACAGCCTCAACGATTACCAGTCGTGCTTTCCTGCTTGCGGTGAATAATGCATATAGTGCTTACAAGGCAACACCCGTTGATGCTAAAAGCGGCGCTACGAAACAAGAAAAAGAACATGATGATGAAGAGGAGGATTAATATATGAATGCAATACAGATTATTAAAAACGGCATCGTCAAGGAGAACCCCACGTTCGTCCTGATGCTTGGTATGTGTCCCACGCTGGCTACCACCACCTCTGCTATGAATGGTATGTCGATGGGCTTAGCCACGATGGCTGTGCTCATCTGCACCAACTTCGTGATCTCTTGTCTGAAGTCGATCACACCTGACAAGGTGCGTATTCCTGTATTTATCGTGGTGATTGCAGCTTTTGTAACAATCCTGCAACTTGTCATCAAGGCTTTCCTGCCTGATATTGATGCGTCGCTCGGACTCTTTATCCCGCTGATTGTGGTAAACTGTGTCATCCTTGGTCGTGCGGAGGCTTTCGCTGCCAAGAACTCTCCAGTAGCTTCACTTTTTGACGGTATTGGTATTGGACTTGGTTTTACGCTCGGACTCACCCTTTTGGGTATCTGTCGTGAACTCTTAGGCAATGGCTCTGTCTTCGGACTAACCTTGTTGCCTGAAACTTATAATATCCTGCTCTTCGTGTTGCCTCCAGGTGCATTTATTACCCTCGGCTTCCTCATTGCCATAGTGAACAAAATAAGAAGTTAAGTTATGGAATATATACTGATTTTCATTAGCGCCATTTTCGTGAACAACATTGTGTTGTCACAGTTCTTGGGCATCTGTCCGTTCCTTGGCGTATCTAAGAAGATTGATACCTCGCTGGGTATGTCGGCAGCTGTTGCTTTCGTGCTGACACTTGCCACCATCGTCACCTGGCTTGTTCAGAAATATTTGCTTGATGCCTTCGGCTTGCAGTATCTGCAGACGATCGCTTTCATCCTCGTCATCGCCTCACTGGTGCAGATGGTGGAGATTGTGCTGAAGAAGGTTTCGCCTGCACTCTATCAGGCATTAGGAATCTTCCTGCCGCTGATTACAACCAACTGCGCTGTACTTGGTGTGGCTATCCTGGTGATCCAGAAAGACTTCAATCTGTTGCAGTCAGTTGTCTATGCCTTCTCTACAGCCATCGGCTTCGGACTGGCACTGACGGTATTTGCTGGCATGCGTGAACAGCTGGAGTTGGTGAAGATACCTAAAGGTATGCAGGGTATGGCGATAGTGATGCTTTCTGCTGGTTTGTTATCGTTAGCTTTTATGGGCTTCTCAGGTGTAGATGGCGGTCTGAAGATTCTCTTCGGTCTCGAATAGGAATAGCAAGAGATAAGATACGCATTCGTTTTATGTTCCCAGTTTGGGAATGTTTTGTTCCCAACGTGGGAACATTTCATTCCCAACGTGGGAACAATTTGTACCCTTAATGGGAATGTCTTTCGAGATAAAAGATGGTTTGCAAGGAGAGAGTACATAACCGATTTGAATCGTACGTCAGAACTATCTATTACTGAAATTTGTGTTTTTTTTCTTGAAATATTTGTTAATTAAGAAATATTTCCGTACTTTTGTAGCCATAATGTACATAGACCAATGACACTGATTATTGTTATATTACTTCTACTGGGCTACCTGGTGATTGCCACCGGACACCTGACAGGTGTGAACAAAGCGGCCATTGCTGTCTTTATCGGCACTGTTGGATGGGTGGTCTATATATGCTATGGAACCGATTTCGTTATGGCTCATCATGCGGTGGAATATCTGACTTTTTTGGCAGGAAATGAGCCAACGAGTGATGCGGTGAAGTACTTTATCTATAATGATGTATTTCTTTATTATGTGGGAAGGGCTGCAAGCATAGTCATGTTCCTTCTGGCTACGATGAGTATTATCGAGATCCTGAATAATAATGGTTGTTTCGATTTTATTTCAAGATGGATAAAGACCAGGAACTCAAAGCGTTTACTTTGGACAATCACTTTTGCAACATTTATAATCTCTGCAAATCTTGATAACCTGACGACGACGATGACGATGCTTGTCATCATGCGTCAGATTGTACAGAATCGCCGTCAGCGGATGCTGATCGGCTCTGCCATTGTCATTGCTGCTAATTGTGGCGGTTGTTTCACTGTGATCGGTGATCCTACAGGCTTATTACTTTGGGGAACAGGTGCTATTACGGCTACCCACTTTACATTGTATATGGCTTTGCCGGCAGTTCTGGCGTGGTTGGTTCCAACAGCTCTCATTAGTAGAGAATTGCCAGAGAGACTCGATACGCAATGGAGTCCAATGCCGTATCGTGGTGATGATACAAATTTGAACTCATGGCAACGCATACTGATGCTCTTTGTGGGTATTGGTGGATTGTGGTTCATACCTACATTTCATAACATCACAAAACTCTCACCATTCCTTGGCGCTTTGTGTGTACTTTCTGTATTATGGGTGGTGAATGAGGTGATGAACCGTAATCTGCTTCGTTCCGACCAGATGTCGCAGCGTTATATCCCAAAAGCTACACAATATGGCTCGTTGCAGCAGATCCTTTTTGTGATGGGTATTATGCTGGCAATGGGTGTGGTGACTGAGACAGGTGTCTTTGCTGATGTGGCAGAGTGGATTGACGAGAACGTGCATGACATCTGGGTGTTAGGCGTAGTGTCAGGCTTGTTGAGTGGTCTTGTGGATACATTCACCATAGCCATCAGTGACATTTCACTCTATCCAGTATTGAATAGTGAACAATTAACGCTGGTAGCCGATACAGAATATATGAGTCAGTTTGCCGTTAATGGAGCTTATTGGAAGGTTGTGGCGTTTTCAACGGCTGTAGGCGGTTGCCTGCTATGTGTGGGATCAGTTAGTGGTCTGGCACTGATGAAGATGGAACATATGCATGTGAGCTGGTATGTGAAGAACTTGTCACCGAAAGTTATGGTAGGTTGGGTGATAGGTCTGGCTGTGCTCATGACAGAACTTGTAATGTATAACTAACTATTTTTATAAATTAATGCATTATGGCAAAGATCAAGACAATTGGAATCCTCACCTCAGGAGGTGATGCTCCAGGCATGAATGCAGCCATCCGTGCTGTCACCCGCGCAGGAATTTACAACGGGTTTAAAATCAAAGGTATTTATAGAGGTTATGAAGGACTGATCCACGATGAAGTGAAACCTTTTACCACAGAGAATGTGAGTGGTATCATTACTCGTGGCGGTACAATCCTGAAGACGGCTCGCTCAAAAGAATTCATGACTCCAGAGGGTATGGCAAAGGCTTATGAGACCATCCAGAAAGAGGAGATCGATGCTCTGGTCGTGATCGGTGGAAACGGATCACTGACAGGTGCCTGGAAATTTGGCGTGGAGTATGATTTCCCCGTAATCGGACTCCCCGGTACCATCGACAATGACCTCTATGGCACTGATGATACCATCGGCTACGATACGACAATGAATACCATCATGGAGTGTGTTGACAGAATCCGTGATACTGCGAACTCTCACGAGCGTATCTTCTTCGTGGAGGTGATGGGGCGTGATGCAGGCTTCTTGGCGCAGAACTGTGCGATTGCCTGTGGTGCAGAAGCAGCTATCGTTCCTGAAGAGGTGACTGACGAGGACCAGTTGGCAGAGTTCATGGGTCGTGGTATCCGTAAGTCAAAGAAGTCGTGTATCGTCATTGTGTCAGAGAGTCCCAAGTGTGGCGCCTTATACTATGCCGATCGTGTGAAACATGAGTTCCCTGAGTTCGATGTACGTGTATCTATTCTGGGTCACCTGCAGCGTGGCGGTTCACCTACAGCCCTTGACCGTATTCTCGCCTCTATCACTGGCGTAGGTGCCATCGAAGCCATCAAGCAAGGACAGCGCAACATCATGGTGGGTGTGCGCAATAACGATGTGGTCTATGTGCCATTCTCGGAGGCCATTCGTACTGATAAGCGCTTCGACAGACGACTGATCAAGGTGTTGGATGAATTAAGCATATAATGCCGGAGATAAAGAAAATAGTTCTGACGGGTGGTCCTTGTGCTGGCAAGACCACAGCACTTGTAAAAATCGTCGAGTATTTCTCAGGAATGGGTTATAAAGTATTTACCGTTCCTGAGGTTCCGACGCTTTATAGTACTGGCGGCTGGAATTATCTTACCCCCAATCGCCAACTTTACTATCAAGGTGAGCGTGCTATTCTGGAGACACAATTATCACTTGAAGATCAGTTTGTTCGCCTGGCAGAAGTCTGCACGAAACCTGTGCTTGTAGTCTGTGATCGTGGTGCGATGGACATTTCCGCTTATATCAAACCAGAAGAGTGGGAAGAGATAACCACAATGGCAAGTACGGATTCCGGACGTTTGCGCGAGCGTTATGATGCCGTGCTCCACTTGGTGAGTGCTGCAGATGGCGCTGAACAGTATTATACGACAGCCACTAATGCCACTCGTTACGAGAAAGCAGACGAAGAAGGGCTGCGCTTGGCTCGTGAGTTGGATAAGAAGGTCATCAATGCATGGTCTGGTCATTCTCATCTGCGTGTGATTAATAATCACGATGACTTTAATGCCAAGTTAGGACGCGTAATCAAGGAAATCAGTAATGTACTCGGATTGCCGCAACCGTTTGAGAAGGAACGTCTTTATAAGGTTGAAGTAATAGGTGAGATACCAGGAGCTATCGTTAGCGACATTACGCAGACCTATCTGGTGGCAGAGCCAGGGTGTGAGGTCCGTTTGCGTCGCCGTCAGTGGAGTGGGGGGAAGATCGTCAATGTCCATCGTTCGAAGAAGGCTATCTCTGATACAGAGGAGATAGAGACAGAACGTCAGGTCGACAACAACCTCTATGAGCAGATGTTGCAGCAGGCAGATCCATATCGTCAGACTATTCGCAAGCGACGCCAGAGTTTTATCTGGAAAGGACAGCATTTTGAGATTGACACTTTCCTTGAGCCTATAAACGACCTTGTCATTCTTCAATCGAAAGGAGTTGCAGAACAGGAGAGTGTTAAGTTCCCGCCGTTTGTTAAGGTGCTAGAAGACGTCACTGGAAATAGCCAATATTACAATTATAATATCGCATTAAGGAAATAATTGCTGTTTTTTGTATAATAAATCTAAAAAAGTTCGCTGTTTCCTGAAAAATGATTATCTTTGCAATCAGCTCTATTTAGAAAGAGAACTATAAAACAAACAAGTAACTTAAAATATTAACGCTTATGTCACAAATTACTGGACACATTTCCCAGATTATTGGCCCGGTTATCGATGTTTTTTTCGATACCGAAGGTCAGGAAGCTGAGAAAGTGCTGCCAAAGATTCATGATGCTCTGAAGATTGATCGTGGTGACGGGCGCGACCTGATTGTCGAGGTGCAGCAGCACATCGGCGAAGATACGGTGCGTTGTGTGGCTATGGACAATACTGATGGATTGCATCGTGGACTGGAGGCGATCCCGATGGGCTCACCTATTGTGATGCCTGCCGGCGATCAGATTAAAGGTCGTATGCTGAACGTTATCGGACAGCCTATCGACGGTATGAAACAGCTCGACATGGAGGGTGCCTATCCCATTCACCGTGAGGCTCCTACGTTTGAGGAACTTTCTACAAAGAAAGAGATTCTTGCTACGGGTATTAAGGTGATTGACCTTCTGGAGCCTTACATGAAGGGTGGTAAGATTGGACTCTTCGGTGGTGCCGGTGTTGGAAAAACGGTGCTTATCATGGAGCTGATCAACAACATCGCAAAGGGTCATAACGGCTTCTCTGTGTTTGCAGGAGTAGGTGAGCGCACACGTGAGGGTAATGATTTGATCCGAGAGATGATCGAGTCAGGTGTTATCCGTTATGGTGAGAAGTTCAAGGAAGCGATGGCTCAGGGTAAGTGGGATCTCTCACTGGTTGATCCGGAAGAGTTAAAGAAGAGTCAGGCTACACTTGTGTATGGTCAGATGAATGAGCCTCCTGGTGCACGTGCTTCTGTAGCACTCTCAGGTCTGACAGTTGCCGAAGGTTTCCGCGATGGAGGAGGTAAGAATGGTGGCGCTGCCGATATTCTGTTCTTCATCGACAATATTTTCCGTTTCACTCAGGCTGGTTCTGAGGTGTCTGCTCTGTTGGGCCGTATGCCCTCAGCCGTAGGTTATCAGCCAACGCTAGCTTCAGAAATGGGTTTGATGCAGGAGCGTATTACTTCTACCAAGACGGGTTCTATCACATCAGTACAGGCTGTCTATGTGCCTGCAGATGACTTGACTGACCCTGCACCTGCTACAACATTTACCCATTTGGATGCAACAACTGTGCTTGATCGTAAGATTGCTGAGCTAGGTATCTATCCTGCTGTAGATCCATTGGGTTCTACCTCTCGTATTCTTGATCCTCTGATTGTAGGTAAGGCTCACTACGACTGTGCACAGCGCGTTAAGCAGATTCTGCAGCGTTATAAAGAGCTTCAGGATATTATTGCTATCCTTGGTATGGATGAACTTTCAGATGAGGATAAGCAGACGGTGAACCGTGCTCGTCGCGTACAGCGTTTCCTTTCTCAGCCATTCTCTGTGGCTTCTCAGTTCACAGGTCTCCCTGGCGTTATGGTACCTATCGAAGAGACAATCAAGGGCTTCAATGCTATTCTCGACGGAGAGGTTGACGATCTGCCTGAGCAGGCTTTCCTCAATGTAGGAACTATCGAAGACGCAAAGGAGAAGGCAAAGAAACTGCTCGAAGCAGCTAATGCATAAAAAGTAAAATGATCCTATGCTAAATCTGAAAATAGTTTCGCCCGAGAAGGTTGAATACGATGGAGCAGCCGAACGTGTTCTCGTACCTGGTACGATGGGACAGTTCGAGATACTCAGCAACCATGCCCCAATCATCTCTACACTTCAAAAAGGTGTTGTAGAGTATTTCAATAAAGAGGGTAAAACCTCACTTGAGATTTTGGGTGGTTTCGTGGAAGTGCAGAAGAATCAGGTAAGTCTCTGCGTGGAGCTCAAGTAAAGCGTAGAAATGAAGGTAAAGTAAAGGTATGGTGAAAAATATCAAAAAACTGAGTATGAACTATATACGACAAGGATTATACGTTGCATCTTCCTTGTTTCTGCTGACCCTTCTGGTGATGCAGGTATGGTTTCTTGATCTGCTTACACCAGTTATTGTCAGTGTAGCTTTCACCCTTGTAGTGTGTGTCACCATTGGCTTAGTGTGGCGTTATGTAGCCTTGAACTCGCCAGATAGTCTACCTACATTCTTTACTGCAGTATCAGGTTTTCGCTTGTTGTTGGCATTAGCAGTTATGTTTGTCTATTATCTGCTTGACCACAATGATACGATGCTGACCTTCTTCCTGGTATTCATGGTGTTTTATGTGGCATCTTTAGCCCATCACACTATTTTCTTCGCCAGAGTATCTAACAGCTCTGAACGTTAAAGTTTGCTTATACATATTTTATAATAATGAAACAACTAAAGTCGATAATCCTCCTGATGATGGTAGCTTTGCTGCCGATGCCGGTGTTGGCCGAAGAGAGTGGTGACGGCAAGGAACTGGACATCCCAGAGATTGTCCTTGAGCACCTAGCCGATGCCTATGAGTGGCATATCGCATCCTATGAAGGAAAGCATCTGAGCATACCGCTGCCCATCATCATCCGTAGCGAGAATACCGGAGAGTGGCATTTCTGTACGGCGCATAGTCTGCCTGAAGGCTTCTTCTTTAGCGAAGAACATCATGGTAAGATCTATGAGCATATGGCAGATGGCACAGAGGCACGTCCCCTCGACCTGAGTATTACGAAAAGTGTACTGCAGATCTGGATTGTGGTGATTGTGCTGATTGTGATTTTCCTCAGCTGTGCCCGCTGGTATAAGAAGCACGATGCGAAGGACGAGGCTCCCGGAGGTTTTGTCGGAATAATGGAGATGATCGTGATGACGATTCATGATGACCTGATCAAATCGTCTATTGGTGAGAAGCATTATAAGCCTTATGCACCTTATCTTCTCACGGTGTTCTTCTTTATCCTGACTTGTAACCTTATCGGTTTGATCCCTGTCTTCCCAGGTGGAGCGAATGTGACGGGTAATATTAATATCACCTTCTTCCTGGCTATATGTACGATGCTTGCCATTAACATCTTTGCCAATAAGGAGTACTGGAAGGAGATATTCTGGCCAGATGTACCTTTGTTCCTGAAGGCCTATCCCGCACCGGTGATGCCAGTCATCGAACTCTTCGGAGTATTCACGAAGCCCTTCGCGCTGATGATCCGTCTCTTTGCCAATATGATGGCAGGACACGCAGTGATTCTGAGTTTCACTTGTGTGATTTTCCTCGGTTGGTCAATGGGTGTCGGATTTGGACTTGGTCTGAACATCTTCAGTATCATTATGTTGCTGTTTATGAATGCACTTGAGGTGCTGGTTGCCTTTGTTCAGGCATATGTATTCACCATGCTGAGTGCGGTGTTTATTGGGTTAGCCCATAAGGAGCATCATGCTGAGTAAGGATAAAAATGAGAAAATAGTAAATACAAACATTTATTAATAATTAAAAATTTAAAGATTATGATTTCAGCTTTATTTTTAGCCGCAGAAGGTCTGGCTCAGCTGGGCTGCGGTATCGGTGCAGGTATTGCAACAATTGGTGCAGGTTTGGGTATTGGTAAGATTGGTGGTAGCGCCATGGATGCTATCGCTCGTCAGCCAGAGGCTACTGGTAAGATTCAGACCAACATGATTCTGACCTCTGCTTTCGTAGAGGGTTGTGCACTTTTCGCTATTGCAGCTTGTGCATTCTTGATCAAGTAATGATTCATTCCGTAATTCTAAAGTCATAACTTAAAGATTATAGCGAATGGATTTCAGTAAACTGCCAGCAATCCTCACTCCTGATCTGGGACTTCTGTTCTGGATGCTCCTGGCATTTGCCGTTGTATTCTTTGTGCTTGCCAAATACGGATTCCCCGCAATTACCGGTATGGTAGAGGAGAGGAAAAAGTATATCGACGAGAGTCTGAAGAAAGCCCATGAGGCTTCTGAGCGACTTGAGAACATCAAGCAGGAAGGTGAGGCTATCCTTCAAGAGGCTCGCGACCGTCAGGCGCAGATTCTCAAGGAGGCAGCCGAGACACGCGACGCCATTGTGGAACAGGCTCAGCAGAAGGCACGTGAGGAAGGGGCTCGTCTCCTTGGTGACGCAAAGACCGCCATCGAGCAGGAGAAACGAGCTGCCATCGCCGACATCCGTCAGCAAGTTGCTGCCCTCAGTGTGGAGATTGCCGAGAAGGTGCTCCGTCAGAATCTGAAGGACGACAAGGCTCAGATGGATCTGATTGAACGTATGCTGGATGAGGTTTCAACTGACAAATAAGTTTGTAACGTATGGATATAGGAGTCATATCGGTAAGATACGCCCGTGCGCTCTTAAAGAGTGCTACTGACGCGAAAATCGAGGATGCTGTTTACGCCGAGATGCAGCAGCTCGCTAAGAGCTTTGTTGAGGTGCCACAGCTGCGGTTTACGATAGACAATCCGATGCTCTCAAAGGACAAGAAGGAGGCATTGTTGCTGACAGCTGTCGGTAAGAAGGTCTCTGAGTTGACCAAGGCTTTCATTCAGCTTGTACTGAAAGAAGACCGTGAGAGTGTGATGCAGTTCATCGCCAATTCGTACGTCACGCTTTACCGCCAACAGAAGAATGTCATCCGAGGACGCCTCATCACCGCTGCCGCCGTATCCGCTGCCACAGAGCAGAAGATGCGCCAGATGGTGGAGAGTAAGACTAATGGAACAGTGGAGTTCGAGACAGAGGTGAACCCCGATATTATCGGTGGCTTTATCCTGGAGTATGATACTTACCGTATGGACGCCAGTGTCAAGGCTCAGCTTAACTCCATTCTCACTCAGTTGAGAAAATGAACGAATGTAATTCTTACATTGTTACATTATTAATTTTAAAATTTTACATTAATGTCAGATAAGATTAAACCAAGCGAAGTATCCCAGGTCCTGCTCGACCAACTCAAGGGTATCTCCAGCGCAGAAAAGTTCGATGAGGTTGGTACCGTACTGACTGTCAGCGACGGTGTAGCCCGTATCTACGGTCTGCGCAACGCAGAGGCCAACGAGTTGTTGGAGTTTGAGAACGGCACGATGGCTATCGTGATGAACTTGGAAGAAGACAACGTAGGTTGTGTGCTTCTGGGTACCACTTCGGGCATCAAAGAAGGCATGATAGTGAAGCGTACCAAGCGTATAGCTTCTATCCGTGTCAACGATAATATGCTCGGACGTGTCATCAACCCACTGGGAGAGGCTATCGACGGCAAGGGAGATATCGATCTGAGCAATGCATTTGAAATGCCGCTTGATCGTAAGGCTCCTGGTGTGATTTACCGTCAGCCCGTGAAGGAGCCGCTGCAGACAGGTCTGAAGGCCATCGACTCGATGATTCCTATTGGACGTGGACAGCGTGAGCTTATCATTGGTGACCGTCAGACGGGTAAGACCGCCATTGCTGTGGATACCATCATCAATCAGAAAAGTTTCTTTGAGGCAGGTAAGCCTGTCTATTGTATCTATGTAGCCATCGGTCAGAAGGCATCTACTGTTGCCGCACTTGTTTCTACGCTGCAGGAGCATGGCGCTATGCCTTATACCATCGTAGTAGCTGCTACAGCTGCTGATCCAGCTGCCATGCAGTATTATGCACCGTTCGCAGGTGCTGCTATCGGTGAGTATTTCCGTGATCGTGGTCTGCCAGCATTGGTAGTTTATGACGACCTGTCTAAACAGGCTGTGGCTTATCGTGAGGTATCACTGATCCTTCGCCGTCCTTCTGGCCGTGAGGCATATCCTGGCGATGTGTTCTATCTCCACTCTCGTCTGTTGGAGCGTGCAGCTAAGATGAATGAACAGCAGGAGGTTGCTGAGCAGATGAACGATTTGCCTGAGTGCATGAAGGGTCATGTAAAGGGTGGTGGCTCACTTACCGCCCTCCCTATCATTGAGACACAGGCAGGCGACGTATCTGCTTACATTCCTACGAATGTGATCTCTATTACCGACGGTCAGATCTTCTTGGAGAGCAACCTCTTCAACCAGGGTTTCCGTCCTGCTATCAACGTAGGTATCTCCGTATCTCGTGTAGGTGGTTCGGCACAGATCAAGTCTATGAAGAAGGTGGCTGGTACACTGAAGATCGACCAGGCTCAGTATCGTGAGCTTGAGGCCTTCTCGAAGTTCTCAAGTGATATGGATGCTGTGACAGCCATGACACTGGATCGTGGACGTAAGAACAACCAGCTGCTGATTCAGCCGCAGTACAGCCCGATGCCTGTAGGTGAGCAGATTGCAATCCTCTATTGTGGTGTACATGGTCTGATGCGTGAAGTGCCCATCGATAAGGTACGTGAGTGCCAGACATCTTTCCTCGACAAGCTGCGTTCAGCTAATCCCGAAGTCATCGAGACGCTTGCCAGCGGAAAGATTGACGATGAGACGACAGCAAAGATCGAGGCTGTGATGGCTGACATCGCAGGAACTTATAAAGCCTGATAGCCTATGCCCAGCCTGAAAGAAATTAAAGGCCGCATAGCCTCAGTCAACTCCACGCGAAAGATCACGTCGGCGATGAAGATGGTGGCCTCCAGTAAACTGCATCACGCACAGGTAGCTATTCAGAATATGCTGCCTTACGAGACTATGCTGGAGCACATTCTCAAGTCATTCCTCGCAGCCGAGGCAGAGGCACACACCGTCTTCGACCAACAGCGCCCCATCAAGCGCGTTGCACTCGTCGTATTCACGTCCAACTCCTCGCTTTGTGGTGGTTTCAATGCCAACACCATCAAGATGATGATGCATGCCGTTGATAAATACGCAGAAGAGATAGGACGCGAAAACGTAGAGATCTATCCCATTGGTCGTAAGGTCTATGAGAAGGCAAAGAAACTGGGACTCAACATTCAAGGTGAGTTCTCTGCCTTAGCCGACAAGCCAAATGCCCAAAGATGTATAGAGATCGCTATGGAGTTGGGAGGGAAGTTTTATGATGGTGAGATCGACAAGGTAGAGCTCATCTACCATCACTTCAAGAGCGCAGGCTCTCAGATTCTCACGCGTAAGACCTTCCTGCCTATCGACCTCGAGACAGAACTCAATGCAGATCACGAACGCGACCTGACAAGTGTCATTGCCACGAAGGAGTCGCAGGAGTATCTCAAGAAGCGCGGTGAGCGTCAGTCTGAGCAGAAGGAAAGTAATGTTAAGCCCCTCAACGATAACTTCATCGTGGAGCCTGACATGAACACAGTGCTCTCTGAACTTCTTCCGAAGTATGCTCACCTGTTGTTCTACACAGCTCTGCTCGACAGTAATGCCTCAGAGCATGCTGCCCGAATGGTTGCCATGCAGACAGCCACCGACAATGCCGATGAGCTGTTGCGTGAACTCAGCTTGCAGTACAATAAGGGGCGCCAGCAGGCTATCACCAGTGAGCTGCTTGATATTGTCGGCGGTTCTGTTAACAACTGATGCCTCGCAAAAGCATTCTGTAAGAAAAAAGCCCGAACGTTTGGTAGTTCGGGCTTTTTTGTTTACCTTTGTCGCCAGTTTCTAAATCAAAATCTATGAAGATAGGAGACAAAGTAAGGTTTTTAAGCGAAGTCGGCGGCGGAATAGTTGCCGGGTTCCAAGGAAAGAATATCGTACTCGTTGAAGACGAAGATGGTTTTCAGGTGCCTATGCGTATCACGGAAGTTGTGGTTGTTGGCGACGAGAATTATGATACCCGTCATGTGGTAGAGGCTAAGGCCACCTCTGTGAAAGCAGCTTTGGCAGCCAATGAAGAAGAGGAGGAGTCGGAACCTGCCGATAAGCCTATCACCTTCAAGGCAAAACCCGAAGAGCGCCAAGGTGGTGACAAACTGAGTGTCTTTTTGGCTTTTGTTCCGATGAATGTGAAAGAACTCATGCAGACACGTTTCGAGACCTATCTAGTGAACGACTCGAATTACTATCTGCGTTACACCTATCTGACAGCTGAAGGCACCGCCTGGCAGATACGCGCAGAAGGTGAGATAGAGCCAAATACAAAAGAATTTATCGAGGAGTTCGGACGTGAAGACCTTAATGAGTTTGAGCATTGCTGTATCCAGTTTCTGGCTTATAAGCGCGACAAGCACTTCCTGTTGAAGCCACCTGTTAATGCTGATGTTCGCATGGATCCCGTGAAGTTTTACAAGCTTCATGCTTTCCGTGAGAACCCCTTCTTTGAGCAGCCTTCACTCATTTACACACTGATTGAAAATGATATCCAAAAAGTAAAGTTATGAAATATGGATTTGTGAAAGTGGCAGCTGCCGTTCCCGCTGTGAAGGTAGCTGATGTGGATTACAACATCCAGCAGATAGAAAGTATTATCGCCCAGGCCGAAGGTCGTGGCGTAGAGGTGATCGTGTTCCCTGAACTCTGTATCACGGGTTATACCTGTCAGGATCTCTATAAAGAGCAGCTGTTACTTGACCGTGCTGAGAGTGGTGTTATCACACTGCTCGATTTTACACGTAAACTCGATATTATCTCTATTGTCGGCTTACCTGTGGTGATCAATGGTCTGTTGTACAACTGTGCAGCCGTGATTCAAGGAGGACAGCTGTTAGGTCTTGTGCCGAAGACCTATCTGCCCAATTATGCCGAGTTTTATGAGAAGCGTTGGTTTGCATCAGCTCAGGATATGAACCCCATCACCTGCATTTATGCTGGTAATACAGTTTCTGTCAGTGCAGAACCCCAGGTCTTTGTCACTTCTGATGGCATGAAGTTTGGTGTGGAGATCTGCGAGGATGTGTGGGCACCAATTCCGCCCAGCAACAATCTGGCGCTCTCTGGTGCCGATATCATCTTCAATCTCTCTGCCAGCAATGAGCTCATCGGCAAGCATGCCTATCTCAAGTCCCTGTTAGCTCAGCAGAGTGCCCGTACCATTAGCGGATATGTCTATGCCAGCAGTGGTTTTGGTGAATCCACGCAGGATGTGGTCTATGGTGGCAATGCGATGATCTTCGAGAACGGAAAAATGTTGGTTGAAGGTGATCGCTTCAGCTTCTCGCCACAGATCCAGCAGTGCCAGATCGATATCGAAAAACTGCGTGTGGAGCGCCGTCAGAACACTACGTTTATTAATGCCCAGCGTCATTCACATGCTGTGGAGGTTACCTGTAAACCAGTACAACCGCACGACTTTGAACTGCAGCGTACTATTGACCCCCATCCGTTTATTCCGAAAAACGAGGATATGCAGTCAGCCTGTGAGGAGATCCTCAATATTCAGGTGGCAGGTCTCGCCAAGCGCCTCTATCATATCAATGCCCAAAAAGCGGTTTTAGGCATCAGTGGTGGTCTCGATTCCACCTTGGCTCTGCTTGTAACCGTCAAAGCCTTCGATAAGCTTGATCTAAATCGTAAGGGTATCATCGGTATCACGATGCCAGGTTTTGGCACCACCGATCGAACACATAACAATGCCGTCAAGCTGATGCAGACCTTGGGTGTCACCATCCGTGAGATCAGTATCGCCAAGGCTGTCACCCAGCATTTCAAGGATATCGAACATGATATAGAGGTTCATGATATCACCTACGAGAATTCGCAGGCACGTGAGCGCACGCAGATTCTGATGGATGTTGCCAACAAAGAGAATGCCATAGTCGTCGGTACTGGCGATCTCTCGGAACTGGCATTAGGATGGGCCACCTATAATGGAGATCATATGTCGATGTATGGTGTCAATGTCGGCGTGCCCAAGACCCTCATCCGTTATCTCGTCACCTATGTGTCGTCCGAGATGGCTACCGAGACGCTGCTCGACATTGTGGATACACCTATCTCTCCGGAACTTATTCCTGCCGATGAACAGGGTAATATCCAGCAGAAGACCGAAGATCTGGTAGGACCCTATGAGCTTCACGACTTTTTCATCTATTACTTCCTGCGCTATGGTTTCAGTCCGAAGAAGATTTTCATGATGGCTCAGAAGGCATTTGCCAATACCTACGATGATGCCACTATCAAGAAGTGGCTTACCACGTTCTGTCGCCGTTTCTTCAACCAGCAGTTCAAACGCAGTTGTCTGCCTGATGGTCCGAAGGTGGGAAGTGTGAGCCTGTCACCTCGTGGCGACTGGCGCATGCCGAGCGATGCTTCGAATGCCTTGTGGCTGAAAGAATGCGAGAGCTTGTAAAGGTAAAAAGGTAAAAAAAGTAAAAAGGGTAAAAAGAAATGAGTTAGCTAAACGCTAACTCATTATCTTTTAAGGTGATGTGGATGACGGAGCCTAGCGGCAGGTCACCATTCACGATGATGTCACTGATACCATCCTCGATATAGTTCTGGATGGCGCGTTTCAGCGGTCTTGCACCAAACTGCACATCATATCCTTTCGTTGCCACAAACTCCTTGGCATCTTCCGCCAGATTAATTTTATAGCCGATCTGCTCGATGCGCTTATAGAGACTCTTTAGTTCTATATCAATAATCTTCTTGATAGCCTCCAGATCGAGCTGGTCGAAGGTTATAATTTCATCCAGACGGTTCAGGAACTCTGGCGAGAACTGCTTCGACAGCGCCTTCTGCACAATATTTCTTGCATGCTCCTTATCCTGTTCATTCAGCATCAGACCCGTACTACCCACAGTGTTGAATCCCACGCCGCGCCCAAAGTCCTTCAGTTGGCGGGTTCCGGCATTCGAGGTCATGATAATCACCGTATTTCTGAAGTCCACGAAACGTCCGTTACCATCCGTCAGACGTCCCTCGTCGAGTACCTGCAGCAGCAGGTTGAACACGTTACCATGCGCCTTTTCAATCTCGTCGAGAAGAACGATCGAGTAGGGGTGACGGCGCACACGCTCTGTCAGCTGTCCACCTTCCTCATAGCCCACGTATCCCGGAGGCGCACCTATCAGCCTTGAGGTGTTGAAGCTCTCTGTATATTCACTCATGTCGATACGGATGAGTGCGTCAGAACTGCCAAACATAAACTCTGCCAGTTTCTTGGCGAGGTAAGTCTTACCCACACCCGTGGGTCCGAGGAACATAAACACGCCAATGGGGTGGTTGGGATCCTTCAGGCCCACACGGTTTCTCTGGATGGCTTTCACCATCTTGTCGATAGCCTTATCCTGGGCAATCACCGCGCTCTTCAGATCTTGCGCCATACCCTTCAGTCGGATACCTTCCTGTTCGGCAATCCTTTGAGCAGGCACACCAGTCATCATCGACACCACTTCAGCCACCTGTTCGGCATCCACCGTCTGACGCTCCTCGTCTTCACCTTTTCTCCAGCGTTCGTTCATCTCCTTCAACTCCGTCTCCAGCTGAGTCTGTCTGTCACGATAGCCTGCAGCCAGTTCAAAGTTCTGATTCTTCACCGCCAACTGCTTCTTTTCTTTCACGCTGGCAATCTCTTTCTCCTTTTCGGCAATCTCTGGAGACACCTGCGAATTTGAAAGATGTACGCGTGAGCCTGTCTCGTCGAGTGCATCGATGGCCTTATCCGGCATAAAGCGGTCTGTCACATATCGGGCTGTCAATTTGACACATGCCGCCAGCGCATCGTCAGTATAGGTTACGTGGTGATGATGCTCATAACGGTCTTTGATGTTCTTCAGAATCTGCAGCGTCTCCTCGTTGGTTGTCGGCTCCACCTGTACCTTCTGGAATCTGCGCTCCAGAGCACCGTCTTTCTCAATAGAGTTGCGGTACTCGTCGAGCGTAGTGGCACCGATACACTGTATAGTACCCCTTGCCAATGCAGGTTTCATAATGTTGGCGGCATCCATCGTGCCAGGTGTTGAGCCAGCACCGATAATCGTGTGAATTTCGTCGATAAACACAATCACGTCGGGGTTGGCCTCCAGCTCCTTCATCAGCACTTTCAGGCGCTCTTCAAACTGTCCGCGATACTTTGTGCCAGCCACAACCCCCGTCATGTCGAGGGTATAGATACGCTTGCCGAAGAGCATCGGACTGGTGTGGTGATTGGCAATCAGCTGTGCCAGACCTTCCACGATGGCACTCTTACCCACACCGGGTTCACCTATTAATATGGGGTTATTCTTTTTTCTGCGACCCAGGATCTCGATGATGCGCTGAATCTCCTTCTCACGCCCCACACACGGATCGAGCTTTCCTTCAGCTGCAGCAGCTGTCAGGTCAGTGCCGAAGGTATCTAATACAGGGGTTTTCGAAGCAGGCTTTTTCTGGGCAGTTGTCGTGTTCGATGGCGACGAAGCAGCAGAGTTACCCGTTGCTGCATTCTCGAAATCGTCCTCGTCCTCATCGGGCAGACCTATACCGTTGGTAATGCCGCTCTCCTTCATAGGTGCATGCAGCATGGCCATCACGTCTTCGTAATTCATATTATTCAGTTCTAATACTTGTTTGGCACCGTTGTTCACCGCATCATGCAGAATGGCGAGCAGCAGGTGCTGTTCATCTACTTTAGTTGTACGCTGGATACGTGCCTCCAGCACGGCAAGTTTCAGAATATTACTGGCTTTCTCGTTCAGCACGAGATCTGTGGTGTGAATAGGTTCACCGATCTCGTCCTCTCTCACGCGCTGTTCCAGTTCGGTCTTGACAGACTGCAGATTCAGGTTCAGACGGTGAAACAGGTCGATCACTGGTCCATCATTACTTCTGAGGATACCCAACAGCAGGTGCTCTGGTCCGACAGAGCGACTGGCCAGTCTTGCGGCTTCTTCACGTGAAAAAGCCAGTATTTCCGATACTTTTGGCGAAAATTGACTCGTCATAAAATACTAATTCCTTTCTTTCACTTTGCAAATATACTAATTATTTTGCAAACACCATGCCACTTTTTATAATATATAACCGCTAAAATAGTTTAAAAGGTTTGCTGATACCGAAAAATTTGCTTACCTTTGCACGGTTAAAAACGCGTCAGCGGGCTTAAAAAGTGCCTTAAACGCGAAATATTGAAAAAGTAAAAGAGTAAAAAAGTAAAAAATACAAGAATTTAAAAATCAATGGATCAGACATTCGACAACGACAGAATTATCAAAATCAACATCGAGGAAGAAATGAAATCCAGCTACATCGACTACTCCATGTCAGTCATTGTGGCACGTGCACTTCCTGATGTACGCGACGGTTTCAAACCCGTACACCGTCGTATTCTCTATGGTATGATGGGCATTAACAACGTTTCCACCCAACCTTATAAGAAATGTGCGCGCGTAGTAGGTGAGGTGCTCGGTAAGTACCATCCCCACGGCGACAGCTCAGTCTATGGTGCCCTCGTTCGTATGGCACAGGACTGGAACATGCGCTATACACTGGTTGACGGTCAGGGTAACTATGGTTCAGTGGATGGTGACTCACCCGCTGCCATGCGATACACGGAGTGCCGCCTCTCTAAGATGGGTGAGCACATCATGGACGACCTCGACAAGGAAACCGTCGATATGATGAACAACTTCGACGATTCTCTTGAGGAGCCCACCGTGATGCCAACCAAGATTCCAAACCTCCTTGTTAACGGTGGTAACGGTATCGCCGTCGGTATGGCTACCAACATGCCTACCCATAACCTCAGTGAGGTCATCGATGGCTGCTGTGCCTATATCGACAATCCCGATATCGACACTGACGGTCTGATGCAGTATATCCCTGGTCCCGACTTCCCTACAGGAGCCTATATCTATGGACTGCAGGGTGTTCGTGATGCCTACGAGACAGGTCGTGGACGTATCGTGATGCGTGCAAAGGCAGAGATCGAGAGTGGTGAGACCCACGATAAGATTGTTGTCACCGAGATTCCTTATGGTGTCAATAAGGCCGATCTTGTGGCATATATCGCCGATCTCGCCAACCAGCATAAGATTGAGGGCGTAGCCAACGTCAACGATGAGTCAGGCCGTCAGGGTATGCGTATCGTGGTTGACTGCAAGCGCGACGCCAATGCCAACGTGCTGCTCAACAAGCTGTTTAAGATGACAGCCCTGCAGAGCTCTTTCTCTGTGAACAACATCGCCCTGGTAAAAGGTCGTCCCCGTCTGCTCTCACTCAAGGAGTGCGTGAAGTATTTCGTGGAGCACCGTCATGATGTGACTATCCGTCGCACCAAGTACGATCTGAGGAAAGCTCAGGAGCGTGCCCACATCCTCGAAGGCTTGATCATCGCCGTGAACAACATCGATGAGGTGGTACACATTATCAGAAACAGTAAGACCCCAATCGATGCTCAGCGCAACTTAGAGGTTCGCTTCGAACTCGATGAGCTCCAGTCAAAGGCTATCGTCGATATGCGTCTGGCACAGCTCACAGGTCTGCGTGTAGATCAGCTCCACCAGGAGTTCGAAGACCTGCAGAAGCTCATTGCCGACTTGCAGGAGATTCTCGACAACCCCGAGCGTTGCAAGGAGGTGATGAAGCAGGATCTGCTAGAGGTGAAGGAGAAATATGGTGACGAGCGCCGCACGGAGATCATCCCGTTCGACCATGAGTTCAACGCCGAGGACTTCTATCCCGACGATCCTGTAGTGATCACCATCTCACACATGGGCTATATCAAGCGTACCCCGCTGGCTGACTTCCACGAGCAGGGCAGGGGAGGTGTCGGTGCCAAGGCCGCCCGTCATCGCGACAACGACTTCACCGAGTATATCTATCCCGCCACGATGCACAACACGCTGCTCTTCTTCACCCAGAAGGGACGCTGCTACTGGCAGAAGTGCTACGAGATCCCCGAGGGCGACAAGAACTCAAAGGGCCGTGCCATCCAGAATATGCTCAACATCGAGCCCGACGATGCCATCAACGCTGTGCTGCGCATCAAGAACTTCAACGACGAAGAGTTCCTCAACTCCCACTATGTGGTGTTCGCCACGAAGCAGGGTATCATCAAGAAGACCTGTCTGGCAGCCTATAAGAATGTACGCGCCGCTGGTGTGATTGCCATCAATATCAACGAAGGCGACGAGGTGGTAGGCGTTCGTCTTACCAATGGCCACAATGAGCTGCTGCTCGCCAACCGCAACGGACGTGCCGTTCGCTTCGATGAGAGCGACGTACGCACCATGGGCCGCGTCTCTACCGGTGTCATCGGTATGCGTCTCGATGGCGACGACGATGAGGTGGTAGGACTGGTTTGCGTGAACGATCCTCAGACAGAGACCATCATGGTGGTATCTGAGAACGGCTACGGCAAGCGCTCAGAGGTGGAAGACTATCGTAAGACAGCCCGTGGCGCCAAGGGTGTGAAGACCCTCGCCATCACCGAGAAGACAGGCCGATTGGTAGCCATCAAGGTTGTTACCGATGAGAACGATCTGATGATCATCAACAAGAGCGGTATCCTGATCCGCCTCAAGGTAGCCGACGTGCGCGTCATGGGTCGTGCCACTCAGGGCGTTCGCCTCATCAACCTCGCTAAGAAGAACGATGTCATTGCTAGCGTTTGCAAGGTGCAGCACAGCGATGATGCCGACGACGACGCAGAGCAGGCAGAAGTTCTCAACGAGGAGACCGAATTAGAGAATAATAATAATGAACAAATTTAGTGTTTAACCAATAATTATCACGTTTATGAAAAAATTAATGATGATGGCAGTGATGTTCGTAGCCAGCGCTACAGCATTTGCCGGTGACAGTGACGCTTTGAAGGCAATCCTCAAGGCAAAGACCTATGCAGAAGCAGAAACCCTCTTGAAGAGCAGCCTCGATCAGTTGGCAAACGCTCAGGAGAAGGCAAAAGCCTACAACAAGCTTGTTGACCTCGCAATGGATGAATTCGCAGCCCAGAGTTCTATTGTTACTGAGAATCAGGTAAACAAGCAGATGGGTAGAGAAGAGAAACCAGTTGACCAGAAGGCTATGACAGAGGCAGCTTACAATGCCGTTTGCGCAGGTATCGAGTGCGACAAGTACGACCAGCAGCCCAATGAGAAGGGAAAGGTAAAGCCCGCTTTCGCTGAGAAGAATGCCCAGCGTCTGTTCTCAGCTCCCCGTTTCCAGCTCGTGAACGCAGGTCAGGAGGCAGCTCAGAACCGCGACAACGCCAGTGCCCGTAAGTACTGGGAGATGTTCGTATTGAGCGATACAGCTCCTATTTTCGCCGCTAGTGATCGCACCCAGCAGAAGGAGTTCTTCGGTCAGGTAGCACGCTTCGCAGCTGTCTATGCTTATCAGGACAAGGATATGGATAAGGCTCTCCAGCTTTGCGAAATCGCCATGAAGGATCCTCAGGAGTATGAGGGCTGCCTCAACCTGAAGCTCGAGATTCTTGGTGATGGTCTGAAGACAAAGGACGACTCTCTGAGCTACTGCAACAAGCTGAAGGAGCTCTATGCTGAGCACAAGACCGATGGTGTGATGGAGAAACTCTACAACACCCTCCTCAGTATCGGTGAGAAAGACGCAGCCTACAAGGTGCTCAACGATGCACTGGCTGAGAACCCCAACAACTTCGTAGCCCTCGCTGACATGGGTCTCGGACTCATCAACGAGAAGCCCGCAGAGGCTGCCAACTACCTGAAGAAGGCTTGCGAACTGAAGAACGACAATGCAGCCCTCCAGACCTATGCTGGTACAGCTATCTCTGTTCAAGCTCAGAACACCGACGATCCAGCAGCTAAGAAAGCTCTCTATCAGGAGGCTATCAAGTACTTCGACAAGGCTAAGGAGCTCGATCCTGACCGTCTGCAGAGCAACTGGGGTTACAACCGCTACAATGCTTATTACAACTACTACGGCGAGGATGCACCTGAGACTAAGCAAGCCGAAGCCGACAGCAAGTAATTCAAGAATCCCCAAAACGGTTTTTGAACAATGAAAAAAGTATTCATGATGTTGGCTCTGTTAGCACTGCCATTTGCTATGCAGGCTCAGAGTAAGTTCCACGATGTGGAGATGAACGAGGCAACAGGCCCAGTCAAGAAGATCTCACAGAACTTCATGGGTCAGATGCAGGTCATCGACTTCACCACCGACGGTAAGATGCAGCGTCAGGAACTCAGCGACGCCCAATATGATGCCGATGGTTATATCCAGTCTTTCAAACTCAATGTAATGGGTCAGGAACTGACTATCACAGTCAAATGGGAAGACGGACGCGTGAAGACGCAGTCGATGAACGTGATGGGCCAGGATATGGTGATTACCCGCAGCTATAACGAGCAGGGTGCTCCCGCCGAGGACATCATTAACATGGGAGGCATGGAGAATAAGTCGCCCTATTCTGAATACAAGTACGATGATCACGGCAACTGGATCAGTCGTAAAGGCACAGTCATGGGCCAGGAGATGACTCAGACCCGCACGATCGAGTACTACGAGTAAATCATACATTGTCTCATTGAGATCAGAGAGGACTGACAATTTTGTCAGTCCTCTCTTTTCTTTAATACCCCATACACGAGGTTGCTCCTAGTAGACGATTCGCATTCCGCGATAGGTCGAAGGGACTTTCAGCACCTCCAGCAAATGCCACTTGGGACGGCCAAAATCGTAGGACTCCCTGTCGAGAATGATACTATTCCTTTGTTAATTTGTATACTGCTATTGTGGGTATAATGACCAATAGCAATAGCAAGATCTCCACGTATCATAATACAAAGCCCCCTATAAATCCATTCATAACAATCCTGATACAATATCGCCATGACGTTTCTCGTCGTTCTTCACGCTCTCCACCTCGGGGAAGTCAGCAATTAGGTGTTCATAACCAACGGCAGCATCGTACTCTCCCTTTGCAATCATCTTATAGAGGCGTTTCTTGCCTAACAGACAGTAAAGTATAGGCATGATTCGAGCCATCGTTTTCTTGGGTTTCAAAGCCTTTTGGGTATAGGCATGGAACACGCTGGCATGTCGACCTTCTTCCTTTGCCAACTGAAGGAAAGCCTCACGCTCCTTATCCGTCTTAACCACTTTAGCCAGTCTCTGGTACATCAGCACAGCATCAAGTTCGCCCTGCTGACTACGCAATAGTTCTTTATAATATTTGCCTCTTTGGCTTACGCCGTTTCTCCGTTCTTCGGAGACACTCAAATGTGTCATATTACTAAACTATTCTAAATTTGGGCGCAAATATACGAATAATCAAGGAATAATGAGTAACTTTGTCCTTTGATTTAATAGTATTTGTGAAATGGACAACCTTCCCAAAGACCCTGCCATACTCGTTTCGAGTGTCCGATCGGCTTTGCCGCTTGGCTCGTCCAAGAACATGCTTCTGAGAGACGAAGAGTTTGACAGTCTCGAATCACTATGCTATGCTTTCAGCAGAGAACCCAAGGAAATCAAAGACTATCTCATGAAGTACGGCTTCGTATGGAGTGAGTCTCAGAAACAATTCAGACCCATCGGCTACGATCAATGATCACAAAGGACAGCATAGAGACCGCCGACATGAGTCGGGAATTATATGATGCCATCAGTGGCGGCAGGACAGACTTCCTCCGTGACCACAAACGGTTTCCAGAGGATGTTACACAAGCAGTAGAACGATTAGAAAACATGTTATAGAAGTATGGAAAATTTTGAAGAGATATTGCGTAAGGACTTACACCAGTTCCTACAGTCAATGCAGGAGGTTGATGAACGCTTGCCAGAGTGTCCCGATGTTGAAGACAAATGGGAAGGGATAGCCAAGGCTTACATCCCAGACGGCATACGAGAGTTTCAGGACTTCCCTTCAGCCTCACTGGGCTGGATGATGTATATCGGCATGGCCGTTGCCAAGATGTGGGACACGGAATGGGACATCTATTCAGAGATTGACGACCTCTATGCCTACATGCGCGACAAGCGCGGCTACGACTCGATGGATGAATATATCCGCCAAGATGTCCTCTTGTTGCAGGGCGCAGACTACACAGCTCTGGAGAAAGTCACTGGCGAGTGTGCTTCACGGGTCTATAATGCCTTGATGCATCAGCATCTGGAGCCTGGCACAAAGGAGGCATTCAATGGCTATGTGGTCTGTCTGCGCCAACTATACTTATTCGGTGCTGCCATGCAGCTGAAGCGTATGGGTTATCACATGACGAAAATGAATTAATGCATATTACCAATCGTAGTCAAGCGCATACATAACGAGGAAATGGTTCTGAAGCAGGAACTCGGTGGCTACAAGGAGTATATACAACGTATTCGCTATCGGCTCATCCCCTTTATCTGGTAAAAAGAATGTAAATCGAGAAATATGAAGAAGATAATAAACCCTTGGCGCAACCATCCTGAGTACAACTGTTTCGGCTGTTGTCCTGAGAATCCTATCGGACTCCACATGGAGTTCTATGAGGATGGTGACTATATTGTGAGCAAATGGCATCCCGAGAAGAACTATCAGGGATGGGTGAACACCATGCACGGCGGCATCCTCAGTACGCTGATTGACGAGGTTTGTGGATGGGTGGTCACCCGTAAGCTACAGACCAGCGGATATACTGTACAGCTGAATGTGAAGTTCCGCAAGGCAGTTTCAACCACAGAGCCGGAACTGACCATACGTGCAAAAGTCACGAAGCAAGTTCGCAACCTGGTTTATATCAATGCAGAGATAACTAACTCAAAAGGCGAACTCTGCAATGAGGGTGAAGTGGTCTATTTCCTGATGAATCAGGAGAAAGCCAAGGAAATGGGATTCATTCATTGTGAAGTCGAAGATGAACAAAGTCAATAGTAAGATGGATCCGATGGGAAGAGCGATTGCCGACTACCATAAGACTAAAAAGGCAAGCAAGCTCAGAGTGTTCTCTCCGATGTTTGAGGAGGACGAGATTCCCTTGACTACTCTTTTCCGCAGCTATGATTCAATGCCAAAGATAGAACGTAAAGCACTGGATTTGGCAAAAGAAAGGATACTTGACGTAGGAGCTGGCGCAGGATGCCATTCACTTGTCCTGCAAGAGCGAGGTTTGGATGTGACTGCCATTGATATCTCCCCATTGTCTGTTGAGATCATGAAAGAGCGTGGGGTCAAGAAGGCACTGGTACAGGACTTTTTCGAGCTTGGCTCTCAACAACACGTCTTTACTTTGGAAGGTCAGTATGACACCATCCTAATGCTGATGAACGGTATTGGTATTGTGGGAACGTTGGAGCGTATGCCAGAGTTCTTCAAACAGCTCGATAAGATACTGGCTCCTGGAGGTCAAGTTCTCTGCGATTCATCTGACATCAGCTATGTGTTCGAGACTGAGGATGGCATCATTGAGTTACCTGATGATATGAACTATTACGGAGAGCATAGTTTCCAAATGAGATACAAGGACACCATTGGCGAACCCTTTAACTGGCTTTACATCGATGCTGACACCCTAAGAGAGAAAGCATGGAGAAGTGGCTATACTGTCAAAGTCATAGCTGAAGGTGAGCATTACGATTATTTGGCAAGAATAACAAAGAGAGAATAGTATGAAGATATTATTTACATTACTTTGCATCGGCCTATTGTTTATGGCCTGTGCACAGCAAACCAAAAATGAAACGAACATGGAGTTTACTGACAACGTAAAAGAGGCTCTCGCAGACAGTGGGCGAATTGATTTGAACAGTCTTCAGTGGACGAGAGAACCGGGTGGATTTGAGGTGAAGGGTGACACCATCCTCATCACTACTGCGCCGCACACCGACCTCTGGCAGCGCACCTACTATCACTTCCAGAACGACAATGCCCCCGTGTTACAGATGAAGACCCGTGAAAAGTTCTTCAGCTTTGTGGTGAAGACCGACTTCACGCAGAGTCATCAGCGCTTTGACCAGTGCGGCATCGTGATGTATCTGGACAGTGAGAACTGGCTGAAAGGCTCGGTTGAATACGAAAACGACGAATTCCAACACCTCGGCAGTGTAGCCACGAACAAGGGCTATTCCGACTGGGCCACAACAGCTATTCCTGCTGACGTGAAGACGATGTGGTATCGGTTCTCCCGTCGCGAGGATGACTACTGCATCGAGTGCTCCACCAACGGCATCGATTTCAGTCAGATGCGCATCTGCCACATGTATGCCGGTGCCGACGAAATCAGCTTTGGCATCTATGCCTGTTCACCCGAAGAGTCATCCTTCACAGCAGTCTTCTCCGACATGAAGATTACCGAATGTGCATGGAAGGCGCACGACGGTCAACAGCCTGATAAAGAGAAGTAAAATATGAAGTGGACAGTACTATCAGATAATACTTCCTCGTGCGGAACAACCAATAACGATATGGCAAACAAAAACGAAGTATGAACATCGAACAAGTACGAGAATACACTTTGTCACTCTTTGGCGTAACAGAAGACCAGCCATTTGGCGATGACAATATTACCTTCCGTCTGGAAGGGAAAATCTTCATGTGTCTATCGTTAGGCGGTGACGAACATGAGATAAGAGATCCTGAGCCAAGACTTGCCTTGAAGCTGTCTCCTGAAAGGAATGAGGAGCTTCGTGCACAGTTCTCGGCAGTAACTCCAGCCTTCCATTGGAATAAGAAGCATTGGAGTGACGTATTTTACGAGCAATTGGATGATACTCAGATTGAGGAATGGATAAAAGAGTCCTATCGACTTGTAGCATCCAAACTCCCAAAGGCTATCCGACATAAATATATATGAATAAGGTACGAATCACAGCCATCCGTCAGACGATCTATCCTGATTTGATGGCTAAGTATGAGAATCCCATTGAGCATACTTGCGATGTCAGGGTGGGGCAGCAGTGGATATCAGAGAATGGCGAATGTCCTGCAGGGATGTGCCCTTCTGCTTGGTCATCCATGCGGGAGTTTGTAGAGTCGTTGGCCAGAGGTGAGGGGAACTTCTTCGCAAAGCGAAGCGTTTCCCCTGACGGGTCTTACGATTACTACGATGGCTGGATGAAGAATCCCATGAGTGCGATGATCAGCTGCAACGACGGC
>CAMJGE010000017.1 GCA_946405145.1 uncultured Prevotella sp.
TAAGAATTCGATTCATACTTTAATGAGGTTTAATTGTTCATACTTAAGTATTAACAGGAACTTGTAAATAATTAAGAATACCTCAAACAACCTCTAAGAATTACAAAAGCCTAGTATTCATGGTTATAACATATCAGATAATGAAGGAGACATTGTCAGATATTAAGAACTGGCAAAATCGCATTTTACTGATTTTAAAGCGATATATGGTCCCCCAAAAATCTCTTTTATATCCATGACAGGTAGTACGTTTCAAAAATAATAAATCATGACAGGATAAGGTCGATATGGGAAAATGACAATAAACAAGAGAGTCGTGTAGTTAACACAACTATCTTAAAAAAATTTTCTTTACAACTCAAATAGCCTTTATGAAACAAGTGCTGCAGTTGATTTATTTATAAAAACCTTCTCTTAAACCATAGCGCAAAGACAGGATCGGTCACATAAAGCTGACGCAATTCGGAATAAACTAGATCGCGTTCGATAAGAGCATCACGAAGACGCACTATGTTGGACGGACTACCCAAATCAAACAAAGAACGGACGCGCTTTTCGTTGAAGCCAGAATGAATCCTCAATAAGTGCTTTAAGCACAAAAAAAGGTGCCGAGCCTCGCGACTCAGCACTCTTTATTGGGGTCTTCAATTCGGAATTTATTGTAATTTTACAGAAAAATCGGAATAAAACTTTGTTGTATTCGGAATTTATTGTAAATTTGCAGAAAAATCGGAATAACATGGCTCAATACATTCAACGCGAGACTTATCTCCAACAGCTCATCGACAGGATGGATAATGGAGAAATAAAGATTGTCACTGGTCCCAGACGATCAGGTAAATCATGGCTTTTGAATAGGATTTTCAAAGATTACCTTCTATCAAAAGGAGTACCAGAAGAGAATATTATCATCGTCTCATTTGATATGGATGATGAGGAAAATGGTGACCTGACTGATCGTAAGACACTGAAATCCTACCTATATAGCCGTATCGCATCAGAACATTTGCCATATTATGTCATTCTCGACGAGATTCAGGAGGTAGATGGTTTTGAGAAGTTGGTAAATGGCCTTAACGCAAAAGATAACATTGATGTTTATATTACCGGCAGCAATTCTCATTTTCTGTCATCCGATATAAACACCATATTTCGCGGACGCGGTGATGAGATAAGGGTTTATCCTTTATCATTCAGGGAATTTTGCACTGACCGCAATGAGCCTGATAGTGAACTCTGGAAAGAGTACTATACATACGGTGGTATGCCAGGGCTTTTGAAACAGCATACACCTGAACAAAAGGTAGCCTATCTGCAGCGTCTATGGAATAAAACCTATCTTGACGATGTTATAGAGCGCCATCATGTAAAGAACCGTGAGGCTTTGTCGGCTCTTGCTGATGCTCTTTGTTCGTCTGTGGGTTCATTGACTAATCCCAATCGAGTCAGCAACATTTTGAAGAGTATTCAGAAAGTAAAAATCGATCCTGATACTGTAGCCAGGTATATCGGTTATCTTGAGGAGGCTTTTCTTTTTGAAGGTGCATCACGGTTTAACATCAAGGGGAACAAATACTACGAAAGCATTAAGAAATATTATGTGGCCGATGTTGGCCTTAGAAATGCCAAACTCAATTTCCGGCAACAGGAAGTTACACATATCATGGAGAATGTGATCTATAACGAGCTTCGTATGCGCGGATTTACTGTGGATGTGGGGGTGATTGAAACGCGCGAGATGAGAAATGGAAAGATGGAGTATATTCAATACGAGGTAGATTTCATTGCAAACAATGGCACTGATAAGTATTACATCCAATCGGCTTTTGCCCTGGATTCTGAAGAAAAGAAGCAACAGGAGTTGAAATCTCTCCTAAAGATTGATGATAGTTTTAGAAAGATAGTTATTGTAGGAAACGATATTGCAGAATACACTGATGATAAAGGAATCCGCTACATTGGCCTCTTCCAGTTCCTAAAACAGAAGATATGATTAATTAGCAACTCTATCGCACGTTGAAGGGCCTGCGGATAGAATTGCTAAAAATACTCTTTTACCGCGAACTCAAACTGGTCTATGAATATCTGTTTAAAGGCATACAGATTATTTTGCTCGTAGAAGATAAGCATAGCTTTTTTATAGTCAATAGAATCTACGGATCGAAAACTCAACGGGCAATAGCCATTGGCTATCAGTATAGCATTGCTGGTGATTCGGGCAGTTCGCTTGTTGCCATCAGAGAACGCCTGGATATATGACAGAAGCACAAGTGTCAGCAATGCCTTTTCGAAGATGTTTTCCTTGCCGTTTATCAAGTTACAAGTATCATGCATGGCTTCACGAATCTGGAACTCATTATCCAATGGATGGTAGTTGGTGCCTGTGATTCCTACACGACGATGGCGTATGCCTCTATCTACTGACAGTTCCTTTGTCAGCAACTGATGGATGTCCTCGATATGGCTGACCGTCAGGGTCTGCAAATAATCGGGATTGTCAAGAATGAACCGTAAGGCATCCTTGTGATTAAGCAGCATAACGGCTTCTTCCTTGGTCTTGCCATCGGCAGTCTTACTCTCCCGAAGCAGGCGTTCAGTTTCTAACAGAGAATAGGTGTTGCCCTCTATTTGGGACGATTTCCAACTGAGGTCAATGCCCAAACGTTCCATCTCCTTGCGGTATTCGTTCTCGGTCATCTCGTTCACATGCTGACGGAACTCTGCTTGTAACTCTTGGAGACGTGCATCCTCTTCAGCTGTAAAAAGACTGACGGCAGGCAGTTGTTCTCGAATCAACTCAAAGTTAAAGGATGTTTGCACTTGACGCTCATCTAAATCAAGTGCAAAATAAGTATCCAGATTGAGTGGCATCAGCAGATGAGCCTGAGCCGATAGTCTATAACGAGTGGCACGAGCTTTACCCTCAACGATAACATCACCTTGCTGGACACCTGCTGCAATAAGGCGCTTCAAAGTGGCATCGCTACCATTGAAAGCGATTCCTTTTGCTATTTCATCGCGTGAAGACAGTGGATGATAATGCAGAAATTGTAGAATCTCTCTTGATATATCCATCACTCAGAACTTAGAATCGGTGCAAATATAACGATTATTCTTCATTTATCGGCTCATTTCATACTTAAAAATGCATAAATCACACAAATTATGAGCCGATTCACCCCGAAAACATAGCAAATAACTCATCCTTGGTTTTCTATTTTTGCATCAAAAAAGGTGCCGAGCCTCGCGACTCAGCACCTCCACTCATGGAAACCAAAGCTTTGGTTTTAAAAGAACTTGTTATTACTTACCAACGTATGCATCGTTCTGGTCACAGAGTTTGTTTCTCAGCAACTCATCAGATGGGATAGGCATATCCATCTTGCGTTCATCGTATGTGAATGTACGAGGTGTCCAAGGATAGTTTCTCATTGATTTATAATCACTTGCATGGTTATCAATGGGGTAGTTGTGCTCGATATGGTCGGCCATATAACCAGACTTCTGCATATCAGGACGCAGACACCACTCTGAGTTGAACTCCTTACGACGCTCCTCGTTTACAGCTACCTTCCAGACAGGAGAGGTGAAACCCTTCTTGGCCTTCAGTGAAGTGTAGTACTCCTTAGCATCAGGTACTGCAACCTTTCCTGTGTTCAGAGGAAGTGGATAGGTGGTAAACTGCTTCTCACCGTAGTTAGTAGCAATTTCATTGTAGTGTACCAAGTATCTAGTAAAGTCGAAGTCGGGTTCCAAATTACCGAATGCACGGTCACGCAGCTCATTAATTAATCCCCATGCCTCAGCATTGTCTTCACCCTGGGTCTCAAACAGACATTCAGCAAGGTCGAGCATCACGTTTGGCAGACGCTTCCAATAAATAGATATTGGAGCCCAAGGACCATAACCCCAAGAGTTTCCACTAGCTCTTGCTGTACGCCATAACTTAGTGGTCCAGATTGAAGGAGCGGGCTCACCATTCGCTAAGCAGTGATATTGTGGTGACTGAGCAAGAGGCGACATTTTTCCATCTGGGTTGTATTTACCCAGTTTCTCCTGAAGATAAGGATTATAGCCATAGTTGGGTGCTGTTGTGTCCACGATCTTCCAAGGGTCTTCGATTTCCTTGATACGCCCCTCAGTCTTATTACCATCGTCATCTAACATCTCGCCGTATTCCCAGCATTTTACAAGACCAGTTGCACATGAAGCATCACGGCGCTTGTCGCCCTTCTCATAGCAAGAGTACCATTCCCAAGACAGGAATTCTGTTCCCCAGCCACCGTTTTCTGTACATCCAACAAACCACTTCAGCATCATGAAGGCTGTACGGTTTTGATATTGGTTCCAGTCATCACCCTGGTCTAATACCTCAGCCCAAATACACTCAGGATTCCATGCACCAGCGGGATCCCAGTTGGCAGCGAAGCAAGGATTCAGTTTATACGGACCTTCATTCAGAATTTGTCGGTAAACAGTAATAGCCTTGTTAAGCATTTCAGACTTAGTCTCGGGGCAACGGTAAGCCTTCCACATGTAGGCATCACCAAGGAATGCTAATGCCATACCCTTGGTAGCACGACCATACTGTCCGTCCATGGGCTTCCAGTCAAGTAGTTTAGCTGCATTCTCCAAGTCCTCGATGATGAAGTCCCACATCTCTGCGTAGTCCTTTGCACGCTCCTTTTCAGGGTTGGTTGTGTATGTTTCACCCGTACGCAGCATGGGCACACGTCCGAAAGTCTGAGCCAACCATGTGTAGAAGAATGCACGGCAGGCACGAGCCTCACCTTCCAACGTACTCTTTACACTCGGAGTCAAGTTCTCAGCTTTCTCCAAACCCTCTAGGAAAGTATTACAACGTGACAGACCATGATAGGCATGGTTCCAGCCCTTATTCAACTCAGCGTTGTCAGCTGTCCACGACTGTGTCAGGAAGTCTTTGTCCCAACCAGTAGCCTGGGTATCCATTGTGGGGTGGCAACCTGTGAACAGATTCGGCTTCAGACCCCATTCTCCATCGGTATTCTGTCCACCATCTTCATTATTGTTAGGCAGCATCATATCGTAGATACCCGTCATACCCTTCTTGGCATTCTCGTCATTCTCGAACATAGCGTCCCCTGCGACCAATGTGTATTGGGGTACATCCAAGAACTTTTCATTGTTACATGATGTCAAAGCACCGAGGCTTAAGAGACCAGCAACGATAAATATCTTATTCATTTTTTCCATAATTGCTTTACTATTTTAATGTTTAGAATGTTACATTCAGACCCATCATGAAGGTACGAGGCATCGGGTAACGACCGGTGTCAAGACCTGTGCAGAGCACACTACCCTGACCAACTTCAGGATCACCATACTTAGCATAGCCAGAGATTAATGCCAGATTCTGGACAGAGACATAGACGCGTGCACGCTCGATTGTAAGCTTCTGTGAGAATGACTTCGGCAGTGTGTAGCCAACCTGGATGTTAGAGATACGGAGGAAGTCACCATTCTTCACCCACTTGTCGCTGACACGCATATTGTAGTTCTCATCGATAATTGAAAGACGTGAGAGAGTACCTCCTGGGTTCTGCGGGCTCCAGATATCATCATAGCTATCCTGCAGAATTGCGGGGAATGTCTGGTCATCAGAGCAGAAGACATTGCTCAAACGCATGGCTGAGTAAGAGAGGATCTTCTGACCTAAGACGCCGTACATATACAAACTGAAATCCCAGTCCTTATAGGTGGCATTCAGGTTCAGACCGTAGTTGAACTTCGGGAAACCGTCACCCAGGATGGTCATATCCTGTTCGTTGATTACGCCATTGCCGTCCAAATCTCTGAACTTATAGTCACCAGCTTTTGCCTTTGGTTGCAGACCAGAGTCACGAGCTGCTGCAGCCTCTGCTTCTGTCTGGAAGATGCCCTCTACCTGCCATCCGTAGAATGAACCGATAGACTCGCCTTCCATACTCATAGAGTGGTTACCCCAGTGGAAACCTGCTGCTGCTCCTACAGCACCTACGTTAGAACCGTCATTAGTAGAACCGTCGTTGGTATATGGCAGCGGAGCACCCATCTTCTTCACCTTGTTCTTCAGGGTTGAACCGTTCAGCGTAGCACCGATAGTCCAGTCCTTGTTGAGACGCTTGTTATAAGTTACGTTGAACTCAAGACCTCTATTCTCAATCTCACCATAGTTAGTGTAAACACTTGAATAACCGGTAGAAGGACGTACAGACTGGTTCAGCAGCAGATCCTTCGTGGTACGAATGAAGTAGTCGAGGGTTACGTTCAAGTCACCGTTCAACAGGCCGAAGTCAAGACCAAAGTTCAACTGCTCGTTGGTCTCCCATTTCAGACCAGTATCAACCAGCGGTGCATAAAGACCAGTATGCTTGAAACGATTACCATGCAGACCAGCCTGGGCAGGATCTGAATAGAAATTATAAGAAATACCACTTGAGCTTAAGGCTGCAATGGCGCGGCTAGAGAGGTTACCAGCATTACCAGTCTGACCCCAACCTGCACGGAGTTTCAGGTTGCTGATCCACTCCACATTCTTCATGAACGGCTCCTCAGAGATACGCCATGCAATGGCAGCTGACGGGAAAGTACCCCAACGGTTAGAAGCTGCGAAATTAGAAGAACCATCACGACGGACAGTACCCGTAATGATATAACGATCCAACAGGTTATAAACCAAACGACCATAGTAAGAAATGGTACGTGTTTCAGCGTGGAAATTACCATTACCAGTCTTCAGGTCATCCTGCAAACCAAGAGTGGTATCACGGTTGTCCTTAGAGACGAAGTCAGTTGCACTAGCACCAACGTAAGAACCCCAAGACTTGCTGACGGAGTTACCGATCATAGCGGTGATGTCATGAATCTCGTTGTTCCACTTCCAGGTCAGATAGGTCTCAACACCCATGCTGCTGCCTTGATTCTGGTTCAGGTTGAACTGATAGCGGTTCTCACTCAAGATGGGAATTGAAGTCCATACACCGTTTACTAGGTTATAACGCTCTCTTCCACCAGTGAAGGAGTCATAGTCTGATCCCCAATGAGTGTAAGAACCGATAGAGTGGAGGTTGAAGCCATAACCGAAGTTGATGTCAGCGAATGCGCTGACAGAAGTGCGGTTGCTGCGGCTCTTACCTGCCTGTTCCATCTGAGAAGCATACATATTAGAAGAGTTCATCGTGTTTCCTTCCCAACCATCAGCAGTATCCCACATTCCAGAACCGAAAGTTCCATCAGGATTTACCAGGTTGACGTTAACCAAATTTCCAGAAGTCGGGTCAATATAGTCAAGCGTGGGAGTCATGTAGGCGAGGTCACGATGAGATGACAGGTTACCGTTGTTGTTGAAACCGGCATTTGAGCCATGGGACTCAGAATGAACATAGTTCATGTCACCACCAATCTTCAACCACTTGTTTGCCTGTACAGTGACATTTGCGCGGGCTGAAAGACGGTTGTAGTTTGAGTTCACGATCAGACCGTCGTTGTTCAGATAGCCTACAGAGAAGCTATATTGTGCCTTCTCGTTACCACCACTGGCAGAAATACCATACTGCTGCTTGATGGCTGCACGTGTCAGCTCATCCTGCCAGTCGATATAGTTACGCTTACCATCATAAGACTCGTTCCAAACGGGGTTTACGAGCACGTTACCATCGTTGGCGCGAGCCGTACGGATGATTCCTGCAAGGGTGTCGAGACCTACAACTTTCAATTTGTAAGGAAGGGTCTGAACACCGAAGTCAGCAGTAACTTGAATATTAACCTTACCCTGTGCACCATGCTTGGTGGTGATCATCACTACACCGTTGGCACCAGCGGCACCGTAGATAGCGGTTGCAGAGGCATCCTTTAATACCTCGATACGCTCGATGTCACCAGGATTCAGGAAACTGGCATCTGTACCAACCTGTACACCATCTACAACGTACAGAGGATCGGCATTACCAGTAATGGTAGCGATACCACGGATACGAACGGTAGCACGACCGTCAGGAGAACCATCCTGCTGAGTCACGATTACACCAGCAGCAGCACCCTGCAGGGCCTGTGCGATGTTAACTGGAGCGCGTTTCATCATGGCCTCACGGTCAACAGTTGCAACAGAACCAGAGATATCGCTCTTCTTCATGGTACCATAACCTACAACCACGATGTCGTTCAGGGTGGTGTTGTCTTCCTTCAGGACAACAGTCAGGTCGCTTTGACCGGCAACTCTTACATCCTGAGTTACATAGCCCACATAAGAAATGGTCAGTGTGGCATTGGAGGCAGCCTGAACAGAGAACTTACCGTCGAAGTCGGTAATAGAACCTGCATTGGTACCTTTTACTTTCACAGTCGCACCGATGATCGGTTCGCCTGCTTCATCATTCACTGTTCCCTTTACAACGTTCTGAGCCAGTGCTCCCATAGGGAACAAACAGAGCAGGAACAGAGTTACTAATGGCTTTTGCAGCGATTTAAGAATTCGATTCATACTTTAATGAGGTTTAATTGTTCATACTTAAGTATTAACTGGAACCTGTAAAAATATCATCAAGTATTCGAAATTCTTAAAAATGCCTTTAAATTATATGCTATTTGTGTTTATGTATTGGTTGTGTTGTTAAATAAAATCGCTCTATTTTTCCGATGCTTTCCAACTTTTCTATGCAAAATATACCCTTTTCCTTTTCTGATATAAGCAGAAAAAGAGGCTGTTTTCTTAATCGTAAATCTTTACAGAAGATGTTGTTCGGATGTGCTGTTTTAGAAACGAAAAGCACACGCAAACTAAAAAACGGTCAGAGCCTGAATCAGTGCATCAATTTCCTGGCGGCTCATGCCGTGAGAGAGCAGATAGCTGGAGAACGCTTTTGCGTAGTCAACATCCGGAAGTTGCGCCTCGTCATTAATGCCGGCATAATACATCAGGCACGGGTTGAGTTTCAGCGACAATAATGTGTTGCATACATCACGGTCTTTTTCCGGATTGACGCCATAATAGTTGCCATAGGTAATCAGATAGTCGGTTACAATCTCCTCATATGTTGCGCCGCATAATCCCTCCAGCAGTGCGCACACATATCCGGTACGATCTTTTCCCTCAATGCAATGCACGACATAGGGGGCAGGGCGCGACGACAGTTCCTTGAGAGCCGCAATCAGTTGTTCGTTATAGTCATCTGCCGTAGGGTCTGCCTTCAGCGGGCACAATATCACATTGCCAGCATTCCAAAGTGTACGGCTGTAGGTAGGCATGTCGTAGGTCAGCATTTTCTCCTCTGTGTCGGCAAGGTTAAGCACCGTCGTAACCTTTTCGCTTTCCAGATATTCCGATACATAGTAGGCGCGGTTGATTTCGTTAGAGAACGGCGTTGAACTTCGGTACAACACGCCGCTTGCAATGTTACCAGCCTTTACGGCGCGAGCATTGGCAAACTCAGTATCGGTGAGGCCTGAATAGTCGTTGCGGTCGTTGGAGTATGTCATGCTCATGGCTGTTTGCACGTCGAGGCAACCACCCTTCTCCTTCATCCTGACGGTAACGGCATGCCCCACGAGGTCTCTCAGTTCCGGGGGCAATCCGGTGTTGCTGGCTGTAAAACAGATGCTGGGATAGGTGGGATAAGCCACGAGCAGGTATTCTCCGCCATGCGTGTAGTAGCCGTCATAATAAGGCACAACGAAGGTATTGTCGTCAAGGGTGAGGCTGATGAGGTCGCCGAGCGTGAATCCAGCCTTCTCCATGTCTGCTTCCGTAAGATCCAACATGGCACCGTCGTACTCGTTATACATAGAGATGATGCCTTTCAGCATCGGCTCTTCGCCGGTATTGTTACCATTAGAGCAAGAGGTAACAAGGATCAGTAAACATACAAAGAGGACTGATTGTAATTTGGTCATAAATTATGCAAATAGGATCTGTTCCAGTTCATCGAGTTCGGCATCGGTGGTGGCCCAGCTGGTGACGAAACGGCAGATGGTGTGATGACGGTCGGTTTGTCCGAAGTGGGTAAAATGTACTTGTTGGCTCAGGCGCTCTGCCTGCTCATTATCCATAATGACGAACTGCTGGTTGGTGGGGGAATCCACCAGGAACTCAAAGCCTTTGCGGATGAAGAGGGCCTTCATGCGCATGGCAGTCTTGATGGCTTGTTCGGAGAGCTTGAAGTAGAGGTTGTCGGTGAAAAGGGCTTCAAACTGCAGACCGATCAGGGCGCCCTTGGCAATCACGGCGCCATGCTGCTTCTGAATAGAGAAGAAATGCTTGTGGGCATTCTGATGGGTGAAGACCACTGCCTCGCCGCAGAGCGCACCAATCTTGGTGCCGCCGATGTAGAAGACATCACAGTGGCGCGCCAGGTAGGGTAGGGTGATATCATTGCCTTCAGCCATCAGGCCATAGCCGAGACGGGCACCGTCGATATAAAGCGGTATTTGGTAACGCTGGCAGACCTGATAGATGTCGTTGAGCTCACGGGCAGAATAAAGCGTACCCAACTCGGTGGGGAAGGTGATATATACCAGTCCCGGATGGACGGCGTGATCCTTGTTTCCGTCGTGCATATAGTCGTCGAGGTATTTGTCGAGCACTGCCGCCTCCATCTTTCCATTGGTATCGGGGAGGGTGATGATCTTATGCTCGGTAAACTCTACCGCTCCTGCCTCGTGGACATTGATATGACCACTGCCCACACAGATGACGCCCTCGTACTGATAGAGCATCGAGTCGATGGTGGTGGCGTTGGTCTGGGTGCCGCCGGTGAGGAAGAAAATCTGGGCATCGGGCAGCCCGCAAGCCTCACGGATGCGGTCCTTGGCACGCTCACTGAATTCGTCGAAACCGTAGGGCGTGGGTTTGGCATTGTTGTATTTCACCAGGTTGTCGAGCACCTGCTGACAAGCCCCGTTATTATAGTCACATTCGAATGAAATCATGATCGTTTTGTCTTATTTTGGCTGCAAAGATAATCATTTTCAGCCATTTTACTTGCAAACATCAGACAATTTTTGTACATTTGCAGCCTAATTCCATCTTTTCTGATGATGAATAGTTTGAGATATAGTTTTCTGACACTGGTTTTGATAGGGCTGACATTGATGCTCTCTTCGTGGGATGACGAAGAGCGTCGTGCCATCGTCGGCCCACTTCCACCAGTGCCTGACTATGCTGATTCTACCCAGTGGTTCATTGTCGATCGAGGTGGCGAGGCTGACCTCTTCTATGTGATCTCTACCGAGACAGGCGACCACATGCAGGACGGTGACACCTGTCACTTGGCTGACACCTACGATGAGACGCTGCGCAAGAAGATGCTGAAGGAGATGGTGGCGGTCGATTCGTTTTACTCCGGAAAACGCCTAAACTATTTCTCACCGTATTATCGTCAGGTGTCGATACAGTCGTGGATGACGCCTGAACTGGCGTTTGTCCGTCTAGACGTGTCAATTGAAGATATCAAGAGCAGTTGGCAGTATTATATCCAACATCTGAACCACGGACGTCCTTTTATCCTTGCCGGTTACAGTCAGGGGGGACGTGGTATGTTCGATGTGCTGGCAGAGATGCCCGACAGTATCAGAGAACGTATGGTGGCAGCCTATGTCATCGGCTACAGGGTGTCGCAGGAAGACCTGGATTCCAACCTCCATATCCGACTGGCGCAGGGCGCGACGGACACGGGTGTGCTCATCGGCTTTAACTCCGTAAAATCTCCGGAGTGTACACAGGCTTTCAGCGAAGGGACGGTGGCATGCATCAATCCTGTGAACTGGCGTACCGACAGTGTCAGTACCCCGTTTGTGCTCTATGGACGTCGGGGGAACGATACGCTCTCTGTGCACTGTGATACGGAGAGTCACCAACTGATTGTGGAGGGCTATACCAAGCATCGTATCATGCCCCTGATCGGTATACCTGGCAACTATCATAATATGGAACTGAAGTTCTATTATCCGTATGTGCGGAAGAACATGGCTGACCGTGTGGCGGCTTTCCTGGCGAAGAAAAAAGAAGAGTGAGGTGGTTGCCTCACTCTTCTTATTATTTATAGGGCTTCGAGCATGCGCTTGATGACTACCGAACAGCTGATCTCACGGTTGGCAGCCTCGGGGATGACAATAGAGTTGGGGGACTCGATGACATCATCGGTGACGATGAGGTTGCGGCGTACGGGCAGACAATGCATGAACTTACCATTGTTGGTCCATGACATGTGGTCTGTATCAACGGTCCATGACATATCCTTGGAGGTGATCTTACCGTAGTCAGCCGGATTGGTCACACCGGGGTTACTCCAGTTCTTGGCATAGATGAAGTCAGCGCCCTCGAAGGCTTTCTTCTGATCATATTCCACACGGGCATTGCCAATGAATTGCGGGTCGAGCTCATAGCCTTCGGGATGGGTGATGACGAAATCCACATCAGCTGCGTTCATCCACTGGGCGAAACTGTTGGGCACAGCCTGTGGCAAAGCACGGCAGTGAGGCGCCCAGGTCAGCACGACCTTCGGACGCTTTACCGTCTTGTACTCCTCGATGGTGATGAGGTCGGCAAAGGCTTGCAGAGGGTGTACGGTGGCTGTCTCCATCGCAAAAACGGGGCGACCGGAGTATTTGATAAACTGCTGCAGCACGGTCTCTGCATAGTCGTACTCACGGTCGGTCAGACCAGCAAAGCTGCGTACACCAATCAGGTCGCAGTAACAGCCCATTACAGGGATGGCCTCCAACAGGTGTTCACTCTTGTCGCCGTCCATGATCACACCACGCTCGGTCTCCAGCTTCCAGGCACCGGCATTCACATCGAGAACGATGACATTCATGCCCAGGTTCATGGCCGCCTTCTGAGTGCTGAGACGGGTGCGCAGACTATTGTTGAAGAAGATCATCATCAGGGTCTTGTTCTTACCCAGGTGCTGATACTTATAACGGTCGTTTTTGATTTCTTGTGCTTCGGCGAGTGCTTTCTCCAGCGGGCCGATATCTTCTACATTGATAAATGTCTTCATATATTTTTTACCATTTTACTTTTTTCCCTTTTTACCTTTTAAGGACGTGTTTGTCCTTCGCCTTCGATGAGCCATTTGTAGGTGCAGATCTCCTCAAGTGCCATCGGACCTCGGGGGCCGAGTTTCTGGGTGCTGATGCCAATCTCTGCACCCAGACCGAACTGGGCACCATCGGTGAATGAGGTCGGCGCATTCCAATAGACGCAGGCGGCATCGACATGTGCCTGGAACTTGCGGGCTGTGGCTTCGTTCATGGTGACGATGGCCTCGCTGTGACCACTGCCGTTCTCGTCGATATGCGCCAGAGCCTCTTCGAGCGATCCCACCGTCTTGATGGCGAGCTTATAGTCCATAAACTCCGTGCCGAAACTGTCGGTTGTGGCAGGCTCCAGATAGGGGTATTTGCCGTCAAGGGCGGCATAAGCCTGCTCGTCGGCATAGATGATCACGTTTTTATCGGCTAGGGGAGAAACTAGATCTCCTAGGTCTCCAAGGCGGCCTTGGTGAACAAGCAAGCAATCCAGCGCATTGCAGACACTCACGCGGCGGGTCTTGGCATTGTTGATGATGGCGCGGCCCATCTCCAGGTCACCGTCCTTATCGAAATAGGTGTTTACCACACCGGCACCTGTCTCGATAACGGGGATACGGGCAGTGTCGCGTACAAAGTCGATGAGCTTCCTGCCGCCGCGTGGAATGCAGAGGTCAACATAGCCAACAGCATTCAGCATCTCACCCGTTGCCTCGTGGGTGGCTGGCAACAGGGCTACTACATCCTTTGAAACACCGTACTGTTCGAGTATCTCATGGATCAGTGCCACCTCCTCACGGTTGGAACAATCGGCATCCTTGCCGCCTTTCAGCACGCAGGCGTTACCGCTCTTGAAACAGAGCGAGAACACATCGAACGTCACATTCGGACGCGCCTCGTAGATCATGCCGATCACACCGAAGGGTACACTGACACGACAGAGACGCAGACCGTTGGGTAAGGTCTTCTGTTTGGTGATATGGCCTAGGGGCGTAGGCAGGGTGGCTACGTTACGCATGTCACTGGCGATACCCTCCAATCGGCTCTCTGTCAGTTGCAGACGGTCGTAAAGAGGGTTCGACTGCTCCATCTTCGCCAGATCCTGGGCGTTGGCTTTGAGGATGCGCTCCTGCTGGGCTAAGATAGCGTCGGCAACGGCATTCAGGATGTCGTTGCGCTGGGTGTCGGTCAATAGTGCCAGACTCTTGCTGGCGCGCTTGACTCTCTCAAATGTTTCTTTCAGTTGCATATATTAAAAATTCGGTGTGCGGCGTTTGGGCAGCTTGTTCTATCAGATCCACGAGGATGTTCTCCCGTTCGCCATTGGCGATGATCACACGGATACCTGCCTGTGACACCTTGCTGGCGGTGGTGTATTTCGAATGCATGCCACCACGTCCGAAGGCGCTCTTCTCGGGTTGGATATACTCACTGAGGTCTCGACCCGGTGCCACCTCCTTGATGAGCTGTGCTTCCGGATCGTCGGGGTGACGGTCGTAGATGCCGTCGATGTTCGACAAGAGGATGAGTGTGTCTGCTTCCATCATCTGAGCGATGAGGCCAGAGAGCTCGTCATTATCGGTGAACATCAGCTCAGTGACGCTCACGGTATCGTTCTCGTTGACGATAGGCAGTACATCGTTCTCCAGCATCACCGTCATACAGGCACGCTGGTTGCGGTACTGTTCGCCAGGCTCAAAGTTCTCCTTCATCGTCAGCACCTGTCCCACATGGATACCGAACTCACGGAACAGATCGTAGTACAGTCCGACGAGCTTAACCTGTCCGACGGCGGAAAAGAGCTGTCGCTGCTCCACGGAGTCGAGCGAGTGGTCAACCTTCAACTCGCCTCGCCCTGAGGCCATGGCGCCTGACGATACGAGAATGATCTCATAGCCCTGTTTCCTAAGCCAGGCAATCTGATCGACGAGGGCCGACATACGGGTCACGTCGAGTTTCCCGTCTTCACGTGTCAGCACGTTAGACCCAACCTTAATAACTATCCTTTTTCTCATCCTTCTTTCTGATTTCCACACGACGGATCTTTCCGCTGATGGTCTTCGGCAGTTCATCGACGAACTCGATGATACGTGGGTATTTGTAAGGTGCAGTCACCTTCTTTACGTGCTGCTGCAGTTCCTTGATGAGATCCTCACCAGCCTTGTCCTTCCACTCCTTGCCGAGTACGACGGTGGCCTTTACCACCATGCCGCGGATATCGTCGGGCACACCAGTGATAGCACACTCCACCACAGCGGGATGTGTCATCAGCGCACTCTCCACCTCGAACGGACCGATGCGGTAGCCGGAGCTCTTGATCACATCGTCGATACGACCTTCGAACCAGTAGTAGCCGTCCTCATCGCGCCAAGCCATGTCGCCTGTGTGATAGAGACCGTCGTGCCAGGCTTCGCGGGTGAGTTCAGGATCACGGTAGTACTCCTTGAACAGACCGATGGGCTTGCGGTCGCCTACACGTACCACGATCTCACCTTTCTCACCATCCTCACAGGGTGTGCCGTCAGCACGGATCAGGTCGATGTCGTACTGGGCATTGGGGATACCCATTGAACCAGGTTTCGGTTCCATCCAGGGGAAGGTACCTAAGGTCATGGTGGTCTCTGTCTGTCCGAAACCCTCCATCATCTTGATGCCGGTCTTCTCGTAGAACTTATCGAAGACTGCAGGGTTCAGTGCCTCACCTGCCGTGCAGCAGTACTCAAGACTTGAGAGGTCGTATTTGCTCAGATCCTCGCGGATCATGAATCGGTAGATGGTAGGAGGTGCACAGAAACTTGTCACCTTGTATTTCTCAATCTGGCGCAACAGCGTGTCGGCATTGAACTTCTCATGGTCGAAGACAAACACCGTAGCGCCGGCGAACCACTGGCCATAGAACTTACCCCATACAGCCTTACCCCAACCGGTATCAGCCACCGTCAGGTGGAGGGAACCCTCGTGGAGGTTATGCCAGAACACACCTGTGGAAAGATGGCCCATGGCGTAGAGGTAGTCGTGAGCCACCATCTTGGGCTCACCACTGGTGCCACTGGTGAAGTACATCAGCATGGTGTCGTCGTTGCTGTTCACGAAGGCAGGTTTCTCGAACTTGGGGGCTTGCTTCCACTCTGCCTGCCAGTCGTGGAATCCCTCAGGGATGGGCTTGCCGTGATCGGTGATGGTGATATACTGTTTCACCGTAGGACTCTCTGACATGGCAGCCTGAATCTGGCTTACCACATAAGGATCATCTACACAGATGATGGCCTTCACCGAGGCACGGGTATTGCGATAGATAATATCCTTCTTTGTCAACATGTGGGTGGCAGGAATTACGACGGCACCGATCTTATGCAATGCCAGCATCACCACCCACCACTCATAGCGGCGCTTCAGGATCAGCATCACGGGGTCGTTCTTACCAATACCTAATGACATCAGATAGGAGGCTGCCTGATCGGTCTGCTCTTTCAGTTCACCATAGGTGGTACGGATCTCCTCACCCTGATCGTTAGTCCAGAGGATGGCAAGTTTCTCAGGTGCCTCCTCAGCCCACGCATCCATCACGTCGTAGGCGAAGTTGAAGTTCTCAGGGATGATGAACTCCAGGTTTTTGTTATAATCCTCTACAGACGTAAACTTCGTCTGCTTCAAAAATCTTTCTATCATTTTTTACCTTTTTACCTTTTTACTTTTTTACCTTTTTACCTTTACTCGACTGTAAAGGCGAGGAATTTCACGGGTTTGTCACCTACGGCGAGCATGCCGTGGGGCTTGGTGGAGTCGAAATAGATGGAGTCACCCTCTTCGAGTACCATCGTCTTACCGCCGATATACAGCTCCATCTTTCCTTCGAGCACCATATTGAACTCCTGACCCGGGTGCGTGTTCTTATAGATCGTGTGAGCTTCGGGCTTAGGCTCTACGGTGACGATGAACACATCGGCCTTATGGTTGACAAAGCCGCCTACCAGACTCTGGTACTTGTAAGCCTTGGTACGCTCGATAGACATGCCCTGTCCCTTGCGTGTCACGTAGTAGGACTTCATATGGGGAGCCTCGGCGAAGATCAGCTCTTCTGTCGATACCCCGTATTTCTTCGCAATCTTCATGAGGTTAGAGATGGTGATATCCAATTCACCAGCCTCGATCTTCTCGTATTTCTCTGAGCTGATGCCAATGGTGTCAGCCATCTCGCTCACTGGGATGTCGAGCACGTCGCGCAGTCCCTTTAGGCGCTCGCCTATTTGTTTCAGTTGTTCGTCCATATCTTTATTGTTTTTACTTTTTACCTTTATTTTGCGCCTGCTTTTAAGCCACGGATGACAGCGGAGGTGAAGCCGGCATGCTCCATCTCGTTGAGACCCTTGATGGTTACACCACCAGGTGTCGTCACCAGGTCGATGGCTGCTTCGGGATGCATGCCGCTGGCCTCCAGCAGCTCTACGGCACCCTTCATCGTCTGCATCACAATCTTCTTGGCATCATCGGCCTTGAAACCCAGTTCTACACCACCTTCACTGGCAGCACGGATATACCGCATGGCGTAGGCAATGCCACAGCTGGCAAGTGTTGTGCCGGCTGCCAGATGCTGCTCGTCGGTGAGGAGGGTATGTCCCATCTCATCGAAGAGGTTGACGACTGTCTGTGTCTCTGCCTCTGAAGCATCGACAGGCACAATGAAGGTCATCGAGGCCATCTCGGCAATAGCGATGTTAGGGATCACCAGGAACAGCGGTGGGCACTGTTCGCCCAACCACTCCTTGATGTTGGCTGAGGGCACGCCTGCTGCAATCACGATGAGGAGTTGTTTCTTAGGATTCAGTTCAGGGCGTATGTCTTTCAGCACACGCTCTACCAGCCAGGGCTTCACGACAACGCACACGATGTCGGCACCATTGGCAGCTAACTTGTTGTCGGTCGTTACGCTCACGCCAGTCTTTGCAAACTTATCTACAACCGCCTGTGAGGGATCGCTCACGGTGATATCCTCGTTCTTAAACTGTTGCCCTTTGATGAGGCCTTCTACGGTGGCGCCACCCATGGCACCAGCACCAATCACTGCTATTTTCATAATGTCTTCTTTAAACGGTTCATAAAGTCATCGGCATCCTGCCTGGTCAGACAGAGTGGTGGCAGGAGACGCAAAATGTTGGTGCCGGCGCAACCTGTAAAGCAGTGCTCCTGGTAGATGAGTGGCTGGCGCACATCCTTATGGGGGATGTCGAGGTCGATGCCGATCATCAAGCCACGTCCGCGCACATCAGTGATATGTGGCTCCGTCTTTTGTAATTCCTTCAACTGGGCAATCAGGTATTCACCCACCTCATGGGCGTTCTCTACCAAGTGCTCAGACTCGAACACGTCGAGCACAGCCAAGGCGGCTGCACAAGCCAGATGGTTGCCACCAAAGGTAGTACCCAACTGTCCATAAACGGGCTTGAACTCCGGGGCTATCAGCACACCGCCCATCGGGAAGCCATTGGCGATGCCCTTGGCAACGGTGATGATATCAGGACGGATGTCCAGCCACTGGTGGGCGAAGAACTTTCCGCTTCGTCCGTAGCCACACTGGATCTCGTCGCAGATCAGGATGGTGCCGTGTTTCTTGCAGGCGGCAGCCAGTCCCTGTGCGAACTCTGGTGTGGCGAGTTTGATACCACCCACACCCTGGATGCACTCCAGGATGACAGCACACACATCGCCCTTTGCCAATTCTGCCTCCCAGGCTGGCAGGTCGTTCATCGGCAGATAGGTCACGTGACTGTTGTCATTGATCGGGGCGATGATCTTCGGATTGTTCGTCACCTCCACAGCTAATGAGGTACGTCCGTGGAAAGCCTTCTCACAGGAGAGCACACGGGTGCGCCCGTTGGTGAAGGAAGCGAGTTTCAAGGCATTCTCGTTAGCCTCGGCACCGCTGTTGATGAGAAACAGTTGGTAGTCGTCGTAGCCACTGATCTTACCTAAGCGCTCTGCCAACTGCTGCTGGAGTTTATTGATCACAGAATTGGAGTAAAAACCTATCTTCTGCAGTTGTTCAGTCACTTTCTCAATGTAGTGGGGATGTGAATGGCCGATGGAGATCACAGCATGACCACCATAAAGGTCGAGATACTCCTGTCCTTTGTCATCCCATACCTTACAACCCTTGCCCTTCACAATGTTGACATCGAAGAGCGGATATACGTCGAATAGCTTCATATGCGTTCCTTAATAAAAAAATCGGTTGCAAAGATACGGCAAAATATTGAATAAACGCCACTTTATTCTATCTTTTTGCATAAAAAACGCTTTTCATGATATTTTTCTGCAAGTTTATACATAGTCCTCATGTTTTGTTCCCAGTGAGGGAATATTTGATTCCCAGTATGGGAATAATTTGGGGCTTTAATGTTAGGTTTCACCCCAAAGTGGCGATTTCATTTTAGAAAATCAGCCTGCCAATATCCCATTTAAGGAAGTCTTCTATGGGAATACCACCAGACCCAACAACAAGCGAATGAACAGGATGGAATTGCTGGCCAAACAACGGAAGACCGTTATTGCTAGTTCGTCGTCCACTTTTAACCTCTATAGCAATGAGTTGTTTATCGTAGTCTATGACAAAATCCACCTCGTCGTCTTTCTCTCGCCAGAAATAGAGTTTGTAGTCATACTCGTCTGCCTGATTCAGCAGATGCGCTCCTACAGCACTCTCCACCCAGCGTCCCCATAGATGAGGCGTTGTAAATGCTTTATTAAAAGTTACACCACTCTGTACTGAGAAGAGTGCTGTATTGTAAACCATTAGCTTAGGTACGGAATTATACTTGCGTGCATTGTCTGTCGCATATTTCTGCAGACCACATAGAAGTCGAGACTCATCGAGAGTGGTAAGATAACTCGCTAACGTCGTCACATTGCCAGCATCCTGTAGTTGTCCCAACATCTTGTTCAGCGACAGCTCTTTGCTGGAATAAGCACATCCCAGTTCAAACAATTGCTTCATCAAGGCTGGTTTATAGATAATTTTCGTCCTCAGCACGTCTTTCTCTATTGCAGGAGCAACAATGCTGTCCTTGATATATCTGCGCCATCTGCGTTCATCGTTAATATATGTGGCTCCTCCAGGATATCCACCAAAAAAGATATATTGGTCAATATCCATATCGAATGCCTCATGCATTTCTGCATAGCTCCAATGTGGCATTCTGATTAGTTCGTACCTACCAGCTAGCGATTCTGTAAGACCATCTTTCAATAGTAGCCTGGATGAGCCAAGGATAACCACTTTCATATTGAGGTCCTTGAACGTATCTTCATCCCATTCTTTCTTCACGGCCTCGCTCCAGTTGTCTATTTTGTGCACCTCATCAATCACAAGCAGATATTCCTTTGCTTGTGCCACCTTCATGCGAGCGCGTGCCGTAGCCCACATCTCATCAATCCAAGCCGTGTTGGTGTGGTCAATATTGTCAGCACTAACCAGCATATAGGGAATGTCTGTTTCCTGAAGCACCTGCTTCACCATAGTGGATTTGCCTACCTGACGAGGACCAGAGATAACCTGTATCTTGTTTCTCTGCTCTGAGATTCTTGATTTTAATTCTTGAAATTGTGACCTTTTAAACATAACTATTTGATTTTCCGCTGCAAAGATAAGCAAAATTCTCAAATCTTCCAAATAAAATTCTCAGATCTTTCAAACAAAATTCTCAAATCTCATAATCAAAATTCTCAAATTTGACAGAAATGCTAGCTCTTTTAGGGACAAAGTACAAACAAAAAGCACTCCAGTAGTAGGTAAACTGGAGTGCTGCCGATGTGCATTAGCACGATATAGCCAAGGCGTTAGGTTGTGTAAGTTAGGGATCAATTGTCAGGTTTGTACTAACTGAGTAAATATAAGAGAGATTGACATCACCTTCTTTAGATATTGTCTTGTTATTGCCATTCAGAGTAAATTGCGCTGGTATATTACCAGAATTCCATGTTTCAGCTGAAACAGTGAAATTATCAGATACACGGTATTTACTGCCATCTATATTATAGACATTGTTAAGTAATGTGGCTAATTCTGTCTGGCTATCGATGGTGGCATCAAATATGTTTGCTGCAGCCATTGTATTACTATTATTGCTGGAATGATTGCCTATAGTGTTTGCAGCAGTTGTGGGCCATGAGTTGCTGTAGGCACGAAGCTGGTGGGTTTCAGCATCAGGCTTTCCATAAACTATATTCTTAAATTTATCGGCCTCCTGCAAAAGTGTGATACCATAATTGAAGGTGTTGCCAGACACGCGGCCTACTGCCTTACCTACGATACCACCGCCTACGCCAGTTCCATCCACTCTGGCATTTGCAGTACAATTTTCAATTACAGGCATACTGCCGTTGTCAGAATGATAAACAGATTCCTTTGCGATGCCTCCCACAACATCACTTGTACCAGAAACAGGCAGGTTGGAGGTACAGGTCGAAATGGTGCCAGAATTAGTTACCACCAGTCCAGCTTTTGTTGCCTTGGCTGTAGAGGTGCGATTCACAGTGATGTTTTGGATGGTGCCACGATTGGTTTCTGCGATAGCCGCATCCACAGTTCCATCGCCACCCACACTGATGGTTCCACCCACCAACTTGCCTCCTACACCGATGGTGGAGAAGATGCGATGAGTAGTGGTGAAGGTCTTGTCGTTCATCTTCATCGTGCAGTTCAGTGGTTGAGATGTCCAAGCTACACCATCCTCCAAGTTGATACTCTCTGTGATGTTAGCGATATTTCCTGCTTTGTTGTTCTCTGAAGTAAGGAAGGTTAAAAGGGCTGCACGTGTACCAATATCTGTTGTGGTTCCAATCTGCCCCTCGCTATCCACAGTTGCAGGAATGTCTGTAACATCCCAATTAGTTACTTGTGCTGCCATTTTAACTTGGTAAATGTTGCCATCGCTACCTCGACTTAAGGTTGCCGTGATGGTCAGATGTTGACCTGCGGAGAGGTTGTATTTGCCATCATTATTGTCATTGCTGGCAGAGAATGTGAATACCTGATTCGACAACTTGATTTCAGCGATAGTTTTTGCATAGGTCTGGTAAGCGTATGGCTCCACAATCGCTGTATATTGCGTTGTGCTTACACCAGAAGCATCATCATAGTCAATAGTTGTATTTGTTGCCCAAGGCGAGATTTCTAAGTTTGAGGTACCATAACTATAAATCTTCGCTTCAAGATAATTTGTATTTGCCAAGTCGTCACGACTTACACCCTCACCAGCTTTCAGAATAACTGTGATGCGTGAACGTAAGTGTTTCAAGTAGAGACGTATCTTTTTGCTGTCAGGAGGAGACACTCCATCAGTTTCATTAGCAGCCTTCCAATTCTTGGAAGTACGATAATTTAAGGCTTCTATATTATCTGCTGTCGATGCAATGGCTCCATAACCAAGCAGCTTATCCTCTGCGAAAAATTTTGTTTGAATTGTTTGATCTGTTGCTAATGTTGCTGAGCCAGCTGTCGCCTTAAAGCCATAAGCATTGATGTTATCTGGCCAATAGAGTTGTAAGCCGGATGCAACAGGGGCAACCACAGCAGATTGATACATCTCATAAGTAAATGTATAGTATGCTAAGGCATCATGATAATCGCTCACATCCGTTCTCGTCATAGCTCTACCAGACAAGTAGGGCGCGAACAATACAGGATCGCCAGGTTTGATCTCATCATCAGCAACTGATGAGGTCAAATCCTCGCTACACCCTGTCATCGCCAACGCCAAGCAGAGCAGCCATATGATTCGTGTAAATCTATATTCTTTCATCTCATTCATTATTCAATGGCCAGTTTGTTATCGTTACGTCAGCAAGTCGCACCAGCTCTGATTGCGCTCTGTCAGCCACCTGACCTCGAGCAGCTGCTGGTGTCGTGTTGCTAATTTCCAGATTATAGACATATTGCTTACCACTTGCCAGATCTCTTTGTGCTGCTTCCGTAATCTCAAAAGTCGCTGTATGTGTACTCCAAGTGATACGGATTGCTCTCAGATGTCCAAAGGCAATGGCGTTAAAAGATTTCAGATAGCCAGTAGCAGGTGATGCCATCGCGAACATATCGAAAGACGTGCCCCATTTGTTGACTGCTAACTGCTCATCAGTGTAAGTATCGAGATTAATAGTATTGCCCGTAGTGGCTGTAATCGTTCCATCAGTATTCAACTTGGTATAGACATTGCCTTCTGTCGATACGCCCAGCAGCTCCACTTTCGTAATCTGCTCAGCTGTGATGTTAGTTGAATTACTTGTCGCATTCTTCAGGTTGACCTGTATCAGTGAGAACTGGTGTTGGAAGTTCAGTGTTACGCTGTTATTGGCAGGGGTGCCATCAGAGGGATCCTGAATATCCACAGCACGGATGGGGTCTGGCTGATCTGTGATTGATGCTTTCGTTCCTTTGGTGAGGTCGTAAGTGTTGTGTCCTGCATCAGACGTACTTTGATAGATTATCTGTGAAGTCGTTGATTTCAGTGCGTGGTTATTTGCGATGGCGACGAAAGCGTGGTTTAAGCGGTTCTGCCAATAGAAGGGCGTACCAGCAGCAGAAAAGGCTTCATTCTTATAGGTGGCATTGCCTGCATCATCGCTCACCTCAAGCCAGGCTTTGGTGATCTTACCATCCGTCAGGTCGAAAGCACTATAATTATTATCGTTTTTATTAGAATGATAATACATCGTGCATACGAAATGACTCCATTTTGCCATTGGTGATGAGGTTGGTGTCCTTGTGATGGCTTTATCTTGAAGCCCCACTGAGAAGAGTATTGGGGTGCCTACAGGGTCATAGTCATCATGACTGTTACCTGTCGTGATGTCATCGCCTGAGCAGCTTGCCAGCCACAGCACGAAGCCTAAATACAATATGTTTTTTATCTTCAACACGTCAATTCTTCATTTTGATGTTTGTATCCACTTAGCACTTACCACTCCAACGTCGCAGTGCCGCTACCAGCCACAGCATCCCAGTCCTTCACAAGTACATGCGCCAGAACCCTCTCCTTCTCAATATGGATGGTGTAGGTGTAGTTCTTGCCTCTCTCCCAAGCTGTGATTTTATTAGAACTTCCATCTACCACACAGTCTTTGAGTGGGATGCTATAGACAGCATTATCATAGTTTGGCAACGTAATGACTACCTTGGCATTTTCATCAAAGGTTTGAGGAATCACGAAAAGGTTCGTGATAGGATAAACCTGAGCAGGGATAGCAGAAGAAGCACCTGCAGCGGTAGTATTCTTTGTTCCACCAGTGATGTTGCCAGTCTCGATAGAGATGGTTCCATCTGTATAAAGATTGGTGATAGCTATGGTGGCATCAGTGAGATTAACCTTCGCATTAGTTGGTAGCACAGTTGCATCATCAGTCGTTTCAAGATTGAAAGTCACCTTACTCATTGCATGCTCAAAGGCGATAGGTACACCTCCCTTACGTGGTGGAATTGCTGCACTACGTGCATATACTGTCTCAGAATATCCTTTATGTTTAGGAGTTGTTCCCCAAAGAATATCGTTTGCAGCTGTGGTTCCTTGCGATACAGCAGTTCCTTTATCAGAATCGTATGTTCCTACAGAAGAAATATTATTTACGATGTTTGGTGCACTTCCTGTACTACTATTGAACTTTGCTAACGCGCGGAAATAGTAGTTGTCATTTATATTAGGCCAATAGATAGCAGGATTGTTATTCCATTGGTCATTTGCAGGATCATCGTAGTTTTGGAACGTTGAGACAGTCGCAAAAACGTATGCAGTATTCGTGCGTTCAGCAGGTGTGTCATAGCTATTGTTATGGACAACTCTGAATAGACAGAACGATGAACCTGCTGTAAAGTGATTCTTATCAACTGCGACAACATTAACGTCAGTAATACCGGAAACAGCTTCATCATCCATAATCAAATTCGTATCATCATCATTAAGTACTATCTTTCCCTCTCCGCTGGCATTTACATCAGTCCAACCAGTCAGAGTGGCGTGAGCCTGAACTGCTGATTTCTTGATATTGACATCAAGATGATAGTGCTTGCCTGGTTGAGTGATAACGTAATGAGTTCCTTCGCCGCCACCTATCTGATTATCACCAGAATGACCTGAGCCCCAATGGCTATTATCCAGCATATCGCTGGTGATATTTAGAGTGTAGTCGTTCCTATGGGCATTTGTGATATCCAATAGCTTCTGCCCTTCTAATAGCTTTGTTCCTGGGGCGACAATAGCATAGTAAGTACGTACTAATGCATTTCCACTAGGATAAGGTTCGCCAGCATACATCCTGACATTTTTAATATTGCCAGCAGTTTCTTGTATTAGTGGAAAAAAAGCAGCAGGAGTTGAAGGTGTCCATTGTGTTACAGTGTTCATACTATTCAATGTGAGAATAGTTGATTCCAACGGATTGGTGGATGCAATAAAGCCATCTTGTGCAGTCACTGTAACTGATATCTGGCTCATGGCGTGGGAGAAAGCAAGGTTCAATGTGCTGTGATCTGCATCATGTGAAGCTCCGTGAGAATATGTTGCTTTATTAATTTCTGGAGCCCAAAGAAGATCGGCATTCTGGACCTTAGTCTCTGAAGTTTGATCTATATAATCATTCGTAAAAGTTCCAATTTTCCAGCCTAAGACACCTGTTGATTCTGTTAGAGATGTCTTATTATTTGTCTCTCCACCATTGAAGCAATAGGCATATAGAGAATGCAACCCATGTCCTTCTGTTCTCACATCTGTAGTAGCATCGTTTGAGTTGCTGAAATCATCCCAATAGGAATCAGAAGTGAAGCTAGAACCATTATATGTAATGGTGACAAACTTTTTGGCATATTCAGCATCTACTACGGAAAAACTGCCTAGTGATCCTCCATTCGTATGGCGAACGTATGCTTTCAGCTGATCTCCATTGGCGAATGTTGAGCCTGAGGCTCTGGTTTGGGCGCGGCCTGTGCTGAGGGTGGCGTTTATCAGCAAGGGAGTCTTTTCCTCGCTTGTCTGCGTGTTGGAAAGGTCTGCTTCCTTAGCGCATCCTGCCAGAAGCAGAACCAAACTGATATATAATAATCTTCTTTTCTTCATCATTTACCTTTAGCTTAAAAGTTAATCAGAACCATATATCTTGAGTTGCATTAACAGTAGTCCAATTGGCCAGAGAGGCAGTTACCTGAACTTTGGTTTTGGACAACAATAATTTATACTTATAATGTTTGCCACTTACCCATGCGCCATCTGGAGCTACTAGAGTCGAAGAGCCCTGTTGGAGTATGGGGTTTATATCCGCTTCATAAATGTCATCTATTGTATTCGTATCGCCATCATGATATATCGTGATACGGAACTTGACATTTGTAGCTGCCAGAGGATTGTTACTGTCGTATGTCAGCGCTTGAGGTATAATAGCACTTAAACGTTTGTTGGCATAGTTCTCAACAGTATTGTCTGTAATAGGATCTAATGTGTAGTTTGCCACAGCATCCGCATTTGTAAAAATCGCTCCTCTGTCTCCAAGTTTTATATAACCTGTGTTATGAACATTGATAAGTTCCACTTTAGCGTTTGTCAAAGTAACGGCATCGTTCAGAGTGTTGTCTGTGGTTGTGAGTTCTACTTCAACCTGAGACATCATATATCGGAAATTTAGTGTGATTGTTCCCTCTGTTGCGCAGATACCACCACTATAAAGGTATGTTTTAGTATGACCTGGCTCAGAATTTGTACACTGAATTCCTTCTGCTATTTCAGGACGGGCAATCTGAAGGTCTGAGGGGAATTGTCCACTTACATATTTCTCATTCTTTACCTTTATAACCTGATAGTCTGTTGTACTATGCGTAATCTTTTCAACACGTGGGCTGGAAAGTATGCCATCACCAGCATTAGTCACGGTTTGAGGCCATACACCACGGAACTGATAATGAGTTTTGTGATCTGGCCAATAGAGTTGTGGTGTCATCGTCCAGTCATCGCCAGACTTAGTGATAGCGCTTTCTTGCGCATAGAAATTGTTGTCGAATAATGATGCAGGAGAACTACTGTATCCACTGTTTAAAGATGTGCTGCTGCGATATAAACTAAAGGTTTCATCGCCGAGAGCTACAGCTGGTGTTCCATAACTACCAGATATGTTGATTACAGGAGCAACTTGAGCTGCTGATACATCTGTCCAGTTGGTGACTGTTGCCGTTATTGAGATATCAGTTTGATGAACTAAGACGTTGATGATATAGTTTTTGCCAGCTTTCGTTTTATAGTCAGTATCTCCTGCAGTATACATGGCAGCACGAATATTTTGTGCTTTGATATAATAGATATTATCTGCAACCTTGATTCTTACGATAATATCATTATCATAGGCAAACTGGTTGCCAGGAATGACTAAGGCTTCTTTTGTGATGTTATAGCCCGTTGTTGCTGATGATGCCTGCCACATAGTGATAACACTGGCATTGCCTTGTGAAGAAACTTTACCATCTGTAATGTTGATAGTACCAGTGGTGTAAGCCCATGCATGTGTAGTAACATCGCCCTCATCTCCTGTGAGTTTTACTTCTGGAGTAGCGCTTCCAAAGGTTCCTCCAAAACCATTGCCTGCTTTTAGGTTAACAGTAATTTTGCTAAGGGCATGGGTGAATTCTAATTGCTCTGGAGATGTATGATTGGCAAACTTATAGGTATTTTCACCTTTTACATTATTAGAAATCAGCAAGTCTTTATCAGCAGGAGTATTCCCAGATGAAGTTTGGTCTGTTGGCAATGTCCATTGGAACGCTGTCCAATCTGCATTAGCGTCTAATAATCCGTTAACTCCTGCAAGCGTTGGTGTTGTCTTGTTATCTACAGCAGCGCCATAGATAGTTAATCCTTCTGTGCGACCAGTTGTTGCATTGTCAGGATCGGCAGAACCATATTCATCCCAATAGCGCACAGGGCTACAGGTTAAGGGATTTATCTTGGAGCCAGATGAAGTTTCTGCTCCTACTGTAGCAGTAGTGGTCTGAATAACAGTTCCTGTGCCATGATTCGTCCATGTGCCACTAATCTGAAGAGCGAGTTGTGTGTTCTGAGTGAGAGCCTGGTGGGAATCTGTGAACTCGGTTCGCGTGGTGGCCTTGGAGGGGCTCTCTACGATACCTGCGGAGAGCTCGATGGGGCCGTTGGTGTGATCAGAGGTCTGAATGCGCTCCTCACTGCTACAGGCGATGAGGAAGGCCAACGACGCTATATATAAATAATGTATATGTTTCATACGCTTTATTGTATTTGAATCTCTTCTTGTGTTGCTGTTACTGTTCCCCAATTTGCTATTGTGGCAGAAATTTTCTCAATACCTGTCTTCTTCAGTTTGAAGGTGTAGGTATATTTGAAGTTGGGGTACCAAGCATTTATCGTGTATATGCCACTTCCTGAAGATGTTTCTGTATATGGATTTGTGATGGCGGAATTGGTGACAGCTGCAGTCCTTTCGGGCATGGTTATTTTGTACTGGTTGTTGTCTGTTGTGGTAATTGTTAGCACGACTCCTGCCAGCGACTGGGGTACAAAGCCGTAGTTCAATTGATATGTGCTACTTACCAAAGATACTGTTCCACCAGCAGCTCCTTGGGTTCCCGTTGGTGTGATCAGACCATTGCCCATTTTTACAGTTCCAGTGGGATAGATGTTGCTTAGTGATATTTGGGCATTAGCCAAATTCACAGCATCTGCTCCATCTGTCGTGGTGAGCTGGAAGGTTACATCGCTCATCATGTGGAATATCTGTAGGGTGATGGCTTCAGATGTTGGGCCGATAGCTTTGTATATCTGATGGTTTGTACCAGATTCATTGTCAAAGCCAGATGTGGTACTATATGTCAGGGTTCCAGTTGTGGTATTGAAAGGCGCTCCCCAACAAACATCAGTAAAGGGCGCAATTGCACCTGTCAGAGAGATATAATCACCATTCTCAGCATCTGTCGTTACAGGGTGATCTATAGGCATTACTGTTCTGAAGTGATAGTATGTTCTGTTGTCTGGCCAGTACCAAGGCGTAGTGCCACCAGCTTCAATGGCAGTATAGACACCTGCTGTAGAATTCTCTGTCAGAGTCGCCTTGTTTGCAGCATAACCTGTTGCCCAATTGTAATCTACAAAATTATCAATGATGGATCCAGCATCGGATGCTTTTCTATATAAGTTGAAACCAGGATTCGCACCTGTCAGATGTGTACCATCCAATAGCGAAACAGAGATTCTTGCATTGGTGGGTGTTATCTCGTCAGCAGTAGCTGTTTCCCAATCCACCACTGAAGCAGAGAGTTTGTCTATGCCCTTCTTGGATACTGTCAGGGTGAAGATGTAGTGCACACCTGGGCGCATCTTCGTGTCTGTTGTCAAAGCAGAAGTGGAGTTTGATCCTACTGTTTTGCCAGAAAGTGCTGCAGCTAGATCACTCTTTTTGATATGATACTTGTTGTTGTCGATGGTGAAATAGACTTCATTTGTAAGCTCACTGGTTAGCGCTGATCCAGGAAGCATCAGGCAGGTCAAGACGTATGAATAACCAGCAGTAACATCTGCTTCAGTATGTGTATCTGCTAACAAAGAAATGTCGGCAGTTCCAACAGATGAGAAATCTCCAGACGAGATATCTAATGTTCCAGATGAGTTGAAGCCTTTTAGAATGATATTCTCACTAGTTGGGTTAGCAAAAGCAAATGGATCAGAGCCGAATCCGTCTCCTTTTTTTATCTTAAAGGTCACTTTCGTCAGGGCATGATGGAATATCAATCGTTTCGACGTAAACTTGTTAAGGGTTCCATCGAAAGCGATGCGATTGTCAGAAGAATGGTTGGAGACATTATTGCTAAAGCAAAGGTCCTGAGCTGTGAGGAAGGCAGTATTCTGAGAAGCGGATGAAGATGTACCTGCTAAAGGCCAAGCAATAGTGGGATTGATAACTGTTGTAGGCCAGGTATAATCATTTTGATTATAGGTGGCTGAGCCTCCTATCGTCAGGGCTGTGCTTGAACCTAGGACGCAAGCCGAATAGACAGATACCTTAGAATCACGCGAATAGCTGTCTTCCCAATAGCGCTCATAGCCGCTGGCAAATGACACATTTTGACTACTGGCAGCAACTGTGCCGATGGTACGAGAGTACTTGGGGGCTTTCGTGTTGTCTGTAGGGTAGTCTGGGTGCTCACTCTTCATCACCATATAGAGACTGGTAGCAGAACTGAATGCTGATGCAGCATTTCCATAGGGGCTATCAGTGGTGATAGTTCGTGTCAGAGCACGAGGGGTCGTGGGATCCTCGCCTACGATTCCTACCGTCAGCTCAATGGGCGTCTTGCTCTGGTTGACAGGATCTACAGACAACGAATCGCTGGAGTTGCATGCAGAGAGTGTCAGCAGGCAGACTGCCCAAAGCGGTAGATATTTGTTTGTCTTCAACATATTCTAATATTTGAGTCGTTTATTCCAACTGTTAATTCTCGAGAGAAATAGTACCCAGGTCGCCTTCTACGCTTTCCCAAGATAGCACTGCTGCCGTGATGTTTGAGACACCAGCCTGCTTGAGGGTAACGGTGTAGTTGTAGGTGTAGTGGGGATACCAGGAGGTAATGCTATAAAGAGAGCCTGATGACAGGGTATAAGGATTGACCAGATTTGTGGTAGTTACCGTTGCCGTGCATGTGCTCAGGTCTTTTACGAGATATTGGTTGCCATCTGGTGTTGTGATGCGAAGGCCGATCGTGCCTGAAGAAGCTCCTGTACCCCAAGAAAGTGCCTGAGGAACGATTCCGAAGGAACTGCCTGTAACTTGAGCTGGAGTAGTGCCAGATTCAGCAGTGTAGGTGCCATTAGTGAAAGTAGCAGCTGCCGTCCTGCTTGTGCTGGTTGTTGAAACAGCACCTGTGCCCATCAGCACCTTGCCATCAGGCAGGAAGTTTAGGACTTCGACTTTTGTCAACTGTTGGCCTTCTGGCTTGGTGCTATCGAAAAGCGTCACCTTGTCTGAGCTTGTTGTGGTCTTCACATTCACGAAGATCTGGCTGGTCATGTGGAAGAGTAGCATGTTGATTTGGCTATTGGTGGCGCCAAGGGCTGGTGAAATTTGGTGCGTAGGAGATTCCCCTGTGCCTGTATTATCAAAGCCAGTTGCGGTAGTATAAGTCAGCTTCGCAGAAGATTCAATATTCTTAAATGGTGCGCCCCAGACGTAATCCCTATAGCTACTTCCTGTAATAGTGCCTGATGTGATGGCAAAGTAATCGCCATTCGTGGCATCAGTCGTGATGTTGGCATGACCACTGGCACTTTCTCCAGTTCCTGCTGCGCGGAAATGGTAGTAAGTCAGGTTGTTGGGCCAGAACCAATCAGTGGTCTTCCAATGGTCTGTATCGTAACTCTTGGTAGCATAGGTGCTTGAATAGCCTGTTGTCCAATCATAGTTGGCAGTTGTTGTACCTGTGATGTAATCTGTGGTAGTCTTCCCCGCGCGATATAGATCGAACTTGGCTCCTTCTGTTGACCCCAGCTTTGTACCACGATCCTCGAAGGTGAAGGTGCAATAGACATTATTGGGCGTTGCGTCCGAAGAGTTGACTGTTTCCCAGTCGAGGATGGCAGCTGTGACATTTTCGATACCCTTCTTAGAGACAACAAGGTTGATGACATAGTGCTTGTTGGCCTCAGTAGTCGTGAAGGTGCTGACGTTATCACGGATCGCATTAGCAATCTGAGTACCTGTAACATAATACTTGGCGTTGTCGATCTCAAATTCAATCACATTGGCTGTTGTCGAAAGGAGATTCGTGCCAGGCAGGACGTAGGCTTCGAGCTGACGAGTGGTTTGTGCAGCAATAGATGCAGTCACCTCATCCAACAGGGTGATATTGGCTGAGGTCGTCTCAGACCAAGCGCCATTGCTGACATCCAGTTTACCGCTAGTGGGGAAGCCTTTGAGGGTGATGTTCTGAGTCGCAGCATCGTTATCTTTTGTCCATGCGAAATCTGTGGCTGAGGCGTTGTTGAATCCAGAGCCTTCTTTCAATACGATCGTGAGCCACGAGAGGGCGTGCTTGAAGGCGAGATGTCCCTTGTCGAACTGGCCTACGGTGACTGAAGCGTCACTAGGATCCTTGGATTGCCAGATCATCCGGCCTAATTGCATGCTTTTTGCCCAGGCGGATCCATCCCATGTCTGACGATAACAGCCTTTATTGACTGTTTCTGCGGATCTGATATTGTTGCTGTAAACCAGATCTTCCTTAGAGCGGGTGGTGGCATCCTGAGTGGTAGAAACTTGCCAATCAATCTTGGTATTTTCTGTAGCCACTGTGTACCAGCCAGGGGAAACGGTTGTGGGACTTGCCTGATCGAGCATGTTGTCAGCAATAATATTATCTGTAACACTCTTATTCGGCACAGCTACTGCATAGACGGTCAGTTTGGAGTCTCTGCCAAAGGCATCATCCCAGTAACGCTCCTGACCAGCAGCATAGGTGAGATGGGAGTGGGTGCCTGCCAGACCATAACCTGTATTGCAGGCATCAGCAACAGTGGTCTCAGCACTGGCTGTAGCCACAACTTGGGCGAAACGGACATCTGTGGCAGCGGCACCTTGGGCCTTGATGCGCATCACGACCTTGGTGTTGGCAGTGAATCCTGAACGGGTCATGGCACGGGTTGACATCGCGCTACCCTCCTGTGAGAAGGCTATCAGCGTCTTGTCACCTTCAGGTGTAGGTGTTGTTCCTGAGGAGGTGGACGAGGCCTCGTCAGAGCATGCCATCAAGGCCACAAGTGCAAGGGCTGTCAATGTGTAGTTGAGATATTTCTTCATATCTGTCATTTTTTAGAGTTCTATGGGGATATCTGTGGTCTGCACCTCGTCCCAAGGCAGTATCTCACAGGTCTCGAGTACGATCTCGTGGCCGTGGATGTTGGGGATGCGCAGGAAATAAACATATCGTTTCTCTGGTTCCCATGTGAACAGGTCGCCTGAGGCTTCCGACTTGTTGAGGCTGAGCAACTTGTCATAATTGAACGTCTCTTCATGGTTATCTCCGTCGATTGTCGTAATCTGAAGCTTTATGCGGATCTTCAGATCCTCGTGTGGAATCTGCTGCAGATAGTCAGGACAGAGGTCGATAGCATCTTCATGACGCAAGTGCTGACGGAGGTCTATAGGCACCAGCGTGTTGTTGTCGTCAGGCTCCTGATACAAACCATGCTTCAGAAGTACGAATTCATCAGAGGTGGTATCGCCAGAGAAGGTGCCATTGAGGAGTCCCTGCGCGGTGGTAGCCGTATAGGTCTTGCTCTCAGAGATAAAACCTGTCTTCACAACGGAAATGGTGAGGGTGTCGATCTGTGCCACATAGGCAGGATCAGTGGGCTGGGGATCGTCGAGGTAAATACGGAAACCTACTTTCGAGATGAGGTGATGGAAAGGCATCTTCACTTCACTGATGTCCACATCCTGACGGCTGACCTGGGCCACCACACAAGGTTCGCTTTCAGCTGGCGTGAGGTTATAGACTTCGTTGAAGTAAGTCTGAGCCTTGAAAGGTTTGGCAGGGACATTGATGGTGATCTTGTCAGCTTCGATGGTGGCACCTTCGAGATAGGGTGATACGGCATGGAACTCATAGGGGAAAGCGCTCAGGTCCCAATAGCGCTGAATCTGAGAGCCGATACCCACATAGTCCCATTTAGAGGTGACGGCATTGTACGCCACCTTGTAGCCATCCATGACGTTCTGCTGGGTTGTGTTGCCAAAGTTCTTCCAGACACCCACCTTGAAGTCGGTGTAGAAGGTTTCCAGCGACGCACTGCGGGTGGTAGCGACAGGGGAGGAACCGAATACCATGGGCTGGCCATTGTCAGCAGCAGGTTTCTCTGGCTCTTCCACCACAACCACAGGCTTCTCAGGCAACGTGTCGTTGGAGGAGGAGCAGGCTGCGATGAACAGGGCTACTGCAAGGGGCCATATGTGACGATAGTGATACATTTCTTATTTGACAAAATATTCTGATGAATTCTCTGTGTAATCTCCAAGGGTGGCAGCATCGAAGACGATCGGGGAGAGTGTCTGGTCTGTGATCTTAAAGGTATAGACATACCTCATATTGGGTTGCCAGACGGTGATAGGGGTGGGCTGAGAGGGCGTCTCAGCAGTGGCTGACACGATGATGCCAAAGGCTGGCACATGGACAGCGGCATCATTGACGGTGATCACTTCCTTGTTGTCCTCCGCAATGAGACGATAGGAGATGTGGAAGGTGAAGCCTGTTGCGCTGGTGTCCGGCTGGGCCACAGGATAGTAGATCGTGGGCGAATAGCTGTATTCCTGCGTGCCAGTGGCTGTCTTCTCCTGGATGACCTGATGCGTGGTCGTACCAAGCCCTGCAAAATCCGTGAGGTTGGATGGTACCAGACTGGCTGTGGACAGGTCGGCCTGTGGAATCTTGAATATCAGGGGACGCTGAACGGCTGTGCTGCCAGTCCAGTTGGGGGTGTAGGTGGGAGCGGCCGTGGCCTCGGCAAAGGTGATGGTGGCTCCCTGGGTGGTATAGTAACTGCCTTTGGTGTAGGCAGTCTCTGATTTGATGGCTGGCTCTGCCTGGATGCCCTTCGCTGAAGAGGAGAGGTCGGTCATCTCCACTTTGTAACCTGGTATGTCCTCATAGAAGCGGATGAAGAGTTGGGCGCCCATATGCCTGAAGGGAACGGTGACGGTAGCCAGGTTGGCATTCGTGGCCTGAACGCCTGCATACATGAACTCGGACAGGGAACGGTCGAAGGTCAGATAGGCGGAGTCGAGCGGCTCATCATACCCGTCACGGATGGTGGAGGCCCCTGCAAATGTCATGGTGCTGGTAGTGGCGCCCTTGGTGAAGGTGACATCTGCGTCGTAAGGCGCATAGCAATAGAAGTTGGTCTTGTCATAGGCACGATCCCAATACTGGAGGGCCTGGGTGGGATTGGCCGACATATAGGCGGTCTGGTCTGCCTTATAGAACCCAGCCGTTCCGCTGTAGGTGTATTCCGTCTTACCCAGTTTCTCGTAGAACCAAGGGGAGGCCTTTCCTAGTGTGATGTCTGCCGTACTGGCCCAGGTGGTGGCTCCCGTCTTGTCATAGCCTATGGACAGACCATCGGAATAGCCCACAAGGTAGTTGTTCATCTGCTCGACATCAGCCTGGCTTTTCAAACTCTGGACCGCCCATGCCCAGACGCCAAAGTTATAGTGTCTGAGGGTTTCCAGACTGACTGCGCGGGTGATGTTCTGTTTATGGACACTAAAGCCGATGGGCACCTGGGTCTCCTGTATGACGACAACGGGCTCCTTCACCACGTCGTCCTTGCTGCAGCTCAGCAGAACTGTGGCAACGGCTAACGCGATGATGTAGCCTCTCGTGATCGTTCTTATGTCTATCTTCTTACTCATGAATTTGCTTGCTGTTTAAAAACCACCCTCCCAGATGACATCGTCGTAGTCCTCGACAGTGGGGATGAACAGACTGCCAGAGGTGGGCAGGGGCTCGTCTGGCTTCTCGGGATCGTCAGGATCGACAGGCTTGGGGGGATCGGGCTCCTCCACCTCTCCACAATCGATGGTGAGGGTGATGACGCCACCTTGCGTCTGCTCCTGAAGCTGATCAGTGACCTCGACGGCAAAGGTCTTCACGGCTCCGTTGTCGAAGACGAGATCGAAGAGGAGATGGTTGGACAAGTCGCTCCTTCCGTCGCAGAGGCCAAAGGTGTTGAACTTCCCACCGATGATGTCGCACTTCTTACCATCATACTCCTTGTCGTGTTCCATGGTGGTGGTGAGATAGACGACGGTGGGGGTGGAATTGGTGAGACCTGTCATCAAATCCTTGGCACTGGCCATGCCTGAGATGGCACCGTTGCCATTAACATCCTTGATGCGTCCGTCGTTGTTGAGTAACACGATCTGGATCAGATATGTATAGACCACAGGACGCAGACTGCTCTTGATCACCTTGCTATAGGTGTTCGTCTTTTCATCGTAGATGTAGTCGCTCGGATTGTTGGAGATATATACTTCTTTGGTGTAGGCCGAATAGAATACTTCTGGCTGATTCTTTATGCCGATGATACCATCTGTCTCAATTAGCTCATCAGCATCAATCAGACTCAAGACAGCACGCGTCAGTCCTTTTGTCCCTGTGGTGGTGGCTATCACTGCATCTTTATCCTCCTGGATCACCACGACCTGGGAACCATCTTCCGACTCAATCTCACTCCAAAACAGGAGGTCGTAATAGCCAAAGTGGAAGCGGCTCTGGAAACTGGTGCCAATGATAGAGAAGGCTTCTACATCTGTATGGGGTGCTTCAGGATTCTCGCCGTTGTAGTAACGGCGTACTTGGAATTCGTTTGGCGCCTCGAAAGTTGGAGTCTCCCACGTGGGATCAAGTGGGGTGTCCCATCCGAAATCCCAGTCGGTGGATACTTCAGTCTCTATCGCCATCTCCAGCTCCATCTGTATGGTGGGCTCCTCTTTCAGGGGCGTCACATCAGGCGACGACTCTGAGCAACATGAAACCAGTTGCAGAGAGAGAAACATTACTATTGTATGGGCGATAAGCGCAAAGTATAGTTTCTTTTCCATGTTTACTATATTAGTAATCATTCCTATCATCTTTTCAATTGCAAAAATAGAAAGAAATATGAGATAAGGGTTTGCAAATGGTAACAAATGACTAACGTTTTGCAAATTGTTAGTCGATTGCTATTCTTCTGTTTTTGTCTGGGAAGATTGCTGTTTTTTCCAATCGCCTGGCGTCTGACCTGTTAAAGCCCTGAATGTACGGAAGAAAGAGGTGTCATTCGCAAAGCCGGAATCGATACCAATGGCGTTTGCTTTCTGATCGGGGTATTTCAGCATCAGTTGCTTGGCGTATTCGATGCGATAGCCATTAACATACTGTGTGAAGTTGCAGCCTTTGATGAGGTTTACGCATGCAGAGATGTTGTTTCGATGCGTACCTATTTGTTTGGCTAAGGCTGATACCGTGAGATCGCTGTTGAGGAACTGCTTTTCTTCAACTACCAGATGGTGGATGCGTTGCATGAGTTCTGCATTGGCAGCTTCCTTGGGGTCAGGTGTCTTAGGCGTTTCGTCCTCTTTCTCAACCGTCTGCTCCTGCTTGGGCTGTCTGTAAAAGAGGTAGATACAGATAATGGCAACTGCCAACAAGAGGATGCTGCCTAACAACCAGGGGACTGGACTGAGGAATGAGGTGGCAACGAACTCGTCACTACCGAAATGGAATAGGAATACGTGAGCCAGTGGGTAGAAATTGTGGCTGGGATTCTCTTTCTTCCCAGTGCCGCCCGTCAACAGCAGATTGCCTTGAGGGGTGATCAGTGGTGAGGCATCGACAAACTCTGGGATTGGGTCGGTATAATAGAGCGTGACGGGGCAGGGCTTGCCTTCTGCCATAGGACTATAGTCGATGCACAGGATGTATATATGGCTGCTGGTCTGATGAATGGAATCGTTGCCCATGATGTATCCTTTCTGAGCCTTTCGATCCACAAGAATCTGGGAATAATAGATAATGGTGTTCTCCTGAAACTTCGTGGGGATGGGACCGGTGGTAGGTACTAATGAGAACTTTATGCCATCGGCTTTGGCTATGGCCAACTGTCCCTCTTTGTTCTTCACAGGAAAGAGGTAGGAGTAGATGCCTTTTGCTTCGTCGCCGATAAAACTGTCGTCGTTGTGGATAGAGATGTGGAGATGGGTCGGTTTCCAGGTCTCGAAAAGTGGGTCGGTGAATGGTTCGCCTTTCAGGCGATCGACGATAATGGTGTCGAAATCATTGCCTTTATAACCCTGTCCGCCGAAGATGATCACATCATCAGGGGCGATACGGAACACGTTCGTTAAGGTGCGCTGTTGCGATACCTTTTTGACGTTGGTAAACGTTATGTCGCCATCGTAGATCTCAATGGCATCCTCGTGATACCAGTTGCCTGTAATCACCACCTTTCCATGATCCAATTCTACCTGGGTATGCGAGGCGCGCTTGGTGTCCAGACAGCCAAAACCGTCGAAGGTGTGGGTCTTCGGATCGTACATTTCCACCTCGTGACTCTGTCCGATGCCTAAGCCTCTCTCAAAACCACCACTCAGTAAGACCTTGCCTGATTTCAGGATCAGGGCCGAACCTGCATCGTGGGTATAGACCATATCCATCTGGTGCCAGGCGCCGTCCTTGAAATATTCTGCTGTGCGGGTGGGGACAAAACCTGAAGTGTGTCCACCAAAGACAGTAATCTCGCCGTTCACGCATAAAGTATGGTGGCCTGAACGGGGTGTGTTCAGACTGGGTAATTGCTCATGAACGATCTTAACAGTCGGACAGACCGCTTGTTGCTGTCTGTCTGTGCTACCTTTCTGCGCCAACACGTTTAGTGGTGCAAAAAGACAGAGGAATGCGATGATGGCTATTCGGTTCATTCTTTGTTGGCTGCAAAGGTACTAAAAAGCAAAGGATGGAACAGTCATTGCGTAAAGGAATCGACTAACAATTTGCAAATTGTTAGTCGATTGGTTGTTTAAAAAGCGGATGCTTTCAGACGAAGACCAGTCGTTTCATCGAGACCAAACATGAGGTTCATGTTCTGGACTGCCTGACCTACGGCACCCTTCAACAAGTTGTCGATACAGGAGGTGATCAGCAGTTTGTTGCCATACTTCTCGACATGTACCAGCGCCTTGTTGGTATTCACCACCTGCTTCAGATCTATTGGCTTGTCGCAATAGTGGGTGAAGGCTGCTCCCTCGTAGAAGTCCTTATAGACCTCAATCACATCCTCTACAGGGGCTGGTGTCTTGACAACGGCGGTACAGAAGATGCCACGGGCAAAGTCACCACGATAGGGGATGAAGTCGATGTCGGCATCAAGATAACCCTGTACCTGTTTCAGCGACTGACGGATCTCAGCAATGTGCTGATGCTGGAAGGGCTTATAGATGCTCAGGTTGTTGTTGCGCCAGGAGAAGTGGGTGGTGGCGCCGGGTTTCTGACCGGCACCGGTGGAACCTGTGATAGCATTGACGGCGACATCCTCTTTCAGCAAGTTCAGATGGGCGGCGGGCAACAGTGCCACTTGGATACAGGTGGCAAAGCAGCCAGGGTTAGCCACATGCTGTGCTTTCTGGATCGCCTCCTTGTTGATCTCGGGCAGACCATAGACATAGTCGTGGTCGCCTTTGATGCGGAAGTCCTGTGCCAGGTCGATGATCTTGACGGTCTCAGGAATGGTGTGCTCCTTGAGGAAAGCCTCGCTCTTGCCGTGACCGAAGCAGAAGAAGACAACATCCACCTGGTCGAAAGGCATCTCATCGGTGAACTTCAGGTCTGTCTCACCGATCAGTCCTTCGTGGACATCGCTGACAAGATTGCCGGCATTGCTTTCTGAGTTGGCAAAGACAATCTCTGCCTCTGGATGGTTGAGCAACAGGCGGATCAGTTCTCCACCTGTATAGCCTGCTGCTCCAAGAATTCCAATTCTAATCATATAAGTCCTGTAGTCCGTTGCTAATATATTATCTCTTCTCGTCCTTATGTATACCATAGTAAACGCGCAGTGGGGTAGAGCTGACCTTGATGAAGCCCTTTGCCTCGTCGGCGGTCCAACCTGTCTGCGTCTCACCATATTCGCCCAGCTTCGACTTGGTGAGGTCGTTGGCAGAGTCGATGCCTACGGTCTCGAATCCGTAAGGACGGAGCTTCAGGATAGAAGTACCGGTGACGTTACGCTGTGAAGAGGTGAGCATCGCCTCGATATCGGGCATCACAGGCTCCAGGTACTGACTCTCGTGGAGGAACATGCCATACCAGTTGGCTACCTGATCCTTCCAATACTGCTGCCACTTGGAGAGGGTTGACTTCTCCAGCAGGCGGTGTGCCTCGATGATGAGTTTGGGGGCGGCGGCCTCGAAGCCTACACGACCCTTGATGCCGATGATCGTATCGCCTACGTTAGCGTCGCGACCGATGGCATAACTGGCGCCAATCTCTTCAATCTTCTGGATGGCCTTCACCTTATCGTCGAACTGCTCACCATTGACAGCTACAATCTCACCCTTGTCGAAGGTAATCTTCAGGGTGGCCTCTTTCTCGGGAGCAGTGACATGTTTCAGATAGGCATCCTCGGGCAGTCCCTGGGTGGGATCCAAGAGCTCACCGCCACAGATGCTGGTACCCCAGATACCTACGTTATAGCTGTATTTCAGTTTAGTGAAGTCTGCAAAGAATCCGTGCTCATTCAGATAGTCAACCTCTTCCTTACGGGTTAACTTCTTATCACGTGTCAGGGTGATAATCTCCACACCAGGAGCCATCACGAGGAAGGTCATATCGAAACGGATCTGATCGTTACCGGCACCTGTGGAGCCGTGGGCGATGGCATCGGCGCCTATCTCCTTGGCGTAGCGGGCAATGGCGATGGCCTGGAAGATACGTTCGCTCGATACAGAGATAGGGTAGCAGTTGTTACGGAGCACATTACCGAAGATCATGTACTTCAGTGACTTCTCGTAATACTCGTGAGTGACATCAAGAGTCACATAGGCCTTTGCGCCCAACTTATAAGCGTTCTCCTCGTTTTTCTTCAACTGTTCCTCACTGAATCCGCCTGTATTGGCGCATGCAGCATATACATCCCAGCCATCCTGGGCCAACTTCATCACGGTGTAGCTGGTGTCAAGTCCACCAGAAAATGCTACTACAACTTTCTTATTTGCCATATCTATTTTACTTTTTTACCTTTTTACTTTTTTACCTTTTTACCCTTTTACCTTTTTACCCTTTTACCTCTCCATCTATGAGCCGGATGCGCTCAAGAACCTCATCGGGAATCTTGGCGGGCAGATGCTCTGTCGGGTCATAGAGCATGGCTGTGCAGATACAGTATTTACGACCTGTACGGTGCAATACATCCACATTTACACATCCTTCGCAGCCTTTCCAGAAAGCCTCGTCTTCAGTCAGGTCGGCGAAAGTGACGGGCTGGTAGCCCAGTGAGGTGTTCATAGCCATGACAGCGGCACCACTCGTCAGAGAGAATATCTTGGCATGTGGCCAGCGGGTGCGGGCGAGGGTGAAGGTCATGTCCTTGATTCGCTTCGCTACGTGATGACCACGGAAGTCAGGATGTACGATCAGACCAGAGGTGGTGACATATTGCTGATTCTCCCAAGTCTCGATATAACTGAAACCGGCAAAACGGCCATCCTTTGTCAGGGCGATGACCGCCTTGGCTTCCATCATCTTCTTGGCCAGATATTCGTGGGTTCTTTTTGCAATACCAGTGCCGCGTACTTTGGCTGCCTCAGCGATGGTATCTAGAATGGTATCCACATACACTTCGTGCTGCGGCCCTGCCACTAAGACTTCAATGTCTATTTCTTGTTCCATAATGATTATTATCAGAAAATCGTCTTTACTTCATGTTTGGTACTACATCGCTCAGTGCATCGATGACCTCTTGGTGCTTGATGCCTTCCTTAATAACGATGAAGATCGTGTCGTCACCAGCGATTGTACCTAATATCTCGGGGATATCACTGTTGTCGATGTTCCATGCGATGGAACTGGCATAGCCGGGACGTGTCTTGATGATTCCTAAATTACCGGAGAAGTTGATGCTGATAAAGCCTGGCACCTTCAGCATCTCACGGATGCTGTTGGGCGTGCTCACACGCTTATACATCGTCTCGTTAGGTAATACATACACGTAATTGCCGCTCATCGAGGCGGCTTTAGCCACTTTCAATTGCTTTAAGTCGCGACTCAGGGTGGCCTGGGTCAGCTTGAAACCTTCTTTCTGCAAGGCGGTCAGTAACTCGTCCTGACTTCCCAGCTGCTGGCTTGAGATGATAAGTCTCAGCGCTTCTAATCTATTGTTTTTAACTTTCATGCAGTATATTTATTCAAAAGTCGGGTGCA
>CAMJGE010000018.1 GCA_946405145.1 uncultured Prevotella sp.
CCTTGACGGCAGATACCAGTGCCAGTCCTACGCCCGTATTTCCGCTGGTGGGTTCAATGATGGTGGCACCAGGCTTCAGGATACCTTTCTGCTCAGCATCCTCAATCATCGCCAGTGCGATACGGTCCTTCACGCTACCGCCGGGGTTAAAAAACTCTACTTTGGCAATCACGGGTGTCTCAAGACCCTTTGCCTGTGAATACTTGTTGAGCTCCAAAAGTGGCGTGTTGCCGATGAGCTCAGTCAGCTGTTTTGCAATCTTTGTCATAATCTTATCCTTTTATAAATTAATAATGTTTATTTTCTGGGGGCAAAGGTACGGCGATTTCTGCATACCCACAATCACCTGTATATGTCATTCTATATACCATATGTTTGGTAGATCAACTCAAATCGTGGTCAGTCATGGCACAAACACAGGAATCCGACCATACATTCTCTGCTGTTTCCACCATGTCGATGATGGTATAAATGGGCAGGATGATACCCAAGATAGCAACGGGAACGCCAATGCCCGACATTAGCGAAAGTGTCAGGAAGAAACAACCCATGGGGACACCAGCATTGCCGATGGCAGAGATGACAGAGACGAAAATCCACAAGAGGATGGTTGACCATGTTAGCGATGTACCGCCATTCTGCATCATAAAAAGTGAAGTGACGAGGATAAAGGCTGCACAGCCGTTCATATTGATCGTGGTGCAGATAGGCAGCACGAAGCGGGCGATATTCTTCTTGACACCCAGGCGATTCTCGGCAGTATCCATCGTCACGGGCAATGTGGCTGCACTGCTCTTAGTGAAGAGGGCCATCAGCACTGCAGGCATCATACGCCCCAGAACATGAACGGGGTTCAGACCTCGCGCCAGTAGGAACAAAGGCAGCACGATAAAGAACTGTATCACATTACCGCCCAACACTACCAGCACATACTTGCCGATAGAATCTGCCACGACACCTGCAGATACCTGAGCCGACAACTGGGCTGAGAAGGCCACGATGCCAAGGGGCAATGTCCAGATAAGTCCGCGGATCAGCAGGAAGAGCAGTTCCTGAAGTCCCTGAAGTCCTTTTACGACAACAGCCTTATTCTCGGATTCAGGCAACTTCGACAGTCCGATGCCGATGGCAAAAGCCAGCAGCAACAGCGAGAGCACATTACCTTCAAGGAAAGGCTTGACGATGTTATTCGGAATGAGACCTATCAGATGACTGTAATAAGAGAGCTGAGGTGTATCGGTGACAGCCTCCCCGCCCTGCCCGACAGCCTCAGCAGGCAGATTGTCTGGAGCCACCAACACATAGAGCAACGCTCCCACTGCCGCCGCCGCAAAGGTTGTCAGAAGGGTATAAGTCAACGTACGTCCAAAGATCCTGCCAGAGCCCTTCGAGCCGAAGGTGGCAAACGTCGTGATGACCGCCAACACAATCGTAGGTACCGCCAGCAACTGAAACAGCCGTGTGTAGACCACAGCCACAAACTCCATCGTCTGGTCGAGCCAATGCAGCCTTAACACGCCCAATACCGCACCAACCACGAGTGCCGCTATCCATAATATCGTTTTCTTCATAATCTTCTTTGTTACTTAAGTTTTCGGGGGCAAAGGTACGAACAAATAGCGGAACAGGAAATACCAACATGAGGGTATTTTGCTAAAAATTGCATACGATTGGCGATTAGTTCTAAAATTAGTTGTAACTTTGCAGCCGTTATAACCTTCACGAAGAGACGTATGGCATTAGAACAAGCTATTTTCCGCAGGGCGGAACTTCTATTGGGCGATGAGATGATGAGCTGCATCGGTGAGAAGCGTGTCATCATCTTCGGTGTGGGCGGCGTAGGCTCATGGTGCGCAGAGAGTCTGGTACGATCAGGTATCAAGCACCTCACTATTGTCGATTCAGACCGTGTCTGCATCACCAACATCAACCGCCAGCTGATGGCTACCTCGAAGACCATTGGTCAAGTGAAGGTTGAAGCCTTAAAAGAACGCCTGCTCAGCATCAACCCTCAGGCAGAGATCACTGCCTTACAACAGATATTCACTGCCGAGACTGCCGACAGTTTCAATATTGGAAGCTACGACTATGTTATCGACGCCATCGACTCATTGAAAGACAAGGCGCTGCTGATTCTGATGGCTACTCAGACACAGGCAAAGTTCTTTTCTTCAATGGGAGCTGCGCTTAAACTCGACCCAACAAGGATCAAGACTGCCGAGTTCTGGAAAGTGCAAGGCGACCCGCTGGCCCGTGCTCTCCGCAAGCGTTTCAAGCGCGATGGACAATATCCCAAGCACAAGATCCTGTGCGTTTATTCCGATGAGTTGTTAGAGAACAAAGGCCATAATGCCACTTGCGGCACTGAACAATGTATGTGTCCAAAAGCAAAGGTAGGGCCTGGCGACCCTACCTTGCTGAATCACGAATGGTGCTCTTCAAAAGCCCAAATTAACGGTACCTTGGCTCACATCACCGCCATCTTTGGATTTATGTTGGCGGGATTGGTCATCCAGGATGCCGTGAAAGAAAATTCTTAATCAGCTACACAGTTTAGTTTTGGTGTGTCTGGCGCCAAGAGTGTACATAGTCCACTAAGGCACGAACACGCTCAGGATCAGAGTCGTTGGGGATAGAGTCATCAGCACCAAGGATGAAATTGTCAGCAATGTATATATTAAGGTACGCCCGAAGATTCTCCCCGACCCTTCCGAGCCAAAGGTGGCAAAGGTCGTAATCACTGCCAATACAATAGTTGGCACCGCTAACAACTGGAACAGCCGGATATAAACTGTAGCCACGAAATTTATCAAGCCATTGAGCATGTCGAGCCCCAACAGTCCCATTATCGCACCCACCACGAGTGCCACAATCCATAATATCGGCTGATAATTACTCACTTTTCTCTGTTTCATATCTTCTTATCTTTTCTAACTGGTTGCAAAGGTACACACTTTTGAGGAATTGGGGAATACCTTTTTCTTCTTTTTTTGCAATCACCCATACGTGTTATGCCACATACCATACGCATGGTATATTTTGAAAAAGCCTCATAAAACATGTAGGTTTATCGGAAAAAGGCTGTACCTTTGTGCCAGAAATTTCAATTATTCAGAGATATGAAAGTAATTAGCACAACAAGCGCTCCGAGCGCTATCGGTCCTTACAGTCAGGCCATCCAGGTAGGTAATCTGTTATACACATCGGGACAGATTCCCATCGATCCTGCCACTGGTACTTTTCCAGAGGGAGGCATCCAGGTTCAGGCACGTCAATCATTAAGTAATGTTCGCGCGATACTGGAGGAAGCGGGGCTCAATATGAATCATGTAGTAAAGACAACCGTTTTTCTGGCAGACATGAATGATTTTGCCGAGGTGAACAACATCTATGCAGAATTTTTCAGTGCGCCCTATCCGGCACGTTCAGCAGTAGCCGTCAAGTCTCTTCCTAAAGGTGCACTGATAGAGATTGAGGTCGTAGCTTATAAATAATAATCATCAAACCAACACAAAGAATTATGTATATCATTCCCAATAGTCTGATAGCTGACATTCAGTATAATCAGAGACTCATAGAACAGTTTAAGCAAGGCGAAATCAGTGGTGCACAACTCAAGTCGAACCGCGTACCGATGGGTATCTACGAGCAGCGCCAGGACGGACACTTCATGCTACGCATACGCTGCACAGGTGGTCTCATTACACCACGCCAGCTACGTCGTGTGGCCGAGGTGGCACGACAGGTTGAGTGCTCACACATTCACATCACCACTCGTCAGGAGGTACAGATTCACGATGTGAGTATCGACCAAGCTACACCTGCACTTCTGTCGCTTCAGGAGGAAGGGTTAGCTACACAAGGCGGCGGTGGTAATACCATCCGTAATATGCTGGTTAATGAGTTGGGAGGTATTAGTAATCATCAAACTTTCGATCCATATCCCTATGCCATCGGACTCACTACACGCCTCATAGCAGAAAAAGACTCGTGGTCAATGCCTCGCAAGTTGAAAATTGCCTTCGATTTGAATGAGCCTGATGCCAATTTCTCATTAGTGGCCGATTTAGGATTTATACCACTCATCAAGGATGGACAGCGTGGCTTCCGTGTATTGCTGGGTGGCAGTGTGGCAAGTAACCCCCACAAAGGTTGGCAGGTGTTTGATTTCTTGCCTGAGAAAGACTTGTTCCGTGCTGCCAAGGCTGCAAAGAACTTCTTTAACCTGAATGGCAACCGTAAGAACCGTCATAAAGCACGCATTCGCTACATATTCTATAAAAATGGCGAGGAGGAGACTAAACGGTTGTATTTTGAGGAGTATGACAAACTGGGGGCTGATGCATCGCTTGACTTTGAGCCCGCAGTTCTGCCATTTGAATATAAGGTACCGACATTTGCACCTATCAACGACGAAAGCGAAGCATTCAAGACGTGGAAGCGCCGCTATGCACAAAAGCAGAGTGTAGGCAATGGCTATTATGCTGTCATCCCCTTCCTGCATGGTAACACCTCACCCGAAGTGTTTGCCAAGATAGCCGACTTCTTGGAGGAGTTTGGCAACGATGTCATTCGCTTTACGCCACGCCAGAATATGCAAGTTCGTAATATTCCTGAAGCCTACCTGCCTAACGTGTACCAATTCTTTAAGAATTTAGGATTGTCGCTTGATGTCCCTGTGATACTCAACAACCTTACCTCATGTACAGGTGCTGACACTTGTCGTTTGGGCATCTGCCTGCCCAAGGGATTGGTAAAGGGGATACGCCGCAAGTTAGAGCAAAGCAATCTTGACCTGGACCAACTGCCAGACTTGAAGATTAACATTAATGGCTGTTCCAACTCATGCGCCCAAAACGCTTGGAGCGACTTGGGATTTAGTGGACGAATCGGCAGAGTAGATGATCATCCCTATCCAGCCTACACGGTATGGGCACGTGTGAATGGCAAAACAGAACTGGCTGAGGCACTGGGCTATTTGGCAGCCAAAGACATTCCATCGTTTGTAGTTGACTATCTGGGAGGCTACTTGCAGGTGAAAGATCAGTATGAAAGCTACGATGCCTTTGTACGTGCCAAGGGAGCAGAGGTGATTAAAGCGACTATTTCACGCTATCTGGATGTGCCTGCATTCGATGAAGATAAGAACTACTATTTCGACTGGGGTGCCGAAGAGGTATTCTCACTGACCAGCCACGGACAGGCAGAGTGTTCTGCAGGTCTGTTCGACATCATCGAGCTGGATCAGGCTACCATCAAGGAAAAGCAAGACGCACTGGCTCTGCCTGGAGCCGACAAGGACAAGTTGCTGCGCGATATCGTATTCTCAGCTTCGCGCATGCTACTCGTTACCCGTGGTGCCGATCCGAGAACCAACGATGAGGTATATGCCAACTTTGAATCTCTTTTTATCGATGCAGGTATTGTATCTGCCGGATTCAAGGCTGTGGTAGAGAAAGCACGTCATGGCGAGACGCTTGTTGCCGTTAGAGAGCAGGTTGATGCGTTGGCAGCCAAGGTCAATGAACTCTATGCCAACATGGACGACTCATTGCAGTTTAAGACAGTGCCTTCATCTACACCCCAGCAGGCAGAGCCTGTTAAAACTGATGGCGCCAATCACGATGCCGACGTGAAGAAAGACTTCAGAGGTGTTGCCTGTCCCATGAATTTCGTGAAGACCAAGATACAACTCTCTACGATGCAGAGCGGCCAGCTTCTGGAGATACTGCTTGACGATGGTCAGCCCATCAACAATGTGCCAGGCAGTGTGCGCCAAGAGGGACATAAGGTGCTATCTACAGAGAAAGTTGACAACTATTGGAAAGTGTTAATCCAAAAGAAATAAGCAAATGAATTTCCTTCCTATCAACATACGCATTAGCGATGCAAAGATACTGATTGTTGGCGGCGGTAAGGTGGCTACTCATAAAGCCACCATACTAAACCGTTTTACTGACAGGGCTACGGTGATAGCCCCCGAAGTGAGCGATGGCATCAAAGCTTTGCCTTTTCATTGGGAGGAGCGTCCATTTAGCGAGACAGATTTGGAAGGTGTGACTCTGCTGTTTGTGTGTACAGGTGATCACGAGCTGAACCATCAGATCCGTCAGGCGGCCCGACAAAGAGGGATACTGACCAGTGTGTGCGACTCGCCCGATGAGTGTGACTTCACTTCGCCTGCCATCTATCGGGATGGCGATCTGACTATCTCTGTCGCCTCTGATGCCAAAGACGTGAAGCGCAGCATCGCCATACGCGATCGTATTGCCGCTCTGGCAAGCAGTCAGCAAAAGACGCCAGGGGTGACCCTCGTAGGTTTTGGTCCTGGCGACCCAGAACTGCTCACGGTGAAAGCCATCAAAGCCCTGCAACAGGCTGATATCATCTTCCATGACGACCTGGTAGATAAGAGTTTCCTGAAAACTTTTCCAGCCGAGCTGGTATATGTCGGCAAGCGCAGTGGGCATCATAGTGCAGAGCAGCATGAGATCAACCTGTTGTTGCTGAAGGCAGCCCTCAAAGGCAAACGGGTGGTGCGACTAAAAGGAGGCGACCCCATGCTCTTTGCCCATGCACAGGAAGAGATATGCTATCTGGAGAACCGTGGGATTGAGGTTACGGTGGTGCCTGGCATTACCACTGCATCGGCACTTGCAGCACGCGCAAAGGTGAGTCTGACGGAGAGAGGAGTCTCGCAGAGCGTGGCACTTATCAATGGTCATGCCAACCGCCCACTAACCCCCGATGCCGAGACACTGGTCTATTATATGGGAGCCTCAAAACTGCAGCAGATAGCTCAGACCCTCATAGCCCGAGGCAAGCGCCCTGGCACTCCCGTGCTGCTCGCATCCAACCTATCGACTGCCCACGAACAGTTTTTCCATACCACCCTTGCTGATCTGGCAAACAAGGAGCCGAATTATCCGACTCCCTTGATAGCCCTCGTAGGCGAAGTTGCCAAAAACCAACATTGAAATCATCATTAATTAAGGTATATATGAAAAAGAATTATTTGAAGTTATCAATCGTACTATTTGCTGTATCAACTATCCTTGCAGCATGTGGTGGAAAGAAAGAATCAAAAGTTGGCCCTAATGGCGAATTGAGTGGAGAAATTTCATTGTCAGGTGCTTTTGCCCTCTATCCCTTGGCCGTGCAATGGGCAGATGAGTTTCAGAAGTTGCATCCTGACGTAAAGATTGATGTTTCGGCAGGTGGAGCTGGCAAGGGTGTAACCGATGCTATTGCCGGTGTGGTGGATTTTGGTATGGTAAGCCGTGAATTAAGTGAAGCTGAGATTCAGCGTGGTGCTGTAGGCTTTGCAGTTGCTAAGGATGCGGTTGTGCCAACAATCAACGCCAAGAATCCTGCAATTCTTGATCTCAAGAAGCACGGCGTGAAGCGTGATGATCTGATTGCCTTGTGGATTAAGGGCGAGAAAAAGACATGGGGCCAACTGGCTGGCACCAGCGATGCGACACCTGTTGCAGTATATACACGTAGTGATGCCTGTGGTGCTGCCGAAACCTGGGCTCTGTATTTAGGAAAGAAACAAGAAGACTTGCAGGGAACAGCTGTGTTTGGTGATCCTGGATTGGCTGCTGCTATTCAGAAAGACGTAAATGGCCTTGGATTAAACAACATTGGCTACGCCTACGATACCAAGACAGGCAAGCCCAACCCAGGATTAGCCGTAGCCCCAATCGATGTGAACAATAACGGCCAGATAGACCCTGAAGAGGATTTCTACGATACCAAAGAGGGCGTAGTGAAGGCTATTATTGATGGCCGCTATCCCTCGCCTCCTGCTCGCGATCTCTATTTGGTATCAAAAGGAGTTCCTACCGATCCCGTGGTTGTCGCTTTCCTACAATATATCCTAACAGACGGACAAAAGGAAAATGGTCCTCAGGGGTATATCAGCATTCCGCAGGAAAAGCTTGACGCCGGACTGAAGAAATTGGGCGTAAAAAAATAATCATGGTAAAGAAGGATAAAAGATTATTGAAAGATCGCATAGCAGAGCTACTGATGGCTATTCTCACCATCAGCAGCCTGCTCTTGGTTGTGGCGATGGCAGTGGGATTATACCTGAAATCTGAGCCTATATTGCGCGAACATTCGCTTTGGGACTTGCTGACAGAAGGCGAATGGCGTCCTATGAGCAACAAGTTTGGGTTCTTTCCTTTTCTGATGGGTACACTTGATGTGTCATTGCTGGCTCTGAGCATAGCTATACCCATCTCGCTGCTTATGGCCATCTATCTGACAGAGTATGCTCATACCGCCATGAAGCGCTACATATTTCCGCTACTCGACATTTTAGCCGGACTGCCATCGGTCATCTATGGTGTGTGGGGTATGCTGGTAATAGTGCCATGGGTTGCTGATGTGGTGGCACCATCGCTAAACAAAAACAGTAGTGGCTATACCGTACTGGCTACAGGTGTAGTGCTGGGTGTTACCGTTATCCCCTTGTTGGTTAGCTTGTTTATTGAGATATTCAGTAACGTGGGGCGCGACTACCGTGAAGCAGCTTGGTCGCTTGGGGCAACACGTTGGCAGACAACGAAAGATGTAGTGTTACGCAAAACAGCCCCAGGCGTATTGGCAGCCATTGTGCTGGCAGCCAGTCGTACCTTTGGCGAGACCATCGCTGTAATTATGGTGTGTGGTAATTTAGCCATTGTACCAGGTACCCTACTCGATGCCTGCTACCCTATTCCTGCTTTGATAGCCAACAACTATGGCGAGATGTTGTCGTTACCACTTTATGAAAGTGCGCTGATGTTTGCGGCTTTCATACTATTTTTCGTAGTATTGGCGTTCAATCTTTTGTCGCGACTCATCTTACGTAATATGCAAAGCAAATGAAGAGGGCTATAGTTATAGAAAAGATTTGGAAGGTACTGATGTACCTATCTATTGCATTGGTATTGTTCTTCGTGGTCAGTGTCATTTGGTCCGTGTTCAGACGTGGAATACCAGTTCTCTCCTGGGAGATGGTCTCATCGCTGCCTGGAGGTGGGTTCTACATTGGTAAGGAAGGCGGATTCCTCAATGCAATCGTAGGTTCAATATATATCGTGGGTGGTGCCACTATCTTAGGATTGTTGATTTCCATTCCTGTCGTGTTTTATCTGAATGTCTATCTCAAACCGTATTCCAGGTTTGGATCCATAGCCCGATTAGCCTACGATGTGCTGTTCGGTATTCCCAGTATTGTGTATGGTGCCTTTGGATTCACCATCATGATATTCTTTGGTCTGCGCACCTCTCTCCTTGGAGGTATTATCGTGGTCACATTGCTTATCATCCCCATCTTTATCCGTTCTATGGATGAAGTGGCAAAAACCATTCCACAGGATCTGTTGGAGGCAGGATATAGTTTGGGTTCTACTCGTTTGGAAACCATCAGCGTGGTAGTGCGTCAGATAGCCCCGGCTATAGCTACGGCCACACTGCTTAGCATCGGTCGCGCCATCGGCGATGCTGCAGGCGTGATGTTCACTGCAGGATTCAGTGATACCATTCCTACCAGTTTGACACAGCAAACAGCTTCCTTGCCTTTGAGTGTGTTCTTTCAACTCAGTGCGCCACAGATCGAGGTGCAGGATCGCGCATACGCCGCTGCCGTGGTGCTAACGGCAATCGTACTTATACTCAGTCTGAGTGGCAGATTTATCATGAATCGCTTTTCCCGAAACAAGATATAACGGCAAAATACCATACTTGGGGTATCTGCTATACTGCTCAATAGGTATTGTCCAGGTGCATGAATCATAGTACCTTTGCACCCAGATAATATAAGTAATAAAAGGTAAGGATATGAGTATTTCAATTAGTCTTTCACATGTGCTGAATGCAAGTATTGGCAGGCATGTTCCATGGACGGTGCATATGCCATTCGTCGTCGATAGGAAATTCCCGAAGTTGGAGGATACGCATCTGGCCACACGTGATTTGAATATCCGGATAGGCAAGTCGCACATCCTGAAAAATGTGAATGTGGAAATTCCACAAAACAAGATCACCTGTATCATAGGTCCTTCTGGCTGCGGAAAAACGACTTTGCTGCGCACTTTCAATCGTCTTGTAGATTCGATAGAGAATGTCAAGATTGATGGTGAGGTAAACCTTGGCAAGCAGGATATTATAGGAGCAGGACCAAGTCAGATGACAGAATTGCGTCGTAATATAGGTCTGGTTCCACAACGTCCCTGTCCGCTTCCAATGAGCATTTATGACAACATCGCCTATGGTTGCCGTATTCATGGTGTACGTGGCAAAAACAAACTGGATATTGTCGTAAAACATTATCTTGAGGCTGTTGGTCTATGGGAAGAAGTAAAAGATCGCCTGAATACACCAGCCAGCAAACTCAGTGGTGGTCAGCAGCAGCGTCTTTGCTTAGCGCGTTCATTGGCAGTCGAGCCAAGTTATCTTTTAGCCGACGAATCAACAAGCGCCCTTGATCCCATATCAAGTAAGACAGTAGAAGACTTGTTCGTGAAACTTAAGAAAGACTATTCAATAGTCATGGTCACTCACACACTTCGTCAGGCTCAGCGTATTGCCGATTACGTCATCTTTATGTATCTTGGCGAGGTGATTGAACAGGGTGATGCTAAGGATATATTCAATAATCCAAAGCATGAACTTACAAAGAAATATTTAAGTGGTAGTATCAGTTGATTTCTATAACCATGGTGTTCAATAATCCATTCAATTATTCTCCAACCGATGATGAGCCACAGGATTGGCGTAGTGCCCTTCTTTATACAGTCGGGGTGCTGTTGATGCTGATTGTGGGGTTTGTCGGAAACGGAGTCTTATAACATATTAATATAAAATGAGTAAAATCACACATTTGAAAGAATTAGAATCAGAGAGTATATATGTTCTTCGCGAGGTGGCAGCACAGTTTGAGCGTCCGGCAATTCTTTTTTCAGGTGGCAAGGATTCTATAGTCATCGTGCATCTTGCCTATAAAGCGTTCTACCCTGCCAAGATTCCATTCCCCTTAGTGCATATTGACACAGGACACAATTTTCAGGAGACGATAGATTTTCGTGATGCGCTTGCAGAGCGTCTTGGAGCCGAACTGATAGTTGGTTCTGTGCAGGAAAGTATAGATACAGGGCGTGTGAAGGAGGAGACCGGTTATTATGCTTCTCGTAATAAGTTGCAGACCACTACGCTGTTGGATACGATAGAGAAATATCATTTCGATGCAGCCATAGGTGGTGCACGTCGCGACGAGGAGAAGGCGAGAGCCAAGGAGCGGTTCTTCAGTCATCGTGATGAGTTCGGACAGTGGAATCCAAAGAATCAGCGTCCCGAGTTGTGGAACATATTCAATGGTCGCAAGGCTATGGGCGAGCATTTCCGTGTTTTTCCAATATCCAACTGGACAGAGATGGATGTGTGGCAGTATATCCTCCAGGAGAAGATAGAAATGCCGAGCCTCTACTTTACGCATGAACGCCAGGTGTTTGAACGTGACGGTCAGTGGCTTGCTGCCGAACCATGTATTAAGTTGAAACCCACAGAACAGGTCGTAACGAAGCAAGTGCGCTGCCGTACTATCGGTGACATCACCTGTACGGGGCTCACCATCTCGACAGCCCACTCAGTAGAGGATATTATTGAGGAGATTGCAGCTACACGTGTGACTGAACGAGGAGGACGTGCCGACGACAAACGAAGCGAGACGGCCATGGAAGACCGTAAGAAAGCGGGTTACTTCTAATATTTTAAATTCAAAGTTAAATGGAAAAAAGAGGATATTTAGATATGCAGCTGCTTCGCTTTTCTACAGCGGGCAGCGTGGATGATGGTAAATCCACCTTGATAGGTCGTCTGCTCTATGACAGCAAGTCGATATTCGAAGACCAGTTGGAGGCCGTTGAGGCCGCCTCTAAATCACGTGGTAATGAAGAGGTGAATCTGGCATTACTTACCGATGGTCTGAGGGCCGAGCGCGAACAAGGTATCACCATAGATGTAGCTTATCGTTATTTTGCTACCCCCAAGAGAAAGTTTATTATTGCCGATACGCCGGGACATATTCAGTACACCCGTAATATGGTGACAGGTGCTTCTACTGCCGACCTCAGCATTATTCTGGTTGATGCCCGTCATGGTGTGCTTGAGCAGACCGTGCGCCACTCTTATATCTCAAGTTTGCTGGGTATTCCCCATATCGTGGTAGCCATCAACAAGATGGATCTTGTAGATTTCTCCGAGGAGGTGTTTAATCAGATTGTCGCAGACTATCAGAAGATGGCACAGACACTCCATATACAGAACATCACCTTTATCCCTATTTCAGCAAAGGAGGGTGACAACGTGGTGAACCGCTCTGAGCACACGCCTTGGTATGATGGCGCACCGCTGTTGGAGTTCCTCGAGACAGTGCCTGTCAGCAAATCAGCCTCGAATGTCGAGACCGAGGTGCAGCGTGCTTTCCGATTCCCTGTTCAGTATGTGATACGTCCCATCAGCAGCCGCTTCCCTGATTTCAGAGGTTATGCAGGACGTGTGGCCAGTGGTTCTATTCATGTGGGCGATCGTGTCAAAGTGCTTCCCAGCGGCTTAGAGTCGGTGGTGTCACATATCACGCAAGCCACCGAAGAACTGACAGAAGCTGCACCACCTCAGAGCATCACTCTCCAGCTGACGGATAATATTGATATCTCGCGTGGCGATATTATCGTGAAAACCAGTGAGCCACAACCCTATCAGGAGCAAGACCTGCGTTTGGATGTTTGCTGGTTCAACGAGCAGCCGCTGCAGCCGCGTGCAAAATATATTGTGCGGCAGACCACAAGAGACACCTTGGCTGTAGTGCGAACCATCAACTATCGTCGCAACATCAATACCCTGGAGAAGGAACCTGGCGTGGCTCAGGTGAAGATGAACGACATAGCCGAAGTGACCATACACACAGCCCATACATTGGTGTTCGACGACTATCGTTTGAATCGTATCACAGGAAGTGTTATCTTTATTGACCCCGACACTAATGAGACCGTTGGTGCTGGCATGATTAAAACAGATACAGTATGGAAAGAGCACAACTCATACGTGATTTGAATAATCGCTTCAGTGATGCGCCTGCCGAAGAGATCATCAGCTATTTCCTTGAGGCCTACAAGGGGCGCATCGCCCTTTCTTCATCGCTGTCCATTGAAGATCAGACACTCACGGACATCATTGTGAAGAATGGAGGAGCGCGCATCTTTACACTCGATACTGGTAGGCTTTTCCCTGAGACTTATCAGCTGATAGACAAAACCAACCTGACATACAATATTAAGTTGGAAGTGTTTTTTCCTGACTATCGTGAAGTGCAGCGCATGATAAGAGAAGAGGGCATCAATCTCTTTTATAACTCTATAGAAAGTCGTCATCGATGCTGCCAGATACGCAAGCTGGAGCCTCTGGCCCGCGCTTTCCAAGGTCTTGATGTCTGGATATGCGGTCTGCGCAGAGAGCAGAGTGTGACACGGCAGGACATGCAGGTGGTAGAGTGGGACGAGATGCACCAGCTCATCAAGGTCAATCCACTTATTTCGTGGACGGAACAGCAAGTGTGGGACTACATCAAGCAACATCATGTTCCTTATAACAAACTTCATGATCGAGGCTATCCCAGTATAGGCTGCGAACCCTGTACACGCGCCATTCAACCCGGCGAAGATGTACGCGCTGGACGATGGTGGTGGGAATCGCCCGATCATCGTGAATGCGGATTGCATCAGAAGCATTAAAGATATGGGTGTCACTAATTTGCGACACCCATTTCTTTAGCGTTTCTTAAACATAATGTTTGATGGTGGACGCTTGGCATCCAACTCCGCCTTCATAAAGTCCATATCAGCCGCTACATGCTCAAAGAACTGATGATAGCCTGCACATAGGTAGTTGAGCCCTGGTTCTCCATATCTGTCACGGACGAAGCGGTTCTTAGGGCATTCCCCATGACAGGCAAACTGGAATCGGCACTCTTTACACTGTCTGGGTAGCGTGTCAGTCTTGATTCGACCGAAAGCCCTTTGCTTCTCACTGTACATCAGACTTGTGAGCGTTTGTTGGCGGATATTTCCAAGTCGATATTCTGGATATACGAAATGGTCACATGAATACACGTCTCCATTGAACTCCATCACTGCAGCATGCCCGCATTTGCCCGACATCGAACAGATACCAGGAGCCGCCCCTACCCAATTGGCGAGCGTGGCGTCAAACAACTGTACAAACACCTCGCCAACATCCTGTTTCACCCACTCATCATAGAGTGTGCACAGAAAACGCCCCCATTGTTCCGCCGACACTGAAAAATCAGTCACTTCGCCGCCTTCTTGCAAGCCAGGTGCCAGCGTAAGTCCGTCGGCTCGCTTTACCACTCGTTCCACCACAGGGGTAAACTGAATATATTTGCAGCCAATCTCTTTAAAGAAGCGGTAGAACTCTAATGGATAGTCAGCGTTAAAATCATTGATGACAGCCAGCGCATTCCACTCTACACCATGCTTGTTCAGCAGCCGTATTCCACGCATCACATCCCGCCATGAAGGCTTGCCCAGGCGTGTGCGTCGATACTCATCGTGAAACTCCTGAGGACCATCTATCGAGACACCAACCAGGAAATGGTTCTCTTTGAAAAACTCGCACCACTCATCCGTAAGAAGTGTGCCGTTAGTTTGAATACAGTTATCAATCTGCCGCCCATGGGCATAGCGCTGTTGAAGTTCCAAAGCACGCTTATAGAATGATATAGGGCGCATCAGCGTTTCACCTCCATGCCAGGTAAAGAGCACCTGAGGCATCGTCTGTGCTTCGATATACTGTTTAATGAATTCCTCCAGCAACTCGTCGCTGATAACCTTTGATTTATCCAAAGGATATAATTTCTGTTTCTCCAGATAATAGCAATACTTGCATGCCAGATTACAAAGCGATCCGGCAGGTTTGAGCATCACGTATAGCGGACTGGCAAAAGGTGCAATGGTAGCCATTTCTTTTCTGTTTTTACGTACATATATAATCTAAGCTGCAAAGGTACGCACATTTTCTGAAATGAGAAATCACAAGAGTATGGTATTTTTGAGTTCCCGCAGTGGAAATGATTTTATTCCAGTATTTGTTGGTTTACAAAACAATAGCAAAGATATGAAAAAAGTCCAGCGAATGCTGAACTTTCATACGTATAAGAGATTATTTTGTGCCAACTGCAATGTTATTGCCAAATCAAAAGCAGAACTATTACACATAAAATTCTCTCCTTCATCCACATGACAAGGTGTGTGATGTCATGAAAGATGGAGGAGAGGATTAGAAATTATATGTAGATAAATCGTTTTACCAACATAAGTGGTTTTGATCGGAAATAATACTTTGTATTTTTGGATCAGTCAGCTTTTATATCTATTGTTGCTTTGAGATATTTTTCATTCAGATAGTTTGGTGACTTATAATCATCAGATGCAGGATTACCCCAACTTCTGCCAAGTTGTAAGGCTGTGCCTGAATGAGCATCCAGTGAAATGGTTCCGATATTACCAATATTCTTTGATGCAACCTTTTCATCATTGATAAAGATAGAAACAATGCCGTCGTTATTGTTGGGATCAACATCAATATCTGCACGTACATTATTAACACCAGTATTCACTTTCTTGTTAGCTATTACCTTGATATATTCTTTATCTGAAAAATGCTTCTTGAATGAGTATACTGGTACGCCGTCCTTTAGGTAGAAACTGAAATTAGTGAATCGACCTGTATATGAGAACAATACTCCATTAGGATGCTCCGTCTTTATATCAATGGTAGCAGTCAGAGAATGGGATTTTTGTATGTGGCGATTATGACGGCTGTCACTATGTTTTCCTAAATCCAAAAGATCGCTGTATTCTGACCAGTTTTTGGGTCCAATGAAGATGTCATAGTGTGAGCGCTGTTTCTTTTGACGAGCGTTTTTGTCAAAAGATGAAGCAGACCTCAAAGGAAATACATTATATTTCCGAGCTTCCTTTTCAAATACAGCCTCAAGTTCCTTGAGCTTCTCGGGATATTTCTTTGCCAAATCTGTTGATTCGTTAAAATCCTCTGCTATATGATAGAGGTGTGGTGTAAGGTCGGCTTTTCCTCTTAGTCTGTAAACAAATGCTGTGTCATTAGGGAATTGTGCCTTCCAACCATCTTTGTACAATGCATGGGCTCCAACCAATTCATAATATTGAACTTTATGAAGAGACTCCACATTGTTATCTTCTGATACAATTGCATTAGCAAAGCTAAAACCTTCAACAGGATTCTGGACATAGCCATTAATCTTTTCCGGAATTACAGATCCTGTTATTTCAACTGTGGTAGGTAGGACGTCAATAACATGTGTGTATTGACTTCTGATACCGCCTTTGTCTTTTATGCCTTTTGGATAATGGACAATAAGACCATTATGTGTACCACCTTCATACTCTGGATACCCCTTATAATATCTAAAAGGAGTGGATGTAGCCTCAGCCCATCCTTCTGGGTATGCAGGATAAGTGGTTTCGTCACCATATCTATCAAGGTCCTTAGCAACTGCTGCTAACAGAGAATCCTTCTGTGCTCCACGAAGTCCATATTCTGCGGTTATGCCTGTCTGTCTTCCTGCAGCTTCAGCTCCGTTATCGCCTATCGAAATAAAAATAATAGTGTTGTCCAACTGCCCTGTATAGCGAAGGAATTCGACGATTCTACCTATTTCATAGTCTGCCTGTGATAAAAATCCAGCATATACTTCCATCTGATGAGCATATACTTTTTTGGCGACATCACTTAAATCCTTCCAACGGTCAAGATTTCTGTTCCTGACAGGAAGTTTTGTGTTAGGAGGAACAACACCTAAACGAATCTGATTCTGTAGAATTCTTTCCGCAGCGACATCCCATCCTTCATCAAACTTGCCTTTATACTTGTTTATCCACTCAGGTGTTGTCTGAAGAGGAACATGAGCTGTGCCAGGAGCAAAATACAAGAAGAAAGGTTTGTCTGGATCTGCACTTTTTTGGTCTGCAATATACTGAATAGCCTGATCGGTAAATCGTGTGATAGCAAGTTCTCCCAGAGAATCGTCGGGAACTCTCTGAGTGTCTTTGTACAAATATGGGTGCCACTGATCATCAGCTGCAGTTGTGGGATTGTACCCAAAATAATGGTCGAAGCCACGTCCTGTAGGCCAACGATTGAATGGACCTGAATTTGATCCATCCTGCATTGGAGTGAAATTGTATTTTCCAATAGCAAATGTATTGTATCCATTCTCACGGAGCACTTCAGCTATTGTTCCATTTTCCATAGGCCCATAGGTGTCATAACCTGGTGTGGCAAAATAATCGTCATTGAAGTATCCAACATGTGATGAGTGATGGTTACGACCAGTGAGCAGCGCCGCACGTGTTGGCGCTGAGATACTTGTAGTGTGGAAGTTGTTAAAGCGGAGACCATTCTGTGCAAGGTAGTCGAACGTAGGAGTTTCGATTAGACCGCCAAACGCAGAGGCAGCACCAAAGCCTACGTCATCAAGCAGAATCCACACTACATTCGGTGCACCTTCTTTTGCCTGAGTATTATACTGGACATGAGCCGTTTTGGTCTCTTCTACTGTCTTTCCAAGATGCCCCGTAAACTGAGGAGTTGGACTGTACTGTGCTAAAACAGGAGATGCAACTAACAATGCTCCCGATGACAGAGTCTTTCTAAAATTGTTAAGATTCTTATTCATTGTAATTAAAATTTTAGTTTACCCAATCAGGGTTTTGTTTTAAATTTGGATTAATATCTAATTCTCGTTGAGGAATAGGCAAGTGGATGTGCTTTGGTTGTACATTGAGCTTACCTGATTTCTTTAAGGTCGCTACATAGTAATCTGCACCTCTTCTTGATAGATCAAACCATCTGTTGAATTCGAACACAAATTCCTTACGGCGTTCCTGGAAGACAGAGTCTCGGAAATTATCCTTACTCAGATTTGGGTAAGAGTCTTTTAGAAGATTTATTCCCGCACGCTCACGTACTTTGTCTAAATATTCATATGCTGTTATTGTCGGACCATTTAATTCATTCAATGCCTCTGCATAAATCAATAGAATTTCAGCATAGCGAATGACTGGAATATTTACCGAAGAATTAATCTGACTTCCTGGTACAGACGAATCATAATATTTATTGAAAACTGGTTCTGAAAGGCCGTAACTCTTCCCGTTTGTTGGACTTACAAAAGTTTTTGCTAAAGATATATCACGTCTCTTATCTGTTGGAGCATAGCTTTCGTAGAGATCACTTTTGGGGTTATATGCATCCGCATAAGAGCCACCAACTCCAGGTACCATTGATGATAGGGGTGCTGCAGAACGTGCCATGTGATGACTCACAAGTCCGCTGTTACCTTTAAACTGTATGGAGAAAATATGTTCTATACCATTTTTCTTCTCAGTTCTGAATATATCTTCGAAGTCATTAAACAATTCATACCAATTGCTATCAATTATTTCCTTAGCTTTGTCTGCAGCCAACTGCCATTGTTGGCGTGTAAGGTATACTTTTGCAAGAATTGCTTTTGCAGAGCCTGCTGTTGCGCGGCCATAATCGATAGAAGATTGTTGTACAGGAGATGGCAATGACTCTGCATCTTTTAGATCCTGTATGATTTGATTATAGACTTCATCCTCTGATGCTTGACTGACATTAAGACTTTCAGAAGATAGCGTTGTTGTTTCGTGAAGAATGAGCGGAATGTACTTAAACCACCTAACAAGATTGAAATAAATAAGAGCACGCAGGAATTTAGCTTCATTGATATACTGTGCTCTCTTTGTTTCAGAGATACTCTCCTTTGAGATCTTCTCGATATTGTCGATTGCTATATTCGCTTTATTGATGAGGTTGTAACTGTCTTCCCAAAGTGCTTGTGAACGACTGTTTGCGGGATCATGAGTCAGAGCTGCATAGGCCTGAGTATTAACATCTGATGCTAATGGACCTCCGATGTAATCATCTGTTGCCACTTCTGGGGCATTTTGGATACCACGATTATAGAGTGTTTTGGTATCGTTACCATTTATCAATGCCGAATAGACTGCTAGAACCGCAGCATTAGCATCACTTTCATTGTTATAGAACTGAGTCGATACTTGGTTAGACTCAGGTTCTTCTTCAAGTGAAACACACGATGAAAGAATAAATGGGAATGCAAGTAAAAGATATATTTTCTTCATATATTATTATCTCCTTTAATTAAAATTTAACTTGAACACCAAAGTTATATGACTTCGCTGAAGGGTATGCTCCATAGTCTCTACCTGCATAAAGAGCATCACTAGAAGTAACCTCAGGATCATAACCAGTATAGTTTGTAAAAGTCAGCAGATTAGATGCTGAAGCGTATAGTCTAAGACCACTGATACCTAATTGCTTTACAACTCTATTATGGAATGAATACCCTAATGTTATATTCTTTAATTTGACATATGTTCCATTCTCTACGAACTCATCAGAAAATGGCACTGAAGATTCAATCTTTGCTCTTGAAACTGATTGACTTGGATTTTCTGGTGTCCATCTGTTCACAGCATCCTTTATGGAGTTTATTCGTCCACTGTAGAATGATAGTTTAAGACGATTAACATTGATGAGGTCATTTCCTACAGAACCACTGAAGAAGAAACTGAAATCAAATTCCTTGTAAGCGAAATTGTTAGTGATGCCAAACGTGAAATCTGGCTCTGCATTTCCTATGATTGTTCTATCATCAGAGTTAGTGTACTTGTTGTCACCATTTAAGTCCTTATAGAGTCTGTCGCCTGCTGTTGCAGTTTGTCCAGCTGTATATGCACCTTTTGATGCTTCTTCACCTAGTTGAAGCACTCCATCAGATAATACTCCATAGAAAGACCCGATTGGCTGGCCTTCTTCAAGGATGTATGCTCCATTACTATCAGAACCATAGATATAGGAAGCGTTATCACCTAATTCTTTGATTTTGTTTCTATTTAAAGAAAGATTGAATGATGTATTCCATTGTAACTTTCCTGTGAGATTTCTTGTGATGGCAGAGAATTCAAACCCTTGATTCTGTACTTTGCCAAAATTCTGAAGTGAGTTTTTATATCCTGATGTAAATGGTATAGCAACATCCAATAACAAGTCTTTTGTAAGTTTATTGTAATAATCCACAGATAAGTTGATTCTATCGTTTAAGAAACCAAAGTCAAAACCTACATTAAACTGGTATGTAGATTCCCATCCAAGTTCATCATTAGCGATTCTGTCTGGTGAGAAACCAAGTACAACATTGTCGCCTATCACATATTTTGTAGGAGATATTGTTGCCAATGACTGATAATTTCCTATTTCCTGATTACCAGTGACACCATAACTGAGACGTAATTTTAGGTTGCTTACACTTTTTGCTAAAGGTTCAAAGAACGATTCCTTTGCAATATTCCATGAATATCCTACAGAAGGGAAAGTACCCCATTTATTATTCTTACCGAAGCGGGAACTGCCATCACGTCTTAGACTTAATGAAAGTGAATGACGCTCATCATAGACATAGTTGATACGACCTAAGATAGACAGCAATGTGTTCTTTTCGGAATATGAATAGGGTGATGATATTACCGATCCACTTCCTATACTATTGTAAGTATATGCATCTGACACGAAGTTTGTGGCACCTGCACGCAATATCTCATATCTGTATTCTTGTTGGGTAAATCCAGCAAGAACATCAAATTTGTGTACCTTGTTGAGTTCAAAAGAATATGTCAACGTATTCTCATTCAGCCACGATGTATGATCAAGTGTAGCCAAAGAAGCATTACCTTTATCGCTGCTTCCCTCATAGAGATAAGAAGGAATGTAGGCATAATCTTTCTGGCGATCGAAATCCGCGCCTAAAAGTACTTTTAACTTAAGGTTTTTGATAAACTCATATTCACCAAAACCTGTAGCAATGACTCGTAAATCCTTTGACTTGTTCTCAATACTGTTGAGTGCAGCAATAGGATTTGTCCATACTGTTTCAAATGGATTCAGGTAGACATAGCTTCCATCTTCTTCATATATAGAAGCTGTTGCTGGAGACTGAAGTAAAGAATACACAAGACCTGAAGGTGGGGTCTGGGTTTTGCTATAACTGACATTGGCTGTGATACCTACTGTAAGTTTCTTTGTGAGTTTGCTATCCAAATTAATTCTACCAGAGAATCTGTCAAACCCTGTGTTCCGAAGAATACCATCTTGCTTGTAATAACCACCAGATACAGCGTAGCGTATCTTATCATTACCTCCACTAACACTTAACTGATGATTTGTTATCAGTGCATTTCTATAAGCTTCATCCTGCCAGTCTACACCATTGCCCAAACTATTGATTTCTTCCTGACTTTTGTACTGGTATTTGCCTCCTTGAGGATTATCATCATACATTGCGTCATTTTTAAGTTGGGCAAACTCTGTAGCATTTAAGACATCAAACTTTTTATTAAGTTTTTGCCAACCTATGCTTCCATCGTAGGAAATCTGGGCACGATCATTTCTCTTTCCTTTTTTAGTTGTTATTATAATCACACCATTAGCACCTCTTGAACCATAGATAGCAGTGGATGAAGCATCTTTAAGGACTGATATGGACTCTATATCTGCAGGATTCAGCATTGAAAGAGGATCTATGGTCTCATGTGTGGGACTTCCCATCTGGGAACCTGTTTCCTTGATATTGAATACACCAGAAGAATTGCTTTGATTATAAATAGGGAAACCGTCTATTACATAAAGAGGTTCATTACCTCCTTGTACCGAACTACCACCTCTGATGCGAAGAGATGTTCCTGCACCTGGCTGACCTGATGTCGGGGTTACCTGCAGTCCAGCAACAGAACCTTCAAGAAGACCGTTAATAGATGCACTGACACCTTTGGTTATTTCGGCAACATCAACAGATGAAACAGATCCCACAAGGTCTCCTTTCTTCTGCTGGCCGTAGCCGATGACAACGATTTCATCTGTGAAGCGGTAGTTTTCCTGAAGCTTAATCTCGACAGGCTCAGAATTGTCATAGACATCAAGATCTAAACCACGGTAGCCCACAAAATCGAGATGCAGCGTCAGTGGGAACTCTTTATTTGTAGTAAGACTAAAGTTGCCATCCACATCTGTAGCCACTCCTTGCCTGTCGGTCTTTACAATAACCGATGCACCAATCAGGGGCTCGCCCGTCTTGGCATCGATTACTCGACCTGTAATCACGTTCTGAGCTAAGGCCAATAAGGGCCCTATTGCAACGAGCGTTGCAATAAACAATCTTTTTACCATAAAACTAATCTTATTGTGTTATTTAATCTTTGTGTTGCTTCGTTATCCGTTATTTTTGTGCGGTCAATACACTCTGTATCTTACTAATCTGTGCATTGGTCTCTTTCTTGTCGAGATTCAGCAAGCCATACTCGTGGTTATACTTGACACCATTCTCCAGTACCCAATGAAGGAAATTGTTCACGGCATCATCGGAATTATTATATTCGATACCGACTTTCTCTATAGTTATCTCTGTGGGTTTTCCGTTCTCAAGGATGTTGAGCACATCGTCGAGTGAGCCATTCTCGCTGAAACTTTTTTCCAGTTCTTTTTTCAGGTCGAGACCAACAAGTGCCAAGTCGCTCTTCAAGTGACGACTCTGCAGGTCGAAGATGTTAGGCAGTGCATTGAACGATACACCCAACGGATCTTTCACCAGAGCTGTATTCAGGAACAGATCGTCGCCAGAGATGCGCTTACCACGGAAATTACTGCTCTCCTCACCAAAGTTATGGGCAAAGGATGAGGCTACCGATATGGCATTGCTGCCGCTATAGATCACGAGTTTTTCGAACTGTTTGTTCTTCTTTACTTCATCATCGAATTCGTCACCGAGGAAATAAAGCTGCTTCAGCTTCTTCGAGTTCAGGTGCTTGCCCTGCAGCACTTTCGCAGCTTCACTGCCACTGGCTGTGATAGGCAGCACGGCGAACTCTCCGAAATAAACAATATGGCTAAAGTCTTGTGGTTTTGTATCTTGATGGTCGAATACGACATTCAGATCGATATTAGCTTGTTTCTGATTACCTTTGGCAATCTGGAACTCCACGCCAGGCTGTGTTTTTGCATATTCGGTTATCCACTTCTCTATCAACGGACGGGCAAAATGCGGTGCTTTCACATAGTGAACGCTGCTCGCGTTGGTAGAATTACCCTCAGCCCAAATGGTACTGATGTTGAGACTCAATAATACTGCGATTGTTAATGCTATTTTTTTCATATTCTTTTTGTTTTATTTGTTCTACACCTTTTATAATATATACACTTCCTTTCATCGCCATAGCCATCATACAGCTACAACACCAGCAATCTTGCATTCGCATTCGATTCATTGTCTTCATAATCCTATGAAATTTAATGTTTAATGTTTCACGGTGCAAAGGTACGGCGATTTCCATATACCTACAATCCCGATTTTGCGGCATTTCATATACCGCACCTATGGTATAAGTGTAAAATTGATTGAAAAAAACGATGCGTCACGCTCAGAAACTTTAACCGACAACAGTTTCTGACAGACGCATCGCGGATAAACCGGTTTAAGTTTAAAGGTGTATCTCCTTGTCCACCACCTCACCGTTCAGAATCTTGAAGGAATTCAATTTCGGTTCTCCATCAAGCAACGAGAGGATGGCATAACGGATCGAAGGGTCATTAGCCAGGCGCAAATCCTCCTGTGAGGGGCGCGAAGGCGAAGCTGGATGCGAATGCCAGTTGGCAAGAATCTTCAATCCTTTGTCACGGACATAGCGCAGAGCAGCAAACTGATCCTTGGGGGCAAATGAGAAGTGTTCCGAAGAGTGGTCGATATTCTCCATCCAATAGTTCTCAGTGACCTCGTCACCTATCCCCAAAAGATAGCCGCACGACTCATCTGGCGCATCCTTCTCCGCCTGTTCAATCAGTTCTTCTATAATGTTCTGTGGAATCTTCATTTAATGTCTAATGTTTCTGAAATTTAATGTTTAATCTTTAATGTCTAATGTTTTAAGTCGCACGCGGCCTGTTCGTAATCAATAAGGTGATCAATCGTAGGATTGGAGCCGCAGATGGCACATGAGTCACGATGCTTCACTGGCACAGTGCGGAACTGCATCGTCTTGGCATCAAACGTCAGCAGACGGTTGGTCAGCAACTCCCCTACACCTGTAAAGTATTTCAGTGTCTCAGCTGCTTGGATGGTTCCCAACATACCTGCGATGGCACCTAATACTCCCGCCTGCGAACAGGTGGGTACAGCACCAACGGGAGGCGGCTCCTTGAACATACAACGGTAACAGGCTGTACCAGGTAAGTGGGTAAAGGTCTGTCCGTTGAAGCGTAGGATGCCGCCATGCGAGAACGGCTTACCCGCCATCACACACGCATCGTTGATAAGGAACTTCACGGGGAAGTTGTCGGTACCGTCCACCACGAAGTCGTATTCCTTAATGATATCCAGCGCATTCGATGAGTCGAGAAACTCATAATAGGTATCCACCTGCACGTCGGGGTTGATGGCCTTGATCTTCTCTTCGGCACTCTTCACCTTTGGTACACCCACATCCTTGGAGAAATGAATCACCTGTCGCTGCAGGTTGCTCAGATCCACCACATCCGCATCCACGATGCCGATGCGCCCGATGCCAGCTGCTGCCAGATAGAGACTCACGGGAGCCCCTAATCCGCCAGCACCCACCACGAGCACGCGTGCGTTCATTATCTTTTCCTGTCCCTCGACACCTACATCCTGTAACAGGATATGTCGTGAGTATCGCTGTATCTGTTCTTCAGTAAAGTCTATCATCGTGCGCCTCCTCCCATGAAATATAAGAAGTCAACCTTGTCGCCTTCCTTCAATTGAATACTCTCCCAGTCCTCGCGCTCAGCAAACTCCTCGTTCACCTGCACGCTGACCATATCGGGCTGCAATACATTATTCTTCTGAATCAGTTCACTTACATTGAGTGGCAGACTTACTTCCTGCGCGTCTCCATTTACATAAATCTTTGCCATAATCTTGTCGGTTTAAAAATATATTTTATCACGCTGCAAAGGTACGACGATTCTAAGGATACCACAATCCCACACGGATGGTAAATGGCATACCACATCAAGGGTATGCGAAATGCCACGAACAGGCGATTGTGAGGGTGCCGAAAACCCCGTAACTTTGCAGCGTGATATTAAACCGACAAAAAATGGCACAAAACAAAAAACTAAGCATCATCGCCTTCAGTGGCGATTTCGACAAGCTGACCGCAGTATTTACATTAGGTACGGGCGCGGCTGCAGTTGGCTATGAGGTCAACATCTTCTTTACGTTCTGGGGCCTCGACGCCATCAAGAAAAAACAAGGCAGAAGCTTCACTGGTGGAAACTGGCTCACGAAGCTCTTCGGATTCATGATGGGCGGATTGAAGGTGACACCCACAAGCCGTTTCAACTTCCTCGGTGCCGGACCCAAGATCTTCCGTTATCTCATGCGTAAGAACAATGTGGCAACCCTCGAGGAACTCGTAGAGGCTGCAAAGGTCTTAGGGATCAACCTCTATGCCTGCGAGATGGCGATGCACGTGCTTGGGCTGAAGAAAGAAGACTTTATTCCCGAGGTGAAAGATGTACTTGGCGTAGCCACGTTCCTGAACCTCTCTGAAGGTGGACAAACATTATTCATTTAATAACCGACATTTTATGGCAACAAAAGTTTTAGACATTACGAAAGAGCATTGCCCGATGACTTTCGTAAAGACGAAGATTGAGCTCTCGAAGCTCAGTGAGGGCGACATCCTGGAAGTGTTATTAGCCGAAGGCGAACCTCTCGAAAACGTTCCCCGCAACGCGAAGGAGCAGGGCTACAACGTGCTGTCAGTAGAACACGTGGAAGGTACGACACATAAAGTGACGATAAAAAAGTAAAAGGGTAAAAAAGTAAAAAGGTAATAAAATTAAAAACATTAAGATTATGGCAGATTCTAATTTACAGCGCAGTGTGACCACTGCTACCGCCAGAAGACTGGCTACCACCACCAAGACCGCCCCGCAGATGGGCAGTATCACTCCGAGATTACTCCTCAAGTTGCTCCCCTGGGTACAAGTCAGCGGCGGCACCTTCCGTGTAAACCGCACGAAGGTAGAACTCCGAAAAAACGACCGCCTTCCCATCCAGTATGTGAATGGCGTGCCCTCGTTTACAGCCAAGGACCTGAAGGCGATCCCCCTGTTCTCTGAGTTCGACGATGAGATCCTGAATCGTCTGGTAAGCTCTTTCGAGGCAAAGGAGGTGGAAGTTGATAAGCTGTTCGTGGAGGAAGGCAAGGATAAGCAGCGCTTCTTCATCGTAGCCAGCGGTCAGGCTGAAGTCATCAGCAAGGGACCTCATGGCGAAGACCTACGGATTGCCCTCTTAGGCGACGGCGAATATTTTGGTGAGGCAGATCTGCTCGACGAACAGGAATCAACAGTTTCCGTTCGCGCCATCACACCCACCGTTTTTCTTGGTCTGAAACTGAAGGAGCTCATCAAATTCATCAAGGAGGTGCCCGATTTCCGCGACACATTTGAGAAGGCCGTTGACAAACAGCTGCGCCTGAAGGCTTCTGTCAATGACAATGGTGAGAAGCACATCGATCTGGTGAGTGGTCACGAGGAAGACAACATTATCCCTGAGACCTATATCGACTACGAGGAGAATCCTACTGAATACTCCCTGAACACGCTGCAGACGGTGGTTCGTGTGCATACCCGCGTCAGCGACCTCTATAATAACCCCTACAACCAGCTCGAGGAGCAGCTGCGCCTCAGCATCGAGAGCATCAAGGAGCGCCAGGAGTGGGAACTCATCAACAACAAGCAGTTTGGCCTGCTGGCTGCTGCGAACCCCGCCTACCGCATCACCACACGCTACGGCGCACCAACACCCGATGACCTCGACGAGCTGTTGAGTCTTGTCTGGAAGGAGCCCGCTTTCTTCGTGGCGCATCCGCGTGCCATCGCCGCCTTTGAGCGCGAGTGTACCTGGCGTGGTGTACCTCCTGTAACCACCGACCTCTTTGGCACGAAGGTCATCCTGTGGCGCGGCGTGCCTCTGATCCCTTCAGACAAGGTAGAAGTAGAAGGTCAGTACTTGACAGGTCGTGGCGTTGGTACGACGAAGATCATCCTCGTGCGTACCGGCGAACAGAACCAGGGTGTCATCGGTTTGCACCAGAGCGGCATCCCTGGCGAGATAGCACCAAGTCTGAGTGCTCGTCTGATGGGTCTCGACAAGTTTGGTGTGGCCTCATACCTGCTCACGAAATACTTCTCATTAGCCGCCCTCACCGACGACGCCATCGCTGTCCTCGAGAATGTGGAGGTAGGCTACTATCACGATTATCAGCATCGAAATAAAGTAGAGAAATAATGCTCAACCTAACAGATATCAATAGTTTTCCGACACAGGACTTCGGCTCACTGGGACTGCTGAAGGAAATCGCCCAGAAATATTGCCCCGAAGAGGCAAGGGAGGTTCGTCAGAGTGTATTCCCTGATGAAGACCTGCACCTTGAGGAGCTGGAAGCTGGATTCAAACAGCTTCTGGCTGGCGGCAGCGGCTATGGCGACCTTCCATACTTCGGCGACACCGACGATACGCGCGGTGCGGTGAAGGTGGTGCCTCAGGACAATGGTTTCGGCGTCGGAATCCCAGAAACGCAGAAGCTGCGCGACCTACACTACGAGGAGATCGATACGCTGAACTCGGAGCAGATCAAGAAGGACTTCCCCGTGCTCCACCAGAAGGTGAACGGCCACGACCTCGTGTGGCTCGACAACGGAGCCACCACGCAGAAACCCATTCAGGTGATCGACAAGATCAGCGACTATTACAAGAACTATAATAGTAACATCCATCGTGGTGCCCACACGTTGGCAGCGCGTGCCACCGATGCCTACGAGGAGGCACGTGAGAAAGTGCAGCGCTTCATCAACGCCGCCACCAGCGAGGAGATCATCTTCGTACGTGGTACCACCGAGGGCATCAACCTCGTGGCGCAGACCTACGGACGCCAGTTCCTGACACCAGGCGACGAGGTGATCGTCAGCGAACTCGACCATCACGCCAACATCGTGCCTTGGCAGCAGGTGGCCCACGAAAAGGGTGCCACGCTGAAGGCGATCCCAACGGACAAGAACGGCGACCTGATCCTCTCGGAGTTCGAGCGACTGATCACACCTCGCACCCGCTTTGTCAGTGTGGGGCATGTGAACAACACCTTCGGTACCATCAACGACGTGAAGCGTATCATCGACATCGCCCACTCGCACAACATCCCCGTGCTGATCGACGGTGCTCAGTCGATTGCTCATACGTCTGTCGATGTGCAGCAGCTGGGTGCCGACTTCTTCGTGTTCTCAGGTCATAAGATCTACGGCCCCAACGGTATCGGTGTGGTCTATGGTCGCAAGAACCTGCTCGACAAGATGCAGCCTTGGCAGGGCGGTGGCAACATGATTAAGGATGTGACCATCGAACGCACGGAGTATAATGTGCCCCCTGCCCGATTCGAGGCTGGTACGCCCAATGTGGCTGATGCCATCGGACTGGGTGCCGCCCTCGACTATGTGAGTCGTCTTGGCATCCGCAACATCGAGCACCACGAACACCAATTGACGGAATATGCACGCGAGCAACTGGCTCAGATCAAGGGGCTCACGCTCATCGGCGATCCCAAGAACCGTGTGTCGGTAGTGAGTTTCGTGCTCGACGGTATTCCCGTTCCAGAAACAGGTACGTTATTAGATAAGGAGGGTATCGCTGTGCGTGCCGGTCACCACTGCGCCCAGCCAGCCCTCCGAGCCCTCGGCTACGAGATGAGCGTCCGTCCCACCTTCGCCCTCTACAACACCCGCGAGGATGTGGATAAACTCGTCATTGCCGTCCGCAAAATCATTGGAAGCAGATGAAGTACGAAACGAGAGTATTAACCACCAAGTATCAGAAGCCTGACGCCTATGGGGCACTCTCGATGCCAGTCTATCTGACGGCGGCATTCGAGTTCCCCTCGGCGAAGGCGATGAACGATGCCTTCTGCGGACGCTCGATGGATCCGTCGTATGCCCGCATCGCCAATCCCACGACCACCTATCTGGAGGAGCGCGTCAGGCAGATCACCGGAGCCACCAGTGTGACGGCATTGAACACTGGTATGGCAGCGATTGCCTACGCCCTGACGGCAGTAAGCGGCGCAGGACTGAACATCGTGGCCTCGAAGCACCTGTTTGGCAACAGCGTCTCGTTGATTCGTGACACCTTGGGCAGCTTTGGTGTGGAACCGCGCTTTGCCGACTTCACGAAACCAGAAGAAGTAGAGGCGCTGATTGACGACAAGACTGCAGCACTGTTCTTCGAGATCATCACCAATCCGCAGCTGTACGTGGCAGACATCAAGGCCTTGTCGGAGATAGCTCATCAGAAGGGTGTTCCCCTGATTGCCGATACCACCATCGTGCCCTTCCCTGCCTTCCGTACCGTCGATTTCGGCGTGGATATCGAGGTGGTCAGCAGCACGAAATACATCTCTGGCGGCGGAACAGGCTTAGGCGGTCTGCTCATCGACTACGGTAAGTTCGACTGGAGCCAGTCGCCCTCTCCTGCCCTACTGAGTCGCACGAAGAAGGTTGGCAAGAAACTGGCATTCACTGCTCGCGTCAAAACCGAGCTGGTGACGAACCTCGGTGCGCTGATGACACCACAGGTGGCGTATATGGAGACTTTGGGTCTCGACACCCTCGACATCCGTTTCCGTCGGCAGGCAGAGACCACCTTGTGGCTCGCCCGCCAATGTCAGACCATACCTGAGATCAAGCGCGTGAACTATACCGGCTTGGAGAATAATCCCTTCTACGAACTCTCGAAGTCGCAGTTCGGGCCCTTGCCTGGTGCCGTCTTCACCATCGACCTCGAATCGAAAGAGACAGCATGGGCGTTCATCGACAAGCTGCAGATTATCCGTCGCGCCACGAACCTCTTCGATCGCAAGTCGCTGGCCATCCATCCTGCCTCAACCATCTTCGGTCTCTTCACGCCAGAGCAGTGTGCCGAGATGTCTGTCCCTGATACGACGGTACGTCTCAGCATCGGGCTCGAAGACGGTGAGGATCTGCTGGAGGACATTCGGCAAGCCTTGAAATGAAAAAAGTGAAGAGTCGCCTCTTCACTTTTTTCATTGATTACCAATCGTAATCCTTTACATAGCTATCTAACTTCACTTCCTCCCTTTTTCAAATTCATCAGATGCCGTTGTTGGAACTAAAGCAGCGCACCACATTCCGTGGTTTAAATCCATTGGCCGAACGAAGTGTTTTGGTGGCACTCCAGCGTCGCTATAAAGTCTTATTGGCCAAAGAGTAATCTTTGGGTGCAATGAGTCTTAACATCCTTAAAATAGCAAAAAAACATATCTTAGTAAGTCTTGGGCATGTTTCTATAGTCTTTCACGACACGAAAAGGGCTCATGCCCCTACTCTGTCGTGAATTGATTTATCTGTCGCAACAAGTGGGAGAAGAATCTGGTTGATTTCTTGGAATCAGCCGAAAATCGGCATATCTTTGCATCAGAATTAAGATTCATACATTAAGTTAGAGTTCATAAAATAGTTGATTTTTCATTTGAATAGTTTTCTCATATTGGTTTTAGGTTATTTGGTTAGCAATGTTAGCATATAGGGCTCGCAGGGATGCGAGCCCTTTTGCTTTTAGTGATGGTGAATATATAGAGACGAAATCTATCGCATCAATATCTGCCCTGCGTGTTCTTTGGTTTTCACCTGTTTGCCAGCGAAGATCTGCTCGATGATGCCTTCTTCATTAATAATAAAGGTGGTGCGGATGGTGCCCATGGTCTTCTTGCCATACATCGACTTCTCGCCCCATGCACCCATCGCCTCCAGAAGTTCATGATTGACATCGGCTATCAGGGGGAAAGGCAACTCGTATTTTTCCTTGAACTTCACATGCGAAGCAGCGGAGTCCTTGCTTACACCTACCACCTCATAGCCTTTGCCCTGCAACTCTCCATAGTGATCGCGCAGGCTGCATGCTTCAGCTGTACAGCCGCTGGTATTGTCCTTCGGATAGAAGTAAAGCACTAACTTACGCCCCTTGTAATCACTCAGACGGATCTCACGTCCCTGTTCGTCTTTGCCCAGAATCTCAGGCGCCTTGTCTCCAATGTTCATCATACAATCTTTTTATAGAGTTTCCTTATTGATAGGTTTTGCCTTGGTCTTACCATGTGGCTACTTCTTTGATGTCAAACTGTCTCGGGTTCCCAGAGGTGGCGCTGCATATCTACGTGGCCATTGGGCTTGAAGGTGATGTCTTCGGACTCTAACAATGGACGCTGGCGACTCCAGCCTGGGGCAGTGCGACCTGCATTGTTCACCACACGATGACAAGGCAGCAGCTCGGCACCTGGGGTATAACGCAGGGTGCGCCCAACCATCCGTGAATGGCTGGGCCAACCTGCAAGTGTTGCGATATGTCCGTATGTGGTTACATAGCCTCGTGGTATCTGGCTGACAATGTTCAGCACAGCATCACGAAACGTTCTTGCCTGCTCAGGCGTCATCTTATCGGGATAATCTTTCATATATAGAACTCTGACGGATCTATCAGTCCGGCGCGGAGGGCATATTTCACGGCTTCGTGGGCTGTGTTGATGCCTAACTTGCGGAAGATATTCTTGCGATGGGTTGTGACAGTGTGGATGCTTGAGAAGCGTTCGGCTGCAATCTCCTTGGTGGTCTTACCCTGGGCGATGGCTTTGATGATCTCCGTTTCCGTAGCTGTCAGAATATCGGGTTTCTCTTCTTCTTGCTGTTGGGAAATAATGGTTTCCAATGCCCGCTGACTGAGATAACGTGTATGTCGGTTAACGGCCTGAAGGGCCTCACGTATCTCACTCATCGGACCATCCTTGAACACCAGACTGAACTGATGGGAGGAATAGACCACACGACGCACAAACTGGGGTGTGAGCTCATCGCTGATGAGAATCCACTCCGACAGACTGAATCGCTCAGCCACAATCAACAGCTGGTCCTCGTCGGCAAAATCAAACAGGGTATAGTCAAGAAACACGATGGCATCTTCGTGTTCCTTCAGCAACTCTGTGAGTCCTGACTTATCGACTGCCCGGAAGATGGCACTTCCTTCATCACGCTTCAGCAGACTCTGCAATGCATAAGCCGTCAGTTCCTGGTTGTCTGCAATAATATAATTCCTCATACTGTGTCGGCAAAATTACGGAATTAAAAGCAATCTGCCAAATCTTTTGTAAGGTTTGACAGATTACGCATTACTTTTTTAACTATTCCATTTTATCATTTTTAAATTTTTACATTTTTACATTTTTAAATTTTCTCAAGTGCCTGCGAGAGGTCGTCGATGATGTCGTCGATGTGCTCAGTACCGATAGAGAGGCGCACGGTAGAAGGTGTGATGTGCTGCTCTGCCAGCTCCTCAGGTGAGAGCTGAGAGTGCGTGGTGGTATATGGATGGATCACAAGACTCTTCACATCTGCCACATTCGCCAACAGTGAGAAGATCTGCAGGGCATCGATAAACTTCCATGCCTCTTCCTGTCCGCCCTTCACTTCGAAAGTGAAGATGCTGGCGCCACCATTGGGGAAATACTTCTTGTAAAGCTGATGGTCGTGATGGCTTTCCAGAGCCGGATGGTGCACAGCAGCCACCTTCGGGTGCTTAGCAAGGAAATCAACCACCTTCAGGGCATTCTCCACATGACGCTCTACACGCAGACTCAAAGTCTCAACACCCTGCAACAGGATGAAAGCATTGAATGGAGAGATAGCGGCACCAGTATCACGCAGGATGACGGCACGGATGCGGGTGACATAAGCAGCTGCACCTACTGCGTCGGCAAACACGATGCCATGATAGCTGGGATCGGGCTTGGAGAGCGTGGGGAACTTGTCGTTCTGTTTCCAGTCGAACTTTCCACCATCCACGATGACACCACCAAGGCTTGTGCCATGACCACCCAGGAACTTGGTTGCCGAATGCACCACAATGTCAGCACCATGCTCCAGCGGACGGATCAGATAAGGTGTGCCGAACGTGTTATCCACGATGAAGGGGATACCATGCTTGTGAGCCACAGCTGCCACACCCTCGAGGTCGAGCACATCGGAGTTGGGGTTGCCGAAGGTCTCGGCATATATTACTTTTGTGTTGGGTTGGATAGCTGCCTCGAGGGCTGCGAGGTCGTTTACATTAAGAATGGTATTGCTGATGCCCTGGGTTGACAGTGTGTGGGTGATCAGGTTATAAGAGCCACCATAGAGGTTGTCGGCAGCTACGATATGGTCACCTGCCTGAACAATATTCTGCAAGGCATAGGTGATAGCGGCAGCACCAGAGGCTACAGCCAGACCAGCTACACCACCCTCAAGGGCAGCGACGCGATCCTCGAACACGCCCTGAGTGGAGTTGGTCAGACGACCATAGATATTACCTGCATCGCGGAGACCGAAACGATCGGCTGCATGCTGGGAGTTACGGAACACATACGATGTGGTCTGATAAATAGGTACGGCACGTGCGTCGGTTGCGGGGTCAGCCTGTTCCTGGCCTACATGAAGTTGTAAAGTCTCAAACTTGTAATTCTTTGTACTCATAATCTTATCCTTTCTTTTAATTTATTAATGTTATTACTTATTATCTCTTTTGGTGCAAGGACAGTGCAAGCCGAGCGCAATCGAATTTATTCGAATTGCTGAGGCGCCGCCTGTACTCGCAACGTGATGGAATCACGGTGCAAAGGTACGGAGTTTAGAATTATCCACCAAATTTTAATTGAAATCCAGAAGTTTTAGCTAAAATCCGAAAAATCACAGAATTTCATTCTTATTCCTTCTTATCTGAGCCTCTTTCAAAGAATAATATTCCAAAAAGGGTGTATTTTTCGCCCCTTTTTGTTGCTATTTTACATAAAATATCGTAACTTTGCCGTCGAAAACAAGTTTCGACAGCGAGCTCAGGCGGCGTCGGAAGCAATATTAACTAACCAACTTTAATTAAGATGAAAAGACTTTTTTCAACCCTTCTTGTGGTTTTTGCTGTTTTCACAGCGATGAATGCTCAGGAGAGTCCGCTCCTGAAAACCCATGTCGAAACGGGCGATGTTGAAGGAATCCTCGATGGCTCGCTCGCTGTCTATAAAGCTATTCCTTACGCAGCTCCGCCAGTGGGCGACCTCCGTTGGCGCGACCCACAGCCTGCCAAGCCTTGGGAGGGTGTAAGAGTATGTGACAAGTTCGGTCCCCTGCCGCCTCAGCCCACACGTCCTGGTCGCACTGCTGACATGATGAGTGAAGACTGTCTATATTTAGGTATAGCAACACCAGCCACTTCTGTCAACGATCGCCTACCAGTCTTGGTGTGGATTCATGGTGGTGGATTCCAGACGGAATGGTATGGTGGCGACCTCTGGAAGTTCCTGGCGCAGCGTGGTGTCGTCATTGTCAGCATTGAATATCGCACAGGTGCGCTTGGTTTCATGGCGCACCCAGAACTCACGAAGGAGTCGAAGAATGGTCACTCTGGCAACTATGGTCTGCTGGATCAGATCTTCGCCCTGCAATGGGTACAGCGTAATATTGCCAATTTTGGTGGCGATCCTTCAAAGGTCACCATCGCCGGCGAGAGTGCTGGTGCCATCAGCTGCAGTCTGCTCTGTGGCTCTCCGCTGGCAAAAGGGCTCTTTCATGGAGTCATCAGCCAGAGTGGTGGTTCATTCGCCCCTTGGCATAATGGACCTCGCACATTGGGAGTCGATGCTTCTCAGAAGGGTGCCGAACAGCAGGGACTGGCGTTCCAGAAACACCTGAAGAAGAAGTCAATCAAACAGCTCCGCAAGATGGAGGCAATGGACCTCTGCGGCAGCAATGTAGGCTTTGGCGGTTTCTGGCCCTGTGTGGATGGGTATGTGATTACTGACGATCAATACCGTCTTTACGAACGTGGTGAATATAATGATGTACCCGTTATTGTAATGACCAACTCTGACGAGGGTGCCTTGTTCTCACCAGGTAAAATGACGGCAGAGAACTACCAGAAGTCTATCAGCAGTATGTTTGGTGATTGGGCTGATGAGGCGCTAAAATACTATCCCGGTAACACGGATGATGAAGCATGGCACGGCTTTGGCGATGCCTTCCGCGACATGGGGTTTGCATGGCCCAGCTATGTCTGGGTAAGCCTTCAGGCCAAGACAGGCAAGAGTCCTGCCTATGCCGCATACCTCGCCCAGCCCTCTACGCGCAGCTTCTCTGGTGATCCGCGTCGTCGCGGAGTGGCTCACGCTGATGATATCCTCTATCTGAATGGCGAGTTCCTGCAGCAGCCTGACAAGTATCCATACGAGGCGGCTTTGTCAGAGATCATGCAGCAATACTGGGTCAACTTCATCAAGACAGGTAATCCTAATGGCAAAGGGCTCCCCTACTGGCCTTCGTTCGATGACTCGAAACCCACCACGATGCAGTTCAGTAATGGTGCTTCACTCATCATGCGTCCAAATCGTGAACAGATAGACTTCATTGATCGCTTCTATAAAGCTAAGCGCGAAGAACTGGAAAGCAAGCGCTAAAGAAAAAAGCGTTTGAATTCACTCTCAAAATTCGGCGTCAGGAGATTCTGGCCCATCGCCTCTCTGATTTCATCGATGGACCAGAATCTTCCGCCGTCAAGTTCTTCAGTAGAAGGCTTGACAGGTCCATCGTAGATCGTGCAGTTCACATACACCAGTTCACGCTCCCTAAGACTTTCAAACACATACATTCCCTTTCGCTCTGATTGAAAATCCGTGATACCTAACTCCTCACGGACTTCTCTGACGAGAGCCTGCTCAGGGGTCTCGCCATAGTCCAGATGTCCTCCCACACTGGTATCCCACTTCCCTGGCTGGATATCCTTCCATTCTGGCCGTTTCTGCAGATACACCTCTCCTTTTGAGTTAAACACATGCAAATGCACTACAGGATGCAACAGTTTGGAACCATTATGGCACTCGCCTCGTGTGGCTGAACCTACTACACGGCCTTCTTCATCTACGATAGGGAATATCTCTTCTGAATTATCTTTCATTCTTTCTTACTTGATTCTTAATAATTTGGCTGCAAAAATACAAAATCTTTTCAAATAGCGATATCAGACATGGATTTTTTTACTAAAATGCTTGGATGATTTGGAAAATATGCCTAACTTTGCTCACAAAACAAGAAAACAAAATTGAATTATGGCTGATACATTAGACGAAACCGATCTGCAGATACTCAGGACCCTGCAGAAGAATGCAAAACTTACCACTAAGGAACTGGCTGACGCCGTACACTTGACCCCTACCCCTGTGTTTGAGCGTCAAAAGAGACTGGAACGTCAAGGCTATATCAAGAAATATGTGGCCATCCTTGACCCTGACAAACTGGACCAGAGCTTGCAGGTGTTTTGCAAGGTCAAACTGAAGCAGATCAACCACGAGATTGCCGATGCCTTCACACGTAGGATTATGAGAATACCAGAAGTAACAGAATGTTATAACACTTCCGGCAACTACGACTATCTGCTCAAAGTGCGTGCCAAAGACATGAAGCAATATCAGGAGTTCGTACTAAACAAATTAGGGGAAATCGACAGTCTGGCCTCTATCGAGAGTACCTTCGTCATGAGTGAAATAAAACAAACCTATGGTGTGCATATATAAAAAGAGGTGAGCACCATAGGCTTGTAGATATTTAGAAGTTTTTTCTCACGCCCTGCCACTCTGGGAATTTCATCTTCAGATATTCATCATCAAGGAAGAGGGCGGATTGTCCTACCTGACCTTTCAATTGCCAGTCGAGCCACTTCACCACAGCTTTGGCATAGTTGCCACCATACTTCTCGTAGTAAGTGCCGCTGTGACCATCTTTCGAATTCAGCATTACTACTGGGATGTTATCGGCAATACGCTCGTAATCCTTCTGCGCATTGGCATAAGCGATATCGGCAGGACCGCCAATCATATAGAACATTGGCTGATGCAGATTCTTCAGGGCCTCTTTCGTTGCTCCCATCATCTCCATATCACCAATACCCGTATTCAGCATCACGCAGGTCTTCAGACGTGGATCGTAGGCCACAGCCAACACCTGAGCACCACCACACGACTGTCCCATTGCTGCCACATGATCAAGGTCGAGGCAGTGATAGTATTCCGAACCTTGGGTAGCGTTCTGTTCTGTCAACCAATCAAGCACCTCAAGCAGCATCTTAGGATAGGTACTGAACTGTGGAGCAGCAGGCTGTTTCTTATTTTTCTTGGCATTCTTAGCAGCTAATGCAATCTGTTTGGCTTGCTCTTCCTGACGAGCCTTAATTTCTTCAGGCGTTAAGGGTAAAATCTTTTCACCGTTAGCCATCACCACCTCGCCTTTTGTTTCTGGATAGGCAGCCTTCAGCACACCTCTCCACTGCGCCATCACGTCGGCTTCATCGTAAGGTCCGATAGCTGCGGCAACATAACCATAAGATGCTACTTCACTTAACAGCAGACGCATCTCCACATTATGATTGAAACAAGCACCGTTGGCATAGACAATCACTGGCAGTGCACCTTGCTTTGCCACTACTTCCTTCAGATTCTGTGGACGATACATCGTAAAGCCTGGGCATGAACCATCTCCCACGACTTCCGACTTGAACGGTCCTGTACCACCATCTTCCACTACTTGCCTCTGAACTGTTTGGGCATTCATCAGCCCAACACTCACGGCGACTACCATCGCTGCCATTAATAGTCTCTTCGTAGCCATGCTTTTATAATTCTGATTAATACTCATCCTCGTTGAAGAGGAAATCTTCTTTGGTGGGATAGTCAGGCCAGATATCCTCAATACTTTCATAGACATCACCTTCATCCTCTATTTCCTGCAAGTTCTCAAGCACCTCCAAAGGAGCACCTGAACGAATTGCGTAATCAATCAATTCATCCTTGGTTGCGGGCCAAGGCGCATCTTCCAATTTGGAAGCCAATTCCAGTGTCCAATACATATTCTTAGTCTTTGGTTTTTTACTATATTTTTAATTCGGGCGCAAAAGTAATCATTTTATTCCTATTTGCAAACATTTTGCCATATAATTTCACTTACGCCTGCGTTAAAATTTATTATTTTGGCTAAAACGAACAGATAATCACTTAATCTGTTCACATATTGCAAAGTCTCAGGACTAATTTGAGCGACTTCTGACAATGCTACAATTCGACGTTCTGCTCGGCGACAGACAGTACGACACACATGTGCCTGGGCAGCAACCTGCGTACCTCCTGGAAGGATGAACCCCTGGCGTTCCGGCAATAGTTTCATCATTCGGTCTACTTCTGACTCTAATAGCCCTATCTCTCCATCAGCGAGTTTTGCTGAGTCGTATAGCGGTGTCTGGCTCTGATCTGTAGCAAGGTTCGTGCAGACATTAAACAGGTTGTTCTGAATCCTGATGATCATATCATAATACTCACCTTCAGATAACATAGCCGCCAGGAGACCTAAGTGTGAACTCAATTCATCTACTGTGCCGTAAGCCTCTAAGCGTTCACTTGCCTTACTGACTCTAATACCGCCTATAATACTTGTCTGCCCCTTATCGCCAGTGCGAGTATATACCTTAGTAATCTTCATAGATTTGTTGATTTTATTAGAAATTTATAATATAATTTATTTTATGTCTTTTCTTGTCAAACAGCACTATCCCACAATAGTAGAGATCGAATGTCACCCTTGTCCGCTCGTCGATTACAATTTCTTTCCAGGAAGTACGATTCTGTCTAATACCTTCAACAATAAGGACTGTATTATCCTCAACCTTATTATATATAGTAACCAGACGACTGCGCCAATCGCCCTCAAGGGATAGCCTTATTAATTCCGTCGAATCTCCAAACTTTGCTTTCCTACATCCTGCCTGCAAATACTGGCGGAAGCTGTCGCTCTCGATAACATTCGGCTGTAACCAGTTGGCGATACGGAAATAAAGAAGACCCAATTTCCTCGTGAGCCAGTCATCATCATCACCCAACTTCTCGTATTGATAATACGGCCAGTGTTCATTAATGACATAGCATACCATCCAGTAGTCAAAAGGCGACTGGATGCCAAACCCCCGACAATGCCCGATACGGCTCAACCATACGAAGACATATCGAAAACGTTGCATAGCTATGCCGATTCTATTCATGTTGCAAAAATACACACTTTTTCTTAGACTAAGTCATAATTATAGTTAAAGTTTAGGCTGTTTCCATTGTCAGATAGAAAATAGTTCATATTTTTGTGATATCAAATTGATATCATTATTAACTAATAAACACTTATCATTATGGAAAATAAGGAATATACATTCAAAGGAATGGTGATGAACGGATTTCTGATGTTGTTTATCAATATCGTAGTTCTTATCCTTGCAATTGTTGGCATCGTGTATAGCATCATCCAGCTTGATGAAAGCACCGGCACTTGTGGAGGCTGGTTATTAGGAAGCAGTATCATTTTACTCACTGTGAATATTATGATGTGGTGTGGTTTTATGATGCTGGAACCTAACGAAGCTAAGGTTACCACATGGTTCGGAAAATATTCCGGCACCTTTGCGCAGACTGGTTTTTATTGGATCAATCCTTTTTATGGCACGAAAAAGGTTTCACTACGTGCCCGCAACCTCGACGCTGAGCCTATCAAGGTGAACGACAAGACGGGCAACCCCGTGATGATCGGTTTGGTATTGGTGTGGAAGCTGAAGGACACTTATAAGGCACTCTTCGAAGTAGACTCTCAGACTATGGCAGCCAACCCCAATACTGTCGGATCTGACACAAAAGGACTGATGAATGCCTTGGAGAACTTTGTCCGTGTACAGAGTGATGCAGCTCTGCGACAGGTAGCAGGTCAGTATGCCTATGATGATGAAGACAGCAAAGATAATGAGCCAACCCTGCGTTCGAGTGCAGAGGAGATCAATGAACAGCTGGAGCAGAAACTTGACGAACGTCTGGCTTTGGCTGGCATAGAAGTAGTCGAGGCACGTATTAATTATCTGGCATACGCTCCTGAGATTGCAGCTGTTATGCTCCGTCGCCAGCAGGCTTCAGCTATCATTACTGCTCGTGAGAAGATTGTGGAAGGTGCTGTTTCGATGGTGAAGATGGCACTTGACAAACTCTCTAATGAGAATATCGTAGACCTCGATGACGATAAAAAAGCTGCAATGGTTAGCAACTTGCTTGTAGTACTCTGTGGCGATGAATCTGCTCAACCAGTAGTGAACACAGGAACGCTGAATCATTAATCAATGGCAGAAAAGAGCACAAAGAGTTTCATCCTCCGCGTAGATACTGAGACAATGAATGCGATAGAGGCCTGGGCTGCGGACGAGTTCCGCAGCACCAATGGTCAACTGCAGTGGATCATCACGGAAGCGCTACGCAAAGCCAAGCGCCTGCCCAAGAAAAAGAACCTGCCACAAAACAATACAGATCATAAATAGAAAAGAATATGAGTGATATTAAGTTTAATGTAGTACGCACGACGAAAGATAAGATTTTCGATATTGTATTCTTAGTGCTGACACTGACTATCTGGGGAATCATTATCTGGCTCATCAGTCGTGCACCAGACATTGTTCCTACCCACTTCGGTCCCTCTGGTAAACCTGATGCATATGGGTCGCCCACCTTCATCCTCATACCAAGTACGATTATGACAGTTGTGGCACTCATTTGCGCCTTCTGCATCTATCTTCCTATTGCCAGTATCAACCTGCCTTTTTATGAGGGAGCTGGCAATGAAAAACAGAAGAAGTTGGGCATACTTCTTAGTAGGATTATTGCATTGTCTGTACTTGGATTGATGCTTTTCATCGCCATCTACACATTGGGTATAAAAAACCACGAAAGTGCCATGCCGATATTAATCTTCGTTGGCATTATTATTGGTGTATCAATCGTATTTACTATTATGATGTACAGAGCCAAATAACAAGTGTTTAAGGTAATAGCAAAAAAGAGCCTCGGGTCATTGCTGACTCGAGGCTCACACTTGAAAAAAGACGGCGGCTTCCTACTCTCCCGCATTGCATTGCAGTACCATCGGCGCAGGCGGGCTTAACTTCTCTGTTCGGAATGGGAAGAGGTGGGACCCCGCTGCAATAACCACCTGATATATCTTTCTAGTCCGACTAGGTATCCTAGGCTGCCTAGGTTTCCTAGCACCACTAGTATGGGTGACTATCTCCACACAAGACTTTAGCAATGGCCTCTGTCCCAGAAACTCATTACATCTGATAATATCAGCATGACAAAAGATATCGGGCAATTAGTAGTGCTCGGCTTTGACGTCACCGTCTTTACACCTG
>CAMJGE010000019.1 GCA_946405145.1 uncultured Prevotella sp.
TCAATAACAATAACTTAACAATTATGGCAGAAAAGACACGCTACACTGACGAAGAGCTCGAGGAGTTCCGTCAGATTATCAACGAAAAATTAGCATTGGCTAAACGCGATTACGATGAGATGATGCGCGTGCTGACTAATCAGGACTCTAACGATGTCGATGACACATCACCCACATATAAGGCATTGGAAGAAGGGAGTGCTACCCAGACAAAAGAGGAGCTGATTACGATGGCAGCTCGCCAGCAGAAGTTCATTCAGGGTCTGAAAGCTGCGCTCGTACGAATCGAGAATAAGACTTATGGTATCGATCGTATCACTGGAAAGTTGATTCCAAAAGAGCGTCTGCGTGCTGTACCTCATGCTACTTTGAGCGTTGAATCGAAGATGAACCAGAATAAACGGTGAATACTTCAGGAAGCTCGCTGATTACCAAAGGCAGACTGGCAATCATCTTGGTGGTTGCCATTCTCTTGATTGACCAGGCCATTAAGATCTGGGTGAAGACGTCGATGATGCTCCACGAGGGTATTCATGTTTTCGACTGGTTCTATATCACCTTTATTGAGAATATGGGTATGGCCTTTGGCATGCAGTTGGGCAGCAAGCTATTCCTGTCGTTATTCCGTATTGTGGCTATTGCAGTCCTGGGGTATTACATCTGGAAACAGGTGAACAAGAATGCCCGTACAGGCTATATTGTCTGTCTGTCGATAGTGCTGGCTGGTGCTGCAGGCAATCTTTTTGATTGTATGTTCTATGGCTTGGTGTTCACAGAGTCATCTCCCTATTATGTCTCATACTTTGTGCCTTTCGGTACGGGTTATGCGCCATTTCTGATGGGAAAAGTAGTAGATATGTTCTATTTCCCCCTCATTGAAACGGACTGGCCTGCATGGATGCCTTTTGTTGGTGGTGAGCATTTTGTGTTCTTCAGTCCGATATTCAACTTTGCAGACGCTTGTATCAGCGTAAGTGTGGTATGGTTGCTGTTGTTTTATCGTCGGGAGATTAGTGCGATTGGTTATGAAGTGGAGTAGGAGCTATATCGTCATACCATTGGCTTTATTCCTGTTTTCAGCTTGTAAGCCAGAGGTGCCGAGCCAGATTATTCAACCTGGTGAAATGGAAGATGTGCTCTACGATTACTATTTGGCACAGGGAATGGCATCTACTCCAACAGAAGAAGGGCATGATTATATGAATGAGTATAACCGGAGGCTTGCCTTGAAGAAATATGGATATACTCAGGCTGATTTTGATTCCTCGATGGTGTGGTATTATAATCATCTGGAAGATCTCTTTAGAATATACGAACGTGTGCAGCATCGTCTGAGTGAGGATGCATTGGCAAGCGGAGCATCTATACGTGAGATACAGCAGTTTACTAACTATTCGCACTTGAGTGATACGACTGATGTGTGGGAAGGAAAACGTTATCTGTTGTTGTATCCACAGGCACCATTCCATATATATCAGTTCAGGCAGAAAGCTGACAGCAGCTATCATGTGGGTGACAGTTTCCTCCTTACTTATGGTGTAACCTACTTTGTACAGAGTGGATCGCGCAATGCTCAGGTATATCTGGCACTCAGATATGATAATGACAGTGTTGCGACACGCGATTATGCTATTCCCCCTTCGGGGATGGGTACTATCCGTATTCCGGAAGAAGATCATGCCCTCAAGGAGCTGCGTGGCTATATCATTATGAACCGACGAGGCTCTGAGGCGATGGATAATGCGGTGTGCATGCTCTTCCTTGACCGCATACAGCTGTTGCGTATTCGTAAGAAGAATACCAGCTCAAGTGGTAAGACACAGTAACGAATAATATTTAAACTAGAAACCGATATGAAACTACGATTGTCAATCATGAACTTTCTGGAGTTCGCTGTATGGGGAGCCTATCTTACATGTATGGGCAACTATCTCGGTGTGGCTGGACTTGGTGATAAAATAGCATGGTTCTATGCTATTCAGGGAATCGTCTCTATTTTTATGCCCACACTGATGGGTATCACTGCTGATAAGTATATTCAGCCACAGCGATTGTTGGGTCTTTGCCATCTGTTGGCAGGTAGTTTCATGATTGGTTGCTGGTGGCTTGGAATGCAAGCAGGATTCGGACAGGAACTGGAGGCGAAGAACCTATTCATTGCACTCTATACATTAAGTGTGGCTTTCTATATGCCTACTATAGCTTTGTCGAATACCACAGCTTTTACACTTCTGAAAAAGAACGGTTTCGATACGGTTAAAGACTTTCCACCGATCCGTGTGTTAGGCACTGTTGGTTTTATTATGACGATGTGGTTTGTGAACTGTGCGTGTTGGCAAGATGGTGCCTTTTCACTTACATTCGCAGAGAATGCCTATAAGTTCCAATATACTTATATGCAGTTCTTTGTGTCAGGTCTATTGAGTCTTCTGCTCTGTGCCTATTGCTTCACATTGCCTGAGTGTAAACTTGTAGCCAAACGGAATGTTTCTCTTGCAGAGAGTTTTGGACTGAATGCTTTCAAACTCTTTAAAACGAAGAAGATGGCAATGTTCTTTATCTTCTCAGCACTTTTGGGTATGTGCCTGCAGGTGACAAATGGCTATGCCGGACCTTTCATCACAAGTTTCAAGGGTAGTACTGATCCAGCCGTTGCGTCATCGTTTGCTGCAAATAATGCCACATTGCTGACATCCATCTCACAAATCTCTGAAGCACTTTGTATCCTTATGATTCCTTTCTTCCTGAAGCGTTATGGAATCAAAATCGTCATGTTGATGTCGATGTTCGCATGGGTGTTCAGATTTGGCTTCTTTGGCATTGGTAATCCTGCAATGCCTGGTGTTATCATGTTCATCCTGTCATGCATTGTCTATGGTGTCGCCTTCGACTTCTTTAACGTATCAGGTGGTATTTTTGTGGATCAGGAATGTGAACCTTCCATGAAAGCTTCAGTACAAGGCTTGTTTATGATGATGACAAATGGAGTTGGTGCTACGATAGGTACACTTACTGCAGGAGAAATCGTAAACTATTACTGTAGTTGGCAGGATGGTTTCTTACAGGGAGACTGGACTACCTGTTGGTTTGTCTTCTCAGCCTTTGCCTTTGTGGTGGCAGTATTGTTTGCACTGGTTTTCAACCCAGAAACTCGGAATAATGATTATTAAATAGAGATGAAAGAAACAAGATACTTCTATGTGCCTGACGCAGCTCATCAGCAGGAACTGCCAACAGACGAGGCCATGCATGCCATGCGTGTGCTTCGACTAAAGGGGGGTGATGAACTCTTTCTGATGGATGGTGAAGGTTGCTTTTATCGGGCGCAAGTGACGATTGCTGCTACTCGCAATTGTTACTATGAGATTCTTGAGAAATTACCTCAGGAGCCTCAATGGAAAGGTCGCCTGCATTTAGCAATAGCACCAACGAAGATGCTTGACCGCATTGAGTGGATGCTTGAAAAGGCAACAGAAGTGGGAGTCGATGAGGTGTCGTTCCTTAATTGTGCATTTTCTGAGCGCAAACTTCTAAAACTTCCACGATTGGAGAAGATTGTGATTTCTGCTGTCAAACAGAGTCGAAAGGCCTGGAAACCAAAACTTCATGAAATGATGCCTTTTAAAAAGTTCATCTCTGCATATACAGAAGGTCCACGCTATATTGCGCATTGCTATGATGAGATTCCTCGAAGCAATCTCTTTGAGCAGTTGCGTCACCAGGAGAGCGACGATGCTATGGTATTAATAGGGCCTGAAGGCGATTTTTCCATCGAGGAAGTTCGCCAGGCTGTCGATGCTGGCTTTATCTCTGTGGATCTTGGGCGTAGTCGGCTGCGTACAGAGACTGCAGGTCTTACAGCAGTGATGATGATGCAGTTAGCAAAACAGTAATTACATTAAATATTTAGATAGTAACATAAATTTTAGAATATATGACTGACGAGAAAATCATGGCCACAATCAAGCCTGATGGCGAGTACTGGCAACCTGAAATTGAAACTATGCCACGTGAGCAGCTTGAAGCACTGCAAGTGAAAAAACTCAAGGAGAGTATCAATGTTGCTTTAAAGTCTCCTTTCTACAAGAAACGCTTAGGAGATTTGGGCATTACTGCAGATTCTATTAATTCGTTGGCTGATCTCCGTAAGATTCCTTTCACAACAAAGCAGGACTTGCGTGATAACTATCCCTTCGGCCTTGTCGGTGCTAACATGGATGATGCTGTTCGTATTCACTCTACCAGTGGTACCACAGGTAATCCCTGTGTCGTTATCTACTCTGAACACGACATCTGTTCATGGGCCAATATGATTGCCCGCAACTTGTATATGGTAGGTTGTCGCAAGAGTGATGTCTTCCAGAACTCTTCTGGTTATGGAATGTTCACTGGTGGTTTGGGCTTCCAGTATGGTGCTGAGTGGTTAGGTGCGATGACTGTTCCTGCCGCAGCAGGTAATTCTAAGCGTCAGATTAAGTTTATCAAAGACTTCGGTACCACTTGTCTGCATGCAATTCCCTCTTATGCCATTCGTCTGGCTGAGGTGTTCAAAGAGGAAGGTGTAGATCCGAAATCCACAAAACTTCGTACACTTTGCATTGGTGCTGAACCACACACTGAAGAGCAGCGACGCCGTATTGAGCGTATGCTGGGTGTAAAGGCGTACAACTCCTTTGGAATGACTGAGATGAACGGCCCTGGTGTAGCTTTCGAGTGTAAATATCAGGACGGTATGCATCTTTGGGAAGATAACTATATTGTTGAGATCGTTGATCCTGATACATTAGAACCAGTTCCTGATGGCGAGATGGGTGAGATGGTGCTCACAACGCTTGATCGTAATATGATGCCTATATTAAGGTATCGCACGCGCGATCTGACCCGTATTATAGCTGAACCCTGTAAGTGTGGACGTACGCATCGTCGCATTGATCGTATCAAAGGTCGTACTGATGATATGTTCATCATTAAGGGTGTGAACGTGTTCCCGATGCAGGTAGAGAAGATCCTTGTGCAGTATCCGGGATTAGGCAGTAACTATCTTATCACCCTTGAGACCATTAATGATAATGATGTGATGACTGTAGAGGTGGAGCTTGAAGGACTTGATACAGATATCTATCCAGAGATGCAGAAGATGATGAAGGACATCCAGCGTGCTCTGAAAGATGAGATCCTGCTCACACCTCAGGTGAAACTTGTTAAGAAAGGTACGTTGCCTGTATCGGAAGGCAAGGCTGTGCGTGTGAAAGATCTTAGACCCTCACGAGGATGAGATTTGTTTTATTTACCCTCTGTGTAGCCTTTGGCCTCACTGTTGCTGCTGGCGACAGCATCACCATGCGTGATGCTTTTCGCCAAATGCCAGATTCGCTGTTGCCAGCACTCACTCAGAATAATCGTCTTGATTTTCTTGATTTCCGTGATGCAGGGATGAAAGCTGAAGTGAAGAACCGTTTAGGTGGTACCAGCGTGATGACTGCCCTCACTGACGACAGTCTCTCTTTGCAGATGAGTCCGGCGTTACGGATTGATATGCTTCTGCTTACATTAGACGAACCTCTTGATAGTGTGAATCAGATAATAGTAGTAGGGGAGACTTTCTTTGCAGATTCTGTATATGGAGAGACGACAGTACGTTATTATACTATCGATTGGCATTCAATTCCTGTTCTGCCGTTGAATAGAATGCAGCAACAACGGATAGATAATTTTAAGTTGCAAACAATTCTTAAATGGGACGATGAACTTTTAAATAAGGTTAATAATAGACTATAATTCGATAACATATGTGCTGATTTTGGATTAATTTCCTAAATTTGCATTGTGTTTTTCATGGTATTAGATTATTAAGGTTAATTAAAGAATTCTATTTATCGCGAGATAAGTACTTTTCGAACTCCATGCGCAATACAAAACATTTTATTTGTAATGCGAATGGTTTAAAAAAAGGGAGCCTGAGAAGGTTCCCTTTTTCTTGTATTTTTAAAGCTTCCTAATTGAATGGAAAGGTTTGCTTTTCTTTCATTATTTGTCTTGCCGTTTCTTGATCAATGGTAAAAACATGATTTAAAATACCAAAAGACACCATTCTGAAGTCATCTTTATAATTGAGATATCCGACGTTGTAAAAGGTGTAATCCCTTATCATCAGATTTGACTTAATATAGGAGTCAGCCAAGTTGATAGTTAACATGGTGCTAATTGAAGCCAGTTCGGTTGTTAATATATTGCTTTGATCAACCTCGGAGTTGACGACTTCTGCAACAACACCTTTGATAGTTTCTTGATGAGCTGTGCGGTCAGGGCATGTTGCCATAAGCAGGATTCCGACTCCAACTATGAATAAGATAAAAAACAAGTATTTTTTCATTTCTTACTGTTGTCCATGTTAACAGGTGTAAAACGGAATTCAGAAGCATCGATGTAGTGAACATCATATTTTCCAGCATGCTTTACGGTATAATCCTTCTTCATCTTTGCATATTTCTTCTCGATATCTTTACGCTTGAGCGAGGAGACTACGACAACGGTACGATTCTTAAATCCGAGACTGTCTGCACAGAAATTACGTAGCTGGTAAGAGTAGTTGCTACGGCCTGCAAGAATATGTTTCTTGGGCATTACCCATACACTATCAACTTCCTGTATATCTGTAAAGAAGACGATGGAGTCTGTAAATGAGGCAGCGAAACCAAACATGTATGCTTTGGGCACTACACGGTTCTGAGCCAGAGAAGGCACGTATGCCAAAACTGCTAACAATGAAGCAGCGAGAGTGATGTGTCTTATGAATTTCATTTATCCTAAATATGATTTTAAAATTTTGTTCTTTGTACTTGCCCTAAGTTTGCGGATAGCTTTTTCTTTGATCTGACGAACACGTTCACGTGATAATCCGTACTTCTCACCGATTTCCTCAAGTGTAAGCTCTGCCTGGTTGATACCATAAGATGCCTCGATAATACTGCGTTCGCGCTCGTTGAGTACGCTCAGCGCTTCTTGTATTTCGGATTTGAGCGATTCTTCTACAAGAGGCATGTCAGTTGTGGGATTTTCGTCGTTAACGAGAACGTCAAGCAGATTACTATCCTCGTCTCCTGTAAAAGGTGCATCTACGGATACATGACGCCCACTGATATTCATTGCTTCGTCGATCTTATCCTGTGGCAAATCAATATTGTCTGCTATTTCATCCACAGAGGGACGGCGCTCATTGATCTGCTCGAATTTGCTAATCTCGCGATTAATCTTATTAACGGAACCTACTTGGTTAAGTGGCAGTCTCACAATACGGCTTTGTTCAGAGATGGCTTGTAGAATACTCTGACGAATCCACCATACAGCGTATGAGATAAACTTAAATCCGCGAGTCTCATCAAAACGTTCTGCGGCTTTAAGCAGACCAAGATTACCTTCATTGATAAGGTCGCTCAAGGTTAGGCCTTGATTCTGATACTGCTTTGCTACAGATACGACAAAACGAAGATTGGCTCGTGTGAGCCTTTCCAACGCTTTTTGATCACCGGCCTTAATACGCTGGGCGAGTTCTACTTCTTCTTCCGCCGTTAGCATCTCCTCCTTTCCAATCTCCTGGAGATACTTCTCAAGGGAGGCGCTTTCGCGGTTGGTGATCGATTTAGTGATTTTAAGTTGTCGCATGATTGTTCCGTTTTTTTTGCTAATTTGCAAAATTAGGGCTTTTCCATGAAACTACCAAAAAAAAAGCCACGAATTTGAATTTTCGTGGCTTTTTTACTGATTATTTGTTTAATCGTTCTGCAAAGGCACTGCAAAATAGCCTTTCTTGCCAGTAGGATAGATACCCTGAATATAGAGTACAGGTTCCTTGCTGGTAGATGCTTCTTTAACTACATCCTGCAGGTCGTTGATGGTCTTGATGCTCTGATCGTTAACCTTCTGAATGATGAAGCCCTTAGGTACACCAGCATCCTTCAATTTTCCGCCGCTGATCTTCATCACTTCGAGACCGTAACCGATATTCAGCTGTTCTTTCTGGGCATCAGTTATGGCACGGAAGCTACCACCAAGCACATCGAGATCGGCATTCTTTACCACCTTCGTGTTACCTTGCTCGTTTTTCAGAGTCGCAGTCACGGTGTTACTCTTCTTATTACGCAGGTAAGTTAGACTAACCTTATCACCAGGACGCTTTTTGGCAAGGATACCCTGAAGTTCACCGAACTTAGTGACTTTCTGGCCATCTACAGCGGTAATCACGTCGCCTTCCTTCAAACCGGCAGCTTCAGCTGCGCCGTCTTCAACAACCTTAGCAACATAAATACCTTCCATTGTGCCGAGATCAACTTCCTTATCCTTTTCTTTCTCTGCATCAACATAGTTCTTGACATCAGTACCCTGGATGCCAATCATGGCGCGCTGCACATTGCCAAACTGTTTGAGGTCATCTACCACCTTATTCATAATAGTAGTAGGAATGGCAAAACCATAACCGATGTTTGAACCTGTCTGTGAATACAGCATGGCATTGATACCAACCAGTTCACCGCGTGTGTTAACCAGAGCACCACCAGAGTTACCCTGATTGATGGCTGCATCTGTCTGAATGAAACTCTCTACGCCATTGGCACCCAGTGTACGAGCTTTGGCAGAGATGATACCTGCGGTAACAGTGTTGTTCAGACCAAGTGGGTTTCCTACTGCGAGCACCCATTCACCTACACGTACGTCGTCACTGTTAGCAATTGTGATGGCAGGCAGATTCTTGCCGTCAATCTTAATTAGTGCAAGGTCGGTAGTCTTGTCGGCACCAATCACACGTGCAGAATATTCCTTATTGTCTGTCAGACTAACCGTCAACTCATCGGCACCATCCACTACGTGATTGTTAGTAACAATATAACCATCGGCAGAGATGATGACACCAGAACCTGCAGCAGCGCGTTTTGGAGTCTGTACCTGACGCTGACGCTTCTGTCCGTTATTACCTTGTCCTCGTCCAAAGAATCCGCCAAAGGGGTCTGAGAAGAAATCCTCGAACGGATCATTGTATTCAACGGTTTGGATCTTTGAGTTCTGCACAGATTTAATATACACTACAGATGGGAGTGCTTTTTCTGCTGCATAAGTCAGATCAACAGGTTGTCCGGCAGGAGCTGAAGATACGACGGGAGCAGGAACAGTAGCTGTAGCAGCATTTGTATTAGAGATAGCAGCTACAGAAAGTACTAAAGCAACGACGCAAACGGCTGGCGTTGCTACATCAACAATCTTTTTCATATTCTTATTCATTTTATAAATGTGTTTAAATTCTACATTGGCAGCCAAGCTGCATGAACTCACTCGCTGTTTGATGGTGCAAAGATAGGAGCAAAATTTGGTTTACTGACAAAATGTCGTGAATATTTGTCCCATTTTAACAATTACATCAAAACGCTTAACGGGCATTTGCGATTAACAGTTGAAATCTTAAATTAATGACAAAATTAAGTGTTTCAGTTTATTTTAATTGCAAATATTTAATTATCTATACTTTTTATGACTTTTATTTTCTCTATTCCAAATAAATAGATTAACTTTGCAACCGAAAGCACTGTCACGGTCTGCCGCTGGTGCCATTCTGGCACGAGAGGAAAGTCCGGGCAGCATAGGGTACCCCACTTCTGAAAGTGGAAGCTATTGGTGACAGTAGGTGAAGGCAGAAGAGAATGACCGCCTTGCTTAGGTGAGGTAAGGGTGAGAAGGTGGTGTAAGAGACCACCAGCCGATGGGTGATCATCGGGCTGTGTCTGCTGGGGGCTGCAAGTTCGCGTAAACCATCGTCTGAGGGTTGCCCGCCCGATTTTTACGATGGAGGGTAGAACGCTTGAGCTATGGGGTGACTCATAGACTAGATAAATGACAGACGCCATCTTTTGGTGGTACAGAACCCGGCTTATAGGGACAGTGCTTTCTTTTTATAATTGATATTGATTGTGGCTAGTGAAGTTTTCTATAGACAGGTGATGCGGAAGATGATTCTGACGGTTCGTTTCTTTACCGAGAAACGGGTTATGGCTGAGGCTGCAGCCTTGACTTATTCTTCGCTATTGGCCATTGTACCCATGTTAGCTGTGATATTTGCCATTGCAAGAGGTTTTGGGTACAATAAATATATTGAGATATGGTTTCTCAATGCCTTGTCGTCGCAACCTGAGGCGGCTAATGTCATTGTGGGCTTTGTGAACAGTTATCTGGTACATATTCGTGGGGGCATCTTTCTCGGTATTGGTTTGATCTTTATGCTCTATACGGTTCTGATGCTGGTGAATAATATAGAGGATACTTTTAATCAGATATGGCAGGTTAATAATACACGACCAATCATTCGTTCTTTGACGAATTATTTGGCAATGATTCTGATTTTCCCTATAATGATTATTGTTTCTATGGGTCTTTCAATCTTTATGACTGCAATTGCTGACAAGATGGAGAATTTTGTCTTGTTGGGTCCTGTTGTAAAAAAAGTGCTTGATCTTACGCCTTCTGTTCTGTTATCTGTATTATTTGTGATTCTCTACGTGTATATGCCTAACACCAAAGTCAAGATCTCATGTGCTATTATTCCTGGCATCTTAGCTGGTCTTGCCATGCATATTCTGCAGCTGTTCTATATACATGCCCAGATTTGGGTTACTGGCTATAACGCGATCTACGGATCGTTTGCTGCCTTACCTTTATTTATGCTTTGGGTACAGTTCTCTTGGACCATCTGCCTCTTTGGGGCTCAACTAACCTATACAAACCAGAACCTGAATCGTATTGGTATCAATTTGGAACCTCTTGATATACACCCAAAGATAGATATGACTGATGATGAACGCGGTCCAGAGGCTACAGCTATTTATGCTGATACCATCGATGATTTGTAGCTAAAAACAGAATCTTATTTGCGTGACAGTTCCCAGAAAGCGACAGCTGCAGCAGCAGCTACGTTTAAGGAATCAACTTGGTGTGACATTGGGATGCGGATCACATAATCTGCATCTCTGATTGTCTGTGCAGGTAAGCCATCCCCTTCGGTTCCCATGATGATGGCAAGTTTTTCAATCGCCTTTAAACGCGGATCGTCAAGTGCGATGGAATCGTCAGTTAATGCCATTGCTGCTGTAGTAAACCCCAGATTGCGGAGTGTTGCATAATCATCGAGCCACGTCCAAGGAACCAGGAAAACACTCCCCATCGATACGCGCACAGCCCTACGGTTCAGAGGGTCACAAGCATTTCTTGTCAGTAATACGGCATCGATGCCTAAGGCTGCGGCAGAACGGAATATTGCTCCTATGTTTGTGGTATCTACCACACCGTCAATGACAGCTATTCGACGTGCTTTACCGACGATATCGGCTACTGAAAGCTCTGGACGACGCTTCATGGCACAAAGCACCCCCCTTGTCAAGGTATAGCCTGTAAGTTGTGACAGCAGTTCGCGATCGCCTGTATAAATAGGTATATCTCCACACCTGGCAATGATATCTGCAGCATCTCCTGTGATATGCTTGCGTTCACAAAGCATTGCCTGTGGTTCATAGCCTGCTTGCATGGCCACACGGATTACCTTCGGACTCTCAGCTATGAAGATACCACGTGATGGATCCAGTCTGTTACGCAACTGTGCTTCTGTGAGTGAGGCAAAAACAGTCAGACGAGGGTCTGAGAGGGATGTTATTTCGTAAATCATTCGTTTGTATCAGGCTTGGTATAAAAATCGATCAGCCGAGTGAGGGCTTGACGACAAACAAGGCAGAACTCTGGTTCTTCGTTTGTGCGCATTCGGCAGTTTTCAAATCCACGCCATACACCGTGTTTCAGATAACCGCCACCTTCAATAAGACCAGCTTTACCTTCTTTTACTAGTTTTTCCCATTTTCCGTTGAAATCGCACTTGGTTGTCAGATTAGGTTCCCAAGGTTCTGTATCTGCAAAATACATAGGATCATTGTCGCCATAGGCGTACTCATCGCCTAAACCTCCGAAGGAATGGCCGAATTCATGCACAACAACAGGTAGGAAATGCTTTCCACCAGTATAGGTGAGGTTATAAGAGTTAAAGATGCCGCCTCCGCCATAGTGCTCTGTATTCACAAGAATGATAATGTGTTCGTATGGTGTGCCAGCTAATACGTTGTGCAACTGCTTTAAGTGCAGTGTGGTTAAGTATCTGTCCATATAGAAAGTGTCAAAATGAGAGCCTAGCACTGTGTTCTTCCAGATTCCTTTTGCTGGTTCGCTTGTTCCAGATTCCTCAGAAACCGATTTGAGTGCTATGATATTGAACCGATCTTGCATCGATTTAAAAGGCTCGTGGTTAAACAGGGAACTGATAGCCTTCTGGCAGTCATCCAGGTAATGCTCCATTTCATTGGCTGTGTAACCTTCTGCCACAAAGGCTATCCGAATACATTGGGTTGTGTCTGCTGCCTGATGCAGAATGTCGTAAGGGGTAATATCGTGTTCTCCGGTCTTGCGAATCAAAATATCTGTAGGAACCACGGTGTGCGACATGGAAGTAGCCATTTTATCGTGATAATCATAGAGTTCCACCGTTATATCAACTGTATCTTTTGGGAAGGGCACTAGGAAGACGTTCTCAAACGACTTTTTGGTCTGCTTGGCTTCATCGGTAGAAAGCCATTCCTGGAAAAGCGTAGAAAAAGAGTGGCGATAGATGACGACATCTTTATGATGGGCACGTACGATGATCTGACCATTTCCTTTGAGGGGAACTTCCTTTAAGTGATGCCGCCTTCCATACCAATGGGGAAGCGACACCAATCCATCTACATAGATATAAGATTGCGTATAATCGCCTGCGAATGTATAGTCGAGTCGTAAGGTTCGATCCTCGAAATAATCGTCAAACCGTTGTGCGTTAGATGCAAAAGTTGAAAACAATAAACAACTGATAACCAATATCTTTTTCATAATTCATTAACTAAATCCTTTACATAATTTCTGTTCCAGTCTTTTAGGTGAAACTGCTCATCGTCATATTGCAGTAGATCGAGATCGATGGTTACAATACCATCTTCATTATGTGTGCGCCCTAAACGCTTCTCGGTTTCTTTTAATACCTCATTTAATAAGTTCATGCTAAATGCAGTTGTAGCTTTGCAGAGTTGGTTGAGGTAAGGTTCCTGCCGGATACTGTTAATAGGTTCAGTCCATATAGCTGACGTGAAATGTACTTCCGAGAGCAATTGAGTCAGTTGAACTCTTGCTGCCTGAACATTTGCCTCCTGATTCTCGTTTGAGGCGATGCTGATGATGATTTGGTGCTGCTTTTGATTCATAACGAATGCAAAGATAATAAAAAAAGTAAAATGGGCAAAAAGAAACGGCATAAATTGTCAGCTATCTGCAGAATTCTTAGTAACTTTGCACCTGAGTTGTTCAAAAACTGAAATGTGGAGTTGACAAAATGAAAGAAAATGCTCTTATTTTGTGAATTTCTGCTCTAAAATTTGGTCAATTGAAATTAAAAGTGTAATTTCGCAGCGTTTTTCAGAAACATGAACGTATTAACATTATAAAATAACAATCAAAATGAAGAAGTACAACTTTAATGCCGGTCCCTCTATCCTTCCTCGCGAAGTGATTGAGAATACCGCAAAACAGTGTCTTGATTTCAATGGATCTGGTCTTTCTCTGATGGAGATCAGCCACCGTGCAAAGGATTTCCAGCCCGTTGTCGACGAGGCTGTAGCTCTGGTAAAGGAGCTTCTGAGTATTCCTGAGGGCTATTCAGTTATTTTCCTTGGTGGTGGTGCCAGTCTTGAGTTCTGTATGATTCCCTACAACTTCCTGATTAAGAAGGCTGCCTACCTGAACACAGGTGTCTGGGCAAAGAAGGCCATGAAGGAAGCTAAGCTTTTCGGTGAGGTCGTTGAGGTCGCTTCTTCGGCTGATGCCAACTATACCTTCATCCCGAAGGACTGGAGCGTTCCTGCTGATGCAGACTATCTGCACATTACCACCAATAACACCATCTATGGTACTGAGATCCGTAAGGACCTTGACGTTCCCGTTCGTCTGATTGCTGATATGTCATCAGATATCTTCAGCCGTCCTATCGACGTGGCTAAGTATGATGCCATCTACGCTGGTGCTCAGAAGAATATGGCTATGGCTGGTGTGACCATCGTGATTGTGAAGGACGACGCTCTGGGCAAGGCTCCTCGTGAGATTCCTACGATGCTCGACTATCGCACACACGTTGACAAGGGTTCTATGTTCAACACACCTCCTGTAGTGCCCATCTATTGCGCTCTCGAGAACCTGCGCTGGCTGAAGAAGCAGGGTGGTGTAGAGGCTATGGACAAGTTGGCTCACCAGCGTGCAGAGATCGTCTATGGCGAGATCGACCGCAACAAGATGTTCGTAGGTACTGCCAAGGAGGAGGATCGTTCACTGATGAATCTCTGCTTCGTGATGGCTCCTGAATATAAGGAGTTGGAGAAAGACTTCCTTGACTTCGCTGTTTCTAAGGGTATGGTTGGCGTGAAGGGTCACCGTTCAGTAGGTGGTTTCCGTGCATCTTGCTACAATGCTCAGACTATCGAGGGTTGCAATGCACTCGTAGCTTGCATGAAGGAGTTCGAAGCAAATCATTAATATTAAGGTATTATGAAGGTTTTAGTTGCAACAGAGAAGCCATTTGCAGCAGCAGCTGTTAATGGTATCAAGGCAGAGATTGAGGCAGCTGGCAATGAGCTGGTGCTGCTTGAGAAATATACAGAGAAGGCTCAGTTTCTCGCTGCAGTAGCAGATGCTGATGCACTGATTATCCGCTCGGATAAGGTGGACGCAGAGGTACTCGATGCTGCTAAGCAGTTGAAGATTGTGGTTCGTGCAGGTGCAGGTTACGATAATATCGACCTGACTGCTGCAACAGCTCACAACGTAGTAGCAGAGAACACTCCTGGTCAGAACTCAAACGCAGTAGCTGAGTTGGTATTCGGTCTGCTGGTGATGGCCGTACGTGGTTTCTACAACGGCAAGAGTGGTTCAGAGCTGCTGGGCAAGAAGCTTGGTATCCTGGCTTTCGGTAATGTCGGCCGTAATGTGGCTCGTATTGCCAAGGGCTTTGGTATGGACGTTTATGCTTACGATGCTTTCTGCCCTGCAGAGGTGATTGAGAAGGCTGGTGTTCATGCCGTTGCTAATCAGGATGTTTTGTTCGAGACTTGCGATGTTGTATCTCTTCATATTCCAGCTACGCCTGAGACCAAGCAGAGCATCAACGCCGCTTTGGTTGGTAAGATGAAGAAGGGTGGTGTGCTGGTGAACACAGCTCGTAAGGAGGTGATCAACGAGCCAGAGCTCATTAAGTTGATGACTGAGCGTGAGGACCTGAAGTTCGTTACCGACATCTTGCCTGATGCCAACGATGAGTTCCTGAAGTTCGAGGGCCGCTACTTCTCTACACCTAAGAAGATGGGTGCTCAGACAGCCGAGGCCAACATCAACGCCGGTATTGCTGCCGCAAAGCAGATCAACGCCTTCTTCAAGGATGGTGATACTAAGTTCCAGGTGAACAAGTAATTAGATTATATACATAAAAGCAAAGCCTCTCAGTTTGAGAGGCTTTCTTTTTATCTGGCAATGTGCTTCTTGCCGTTCTTGATGTAGATGCCTTTATTGGGCTTAATCATTCTATTTCCACTTAGATCGTATATATTTTCATCGTCAGGCCTCACATATGTGGTGGGTTTGATGCCTGTATAACCTTCCTCTCCGTAATACCCTTTAATGATGGCATCTTTCAGATCCATCTGGTTGAACTCTGGCACAGAGCGAGATGCACCATCCGATAGCCCCATCCAGTAGAAGGTCCCGATATTGTTGGCTTTAGTTTGTTCTACGAAGTAACGTGCAAAACTCAGCATATTTTGGCGATAGAGGGCATAACCATTGTTTATACTCGTTCCCCATTCACCAATAATCACAGGGGCACCTTTTGTTACCAGATATGACTTGAGTGAACTGATCATCTGGTTTACCTCGTTCTTTGCGTTGTTGAGGTCTTTGATGTCAAGATAGGAGTGAACTTCGAAAATGATGTGGTTCTCAACTTCGTCGCTGGGAAGATTCATATATTTCAGCGGATCTTGCAGATGCGGGTTCCATGTGCCAACACCACTAGCGGCACTGTAGGTCGAGACGATGAGGTTGCGCTGGCTGTTGTTGCCCCCCGTGGCCCTAACCACATCAACGAAACTTTGTGCATAACTATTGATAGCATTATAGGCTGAAGTTGCGACAGCCGCATCATACTGTGAATTGGTAGCCATCGAGGCGAAGTTCCATGAACCATATGGATCAAGCATCTCGTTATACCCCTCGAAAAGCAGGTGCTCGTCGTAGTCTTTAAATTCCTCTGCGATCTGTTGCCAGATAGCTTCGAAGCGGTTCTTCTGATTGGCATAGTCAGCCTCACTAGCCAGAAGCCAGGCTGTATTCGCACTTCCTGTATCGTGGTGAATATTAAGAATACAGTACATACCTTGACTGATAACATAGTCAACCACCTCATGCACACGCTTCATCCATGATTCTTGAATCTTAGTGCCGATAGGGTCATTTGCACGGTCCCAGGGGGTCAGCGTCTTGGTGCTGCTATTATATTTTACGCTGTTGAAGGTAGCCTCCATATGTGGATACCAGGTCACTGGTACACGGATAGCGTTGAAGCCGGCATCCTTCATCATCTTAATCAGTTCGGGCTTAGTAATAGCCTGCGACCATGCCGTTTCGTAGTCTGATGGCGTACGACCAGACCAATATTCGATCCACATATTGTTTATATCTCCGGAGTTACTGTCGAGCGTGTTTCCCAGATTCCAGCCCACGCCCATATTCTTAACAGCTTCTTTAGCAGTCTCAAAATCAGCAGCCTGCGTACTGAAGCACATCAGCACGCTACAAACATAAAGTAGAGTTCTCTTCATACATTATAGTGGTTTTATTGGTTTTGTTATTTTCTGCAAAATTACGATTTATTTCCGAATTGAGACATTAATTACTGGAAAGATTTTGCAAATTCAGAACTTTTACGTATTTTTGCACCTAAATTATTCTGAGATTGCATAAAAACCATATTGAATAGTGCTCTTAAACAAGTTAGATAATTTATTTTTCAACATAGAAAATGGCAACAATTAAACCGTTCAAAGGCATTCGTCCACCTAAAGAGTTGGTGGAGAAGGTAGAGAGCCGTCCCTATGACGTGCTCGACAGTGAAGAGGCAAGGGTAGAGGCTGGTGACAATGAGATGAGTCTTTACCATATCATCAAACCCGAAATCGACTTCCCCGTAGGGACTTCAGAGTATGATCCGCGTGTCTATGAGAAGGCTGCAGAGAACTTCCAGAAGTTTCAGGATAAAGGTTGGTTAGTACAAGACGCGCGCGAACATTATTATATTTATGCGCAGACGATGAATGGTAAGACGCAGTATGGTCTTGTGGTATGTGCTCATACCGACGACTATATGGCTGGTCGTATCAAGAAGCACGAGCTCACCCGTCGTGATAAAGAAGAGGATCGCATGAAGCATGTGCGTGTGAACAATGCCAATATCGAGCCTGTGTTCTTTGCTTATCCCGACAATCAGGTGCTCAATGCGCTCATCATGCGTTATGCTGCCACTGAGCCTGAATACGATTTTATTGCACCTATCGATGGTTTCCGTCATCAGTTCTGGGTGATCAATGATGATAAGGATATGCAGACCATCACCGATGAGTTTGCCAAGATGCCGAGTCTTTATATTGCCGATGGTCACCATCGTTCAGCAGCTGCAGCCCTTGTGGGTGCAGAAAAGCAGAAGCAGAATCCCAACCACAAAGGCACTGAGGAATACAACTTCTTCATGGCGGTCTGCTTCCAGGCTTCACAGCTCACGATTCTTGATTACAACCGCGTGGTAAAAGATCTCAACGGCATGTCGTCAGAAGAGTTCCTCGCCGCGCTGCAGGTAAACTTCATCGTTGAGGATAAGGGTACCGACATCTATAAGCCCCAGCAGCTTCATGAGTTCTCACTCTATCTTGATCAGCACTGGTTCAGTCTGAAAGCTAAGGAGGGCACTTACGACAACAACGATCCCATTGGTGTGCTTGATGTTGATATCTCCAGCCGTCTGATTCTCGATGAGATTCTGAACATTGGTGATTTGCGTTCTTCTCAGCGTATCGACTTCGTAGGAGGTCTGCGTGGTCTTGGAGAGCTGAAGCGCCGTGTTGACTCTGGCGAGATGCGTGCTGCCTTAGCACTCTATCCTGTCTCAATGCAGCAGATTATGGATATTGCCGACAGCGGAAAGATCATGCCGCCAAAGGCTACATGGTTTGAGCCGAAGTTACGTTCAGGATTGGTAATCCACAAATTAGTATAAACAATGAAGAGATTGATGTTTTTCGGTCTGTTGCTGCTCGGGATGACAGCTCAGGCTCAGACAGCGAAGAAGTTTACCCTTAACCTGACCGACGATGGAAAGGCACAGATGGTATGCTTTATTCCAGAGACTCCCTCTGGCAAGGCTATTGTTGGTGTACCCGGTGGCGGTTACTCTATGCTCTCGAATACCCATGAAGGCTATTTGGCTTCCGACTGGCTGAACCAGCAGGGCATTGCGTATTTCGTGGTGAACTATCGCCTGCCCAATGGTGATCGTACTTTGCCGATGGGCGATGTGCAGAAGGGTATCCGCATTGTTCGCGATTCAGCAGCTGTCTGGGGCATCAATCCTCACGATGTAGGCATCATGGGCTTCTCGGCTGGCGGTCATCTGGCTTCAGTCATATCCACCCATTCTGAGTTTGATGTGCGTCCCGACTTCTCGATTCTGTTCTATCCTGTCATCTCGATGGATGAGCGTGTGTCCCACAAGTGGTCATGCCTCAATTTCCTGGGTGAGGAAGGACAGAAGAATCCTGAGCTGGTTCACCAGTTCTCAACGCAGAATGCGGTACGCCGTCATCTCACGCCTCCTGCCATTATCATCTCAGCCAGCGACGATCGTCTGGTGCCTTTCGTAACCAACGGACTTGAGTACTATAAGGCAATGCGTAATGTGGGCAATGAATGCACCATGCTTGTCTATCCTACAGGTGATCATGGTTTTGGCTTTGGCACTTGGTTCAAGTATCACGATCAGTTGCTGTCTGAACTCAGCACATGGTTGCAGAATCGTCAGGCTCCTAAGACTGATGCTATCCGGGTGGCCTGTATCGGTAACAGCATTACTGATGGACATGGAATAGAGTTGGCCCCTCAGTATGGTTATCCCGCCTTGTTGCAGAAAGCTTTGGGCAGCGACTACTGGGTGAAGAACTTCGGTGTGAGCAGTCGTACGCTGCTGAATAAGGGCGATTTCCCTTATATGAAAGAGATGGCTTGGCGCGATGCTCTGGCTTTCAACCCCGACATTGTTATCATCAAGTTGGGTACCAACGACTCCAAGCCCCAGAACTGGCAGTATGCCTCAGAGTTCAAGCAAGATCTTCAGCAGATGATCAAGGCTCTTGGCAAGGCAAAGATATTCCTTTGCACACCGATTCCCGCCTTCAAACCATCATGGAATATCAATGATTCTGTCATTGTCAATGGTATCATCCCCATTCAGAAGGAAGTGGCTCGTAAGAATGGGTTGCAGCTGATAGACCTTCATACGCTGATGGCAAACGACGAGGAGCTGGTACAGCCCGATGGCATCCATCCCAACGAGAAGGGTGTAGCTAAGATGGCTGAGATCATTGCTGGCGCTATCAAATAAGTTTTTTTCGGATATCTATATGCAAAGAGGCCCGTCAATCACGACGAGCCTCTTTCTGTTGCGGAGAGTGAGGGATTCAAACCCCCGATACCCGGAAAGGGTATACCGGATTTCGAGTCCAGCGCATTCGGTCACTCTGCCAACTCTCCAATAATAAAAAGAACGCTTTCCGGTTAAGCGGATGCAAAGTTAATACAAATTCCCGATAAAGCCAAAGAAAAAACTGGAAACTTGCTGAAATTAATCGAAAGTGAGTTTCTCCAGACGGTTTTTCAACTGTTCAGCCTCGCTTTGGCGGATACTCAGTTTGATTTCGCAGGTGTTCTCAAAGGTCTGCGAGATGATGCGAGGCTGCATTTCCTTCACGATTCGCATCACATCGTTCATCATGGGGTAGGAGAAGGTATAAGTGATGACTTCCTCTACCTGGCGAGTCTCTATCTCGCAATGGGCGATGGCATCTGCCGCAGCCTCCCGATAGGCTACGATCAGACCGCTGGTGCCGAGATTCACACCACCGTAATAGCGCACCACTACTATCAGGATATCTGTGAGTTCGTTGCTGTTGATTTGTCCGAGAATCGGCTTGCCTGCTGTTGATGAGGGCTCCCCGTCGTCATTGGCTCTGAACTCCGTACGCTCAGGGCCTAACATATAGGCGTAACACACGTGGCGTGCATCGTAGTATTTCTTACGATAGCCTGCCAGCAGCTCCTTGATCTCCTCAACAGTAGATACATGATGAGCGAAGGCGAGGAACTTGCTACGCTTCTCGGTGTAGTAGCCCTCGCCTTCGGTCTTGATCGTTTTATATTCGTCTAGCATACCTAGTATATCTAGATTATCTAGGAATTCTAGTTGTTATATTCCTGCCAGCTCTTGATCTTAACATCATCGAGACTCATGGCGGTGAAAGCTTCAATGAAAGCCTTTGCCAGACGAACATTTGTCATCAGAGGGATATTGTGGTCGATGGCACCACGACGAATCTTGTAACCATTGGTCAGCTCGCGGCTGGTGTGGTTCTTCGGTACATTGATAACCAGACCGATCTTATGCTGACTGATGAGATCCATCACGTTGTTATCACCAGTCTCATCAGGCCAAGCCACAGCGATAGCCTTCACACCGTTGTCGTTGAAGAACTTGGCAGTACCAGCTGTTGCATAGATGGTGTAACCCTTCTTTGCCAACTGCTGTGCGGGCTCAAGGAGTGAAACCTTACCCTTGGCGCCACCAGAACTGATCAGTACAGCATCCTTTGGAATAGAGTAGCCTGTAGCAATCAGCGAGTTGAGCAGCGCCTCGTTCAGATCGTCACCCAGACAGCCAACCTCACCTGTAGAACTCATGTCCACACCCAGCACGGGGTCGGCATTCTGCAGACGGGCGAACGAGAACTGCGAAGCCTTCACACCGATGCGGTCGATGTCGAACTCGCTCTTCTCGGGTTTCTGATAAGGAGCATCGAGCATGATCTTCGTAGCGGTCTCGATGAAGTTGCGCTTCAGGATCTTCGAAACGAAGGGGAACGAACGAGAGGCACGGAGGTTACACTCGATAACCTTCACCTCACGGTTCTTTGCCAGGAACTGGATGTTAAACGGACCGCTGATGTTCAGTTCGGCAGCAATCTTGTGGGCAATCTTCTTGATCTGACGGATGGTAGAGAAGTAGATGTGCTGTGCGGGGAACACCATCGTGGCATCACCAGAGTGAACACCAGCGTACTCCACATGCTCAGAGATGGCATACTCGATCACCTCGCCCTTGTCGGCTACAGCGTCGAACTCAATCTCCTTGGTCTCTGTCATAAACTTAGAAACCACTACGGGGAACTCCTTCGATACTTCGGTTGCCATATTGAGGAAACGATGCAGTTCCTCTTCGTCGTAGCATACGTTCATCGCAGCACCAGAGAGCACATACGAAGGACGTACCAGAACGGGATAGCCCACCTTATCGACAAACTCCTTCACATCGTCGAATGAGGTCAGTGCACGCCAAGCAGGCTGATCGATACCCAGTTTGTCGAGCATCGCGGAGAACTTATCGCGGTTTTCAGCACGGTCGATATCCACAGGACTGGTTCCCAGTACAGGCACACCCTGACGATAGAGCTTCATAGCCAGGTTGTTTGGTATCTGACCACCCACGCTGACAATCACGCCACGAGGTGATTCAAGTTCAATCACATCGAGCACACGCTCCATCGACAGCTCGTCGAAGTACAGACGGTCGCACATATCATAGTCGGTAGATACAGTCTCTGGGTTGTAGTTGATCATGATACTCTTGTAACCCAGCTTACGGGCTGTATTGATGGCATTCACAGAACACCAGTCGAACTCTACGGAAGAACCGATGCGATAAGCACCAGAACCCAGAACCACTACTGACTTCTCATTATTATAATAATTAATATCGTGGGCAGCAGCATACTTCTCACCCTTGGGATTGCCGAATGCAGGCACATGGGTATAGGTGAAGTAGAGGTAGTTGGTGAGCTCAGGATGCTCAGAAGCAACTGTCGGGATACGCTTTACTGACGGAACGATGCCCTTCTGCTTACGATACTTACGCACCTGAAGATTTTCCTTCTCCATATTCGTGGATTTTGACTTCAGCACGAAGCGAGCAATCTGGAAGTCACTGAATCCACAGCGCTTCACCTCCAGCAGCAACTCGTCGGACAGCTCCTCGAGAGCATTGTATTTCAGCAGCTCATGCTTCAGATCTACGATGTGCTTCAGACGCTCCAGGAACCACACGTCAATCTTCGTCAGTTCCTCGATGCGCTCAATGGAATAGTCCTCTTCCAAAGCCTGAGCGATGGCGAAGATACGCAGATCTGTAGGATTAGCCAGTTCCTCGTCGAGATTATCGAACTTGGTGTGGTCGTTACCCACGAAGCCGTGCATACCCTGACCGATCATACGCAGACCCTTCTGGATCATTTCCTCGAAAGAACGTCCGATAGACATGATCTCACCTACGGATTTCATTGAAGAACCGATCTGACGGCTTACGCCAGCAAACTTGGTGAGATCCCAGCGCGGAATCTTACAGATCATATAGTCGAGCTGCGGAGCCACGTAGGCTGATGAGGTCGTACCCATCTCACCAATCTGGTCGAGGGTGTAGCCTAAAGCAATCTTCGCAGCCACGAAGGCGAGGGGATAGCCCGTAGCCTTAGAGGCCAAAGCAGAAGAACGGGAGAGACGTGCGTTGATCTCGATGATACGATAGTCGTTGGTCTCTGCGTTGAAGGCGAACTGAATGTTACACTCACCCACAATGCCTAAGTGCTTCACACACTTGATGGTGATATCCTGCAGCATCTTCACCTGCTCCTCACGCAGCGAACAGGTAGGAGCTACCACAATACTCTCACCCGTATGGATACCCAGAGGGTCGAAGTTCTCCATTGAGGCTACGGTGAAGCAACGGTCGTTGGCATCACGGATGCACTCAAACTCAATCTCCTTCCAGCCCTTCAGGCTCTCTTCAACCAGAATCTGGGGTGCGAAGGTGAAGGCGCTCTCAGCCAGCTCAATAAACTTCTTCTCGTCGGGGCAGATACCAGAACCGAGACCACCCAGCGCATAAGCTGAACGGATCATGATGGGGAAGCCGATCTCATGGGCTGCCTTCAAGGCATCTTCCATCGACTCTACAGCGTGGCTTACAGGCACCTTCAGATCCACCTCACCGAGCTTCTTCACAAACAGATCGCGGTCCTCAGTGTTCATGATAGCCTCTACGCTCGTACCTAATACCTCTACACCATACTCTTTCAGTGTGCCGTTCAGATAGAGCTCCGTACCGCAGTTCAGGGCAGTCTGTCCACCGAAAGCCAACAGGATACCGTCAGGACGCTCTTTCTTAATGATTTCGGTTACGAAGTGTGTGTTTACAGGTTGGAAATACACCTTGTCTGCAATACCCTCACTGGTCTGGATGGTTGCGATGTTGGGGTTAACGAGTACGCTCTTGATACCTTCTTCGCGGAGAGCTTTTAAAGCCTGTGAACCAGAGTAGTCAAACTCACCGGCCTGTCCGATTTTCAAGGCACCCGAACCGAGTACCAACACCTTTTTCAGTTCTTTCTTCATATACTTTAGTTGTTTTTACGATAGATTTCTTTTTTATCGCGTGCAAAGTTACGAAGAAAACGGGAAAATCTTCTCAAAAAATGAAAGAAATCTGCAAAAGATATTTGAAGTTTAAAATTTATTGTATAATTTTGCAATATGAACATAATTATTGCTATAGATTCACTGAAAGGCTGTCTTAGTTCCGTCCAAGCGAACCAGTCGGCTGCTGATGGCATCAAGTCAGTGTTGCCTGATGCCCAAGTGATACAAATACCCGTCAGCGATGGGGGAGAGGGATGGCTTTCTGCTTATCATGCAGCGATAGGAGGTGAACTGGTGACTCTACCTGTCCGCGATCCGATGATGCGTTGGATTCAGGCGCAGTATCTCATCAAGGGATCTACAGCTGTCATCGAGATAGCACAAGCCAGCGGTCTTACGCTGCTCACACCAGAGGAGCGCAATCCGATGGTTGCTACCAGCTATGGCACAGGCCAGCTCGTGGCAGATGCCGTACGTCGGGGATGCCGTGAGATTATAGTAGGTCTTGGAGGAAGTGCAACGAGTGATTGCGGAAAAGGCATGCTTCGCGCCCTTATCGACACATTCACCCAACAGGGCAGTTGGGATGATGTAACGCAGCTTCAAGAGGTACATTTTACTATCGCTACCGATGTGGTGAATCCGCTTTGCGGTGCTGAAGGAGCCGCCCATGTGTTTGCCCCTCAGAAAGGAGCCACACCAGAGATGGTGAAGGAGCTCGACGAGATAGCCTCGCGTTTTGCAGCTCTCTCAGCCAGGCATTTTGGTTTTGATCGTCAGAACGAACCTGGGGCTGGTGCCGCTGGTGGTCTTGGCTATGCGTTTCTTCAATATATGAATGCTTCGTGTCGTTCTGGTATCGAACTGCTGTTGGAAGCCGTAGACTTTGATACACTTCTGAATGATGCCTCATTCGTTATTACAGGCGAGGGTTCTGCCGATCGCCAGACCCTGATGGGCAAGTTGCCTTACGGTATCCTTCAGAAAGCAAAAAGCCACCAAGTGCCTGTGGCATTGGTGGCGGGTCGTATTGGAGATCGCCAGATACTCCTTGATGCAGGTTTTACTTATGTGGTATGTATCAATCCTTCTGGTCTTCCTTTAGAGGAAGCTATGAAACCTGCTGTTGCTCAAGCGAATATCAATGCTTGTGTCCGTGACCTTTGCCGTGATGTCCTCTCTTGCCGAACTTCTGGTGATCTTCCTGATACTGTTTGTACTGCTCAGGAGTCATGATCTTCTGAAGATCAGTATCGTAGTTCTTCATCAGATCAGCATACTTCTGATTGAGCTCTAACAGTTGAGCAGCCTGCTTCTCATCGAGGTTGTAGCGCTTTGCGGTGCGATCGGTCTTGAATTTTACAAAATCTTTCTTGTCGCACTTGCCCTGCTTGTCGCACTTCTTCTCGCAACATTTCATCTCGCAGCACTTGTCCTTCTTGTCGCAGCACTTCTTATCACACTTGCACTGCTCGCACTTGCACTGCTCACCACACTTGTCACAGCACTTAGCCTGCTCTTTGTTCTCCTGTGCGAAAGCTGCCGAACTGATTACGAAGGCAGCCATCATTGTCATCAATAACTTTTTCATTGTCTTACTATTTTTAATTGTTAAACTTTTGCTTCTGTCTCTCAGTTGCAACTGTCTTTTTGACTCAATTACCGTGATTTGGTTTAACGTGCATAGTGGGAGTATGCACTTTATTTCAATATTTTGGCATTTTTTTACTATTTATGATGAGTCTTCGATGGCTATATCATCTATATTCTCGGTGTTGTAACTTACTGAAAATCAGATATGATTGTTTTCTGAAGTCTATATAACCACCTATATTTACTTGTAAAGCCGATAAATCATGTGTAATTTTGCAATGTCAAAGTTTAAACCAATAATTACAAAAAATGAAAAAGAAAACCATCTTGTTACTGGCGACTCTACTCATTACCGCCACTTCGCTCGCTGAGATTAATCAGAGAAGTAAGTATGTACGCGTGAACGGACCTGATCTCATTCAGCCCAATGGGCAGAAGCTGTATATCCAAGGCACTAATCTTGGCAACTGGTTGAATCCCGAAGGTTATATGTTTGGTTTCAGTCGTACCAATTCAGCCTGGATGATCGATCTCCTTTTCAAACAGGCAGTCGGTCCCGACTTCACCGCAAAGTTCTGGCAGACATTCAAGGATAACTACATCACCCGAGATGATATCCTGTTTATCAAGCAGCAAGGCGCCAACACCATCCGTCTGCCCTTTAACTATAAACTGTTTACCGATGAGGATTATATGGGACTCTCGTCACAGCAGGATGGTTTTAAGCGTATCGACGATGTGGTAGCCTGGTGCAAGGAAGCCGGACTCTACCTGATTCTTGATATGCACGACTGTCCGGGTGGACAAACAGGTGATAACATCGACGACGGTCACGGTTACCCTTGGCTCTTCGAGAGTGAACCCAGTCGGCAGCTCTTCTGCAGTATCTGGAGAAAGATAGCTGATCGCTACAAGGATGAGCCTATCATCTTAGGCTACGAACTGGCTAACGAACCCATAGCTCACTATTTTGACAACAAAGAAGAACTCAACCAGCAGCTGGAACCGCTATATAAACGAGCTGTCAAAGCCATCCGTGAAGTTGACCCTTACCATATCATCCTCTTAGGTGGTGCCCGTTGGAACAGTGATTTCTATATGTTCACCGACTGGACGTTCGATCAGAACATCATGTACACCTGTCACCGTTATGGCGGTGAGGCAACCAAGGAGGCTATCAAAGACTATATCGACTTCAGAGACAAGACCAATCTGCCTATGTATATGGGAGAGATCGGTCATAACACCGACCAGTGGCAGACTGACTTTGTGAAGGTGATGAAAGAGGTGAATATCGGTTATACCTTCTGGCCGTATAAGAAGATCGACGGTTCGTGTATGATGGGCATCCAGCGCCCCGAACTCTGGGATAGCATTGTGGTGAAATACAGTGAGACCCCACGCGGTACCTATAAGGAATGGCGTGAGGCCCGACCCAATCAGCAGCAGTTCAGGGAGCTGTTGATGCAATATGCGGAAAATAGCCGATTCAAGAACTGCCAGCCACAGAAGGACTATATCCAGACGATGGGACTGAAATAAGACTTGGTTAGTTAATATTTCCTAAAGAAGTCTTTCTGCAGGTTAATGTTTAACAGTTTTAGATTAAATTCCATACCTTTGCATGGATGTAAAGATTATATTTATGCGAAGAAAAAACTTGAGAGACAGCCTGAGAACCTGTTTCTTTCTTTGTGTACTGTGTATATGTGGCTTAAATGCCTACGCTGCCGACGATGATATAATAGAGTATCAGGGCGACCGTTATGTGATTCATGTGGACAAGATGAATCCCGACAGTGAGATGACCTTATTGGATGTGTTGAACACTTGCCCCGAATTTCTGTCGATTCATGGAAAGAAGATCGACCAGATCTATACCTTCCGTATCGACAATATCGACCTCTTTGTAGATGCCGAAACACTCCTGGCAAATGTGAAGGCTCGTGAGATCGATCGTATTCAGATTTGCAACAATAGCTCTGTGGCGAAATCAGTGGCTGGCACGAAAGGTGTCATCGACGTGTATTACCGTCAGGATATCAAGACCGACGGCAAGGTGTCGCTGTCAGGCAGCACCTACGGCAACGGAATGACCTATGCTGATATCAGCAATAACACCGAGAAACTCACCGTGCAGGCTTATGCGCTGGCTCGCAGCTCCTACGGCAAGTCTTATCCCACCGATATCCAACGCCTTACAAGCCGTGATTTTGAAGAGAACCTGCATGTGAATCTCGACTTCAAACTGAGTCAGAGCGACAGGCTCATCATCAGGAGTACCCAGAAGTTCGGCAACAAGAAGATCAAGCTTTACAATCCTGATCTCATGAGTGCCCGACCAGATTACCGACGTTATATCAGTCTGATCTTGTCTTACTCCCACACTTTCAGGAACGATGCCATTCTCTTTGCCGAGATTGGAGCCGACTACACGAATAATTCCGAAAACAAAGCTGGCTTGGGCGATAGCTATCCCTATGGTTTCGTGGAACTCAACACCCCGATCTTCACCCCCGACCTCTGGCTGATGATTGGTACAGAGATGGACTACGAGAACATTTGGCATGTCGATAAGAACCGTGAGCAGTACTTACTGACCGACTTCTATGCCCAGCTCGACTATACTCATGGCCCTTGGGTGCTCACCTTAGGTGATCGCTTCCGCATCATGAGCTTCTGGAATCGTCAGTACGACACGCCCGATCAGAGTCTGTGGTCACATAACCGCAACAACCACTCTTATCTGGCCAGCGTGGGCTATAGGGCAGGGCGTAATTTCTTCCAGACCCTGTTCACACGCCGCTACTACGTGCCAGAGATAAGCGATTTCATGGTTGATGAGACCTCACCGGTTACCGACCTGAGATACTCAGGCGACAGTTACCTCACCAGACTGGTGCACCAGGGGGTGCTGCGCTATTCCTATCAGCAGAAGAACTTCTTCCTGCACTCCAGCGTTGAGGGCAACTGGTACAGCCATGAGGCAGGTCCCAGGCACATGCAGCTGGGCATCAGGAACTCCGTCTATTGGAAGACGGGACCGCTGGAACTGACCTTGGGAGCCAACTACTACTATCAGCATGTCAGCTCAGGCGTCAAGACCCCTTCCGACAACGACAACTTCGTGACCCTCAAGGCCGCACCAACCTTGAATCTGGCTCATGGGTTCCGCCTGTCGTCAGTACTTCTCTACAGCAGCCGTCGCACCATCGACGATCAGCATGCCCACCTCTTTGCCACCGTTAAGGCCAACAAGCAGTTGGGCAGGAAGTGCAACGTGTTTGCCGAGTACCACGATCTGGCAGGCTACGTCACAGGCAACTGGTCGCAGCTTGGCAGTCTCTATCAGAACCGTGCCTTGAGCATTGGTGCCACCATCTATCCGTTCCGAAAATAAATACTATCCGATATGAAGAATCTAAATAAATGGTTATTAGCCCTTGTCTTGCTGCCAACCTTTCTTGTTTCGTGCGAGCAGAAAGACAATCAGGTTGCCAAAAAAGAACCAAAGTGCGACGACGACTTGGTGGGATTGAACGTAGCCGTCTTTTCAGGTACATGCTACGACATCGACCTGACGAAGCGCGGCGACATCACTTTGTTCCGTTTCAATTCTCTCCCTGACTGCCTGGAAGCCCTTTCTTCAGGCAAAGTGGATGCCTACATGGATGATGAGTCGTCATTCTCACCGAGTGAACTGAAGCGCCGTAAGTTGCATGCAGCCTATTATGGCAACGATTACGACGATGTAGCCTTTGCCTTCCGTAAGGGTGATAAGCTGTGCGACGAGTTCGACGCATTCTTTCAAGAGTTAAAGGATGTGGGCCTCTTTGATGAGATTCATAAACGCTGGCTCGAAACTGATGAGCCTGAGACTGTGGAAATGCCCGACATCCCCATCTATACAGCTGGCGTACCTATCCGTGTAGGTACCATGCAGCTGCTGGCGCCGTTCTGCTTCCCTGTCGGCGATCTCTGGCACGGATTTGAGGCAGAGCTGCTTTATCGCTTCGCGGCATATCTGAAACGCCCTATAGATATTAAGGTATATGAGTGTAGTGCAGGTCCTGCAGCCATCCAGGCAAACCAGATAGATATCTTTGGTGGTAGCCTCTCTGTCACCGAAGAGCGCAAGCAGGTGATGAGTTTCGGTGCGCCCTACTATCAGTGTCATCCTATCATCCTCGTGCGCGACGCTGACGCACAAGCTGGCCTGGGCTCAGATGAACTGTCATTCATCGACAGTATAAAGGATTCGTTCTATCGCAACTTCATCTTCGAGGACCGTTATCAATTCATTCTCGATGGCTTGTGGGAAACGATTGTCATCAGCTTCTTCTCACTGATACTCGGTACCATTATGGCAGCGCTGCTCTGCTGGATGCGCATGAGCAAAAAGCGTTTACTGCGCTCGTTGGCAGTCTGCTATATCGACACGATGCGAGGCGTGCCCCAGCTGGTCATCCTCATGATCATGTTCTATGTGGTGCTTGCCGAGACAGGCTTCACGGCAACGGCTGTGGCTGTCATCAGCTTCTCGATGGTGTTTGCCGCTTACGTCTGCGAGATGTTCCGCTCCTCAATCCTGGCTTTGGGAAAAGGGCAGGTCGAAGCAGGTATCGCCTTAGGCTTCACCCCTATGCAGACCTTCTTCTACATCATCGCGCCTCAGGCCATCCGCAATGTCATGCCCGTCTATAAAGGCGAGGCTGTATCCCTCTTCAAGAGTACCTCTATTGTGGGTTATATCGCTATCGTTGACCTCACCAAGGCCTCCGACCTTGTGAGAAGCCGCACCTTTGATGCCTTCTTCCCGCTGATTGTCATCGCCTTCATCTACTTTGTGCTGGCTTGGTTGCTGGGCAAGTTCCTCGACAGACTGGTGAAAGTTAAGAAACATAAGACCGCTTAAAACGATACAGACATTATGATACAAGTAAATCATCTGACCAAATCATATACACAACCCAATGGAGAAGTGCTCCAGGTGCTGAAGGATGTCAACTGCCATATCAGTAAAGGAGAGGTCATCAGCATCATCGGTCCTTCAGGAACGGGTAAGAGCACCTTCCTGCGTGCACTCAACCTGCTCGATGAGCCCACCAGTGGCGAGATCATCGTGGGAGGCGAAAACATCCTTCAGAAGAAATACCCCCTCAACAAACTACGTCAGCGTATGGGTATGGTGTTCCAGAACTTCAACCTCTTTGAGCACCTTACCATCCTTGAGAACGTTACCCTTGCCCCCATCAAGCTGCTGGGACTCTCCAAGGAAGATGCGCAGAAAGAAGCCATGCAGATGCTGCGCAAGGTAGGAATGGCAGAGAAGGCCGATGCGATGCCCAAAAACCTCTCCGGAGGTCAGAAGCAGCGTGTGGCCATTGCCCGCTGTCTCGCCATGCATCCCGACATCATCCTCTTCGACGAGCCCACCTCAGCACTCGACCCCACGCTGGTAGGCGAGGTGCTCAGCGTGATCCGTCAGCTGGCAAAGGAGGGTATGACGATGCTGATCGTCACCCACGAGATGAAGTTTGCCTACGATGTCTCCACTCGCATCTTCTTTATGAACGAAGGTGTGATCTACGAGGAAGGCACACCCCAGCAGATCTTCGAGAACCCGCAGCGTGAGGCCACCCGTGCCTTCACCAACCGCATCCGTACACTCAGCAGTTACGTCAACAGTACCGACTTCGATATCTACGAGTTCTTAGGTCAGGTGGGGCAGTTCTGCATGCACTACGGCATCATCGATAAGCAGCGAGCCATTGAGCACATCGTCGACGAGTTCCTCACCACGCTTCTCAAGCCCGAAGAGCGCCCCGTCTCTATCACCATCAACTATAGTGAGAAGGACTACTCACTCACCCTTACTATCAAGATTGAGCGACTGGAGGAGTCACCGCTTACCCGTCCTACAGCCGACAAGCTGGCCCTCAATATCGTACGCGGCATGTGCCAGAGCTTCAGCGAGAAGACATCCCCCGACGGCTACGAGATCATGTTCAAACTTTAGAAATATATGAAGAAAAGGATAAAAGATAAGGAAAGAGACAGTATCGATTTTGGAAAGTCGAGACTCGACCCGTTGTTCAACAGCATCTTCTATCCCACGCTGCTGTCGATGGTGTTTGCCTCGCTCTTTACCGTAGCCGATGGAATCTTCGTCGGACAGGGTGTGGGCAGCAATGCGCTGGCAGCCATCAATATTGTTTCGCCCTTGTTCCTGATCACCACAGGTATCGCCCTGATGTTCGGAGTGGGCGTGTCGGTGGTAGCAAGTATCCATCTGTCGCACGACAATCAGAAGGCAGCCAACATCAATGTCACTCAGGCCTTCGATGTGGCTACGCTGCTGATGGCACTTGTGTCACTTACGGTCTATATCTTCCGCATACCGTTCCTGCGACTGATGGGAAGCAGCGACCTCCTGTTGCCCTTGTGCGAGGATTATCTGCTCACCATACTTCCAGGCTGTGTCTTCATCATCATCCAGGTGATCGGCACCTTCGTGATCCGCCTCGACGGCTCTCCCAAGTTCTCAGCCTCCTTGGAGATCTTTCCTGGACTGCTGAACATCTTCCTCGACTGGCTGTTCGTGTTCCCGATGCAGATGGGCATAGCCGGTAGTGGTATCGCCTCGTCGATCAGCTGTGCCGCAGCCGCCGCAATGGTTATCTGGTATATGTTCTTCCGTTCGGAAAGCCTCAAGATCCAACGCCTGAAGCTCACCGTCACCAGTTTCTATCTCACGATGCGCAATGTGGGCTATATGGTTCGTAGCGGCTTCTCCTCCATGTTGGGCGAACTGGCGATGTCGATGGTGCTGCTGACCGGTAACTACGTCTTCATCCGCGAGCTGGGCGAGGATGGTGTAGCCGCCTTCAGCGTGGCATGCTATCTGTATCCCATCGTGTTTATGGTCAACAACTCGGTGGCGCAGTCAGCCCAGCCCATCATCAGCTTTAACTATGGTGCAGGCAACAGTTACCGAGTGCGTAGAGCCTTCAGGATCAGTTTCAGCACCGCCACCATCTGCGGCGTACTCTCCACCACGATCCTCACGCTGGCAGCCAAACCCCTTGTGAGCCTCTTCCTGCAGGAAGGCAGCAAAGCCTATCAGATAGCCGTCGAGGGACTCCCTTGGTTCTCATATTCAGCCATCTTCTTCGCCATGAATGTCGCCATCATCGGTTATTTCCAGGCCACCGAGCAGAATCTGCGAGCCACACTGTGCATGCTGTTACGCGGTCTGGTGTTCCTCGTGCCGGCATTCATCTTCATGCCGATGTTCCTCTCGCCGCAGGGCGTGTGGCTTGCCGTTCCCGTCACCGAGTGCATGACGCTGGGTGTGATCCTCTTGACCAACAAAGGTATTATCAGCCGATAACAAATCATCTAAACAATAATCAGATATGAAAACAAAAACTTTACTATCACTTCTGTTTTGCGGCTTATGCTTCTCCTGCCAGGCACCGCAGAAAGACCAACCAGTGGCAGAATCAACTAACACGAACAAGAATATGACAAACGCTGAATTAAGAGAAAAGATTAACCTGGCTCTCGACGATATGAAAGCCAAGGCTATCGAGATGGGAATCGAAGGAGTGGCTACTGCCTCAGTACTTAACCAAGGAGAGAGCGTCGACTGGATCGGTGAGATGCGCGTTGTCGGCAAGGCTCTCGACACCGAAGGCGGCTATAACCTTGTGGCCGTAGCCTGGTCGAAGAATGGCGAGGTGATAGCCACAGGTGCCGACAGCGGAAACCCCGACCACAAGCCGATGACGGGCGAGCTGAACTATGCCGGTGGTGCCTACGACGAGTATCAAGGCTTCAAGATGGCCTTTTCCTTCAGTGGTGCCACATCCGAAGACGATCTCGTGGTAGCCAAGCACGGCATCCAATGCCTGAAGGGCTATATCGCCAACCAGCCCGAGGCCGACACCACAGCCGTCTTTAAACCGCTGGCAAAACCGCTCACCAAAGACCAGTTTATCCAGATCAACATCATCGTGAAAGATATCCGTCGCGCCGCTAAGGCTTGGGCAGCACTGCTCGGAGTACCCGAACCAGAGATCTGGACCAACCATCTGAAGAGCAACGACGAGTATCCCTATACCTATCGCGGACAGGCTGACAAGCCCTGCGACTTGCAGATGTGCGTCATCGAGATGGGCAACTGGGTGATAGAGCTCCATCAGATCGACGAAAATCCCAGCACCTTCCGCGAGTTCCTCAACAAGCACGGTCAGGGCGTCCACCACTTAGGCTTTGAGGTAGGCGATGCCCGCGACGAGGTGATCAAGGAGCTGAAGGCATTAGGCTTCGACACCGACCGCACCATCGGCATCTATCCAGGCAGCAGCTGGACTATCGTAGATACCGAAGACGTTCTCGGCGTCAACCTCAACATCAAACCCAAGCGCTAAGCCATCCATAACCCCCATAAGAACTCCCTCAAATCATGTCGGTTTGAGGGAGTTTTATGTATTCGGAACGGTCCTTGAGTTCGATGATCAGCAGAGGATGACCAGCCCTGAGGAGTATGAAGTTTTTTGGCAATAAAAAGGAGGCTCCCCAATCGGGGAAGTCTCCTCTCCTTACTTCTACATCGCGTTCATACATGATGTAGCTCCCAGGGCGGTCAGGATTGCTGATGCAATCGACACGATGATCTGTGCAATGAACTTTGCGGTTTCCTTTTTAGTCATAACGGTTATTGGTTAACGGTTAATGGTTAAAGTTTAATCTCCACTCGGCTGGTCGTAGTCCGGCTCTTCAACTGGAGGGGTAGGGGTGTTGTTGCCACCGTTACCGCCTGAGGTGCTACCACCGTTCTCGTTATCCTCGATCTCTCCGCTGTCGCCGCTGGTCACACGCTTTAGCACGTTGCCATCCTCATCGAGACAGGTGATCTGGATAGAGGTGTTCTTCAGCTCGTCCTTCACATCCACATTCGGGGTGAAGATGATACGGCGCACGCTGATCAGGTTTGCCTTCACGTCCTCCAGCTTCTCCACCGCTTTTGAACGAACGCCGAAGCGCATCGTACCAAGTCCGGGGAGTGGGATAGAGTGACCTTCGGTCGCCCAGGTGCGGATCACCTCACCAGCAGCATCCCAAGCCGCCTTGATCACACCAGCGGAGATTCCGCTGTGGGTAGCCGCCTCTGAAAAAACTTTCTTCTCGGTGATAGGCACGTAGAGGTCGGGTCGCATCACGAACTTCTTACCGGGGTTCTTACCAATTTTCACTTCACGTCGCTGTGCAATTACTTTAATAGCCATAATTTTAATTAGTTTTTAAGTAGTTGTTAATTAATTTGTTAGTTCTCTCGTCGTCGCCTGATTGAGCCGTTTTGACCATCCTTAAAGGAAAATCTTGCTACCATTAATGCGCGCAATTTCTAGATTTAAATCTCGCAATTTTTATCCTTAAAGTGCGGTGTCTCCACCTCTCTCATTTGACACTGCAAAGATACTAAATTTTCATGTACCTTACAAATAAATCGCCCCAAAAGACACGTTTCAAAACACGTTTGAAAATGACAAAATGATTTTGGACTGCAATTCATACAGTTATACAGTATACAGTTTTTTATATGAGCACCCCAAATCTTTGGAAGAAAATTTTATATATATAATATATATTATATATATAAAATTATTTAATTATATATTTTCTCCTATCATAAGTATAGGCTCCCTAAAAAACTGTATAACTGTATACTGTATAACACTTGCTTACTCATACGGATTTAGTTGACTTCCTAACCGAGGAATAGTTGACAGTTTTCCTGGATTGGTTGCCTTTTTCCTGAGAACGTAGACTTCGTACGGATATTGTTCACTCTTCATCTGTTTTTGTGAAAAAGTAGAAATGAATAAGAACATGAAACTCTCCGAGTTTAATGGCCTTCGCTTATCGCCTCACTTCACTTTAGGTGAGCTCACGAAGACGAATCATAGCCTACGAGCAACCATCTGAGGGGCTGCGCGGTGGACATCCATGTGTCGGGATTCGAACAGGCCATCCGCTATGCCTCGATCCTGCTGGATATATCCGACGGTACGAAGCGCGACTATGATGAGCTCTACATCGAGCGCAACAAGGCTGGCAGCTACTGGATCCACTTCGCCGTACGTCCATCAGACCACTCGGCGACACAAGGAGACGCTTGCCTCAGCAAGAACCGCCGCAAGAGCGGGTTCCTCGAATAATTGCAAAAAAACTATTAAATCTAGTACAGAAAAGGAGGATTTGTTTCTTTTTCTGTACGATAATTCGTATATTTGCGGCATAAAATAATCAGCAGACTTTTAGATGATATGAAGAATTTGATTATTTCCCTGCTGCTCTGTATCCTGGCAATGGGAGCACAGGCACAACGGCAGCC
>CAMJGE010000020.1 GCA_946405145.1 uncultured Prevotella sp.
CATTGCCATTGGTACCAGCACTGAGTACATCGTGCAACGGCTTCTTCTGTTGGGGCCTATACCACATGATCAATACCAACATCTCGAAGTATGGTACTGTGCAGAAGGCGATGGACACCTGGCGCGACTATATGGTGAGCATGGGCTTTGGCTATCGTCTGGGCATCGATCTGCCTGGTGAGAAGCGTGGCTTGATTCCTAATGCCAACTTCTATGATAAAGCCTATAAAGGTTCATGGAACGGCTTGACAGTCATCTCTATCGCTATCGGACAGGGTGAGGTGAACGCCACACCACTGCAGATTGCTAATCTGGGTGCCACAATTGCCAACAGAGGCTATTACTATGTGCCTCATGTGGTGAGGAAAGTGCAGGGCGAGCCCCTGGATACTGCGTTTACACGTCGTCATTACTCCAAGGCTTCGCGCGAGGCCTACGATTATGTGGTGAAGGGTATGCGCTCCTCAGTGTTGGGTGGTACGTGCCATGAGCTTAATAAATACGACTTTATGGCCTGTGGTAAGACAGGTACAGCCCAGAACCGAGGTCATGACCACTCTGTGTTTATGGGCTTCGCACCGATGGATAATCCCAAGATCGCCGTAGCGGTATATGTAGAGAATGGTGGCTGGGGTGCTACCTATGGTGTGCCTATCGGTGGTCTGATTATGGAACAATACCTCAAGGGAAAACTCTCAGAAGCCTCTGAGGCCAAAGCCAAGAATATACAAGAAAGACGAATTGCGTATGGTGCAGCAGACAGGTAAGGAGAAAGGTGTATTACGCTCGATTGACTGGTGGACGATTATCATCTACCTGGCCCTCCTCTCTTTTGGGTGGGTGAGTGTCTGTGGTGCCAGCTATTCCTATGGCGATACCGACATCTTCAGTCTGAGCACACGTTCTGGTATGCAGATCGTGTGGATTGGCACATCCATCGTCCTTGGATTCATTCTGCTGATGCTCGACGATCGCTACTATGATATGTTTGCCTTTATCATCTTTGGTGTGATGCTGCTGATGCTGTTTGGCACCATCTTCAATCCCCATACCATCAAAGGCTCCCGATCGTGGCTGGTCTTAGGTCCCTTGCGCCTGCAACCGGCTGAGTTTGCGAAGTTTGCTACGGCTCTGGCGCTGGCAAAGATGATGAGTATCTATGGCTACGACATCCAGAAATGGAAGCATTTCGCAGCTGCTCTGGCAATTATTTTCGTGCCGATGCTCTTTATCGTTCTGCAGCATGAGACGGGTTCTGCACTGGTCTATCTGGCCTTCTTCCTGATGTTCTATCGTGAGGGCATGCCTGGAAGTATCCTGTTTACGGGTGTGGCTATGGTGATCTACTTCGTGGTGGGCATCCGCTATGCCGATACGATGATAGCCTATACGCCCACGTCGGTGGGTAAGTTCTCTGTGCTGCTGATGATTCAGCTGTTCACTGCTGGGTTGGTGCGCGTGTATTGTGACGATCACAAGGACTTCCTCAGGATCCTGCTTACCAGTCTGGGCGTAGCTGCGGCACTCATGTTCTTCACACTGTTTATTATTCCGTTCGATGTGTTCTACATGGAGCTCTTTGTATGTATAATGATGATAGGCTATCTCGTGTGGCGCTCTTTGGCTACACGTATTCGTAATTATCTGTGGATTGCGGTGTTTGCATTTGGCTCTATTGTCTTCTTCAATCTGGCCGACTATGTGCTGAACAATGTGATGGAGCCCCACCAGCGTGTGCGCATCAATGTGCTGCTGGGATTGGAGGAAGACTTGAAGGGTGCCGGCTATAATGTGCATCAGAGTGAGATTGCCATTGGTTCTGGTGGCTTGGAGGGTAAGGGCTTCCTGAATGGTACCCAGACCAAACTGAAGTTTGTACCTGAGCAGGATACCGATTTCATCTTCTGTACCGTAGGTGAGGAGGAGGGCTTTGTGGGTTCTGCCAGTGTACTGCTGTTGTTCCTGGCACTGATCCTGAGACTGATCCACTTGTCAGAACGCCAACCCAACCGTTTTGGGCGCGTCTATGGCTATTGCGTCCTCAGTATCTTCCTCTTCCATGTATTTATTAATGTGGGAATGGTGTTAGGACTGACACCAGTGATCGGCATCCCGCTGCCATTCTTTAGTTATGGTGGTTCGTCGTTATGGGGATTCACCTTCCTGCTGTTCATCTTCCTGCGCATTGATGCCAGCAGGAATATGATACGTGCCTAATACGTTATTTCCGTTTCAGGATAATGCCGATGTCGGAAATGCCTGTCATGATCTCGCGCCGCATGTTGTGAGTGATGCAGATGCTAACAGAGTCGCCTTTGTTCAGTTGGATATCTGTGAGGTATATCTCGTTCTGGAAGTGGCTGATGCCACTGCCGCGCTCTTTTCCTGAGGCATCATAAAGCACACAGTTCTTGGTGGTCTGATAATGGGTGCCCTGGGGCATCACGTCCTGTGCTATATTCAGGGCGATCGACTGGAAGGGGAAACTGATATCAGTGCGGATGCCGATGATCTCTTCATAAGTGCCTGCTTTCTTCACTGGAGGCACCTCATAGAAAAGCGTATCATTCTTCTCCCATCCTTCCAGTGTCACATGCTCATAGTGACTATAGATCTTATGGCGGTCGCAACTCATGCACATAGCTGCTGCCGCCAGCATCAAGATCGTCTTAAACTGCCTATTCCGCATCTTTCTTCTCTTTGCCTTCTTTCTTCTGATTGTTAGGGCGGTTGTTATTATTCTTCTTTTTCTTTTTCTTCTTGGCTTTGTCGAATCGGCTGATGTCGCCTGCTGCCAGATCCACATGCGGCTTAGCCTCCGATTTCTGGGCTCCGTCTTCCTGCAGAGAGACAGGCTTCTCACCACGGCGGTTCATCTCGATCACCTCCTTGGCACGCTCGGCAGTGATCGTCTCCAGATTGGCGGCGATGTTCTTGTCGGTAGAGTAGGTCACGATACCTGCCAGGATATCAGCCTTAAACAGATGATAGTCGGCATCCTGCGTCTGAAGGATGATCTCTCTGCCGGGCAGGCGCTTGCTTGCTTCCATATAGTCGTCCACCTCGTAGTTCAGACAGCACTTCAACTTGGCGCACATACCAGCCAGCTTCTGAGGGTTCAGTGAGATGTCCTGGAAACGGGCGGCATTGGTGCTCACGCTCGAGAAGTTCTTCATCCAGGTGGCGCAGCAAAGCTCACGTCCGCAAGGACCAGTACCTCCGATACGTCCAGCCTCCTGACGTGCCCCGATCTGCTTCATCTCGATGCGCACATGGAAGGCAGCTGCCAGGTCTTTGATGAGCTGGCGGAAATCCACGCGCTCGTCAGCGATATAGTAGAAGATGGCCTTGTTGCCATCACCCTGATACTCCACATCGCCAATCTTCATGTCGAGTCCGAGTCCCTTGGCTATCTGGCGACTCTCAATCATCGTGGAATGTTCCCTGGCCTTTGCCTCACGGAACTTATCCATATCCGCAGGACGTGCGATGCGATAGATGCGCTTGATGTCGTCGGCTGATTTCAAGTTAGCCTTCTTGATCTGGAGCTTCACCAGTCGCCCAGTGAGTGTCACCACGCCGATGTCATGACCAGGACTGGACTCTACAGCCACAATGTCGCCTTTCTTCAAGTCCAGGTTGTTCACATTATGGTAATATCCCTTGCGGGTATGTTTGAACTGCACTTCCACCAGGTCGGTTGTTTCCAGATTGCCAGGCACGTCAGCCAGCCAGTCGTAGGTATTCAACTGGCGATCCTGTCTGCCTACAGCCTGGTGGCATAAGCCGCGGTCACATCCCACCTTAATGGGCAATTCCTTAGTTTTCTCTTCCATATAATTATTTTTGCAATAATAATACAATCATTTGTAGGGCGAAGTCGAAGAACACGATCTTCGCGTTGGCATTCTGTCCGATGTCGCGGATACAGAGGTTAGTCAGGTCGTTCATCTGCAGGATGTTCTTCTCGTTGACGAAACGGGCGAAGTTCCTGGCAAACTCTTCCTCCTTCTGTGTCATATATACCAGTTCTTCCTGCTGGAAGTTGAACATGAAGTTCTCCCTCGTCATGCGCAGAAAGTAGGTCAGCCAGCGTTTCTGCTTCTCACGTCCCATGCCGGCCATCTGCTCACTCCATTTACGCAGATCCTTGATCTTGCGCTGATAAGCCAGTCGCATCAGCATGATATACATGTCGAGGAAAAGCTCGTTCTCCGAGCCCACCTGCAACTCCTCCAGTGCCTTCAGCCAGCTGCCGTTGGCGAGTCGGCTGACGCGTCGCGCCATCTCCTCGTCGATGCCTCTCTGGCTGACAAGGGCCTTCTGGATCTCCGCCTCAGCAATGCGCTTCACATCGATGCGCTGCACACGGCTGCGGATGGTCTCCAACAGCTTGTCAGGCTCCTCGCATACCATGATGAACACTGTTTGCATCGGAGGCTCCTCGATGAGCTTCAACAGCTTGTTGGCACATTCTATATTCATGCGCTCGGGCAACCAGATGATACTCACCTTATAGCCACCCTGACTTGACTTCAGACTCAGTTTCCTTACCAGGTCGTCGCTCTCGCCGGCAGTGATGATAGCCTGCTGGTTCTCACCACCCATCGCCTCCATCCAGGCCTCCATCGTGAAGTAGGGCCCTTGCATGATCAGTTCATGCCACTGCTTGGCAAAGTCGTCACTCACGGGCTTGTGGTCTGCACTCATCGAGGGCAGCTTGATGGTGGGGTAGGTGAAGTGCAGGTCGGGGTGCTCCAGTTTCTCGAGCATCGCCTTCGAAGAGGCAGTCCCATTGTCGAGCAGATACGAGGCAAAGGCAGTGGCAAGGGCAAACTTCCCGCAACCAGTTGGTCCGCAGAGCATGATGGCATGTGGCAGATGCTGTTCCTCCACCATCTTCACCAGTCGCTGCTGGGCTTCCTGCTGTCCGATCACCTCACTGAATGTCATCACTTAAAGCAGCTGCTTGGCAACGGCAGCTACAGAATCCACTGCCGATACCGTATAGAAATGAATATTCTGCACACCATGCTGATACAGCTCGCGGCATTGCTCCGTGGTCCACTCAATACCCAACTGGCGGGCATCCTCATCCGTCTTGCACTTCACGATCTCGCGGGCCAGCGGCTCTGGTATGTCGCAGTGGAATGTCTTGGGCACTACTGTCAACTGACTCAGCTTCGCCATCGGCTTGATGCCTGGGATGATGGGAATGGTGATCCCCATCTGGCGCGCCTTCTCCACAAACTGGAAATATTTCTCGTTGTCAAAGAACAACTGGGTCACGGCATACTGCGCACCCAGTTCCTGTTTCTCCTTCAGGTATTGCATATCCATCTCCAGATTAGGCGCCTCCTCATGCTTCTCAGGATAGCAGGCCACCCCGTAGTCAAAGGGCTTGCCCGGGCGCTTGATAGGAGTGCCGTCGGCAAAGAATCCCTCGTTGAAGCGCTTCACCTGCTTCATCAGGTCTGTGGTATGCGCATGTCCCCCGGGGGTGGGCACAAACCTGCTGTCCTCCCTGGCCTTGTCACCACGCAGCAACAGCACGTCGCTGATACCCAGAAACTGCAGGTCGAGCAGCTCATATTCGATATCCTCGATGGTGGCACCACTGCAGATCACGTGGGGCTGCACGGGGATGTTGTATCGCTGCTGGATGGCTGCGGCGATGGCCACAGTGCCAGGGCGGCGACGGATGCGCTGACGCTCAAACTGCCCGTTCTCCAACTCCTTATACACAAACTCAGAGTGGTGGGTCGTGATGTTGATATAGGCAGGATCAAACGCCCGCAGCTTGTCGATGTCGGCAAACAATTTGTCAGTGCCCGTACCTTTCAGTGGTGGGAGCACCTCGAAAGAGAATCGTCTTTCGTTTTTATCTTGATGGATAAATTCCGTTACACTCATAATTGGCTGCAAAATTACGAATAAATAAGCGAAAAACCAAATTTTTACCTTTTTACCTTTTTACTTTTTTACTTTTTCCGTAACTTTGCACCCCAAATATGAGTATCAAGCAATTTTTGAAAGATTGGACGCTCCCTGTGGCTATAGCGACAGGTGCCATCGTCTATCTCACCTTCTACTGGGTTCCGCAGCTCGAAGAAGCTGCCAACTTCTTTGGACCCATCATCGACACCATCTTCCCCCTGATGGTGTTCTGTACGCTCTTCTCCACGTTCTGCCGTGTGGATTTCCACCAGATGCGCCCCCATCGCTGGCAGTTTGGTGTGCTGCTGGCTCAGTTGCTGCTGGTGGCACTCAATGTGTGGATCATCTTCTGTGTCGAGGCCAACCCCTGGCAGAAGATCCTGTGGGAGAGTGTGCTCACCTGTATCATTGGTCCCGCAGCGACGGCAGCGCCTGTGATTACTGCCAAGATCGGTGGTAATATCAACACGATGACGGCCTTTGTCGTGCTCTCCTCCTTTACGTCGGCACTGGTGATTCCCGCTGTCTTCCCCTTGCTCGAACGCGGTGTAGGTCTCAATTTCTGGAGTGCCTTCCTCATCATCCTCGAGAAGCTCGCTATGGTGCTGGTGCTGCCCTTGGCTTTAGGCTGGTTCATGCAGCATTTTGCCAAGCGCTTGTGCGAAAAAATCGTCTCCATTCCCGACCTCTCGTTCTACCTCTGGTCAGTACAGCTCTGTGTCGTCTCAGGTATTACCGTGCGCAACATCGTCCATAGCGAGGCTGGAGCCTCTCTGCTGATGATGATTGCCATCCTCAGTCTGATACTCTGCTTTGTGCTCTTCCTCGTTGGTCGCCGTATTGGTCGTCATCTGGGCGAAGAGGTCAATTCCGGTCAGGCATCCTTCCAGAAGAATACCGCCCTAAGCATCTGGGTGGCCTATGCCTATCTGAACCCGATGGCCTCTGTCGGCGCAGGCTGCTACGTGCTGTGGCAGAACATCATCAACTCCCTCGAGCTCTGGGAGTATAGAAGAAAAAAATGATCGCCAGGCTGATGTCCTAAAAAAAACTCCTATCGGGAATGATCCTGACAGGAGTTCTTTTTTATAATATGGATTGCTGTTATTCCAGCTCCTTTGTCATATAAGTATAGATAGCTGATTCTCCTCTCCAAACTTTATATACAATTGCACTCTCAAAAGCCCTGTTAGCAAGACCTGCCTCAGCTGCCTTACATGCAGCAACAATATTGGCTTGGTCACCAGAATAGAGGAAAGTAGAGCTACCAAGACCAGTGAACTTAACACCATCCACTTTGCCAACAGCATCCTTGAAAGTGTTCTCGATTAATGACATCTCTGAAAGAACTTCAAGGCTTGATGATGACATCTTATCAATTCCCATACTGTAAGAAACGGTGGTGTCATTGTCATCACTCTTACAAGATGATAATGATGTTACTGTCAGACCGCAAATCAGGATGGCGGCAAACACCCATAAAATACTCTTTTTCATTGCTAATAAAATTTAAAAATTGATAATATAATTAAGTGTATTTGTTTAGAATCACTTTATTTCTGCTCTGTTTGTTGGTTGCAAATATACGATGTTTCATTGAAAATCATCACGTTTAATAAAAAAATTGTTTAATTTTAACATATATTAAGTATTTAGAGCGATACTGAATAGGCCTTACTTGATTTTTTGTGTAATTTTGCAGTATTTTAGAGCTTTGTTTCGCCTGGGGTCCACTTCTGTTTGAGGATATTCTCGGTGAAAGTGATTGCTCTCAGCACATAGAAGTTGGCGCCAGTGCCCAGATGCAGATAGCAAAAACTCGACTCGAAGGGATTTCCCAGGAACAGGTTCGTGCCCCAAGCAGCTTTCACGCTCTCATAATTGCAGAAAGGCACCACCTCGTCGCGTGTAGAGTGGAAGAAGTGGTAGGCGTGTGGATAAGTGCCACTGGGCTTCCAACTGCCGTAAGTCAGGCTGTTCTTCTCGAGAGCCTGCTCCAGTGCTGTAATTTTCATGGGCGCAGAGGTGCCTGACCCCATTGCGCTCATGTCGTGGAGGAACCAGCCGACGGTGTTTGTATCAGCGTGGTCGAGGATGGCGATACGGTAAGTTACTTTACACGGACTTCGAATCTCTTATTACGTGGGTCAGTCTCACCACCTTTGTTCTTAACACGAATACCACCATTTACATTCTCCAACTCTTCCATTGTCAGAGCGCGTGCGCTCATTTCATTCATCTGTTTCATAATCTTATAATTTTTAATTGTTAAACTTACTTTTTTACTTGTCGCTCAGATGCTGTTTGTTCTGATTGAGCTTTGCTCTTAATCACAGCGCAAAGATACGGCGTTTTTGGGGGATTCGCAAACATTTCGCAGACTTTTGATTGAAGTTGTTGCGACAGGGTTGGTGATTTGCGACAGAATAGGCAGATAGGGGTTTGAGAGTGTCGTAAAGGGCATAAAAAAAGGGCTCCGCTGAGCCCCTAAATTGTTAGCCTTAAATCTAATACTATGAAAAACACGATGCAAAGATAAATTCTTTTAATTGGGTCTTTAATTGGGGTGTTTGATAAAACGTTTTGAGGTTGAAAAAAGGTTAATTAATACTTTTGTGTGGACTGATGTGTTGAAATCATTTGTAGATAGTGTGAAATATGCTATGATTAAGTGCCATACAAAAAGAACTACCAAAATAAATGCAGCCATTTCTGACTGCATTTGAATTTGTATATCTATACGCTATTGATATTTAGAGTCAACAGGTATATAGTTCCCTTATAATAAGGTATTAGCGCTCTCGCTTTAAAATAGCATCAATCATCTCTTTCTTAGATTTAAATTCACCACTAACATGCTCTACGCTATAATAAGAGAATCGCTTATCATTATCATAAATAACATTGTACTTATAACGGTGTCCATTCTTCAATTTGATAATACCATCATTCAGATGAGTGTAGGTACCACCACCTAAAATAGCGGCAAATAAATTGCTCTTATATAAATCACCTGAAGGCTCCTCACAACCATCCCAGTCAACAACTGCATTATCTTTCATGTATTGTTCAATTTTACTCGTTTCTGCTTCTACTTTCCGCCTTCTTTCCATTGATCTATCATAATAATCACGAGCAGTTGCAACGTTTCTCTCTGCTATCTCTTTCTTGTTCTTGAGTATTGGCAAAGCACGTTTGTAGAAATTGGCAAAACGTGAATCTGGATTCTTTGATTGGCAGGTCTTAATAGCAGAATTGTATCCACCTATCCAATAATTAACGGCATCTGAATCGAAAAAGAGATAAGTGCTCCCAAAAAGTGAATTTGATATTCTACGCCCCCCAAATACCTTATCTGATGGTACATCTTCTAGAGCGAAAGAATTGACTTCTAAGAAATCAATTAACTTTTGCGCTTTCCCCCTATAATTTTGCTTATCATATTGAGGGTATTCCTTGTAAAGAGCCATTGTTTCTTTAATTTCTTTCTCATCTATAACGCTCTTGTCAATCTTTTCAAATGAACCTTTAGCAGCTATTGAATAGGCCTTTTCATAATAGCTCTTAAGTTGGTTGATGTCTTTGCTATATTTGTCATATTTTGTTTTTTGTGCACTTGAAAGAAGTGTAGCAGCCTGTTCCTTAGATGAAACACCAAGATCTGCCATCAGTTGAGCTGCCCGTGGATTGCCGGATTCAACCATGTCTGTCAGATATTTTTGTTGATAATTCTTGTATAATAGAGCAGCAGCTTCGACATTTCCGTTTTTTGCTTCTTGTTCTTTTAATTTTGATAATGGATCAGTTCTTTTTTCATACCACTCTATATTAACATCACCACTGTAAAGGCCATTTCCTTTTGCGATAATCAGAAGTTGCTGACAAATCGGCTCGTCTAAATATCTTTTGCATAGTTCTATAGCCTTCTTCTTGTCTTGTGGAATGTATTTTATTTCACCTGTCCATAGGTAGATTGCATATTGCTTGACTGCGTTTACGTTTCCCTGTTCTGCCACTTCGGCTAATTTCTTACATCCCAATGGGTGGTTTTTTGCTGCAGATGCCCAAAAAGGATGCCACTCTTCGCCAGGATTGAGTAAATATGATGCGTAATCATGTGCATATACTACATCGGGATATTTTAAGGAGAAATCGTTCTTTTTACGGCTAAAACGGTTATAGAAGGTTTCATTATATTTATTATTGAGTTGGTAACAAAACTCAAAGATACCATAAGGCATTTGGATTCCTTGACCTATGAATTTTGCCGCTTCATCATATTTGGCTGATTCATAATTAATTCTTGCCATTCGAAGACATGCCATTGCATCACCCTTATTGATGGCTTTCATATACCATTCATTGGCTTGGTCTTTATTCCTATTTTGTTCCAAACATAATGCAGTGAAATAATATCCTCGAATGAAGCCTGCTTCAGCGGCTTTTTGATAATAGGGTATTGCCTTATTTAGATCTGTTTCACCGATGTGTCCTTGGCCATATAAAATACCCATTGCAAAATTAGCTTCTCCGTTGCCAGCTTTGGCTAAATTTTTGTAATATTTGTATGCATCTTCACCAGGCAAGAAAATTATATCATTCAAACTACACATTCTGATCTTTCCTTTTCGGACACTCACTCTTATCTTATTGACATACTCATAATAAGTTGTCCATTTCCCTTTAGCCAAACTGATGAATACATCTTTTCCTTTTTGTTTTTTATACAATTTAATTTTTCCCCAATTGACATAATCATAATTTTTTTTATCTTTTATGTTTAAAAGAAAATAGAAAGGATCCCAGCCATTCAGATTTTTTACATGAAACTGTATGTCATAATCATCTCCCAAATAGGCATTGCATGTACACATGTCTTCATAGCTTCTAGATCTACATATTAAAGAACCATTTTCAATGCTCCAACCATTTTCCAAATTCCATTTACCATCATTATTAGTAAAATGGTCTTCAAATAGAATGTTGCCACTTAGATCTGTTATTACCAAATCATCGAAGGTGAAAGATGCACTTCCTGCTGAGAAACCAAAAATAGTTGGCGGGCCAGAAATTGGAGCTCTTTCCGCAATCTGCTTTGGTTGCGTGTCTGGTTGTGGGCTTGAAGCTTGCTGTGATATAGAAGCTTGTTGTGATTGTGAGGGTTGAGGTGTAGGCGCTTGAACTGTTGCTTGCTCCTGTGGAACACGCAATTTCAAACCAGCGTACGCAGTTTTATATTTGGGATTGGTATCGCGAAGCTGTTGTTCCGTAATACCGTACTTCTTGGCTATTGAGGCGAAAGTCTCACCTCGCGTTATCATGTGTTCAATATAGTTCGTTTCTTCTTTTACAGTTTGCTGCGCCAATGATGGTACTGAAACACCAAGTATCATCATTAAGATTACAATAGTTCTTTTCATAACTCCTTAATATTTATTATTAGACATTTTTAGTTGATTGATATGCAAAAATAGTGATTTTGGTGAATAGTCGTAACAGATGAACCATATATTTAACACTATTAAACTTTCGCAAGTGAATATTCATTCATCAAGCGACTAATTTATACATTTGATAGAGTTTATGGAACTTAGGATTGGCATCAATAACGGCAGAAAGCAGTTCGCTGGCATGGTCAGGGTATCAACATTGATATAGTTGTCGATGAGGATGATGGACTGCTTCTCCTGTTTGATGAGGTTGATGATCTGTGCGTAGGCATCGAATATCTGTCCGTCGTAGAAGATGCCTTTCACTTTTAGATTTTACTCTATATCCAATTGACATAATCATATCAAGATCGTAGTATTCTACTTGATATGTTTTTCCATCTTTGGCAGTTGTCGCAAATTTTGCGACAACTGATTCACCATCCAATTCTTCTTTAAGCGCATTGTTAATATGTTTGCCGATTGTTTTTACATCTCTATCAAATAGGGATGCAATTTGTTGGCGGTTCAGCCAAACTGTTTCATCTTCAACTCTTACTTCCAGCTTGATAGTTTCATCGGGTTGGTACATCACGATCTCGCCTTTGCTTGATTCGATGTTGTTCATACCATTATTTTTAAGTTCGACAATATTTTGATGCTGCAAAGATAAGGAGTTTGTTTGAAACCACCTAATTTTTATGGTGAAAAATTTGTTTTTTACTGTTATTTTAGTATCTTTGCAGTCGTAAATATCTATATTAACTAAACAACTGAAATTATGAACAGACTTATGCAATGGGTGATGGCTGCAGCCCTGATTTGCGGCGCAACGCTGTTCACATCGTGCATGAACGATGACAATCCCGTAGGTCCTACTGATAACCTCGCTGAGAAACTTATCGGCAAGTGGATGGACTATGAAGCAGACGGGCAGCCCGCATTGACCACCGGCAAGATGGTTGTCACCTTCGTCTCGCCCACTAAGGCTCTCTACAGCACGACAAAGAGCGACTTCTCGGAGAGTCAGCGCAAATGGTCAGACCATCGCGAATACGCAGCCACGATTGCCGGCAACAAGGTTACGCTGACCGGTCACCCCGACGGTAATCCGAAAATCACGCTGCAGGAGGAGTTCATCATCTCTTCCATCACTGCCAACGAGATAGTTTGCAATTACAAGCATACGACCATCCATGACGGACAGGGGCAAGGCACAGTCACCGAGAAGAAGGAGATGCGACTGAAGAAGATTGACACCGACTACCACACTGACATCGTAGGCATGTGGGAATGCAAGGGTATCTCAGGTGGCGAGACTTACAACGATGCGAATGCGCGACTGGAGTTCTTCAATGACGCCACGTACAAATACTACCGTAAGAACGACGGCGGACAGTGGGAAGCCGTGACCAACCGCGAGTTCCAGGAATATATTGCCGACGGCACGCTGGTGGCTATCCGCTGGAAGGACCAGGGCATGGCTGAGCTGCGCGAATGTTGGGAGGTCAATAGCCTGAAAGACGGCAAGATGCAATGGAAAGCCCTGCGTGCGAAGGAAGACGGCACCACCTTTGAACAAACCGTGGATTGGGAAAGAGTAGTAGAATGATCTATAACAAGAAATTTCTTGCGAATTACGAAAATAATGCTTATATTTGCAAGCTGAGATGACTTTTTATTTTAAAACTACTATTAATTATGAAGAGATTTAATCTGTGGATGCTGGTCGCCATCCTGTCGTGCGGCCTTTTGACAACCTCCTGTTCGGAGAATGACAACCCTGTTGATCCGACGATTAGTAATAGCATCGATGTGTTCTGGGATATGCCAGGCAATGCCGGCGACCCTGAAGTGGTGGCTGCTTTGAAGTCGATCGAGAACGTTGTGGATCTGAAACCCTTTATGAATGTCAATCTCGGTCAGTGCTACTATTTCAACTACAATCAGCAGGTTGACCACAACGATCCCTCCAAGGGCACTTTCAAGCAGCAGGTGGTACTGAGTTTTGTTGGTAAGGATGCGCCTACGATTCTGCATACTGAGGGCTATGCCCTAACTGAAGGTTTCTCGACGCATAATAACAACCAGAATCGCCTTGACAGCATCAGTGCGCCCCATTTCCTTTGGGCACTGTCGAAAGATTATGGTAAAAAAGGGTTTGATCTGAACTGTGTGCAGGTGGAGTATCGTTATCATGGTTTCACACTGCCGGAATGGGATGCTGACTCCTTCCAGTACCTGAATGCTGAGCAGCATTCAGAAGACCTTCACGCCATCGTGACTGATCTGAAGAAAGCCCTGATTACAGGCAGTGGCAAATGGCTCAGCACAGGTGTCAGCAAGAATGGTGTTACCTCTGCGCAGTATGCTTATTTTGACGAGAAGTATGGTTGGAACGACATCGATGTCTATGTGCCCTTCGTAGCTCCAATCCTTACACAGACTGCTTGCCTGAGTGTAGGCACCTATATGCTCACCAAGTCTTCAAAGAAAGCGCTGCCTCTCCTTGAGAAGGCTTATAGGAAGCTGGCTGACGACCCCGATGTCGCTCAGGCCACTATAGATGCCTATGCCAAGAAACTCAAAAAACAAGGAGCAGAGCTTGACAAGGATTCTGCTTATCTGTTTACCATTTCTAAGGTTATGAATAATCTCTTTAAAGTGCAGTCATACGGTGATTTCGACACATGGACGGAGTTGATTCCCAAGGATGGTGATAAGCCTGAAGTCTATGCTGACTTCTTCATGCTTGATGACGATAGTGATGAGATCACCCGTTTAACTGCTGCTGCCCGTGGACCGCTACGTGTTCGTAAAGATCCGTATGAAATGCAGATACCTATCGATATAGGTAATATGGGTTTGGATTATTCATGGTACCTGGATGGCAAGCTGCTCTCGGATTCTGACAAGAAGTTTTTAAAGGATGATATGGAGGATTCTAAGAATTCTAAGACGCTCGATCTGCCCGTGAAGCTCTTGAAGAATCTGGAGACCACTACGAAGAAGCTGATCTTCGTGTATGGCGAGGATGATCCCTGGACAGGTGGTGCCATTCCCGATCCCACGAATCCCAACGTGAAGAAGTACATCGTGCCTCATGGCAGTCATACTGACGACTTCAAACACTATGCCTGGTATGATGGTGGTAAAGCGGTCGTTGACAAGATCATGGCAGATGTCAAAGCCATCTTGTTCCCCTAATTAGAATAAAGGCTCGCCAATCGGCGGGCCTTTATTATCTGAGTGTTAAGCGCTATTTTACTTGAACAGGCTCTGAGCCATCTTATAGAGGCAACGGCGCCAGGTGAGGAACTCGTGGGCTGTGCCCTCGGAGATGAGTCCTTCGGCGTTGAATCCTGCAGCCTTCAGGGCCTCGACGCTCTTGTTGATGCCATCGGGATTCTCCTTGTCGCCACAGCCTTCGAAAATGTACTTCACAGCCTTGGGATCCTTGATGTCTTCAGGCATGTAGATACCACCGCTGAGCAGACCCCAGTAGCCGAATGCCTCGGGGCGGCGCAGGGTGATGAGCTTGGTCTCCATGCCACCCATTGACAGACCTGCCATCGCGCGGTTCCATTTGTCGGCCTTGGTGAGGAAGTTCTTGTCGATGAAGGGCACGAGCTCGTCAACGAGTACAGTCTCAAACTCCTTGGCGGTGAACTGACCGATGGTGCCGAACTTGATGTCGTTGGTAAGACCATAGGCCATCACGATGATGAAGGGCTTGATCTTGCCGTCGGCAATCAGGTTGTCCATGATCAGACCTGCCTTACCCTGTACGGGCCAGCTGGTCTCGTTCTCACCCCATCCGTGCTGCAGATACAGCACTGGGTAGCGCTCCTGCTTGCCTTTTACCACCTTGCCGTAGCCTGCAGGCAGATAGACGGTAGCCTCCTGCATCTTGCCTAAGCTCTTGGAGTAGAAGAGCACCTTCTGCATGTTGCCATGAGGAATGTCGGTGCGCTCTGCGTAGAAGTCCTGATCAGGAGCAGGAATCTCGATACCGCTCTCCCAGCGGCATGAGCCGAAGTAGTTGTGTGTGCCAGGATCGTTGAACACGCCACCGTCGATGGTGAGGTGATAGTAGTGGAAACCAGGATCCATCGGACCCTCAGTGGATCCTACCCACACGCCATCCTTGTCCTTGCGGAGCACAGTGCCGCCACGTCCGCCTAAGCCGAGGCTGACGATGACTGACTTGGCATCGGGAGCCACCACGCGGAAGCGGGCAAAGCCCTCGCTGTTCACCTGAGGATACTCCTGTCCAGGCTGGTTCATGGGGTTGGCTACCCAGTCGTTCTTGGGTACGTAGTTGTCGGCTTTAACGTCGAAGTCACGGATCACGGCGAGTGAGCGCTTGGCCTTGAAGTTCTCGTCGAAAGGCAGCGGGTGGTTGTTGACACCCAGCCAAGAGTCCTTGTCGCTGAGATTCCAGAAGGTAATGTTCTTAATAACGTCCTTGTGTTTTCTGAAGATACGGAACAAACGGTTATATTGGTCTTCCTGAAGTGTCTGGATATAGGGAGCCTGAGGCTTTGCCTCGCCGTGTGAGAACATCAGCTGGCCACCGCTCTCCGTGTTGGTGCGGAGGTCGAGCTCGGTGATGTGGATCGTATTCACGATCTCGCTGAAACGGCTGATGGTCTTTTCGAGCTGCTCCTCATCGGGGAAGTAGATGTTGTAGTGACCCTGCATGCCGATACCATCGATGGGCACACCAGCGTCCTTCATCTTCTTCACCATATTATAGATACGCTCGCGCTTGCCGGGATCAACAGTGCTGTAGTCGTTGTAGATCAGCACGCCTGTGGGATCAGCCTCACGGGCAAACTCGAAGGCTTTGGCGATGAACTCGTCGCCACAGAGCTTGAAGTGACGGCTCTGGCGATAGGGACTGGCATCGGGACGGAACATCATATTGTCGTCGGCCATAGCCTCGTTCACCACGTCCCAGGCATAAACCACATCCTTATAGCGGTTTACCACCGTGTGGATATGTTCGCGCAGACGCTGGTAGAACACTTCCTTCTTCACATCCTTGCCTTTCTTGTCGGTGAACATCCAGTCGGCAAACTGAGCGTGCCAGCAGAGGCAGTGTCCACGCATCTTGATACCGTTCTCACGACAGAAGTTGGCGATGCTGTCGGCTAAGCCAAAGTTCCAGACACCCTCTTCGGGATGGATCTCACCTGGTTTCCAAGCGTTCTCAGCGGTAACGCTGTTGAACTGTTTCTTGATAATCTCCATCTGAGCAGGATCAGACACGTTGGTCTTGTTCACAGCTACACCGATGGTAAAATAGTCTTTGTAGGCATCCTTCAAGCCGGGACCTGCCGCATAATCGACGGGACGTCCCCACTGTGCCCACATGCTGGTGCTGCAAAAAGCGAGCAGCAAGAGTGATAAAACGTTTCTTTTCATATTGTAGCTAAGTTATTAAATGAAAATCTGACTGCAAAGTTACGAAAAAAAAAGCTGGCAGACTATTGCGCATGTTTCATATAGTTTCCTATATGTCTCATCTGCAGCAAAAATAGTCTGCCAACTGGGGAAAATGAACTTATTTCTTGATCTTGTAGATGCGGAAGCTCATGGGCTGAAGCTCATCGTTGAGTATGGTGTTCTTCTTGCCTGCTTCGCACTCGAGAGAACCTGTCTTCGGGGTGATCTTCTCGGGGTTGTCGAGGCAGTTCTCATCGTCCATACCGTCGTGGCAGAGTGTGATCGTCTCAGCCGTGCGCGCACCTTTCAGTCCCTGCAGGTTGAGTGAGATGGCTTGTGGCTGCTTGGAGGTGTTCACCACCTTGACGATGATCTGGCCTGTAGCCTGATCGAACACGCTGCTGGCGAAGAGGCCGTCCTGTCCGTCCTGTCCAGCAACGGGCTTCTTGTTCATGGTCAGGGCGAGTACGTTGGTACCCTTGTTCATAGCGAAGAGCTGCTGCACATAGTAGCTGACTGACTTGAAGCTGCGGAGGTTGTCGAACCAGATGGCATCCGGGCGCCACTGCCAGCCCTCTACGTGGGCGAAGAGTGGGGCATAGGTTGCCATGTGGACGATGTCGGCATTACGCTCGATGCCAGTCATGTGGGCTGCTTCGTATAGAGAGGTCTCGTAGTGGTTCCACTTCTTGCCGTCGCCATGACAGGCATATTCGCCTGCGAACACCTTCGGACCCTTGCGGTCGTAGCTGTCGTAACGCAAACCATGGGTGAGGAACCACTGCTCATTGCGGTAGTAGTGCTCGTCGTAGAGATCCACCTTCAGCTGCTTCATGCGAGGCTGCAGCAGGTCGAAGTCCCATCCCTCTGAGTTAGGACCAGTGGTGCCGATGAGTTTCAGGTTGGGGTACTTGGCGCGGAGGGCTGCATTGAACTTCTTCAGGCGCTCTGTGAATACAGGGCCGTAGCCGCCGTGGGCTTCATCATAGTCCCACTGCTCATTGCCGACACCGAGGAACTTGAGGTTGAAGGGTGCTGGATGGCCCATGTCGGCACGTACCTTACCCCATTTGGAATCCACAGGACCATTGGCAAACTCCACCAGGTCGAGGGCATCCTGAATATAGCTGTCGAGATCGTCTAATGCCACGTGAACACCGGGTTTCGTGGGATCAGGGTTCTGGAACTGACAACTCAGTCCGCAGGAGATAACGGGGAGCGGCTCGCAGCCAAAGTCCTCACAGAGCTGGAAGTATTCGAAGAATCCCAGTCCATATGACTGATAGTAGTCGGGATAGAAACGATGGCCGAAGGTATAGTGCCAGCGGTTCTCGTTCAGAGGTCGGTTCTCTACCGGACCTACGCTGTTCTTCCACTGATAACGGGAATCGAGGTCGGTGCCCTCTACGATACAACCACCAGGGAAGCGGAACACGCCAGGATGCATGTCGGCAAGGGCCTGTGCCAGATCCTTGCGCATGCCGTTCTCACGACCTTTCCAAGTGTCCTTGGGGAAAAGGCTGATATGCTCTACATCGGTTGTGGCCTTGTCGCCAGCCAGGAAGATGCGCAGGGCACCCTTTGGCTCAGTGCGGGGTGAGGTGAGCTCTGCTGTGTATTTCTTCCAGTCCTGTCCGCTGATGTCGATCTTGACTGTGGCGAAGCGCTGGTCTTCACCCATCGTGTCGTTATCCACGAAGCTGACCTCTAAGGTTGACTTTCCACCCTTGGGGCAACGTGCCCAAAGAGAGAAGCGATAGGTGGCACCCTCCTTGACGGCAATGCCGAAGAAACCTTCGTTCTCAAGACCTGTGAACTTATCGTTGTGACCTGCATTCTTCAGACGTACGAAATGGGGGTTGCGCTCAAATGGTCCATCATCCTCAACCTCAAACTTTCCGAAAGCACGCCAACCCATGAGGTGCTGCGGGAACTCAAACGAGCGGTTCTTGATCATTTCCGCATACAGACCGCCATCGGCTGCATAGTTGATGTCTTCGAAGAAAATGCCGTACATCGTAGGCTGCACGGGAGCCCCTAGTTTGTTCGTGTTCACGTCGAGGACGTGGGTCTGTGCTGTCGCCATCAGGCTGACTGCCAACAGACAAAGAGTAGTTAGTTTTCTCATTACTTATTTGTTTTATTGGTAGTTTCGGCTACAAAATTAGGAAAAAAAACTGAGATGCAGAAATTTTATTCTTAAAATAATGCAATAGACATGGAAAAAGTTTGGTGCTTTCGGCAAAAAGCGTTAAATTTGCAGAGATTTTCTAAGGACCTAATTAAGGAATGAATATTTACCGTTGTATGCGATTTATATGTACCGTGGCGGCTCTGCTGATGGTGACGCAGATGTCGGCTCAAGAACCTCAGTGCAAAGACTCAGCTGAACATATGAGGCTGATGAGTGCCATGTGGGCCTCTTGCGCGCAGGACTCTCAAAAGGTTGTTGATGATGCTTGTCAGGCTTTTCTGGAACATGCCAAGGCAGAAAACAGAATGCTTGATGCCAGTACGGCATGGGTGTGCGGCATCATGTATGGCTTGGGTAAAATGGATATCTCTGCGGCTTACCATATAGCCCAGAGGATGAAGAATGATATCGAGTCGAGCAGTTATGCTGAAGAAGGCCAATACTTCGTGTCGAACATGATGGGCCACATCTATAACACCTGTGGCAATATCCCTGGTGCGGAAGCGGAGTTCAAGAAATCGGCAGAGCAGATCAAGGGAACGCGCTTCGAGAAAGACGGTCTGGCATTTATCTATCTCGCGCTGGCGCATGTACAACTTAATAATAGTCTTCAGCGTTCACTCTATTGGCTTGATGTGACAGAGACGGAACTGAAGAAGAATAAGGATTCCTGGAATTACTACAGGTGTCTGGCAGATATCTATGCCATCAAGTCGATCGTGAGGTTCAAACAGAAGGACTATGCCGATTTCAGGAGTTGTATTGCCAAGATGGAGGAGGCTGAAAAGCTGAACCCGAATCCTTCAGCTGACCTCTTCACACCTTATGCCCGTGTCTATGTGACACTGTTAGACAAGGGCCCGGAGGAGGCTTTCGCCCAGGCAAAAGCGCTGCGGAACCTGAAAGAGCAGTATCTGCTGGAATGTGATATCTACCGCTATATGGGTGATGATGATATGGCGTTTATGACGCAGCGCGAACTGATGCATAAGCGCGACTCTATCACGGGTGTGATGATTGTTGAGAATATCGATCGCACGGATGAGGAGATGCAGCTCATGAGAAGAAGTCAGAAGATGGCTCGCCTGATGAACTATATCTTGTTCGGCGGTGTATTGCTGGCTATTCTCGCCATTGTGCTGATGGCCCGTAATATTCTGATTCGCCGTAAGTTCAATAAGCAACTGGTGGCGAAAAACGCTGAGTTGAAAACGGCCTATAAGAAGGTGGCTGCTGCTGACGAGATGAAGACTGAGTTTATCATGAGTGTCAGCCACGAGATCCGAACGCCGCTGAACATCATCAACGGCTTCTCGCAGGTACTGGCAGAAATGGGTCCTGACATGGGCGACGAACAGCGTAAAGAGATCTCTAAGACCATAGGTCATAACACCTACCAGATCACATCGCTTGTCAATAAGATGCTCGCTATGGCTAATGACAGTACAAAGGATCTGATGGAGCAGGCAGAGTTGACTGATGGTATCGCCATCTGTCGTAAGGCAATGGAGAACATGCCACAGGTGGATGACACAAAGGTCAAGGTGAGGCTGGACGACCAGACGGAAGGCGATGGCCTGCTGTTCACCAATGCAAACAGTCTGCTGCTGATGCTCAGTAACCTTCTGGAAAACGCAGCCAAGTTTACAAAAGAGGGATATATTATATTAAAGGTACGCACGGAGATGCAGAAGGGCAGAAAGATGATGCTCTTCAGTGTCGAGGATACAGGATGTGGTATTCCCTCGGATAAGATGGAGACCATCTTCCAACGATGGGTAAAGGTGAATGAGTTTAATGAGGGACTGGGTTTGGGCTTGGCGTATTGCTGGGAAACGGCTCAGAAGCTAGGTGGCATACTGAAGCTTGACTGGACCTCGGAGGCTGGAACATCATTCACTCTCAGCCTCCCAGTGGAGAAGAAATAGAATTATTAACAATAAAAACTGGAAAAGATGAATGAACTGAAAGAACAGGGTAGCAAAGCCTACCTGATTTCAATTGTAATGGTCGCAGTACTCGGTGGCCTGTTATTCGGTTATGACACAGCAGTCATCTCTGGCGCTGAGAAAGGACTTCAAGCTTTCTTTATGGAGGCTAAGGATTTTGCCTATACTGACGGATGGCATGGTTTTACTTCGGCATCCGCTTTGATAGGCTGTATTATCGGATCTGCCCTCTCAGGCTATCTGGCTACGAACCTGGGTCGTAAGAAGTCACTGATTATCGCAGGTTTGCTATTCTTTATCTCAGCTCTGGGCTCAATGGATCCTGAGTTCATGTTCTTTGAGTATGGCACACCTACCTATTCACTGCTGATTATGTTTAATTTCTACCGTGTGATCGGTGGTATCGGTGTAGGTCTGGCTTCTGCTATCTGTCCGATGTATATCGGTGAGGTGGCTCCTTCGAATATCCGTGGTATGCTCGTCAGCTGGAACCAGTTCGCTATTATCTTCGGTCAGCTGGTGGTTTACTTCGTGAACTTCTTCATCCTGGGCGACCATATCCAGCCGCTCGTGGAGGAGATGGGTAAAGGCTTGGCCGCTATCAACCCTGCCGCACAGTGGACAGTAACTACTGGTTGGCGTTATATGTTCGGTAGTGAGGCTGTGCCCGCAGGTCTTTTCGCCCTGCTGATCTGCTTCGTGCCTGAGACACCGCGTTACCTCGTAAGTATCGGACAGGATAAGAAGGCAGAGGGCATTCTGGCTAAGATCAATGGAGCTTCAAAGGCTGCACAGATTCTGCAGGACATCAAGGACACGATGGTGGTAAAGACCGAGAAACTCATGACCTATGGTGCGCTTTGTATCTTTGTAGGTATCATGCTGTCTGTATTCCAGCAGGCTGTGGGTATCAATGCGGTGCTCTACTACGCACCTCGTATCTTCGGCGATATGGGTATGGACAACCCCATGATCCTGACGGTATTTATGGGTATCATCAATATCTCGTTTACACTCGTGGCTGTGTTTACCGTTGAGAAGTGGGGACGCAAGCCTCTGCTCATCTCTGGTTCACTGGGAATGGCGCTTGGTGCTTTTGGTGTAGCAGTGACATTCGGTCATGCAGGACTGGAGCTGGTAACAGCTGCGTCACTGTTGGTTTATTCTGCCTCGTTTATGTTCTCATGGGGTCCCATCACCTGGGTGCTCATTGCTGAGATATTCCCCAACACCATCCGTGGTGGCGCTGTGGCTATTGCTGTGGCTTTCCAGTGGATCTCTAACTTCATTGTCAGCTCTTCGTTCGTACCGATGTTCAACATGCATCTGACGGAGGGTGATGACTTTGGACACTGGTTCACCTATGGTCTCTATGGTATCATCTGTGTGATTGCGGCCCTGTTCGTATGGCGTCTGGTTCCTGAGACTAAGGGTAAGACACTCGAGGATATGAGCAAGCTCTGGAAGAAAAACAACTAACTATCAAATATTAAGTGATATGAAGAAGATTTTAATAGCTGAGGACAATGACAGCAATTTCGTATTGATGACTTACATCTTGAAGAAATTCTATCAGTTTGATCGTGCAAGGAATGGTCAGGAGGCTGTCGATATGGTGGACAAGGACCAGTATGATATTGTCTTGATGGATATTAAAATGCCCATTATGACTGGTCTGGAGGCTACAAAGGCTATCAAGGAGAAATATCCTGATCTGCCTGTTGTGGCACTGACAGCTAATGCTTTCGACAGTGATCGTCAGGCAGCTATGGATGCTGGCTGTGACGACTTTCTGGCAAAGCCCGTTAGCAGCGAGGCTTGTCTGGCAACCATCAAACGGTTCATAGGGGAATAAGGGTAAGGGCGCTCAGCCCTTATGCCAGTTCAAGATCGAAAACCTGTCGTAGCTTGTCTATGGCAGGATTTTCTTTTGTCAGTTTCTCAAACTGTTCGCGGCGCGTCAGCGGCTTGGGCTGGTCTTGATGCTCAATGATACGGATTTCAAGCGAGATGTTCTCGTTCTGAAGTCCGTTCTTTAGTGTGCTGAGGATACGGCCTTTGAAATCCTCCATCTCCTGTTTGATCAGTGAATTGTCAACTTGTACTTCTATCTGTGGCAATTCTGTGATGGTAGGGTTCATGTTCTTCATGCGGGTGGCAATGCCGCTGAGCTCTTGGGGCATACGATTACACATTGCCATCCATTGCAGTTCAAGATCCTCTTGCGAGAACTGTGCATTCTTCTGCTGGGGAATGGTTGTTGAAACGGTGCCTGGGATGATATTGATCTTTGACGGCTTCCCCTGGTCCATCAGATTGTTCCAGGAGAAGCCGATGCCGCCAAGCTTGACGCTAGCGGGGCTAGGCTTACTAGAACTACTAGGCTGGCTAGGACTACTAGGCTGGCTAGGCTTACTAGGGCTACTAGCCTTTGCTGCGAGGGGCTTAGCCGCGGCTACCTGTGGGGCCGCTGTCTTGGGCTGAGCCTGTCGCATCAGATGCATAAACAGGGATTTTAATCTTCTGGGGCGACGCCCCGCGCTGTCGCCTTCATCGTCGGGTTGTGTGATCTGGGCTATCTCGATCAGTGTCAGTTCCACAAGCAGACGCTTGTTGCTCGACTGGCGATAGTTGATATCACACTGATTCATCTTTTTCAGTGCCTGATAAAGGAAACGGGTCTCGCATCGCTTCGCCTGATCCTGATAGCGCTGTCGTTGCTGATCGCTTACCTCCAGCAGAGGGAGTGTCTGCGGATCTTTTGCCATCAATACGTTACGGACGTGCTTAGCAAGTCCCTGGATCAGCAGACCGCCGTCGAATCCCTTGTTGATGACGTTATTCAGCAGCAGCATGATGTCGCTAACCTTATTCTCGATAGAGAGATCGATAATCTGGAAATAGTTTTCGGCATCCAGCACGTTCAGGTCTTCAATCACTTTCTCGTAGGTGATGTTCCCCTGACAGAATGATGCAGCCTGGTCGAAGATGGAGAGGGCGTCACGCATTCCGCCATCTGCCTTTTCGGCAATCACGGCCAGAGCCTGCTCCTCATAAGTGATACCTTCCTTCTCCGCTACATGCTTCAGATGATCCACCGTGTTGCGAACCGTCATACGCTCGAAGTCATAAATCTGACAACGACTCAGAATGGTTGGCAGGATCTTATGCTTCTCTGTGGTAGCCAGAATGAAGATGACGTGTGCGGGTGGCTCCTCCAGCGTTTTCAGAAAAGCGTTGAAGGCAGCCGTGGAAAGCATGTGCACCTCATCGATGATAAACACTTTGTATCTGCCAAGCTGCGGCGGGATGCGTGTCTGCTCCATCAGGGTCTTGATATGCTCCACCGAGTTGTTTGATGCGGCATCAAGCTCGAAGATGTTCAGCGAGCGTTGCTCGTTAAACGACTGACAGCTTTCACATTCGTTACATGCCTCACCCTCAGCTGTAGGATTCTGACAGTTGATAGCTTTGGCAAAGATACGGGCACAGGTAGTCTTTCCCACACCTCGCGGCCCGCAGAACAGGTAGGCGTGTGCCAGTTTTCCGCTTTTTACGGCATTCTTCAGCGTAGTGGTCAAAGCCGCCTGCCCCACGACAGTGTCGAAGGTTATTGGACGGTATTTCCGTGCTGAAACGATGTATTCCATAATAATCTGAATAAATTTTTGGCAAAGATACAAAAATAATTAAAGGTAAAAGAGTAAAAGAGTAAAAAAGTAAATCCTTTCCTTCATTTTTTTACCTTTTTACCTTTTTACTTCTTTCTTTTTTTGTATCTTTGCAGGCAAATTACGAATATATGAAAGGTTTGAATCGTGTAAAGACATTCCTGCTTCGGATTTGGCATTCTTTGTTCTTCAAGTATGCCGTCGTTACCATTGCGGGTCTCGCTATCGTCGGTTTCCTTGACGAGAGCAGTTTCTGGAGTCATTATAAGAATCTGCTGCACATCCGTGAGTTAAAGGAGGAAACTGAGAGATATAATGCAGAATTTCGTCGTGACCAGGCACGGATCCGTGAGTTGGACAGGAATCCGAAAGCAATGGAGAAGATAGCACGTGAGCGCTATTTCATGAAGGCTGACGATGAAGACATCTTCGTGTTGAGCGATGATGGTGAGGATGAAAACCCTATCAAGAAATATGCGACAACTGAATAAAGTACAGACTGCGATATTTTTGCTGGGAGCCCTGCTGATGGTGATTGGAGCGGGTACCAGTGTGCTGGCATGGGACAGTGCTCCTTATGTATTTTCTGTTGGTGCCTTAGGTTTTGCATCGATGCAGATGCTTCAGCGTTATGAAGGAAGCAACTTCGTGCTCCGTCGTCTGCGCAGAATCCAGTTGGTGAGTGATGTGTTTTTCCTGCTTTCAGGACTGCTGATGATAGCCAGTAAGGGTAATTTTTTAGGTCTTGACTATATCACATATATAGAATATGTATATAATAAGTGGGTCATTACCTTGCTGATTGCTGCAATCTTGCAACTCTATTCTACGCACAGAATAGGTAATGAATTGGAAAAAGAGGCAAAAAAATTATAAAAGTTTGCGCAATTGTTTTAAAATGCGCAAATTTTTTTTTCTACTTCAATATATCGTTGTATTTTTGCGCCACGAAAGGTATTAATATGAACAAGATTCTATACGCATTTGTCGTTATGGCCACGCTCGCATCCTGTGCGCAGTCCTATTCGATACAAGGTTCATCCTCTGTATCGTCACTTGATGGTAGTAAACTCTATCTGAAAACGGTGAAGGATCAGGAACTGAAGAGCATGGATTCCTGTGATGTAGTGCATGGTAAATTCCGCTTCGCCGGTCTTCTTGATACGGTGAAGTTGGCTAATCTTTATATGGATGATGAGCCGCTTGCGATGCCTGTTGTTGTGGAGAAGGGCGAGATAGAAGTACACATCGACAATACAGGTCGCAGTGTCAGTGGCACGCCATTGAATGATAAGCTGTATCAGTTCATCAATCGTCACGACCAGATCGGTAACGAGATGAATGAGTTGTCGCACAAGCAGAGTCAGATGCTGCTCGACGGTATCGATGAAGAGATTATCAATCGTAAGTTGTCTGCGGAGGCCGCTCGTCTGGCACAGCAGGAGGACAGCCTGGTGACTAACTTCATCGTCGAGAACTTCGATAATGTGTTGGGGCCTGGTGTCTTCATGATGATGACCAGTGGCTATCCTTACCCTGTGCTGACACCTCAGATTGAGGATATCATGAGTAAGGCCACCAAGAAATTCAAGGAGGATCCTTACGTGAAGCAGTATTATCAGGCGGCCAATGAGATTCAGGCTCGCCAGAACGGCTTGGTGGATGATACGCCTCAGGCAGTTGCTCCCACACAGGTAGTGCCTGACACGCTGCCGCAGGTTGCTGACTCGATGGCTGCTCCTTCTCTCAACATCCCGCAGAAATGAGAACGCTGATTAAAGGCGGAACGCTGGTAAATGAGGGCCGCGTGTTTAACGGCTCCATCCTCATTGAGGATTCCCAGATAGCTCAGATTTACACAGAACCCCATACACCCGAAGCATCCTATGATGAGGTCATAGATGCTTCGGGCTGTTTTATCCTGCCTGGTGTCATCGACGATCATGTGCATTTCCGTGAACCAGGACTGACGGCTAAGGCCGATATCGAGAGTGAGAGCCGTGCGGCGGCGGCAGGTGGCATAACGACCTATTTCGATATGCCTAACACAGTGCCGCAGACCACCACCTTGGAGGCTTTGGATGAGAAATTCGCACTTGCTGCCCAGAAGAGTCATGTGAACTACTCGTTCTTCTTTGGTGCTACCAATGATAATGCAGCCCTCTTGCTAGAGCTCGACGTGCATCGTATTCCTGGTGTGAAGCTGTTTATGGGAAGCTCTACGGGCAATATGCTGGTGGATCGCAGAGAGGCACTTGAAACGATCTTCGCTTCTTCCAAGCTTCCCATCATGACGCACTGCGAAGATACTGATATCATTAATCGCAATATGGCTGAGGCTATCCGGAAATATGGTGATGACCCGAAGGTGACGCATCATCCTGAGATCCGCAGCGAGGAAGCCTGTTATGAGAGTACGAAGTTAGCCGTAGAGCTGGCACGTCAGCATCAGGCTCGCCTGCATGTGGCTCATCTCACAACGGCTCGTGAGTTGGAACTGATCTCTCCAGAATATCCTGCTATCACTGCTGAGGCCACCGTGTCACATCTCTATTTCTACGATCGGGACTATGCGGCTTTGGGTTCTCGCATCAAGTGTAATCCTGCCATCAAGACCCTGCATGATCGTGATGCCTTGCGTGAGGCACTCAACGATGGAAGAATCTCTGTGATAGGCACGGATCATGCACCCCATCTGCTGTCTCAGAAAGAGGGTGGATGCCAGAAAGCAGCCAGTGGTATGCCGATGATACAGTTCTCGTTGGTGACGATGCTCGAACTCGTGGATCAGGGTGTGCTCTCCATCGAACGTCTAGTGGAGCTGATGTGTCATAATCCAGCCCGTCTTTTTGAGGTGCAGCGTCGTGGTTTCCTCCGTGAGGGCTATCAGGCCGATATCGTGTTGGTGCGCCCTGATACCGGATGGACAGTGACAAAGGATGTGATTCAGAGTAAATGCGGTTGGAGCCCGATGGAAGGTCACATGTACCTGTGGCGCGTTGAACGTACCCTCTGCAATGGACATACCGTTTATCAGCAGGGTAGGGTGGATACCAGTTACATCGGCCAACCAGTAACTTTCAGATGATACAGACTTACGATATTTCCCAACTCAGGCCTTATATCAACTGGCCTTATTTCTTCTTTGCCTGGCAGGTGAAAGACCCGTCGGAGAAAGAGCGATTACACCAGGAGGCTGAGGCTTTTCTTGATTCGTTGGAAGGGAAATATCATGCCCATGCACTCTTTCTGTTGCTTGATGCCTATAGCGATGGTGATGATATCATCGTGTCAGGCAACAAGCGCATCCCGATGCTCCGTCAGCAGGAGGTGGGTAGTGGCTATCGTTCTTTGTCGGATTATGTCGCACCTTTAGCGTCTGCAGCCTCCTCATCATTAACTTCCAAGATCGGACTTTTTGCCACTTCTGTCGATACGGGCTTGGAGACGGATTTTTCGTCTGATGCCTATCAGAAGATGATGGCACAGCTGTTGGCTGATCGTCTGGCTGAGGCTGCGGCAGAAGTGCTGCACTTGCAGGTTCGCAAGCAACTCTGGGGCTATGCGCCTGATGAGAATCTCTCGATTGCGGATATGCTGGTGGAGAAGTTTCTGGGCATCCGTCCTGCGGTGGGCTATCCCTCGTTGCCGGATACCAGTCTGAACTTCGTGCTGGATGACCTGTTGGATATGAAACAGATCGGCATCCGTCTGACGGAGAGTGGTGCCATGAAACCCCATGCAAGTGTCAGCGGTCTGATGCTGGCTCATCCCGAAGCCCATTATTTCAACCTGGGAAAAATAGGGGAAGACCAGCTGCAGGCCTATGCCCGCCGTCGTGGTCTTCCCATAGAAATCTGCCGCAAATTCCTCGCGGCTAATCTCTGATTATTTCTTCTCCAGGGGCTTGCCTGACATCAGGAGCTCTACCAGGGGATAGTCCTTGAAGCTGTGGCGCTGCTGATCCCAGAAACCGAAGTCGGCATCGTAGCACCATGTGGTCCAGGCGATATTGAACTCATCGAAGACGGTCAGCATATCACGTGTCCAGTTATAGGCGAGTTCACGATCCACCGGCTCATACACGCCCCACTCACCGCAGAACAGCTGCAGGTCGTATTTCTTCGCAGCCTCGATGGCATCCTTGAACTGCTCACGGATCTTGTTGATATCCCATACTCCCTCTGTATATTGCTTCAGCTCAGCCTTGATCTCATCCGGAGCTGCCTCGTAATCCTCTTTTGACACCAGCACACCAGGATAGTGGATCTTACCCTTATATTTGCCCAGTGGTGTCCACCAGGCACCGTAGTGAGTGAGCAGCATCGGATTGTAGTAGTGGAAAGAGAGCACGATGTTCTTGTCACCCTCAGGCACCTTCAGATACTTCATCGTCTCGTGACCCTGCCAGCGGTTTGAGCCGATGACAAGTGTGCGCTGAGGCTCTCTTGAACGGAGTGCTTTATGTACCTTTGCCACCAGCTGGTTCCACTGCTCATGCTCATCAGCCACAGGCTCGTTCATAAACTCGTAAGCCACCCAGTCGCAGCTGCGGTTCTTCAGGAAGTCAGAGAGCTGATACCACAGGTTGATCAGATCCTGCTGTGCCTTCTCAGAGGTGAAGAGGGTGTTAGCAGCCTGATTATTCTCGTTGACGGCATTAAAATAGTGAGAACGGATGATGTGCAGATCCACGATGGCACGCAGATTGTGCTTGCGGCTCCAGTCGAGGGCATTGTTCAGCAAGTCCCATGCCTCAGGCAGCTTATTGCCCTTCTCATCCCAGAACTGTACCTCATCGATGGGGATACGCACGAAGTCGAATCCCAGATCCTCCAGACGGTCGAAATCATCCTCCTGGATATGGAGGCGACGGGCCTCACCACGCTGTTCCGACTGTGACAGCCAATGGCTGACGTTTGTTCCGCGCTTGATGCGGAAGTTGTTCACCTTGTTTGACTGAGCCATACTGCCCATCGATACCAGCAATGATGCCATAACAACTGCCAGTTTGAAAATACACTTTCTCATAATCTTTTAGGTTTTCTAAGTTAGTTATTACGCTTCTTTCTATTTTGTTTTCAGTGTCAGCACAACAATCTCACCCGTAGCGCCAAAGCGGAAGGGAATCAGACCGCCCAGACCTGCTGTTACAAACAGTTTCTGCCGACCCTCTTCATACCAGCCCCAGAACTCCTTGCCTAAGACCGACATCGGGCACCAGCCAAAGATGTTGAACTGCATGGCGTGGGTATGTCCGCTGAGGGTGAGCTGGGCTCTTCCATCGGGAATAATCTTACGTCGCCAGGATGAGGGATCGTGTTCCAGCATCAGCACGAAATCTCCGTCCTTTACATCTTTCAGAGTCTTAGCGATATCGCCTTTCTGAGGGAAGTGCTTGCCGTCGCCATCGTTCTCCATACCAGCTAATATAATCTGGTCAGTGTCGCGCTGAATCGTCTGACTCTCATTGAGCAGCAGTGTCCAGCCCAGCTGTTTCTCCAGACTGATGGTCTCTTTGATGTTTGCCACCTTGATGGCTTCGTCGCAGCCCAGATATTCAGCATAGTCGTGATTACCAAGAATGGAGAAGACACCATCCTTTGCCTTCAACTTACTCAGGGTTTTGATGTGGGGATAGAGGTCAGCCGGCTGGATGTTCAGCAGATCGCCAGTAAACACAATCATATCCGGCTGTTGGGCGTTAATGCTGTCAATGGCTTGCTCTAATACCCAGGTATTGCGCTGTTGGTAACTACCTACGTGGGCATCAGAGAGAATCACGATGCGATAGCCGTCGAAGGCATTAGGGAGTTCTTCCGACACGTACTCTGTATGGTTTACCTCAAACTTATTAAACCCGGGGAATGCCCCCCAGAGCACAATAAACCAGATGATGGGAATCAGTATGACTCCTAAAAAGTTACCGTAGTTTTTGCGGGGCTTCTCTTTGTCCTTCGTGCAATACTTCCTGACGAGTGCCGAACAGCCTCTGCCCGCAAGCGAACAAAGGATGAATATCCACATGGGAGCTATCACCAGTCCTATCAATAATAGGTAGATGTACAACACGATGATGCGGTCGTTGTTGGGAATAAAGTTTGGCTCTAAAGCCAGGTAGATGGTGTAGGCCACCATTCCCACGCTGGGTAGCCATAACAATACTTGTTTCCACCATTCCGAATGCTTAAAAAAACGCAGATAGAAGAATAGAAACGGTAGGATGTTCAGCAATAGGAACACTATAAAACTTCTTGCAATCATTGGTCTGGATTTTCTATAAAACCTTGATATTCAGGAACCAGTCCAGACATGACGGAATCGTATGCCTGGTGCATGGTAGCAGCCACATTGTCAGGACCCTGTCCTACAGGGTAGATAGGCTGATGGATAGTCAGTGAGAGCGGATGCCAGTTGATGAGATTGATGAATCCCTTTGTACGTGGCAGGATGTCGAAAGAGCCATTGATGGTCAGCGGCACTACAGGCAGCTGCAACTCGTCGGCAAGTGCGAAGGCACCCTTCCTGAAGATACCCATGTGACCTGTGAACGAACGGGCACCCTCTGGGAACACCGTCACACTATATCCCTCCTGCAGAATCTCACGGGCTCGCTCGTAAGTCCTTTGTATCTTTTTCGGTCCACGCTTATCTACAAATATCTGATGTGACTTTCTGCAGGCATAGCCGATAAACGGAATCTTGCCCAACTCATGTTTCATCATCCACTTAAAGTTGCGCCCCAGATACCCGTAGATCACAAAGATGTCGAAGATACCCTGATGGTTGGCCACAAACACGTAGCTCTGATCCTTCTCCAGGTTCTCTTTCCCTTCAATCTTAATGGGTAGCAACAATGTTCTCACAATAATCTTAGCCCACCATCTTCCAGGATAATAGCCCCAGAAGTGGCCATTGCCGATAGTAGTACCAATACCTACCTCCAGTGCTGTAAAGATGGTGATAAACAGCAGTACTGGCAGACCTATGATGATCTGATAGATAATGTATAGTATCTTAAAAAATAGCTTCACCTTTTTGTTCTTATGTTATTCTGTCTTAATCTTAGGGTATTTTCTCATCCAGCCATCCCAGCGCAGACGCATCACACCGAAAAATGCCTCACCGAAGATGCCACCCGACATCTTGCTGGTGCCTTCGCAGCGGTTCACGAAGATTACGCTCACCTCCTTGATCTTAAAACCGATCTTATAGGCTGTATATTTCATCTCGATCTGGAAACCATAGCCCTTGAAACGGATCTTGTCGAGTTCGATGGTCTTCAGCACACGACGCTTGTAGCACACGAAACCAGCTGTGGTGTCATGAACCAGGAAACCTGTTACCATTCTCACATATTTCGATGCGAAATAGCTCATCAGTACACGTCCGATGGGCCAGTTCACCACGTTGACACCTGTCACATAGCGTGAACCGATAGCCACGTCGTTACCCTCATCATGACAGGCCGCATAGAGTCTCGGCAGGTCGTGGGGATCATGACTGAAGTCGGCATCCATCTCAAAAATATACTCATATTCGCGTTCCAATGCCCATTTAAAACCAGTGATGTAGGCTGTGCCCAGTCCCTGCTTGCCTTTGCGCTCCAGAATAAACAGACGGTCTGAGAACTCATTTGATATGAGCACTTTCACGATGGCAGCAGTTCCGTCAGGGGAACCGTCGTCGATGACAAGTATATGGAAACACTTATCTAAGGCAAACACCGCACGGATAATTTTCTCGATGTTTTCCTTCTCATTGTAAGTCGGTATGATGACAATACTATCGCTTTGATGCATTTTTTTCAGATTTACGCCGCAAAGGTACGAATAAGTGAGCAAAATACCAAATTTTTTAGTATTTTTGCACCCGATTACGCGATGAATATACAGGAATTAGAGAGATTATACGTCCAATTGCCGCAAGTGTCGGCTTTGGCAAAACTGTTGGGGAAAGCTTCCGAAAGGCATATTTTCCTCGATGGTTTGTTGGGCTCATCAGCCCCGATGCTGTTTGCCAGTCTGGCTTCCAAGAGCCAGGCGCAGTTACTTTTCGTGCTTCAGGATGCTGAGGAGGCAGGCTATTTCTACCACGATCTCACCCAGTTGATGGGTACAGACGATGTATTGTTTTTCCCCTCCAGCTATCGGCGTGCGGTGAAGTATGCCCAGCGCGATGCCGCAAGTGAGATTCTCCGTACAGAGGTGCTGACGCGCCTGTCGTCTGTGCGCTATGTGGTCACCTATCCGGAGGCATTGGCAGAGTTGGTGGTTTCCAAGAAGAATCTCGATTCCCGTACACTGGTTCTTGAGAAAGACCAGACCATTGCGGTGGCTGATATCGAGAAGACGCTTCGTGACTTCGGCTTCCGTGAGGTTGACTATGTCTATGAACCAGGTCAGTTTGCCTTGCGTGGCTCTATCCTTGATGTCTATTCGTTTAGCTGCGAATACCCTTACCGCATCGACTTCTTTGGCGACGATATCGACTCTATCCGTACGTTTGAGGTCGAGGATCAGCTGTCGAAAGACCATCGCACCCAGGTAGAGATTGTACCAGAGCTGGTGAGCACGGATGATAAGGTGCCTTTCCTCTCTTTCCTCCCAAAAGAGATGCTGCTTGTCACAAAAGATTATCTTTATGTGCGCGACGCTATCGATCGCATCTATCAGGAGGGCTTCTCCGCTCAGGCAAAGGCAGAACAGCTGAGTGGTGCCACAGAGTTGGAACAGCATGAGATAGAGCTTCAGATGCGTAAGGAACTGCAGTTGATCACAGGTGCCCAGTTTAAGGATGTTGCCGACACCTTCCGTCGCATTGAGTTTGGTCATCGCCCCACAAATCCCACTTCTCGCCTCTCTACGCTTACCTTCCATGTCTCTGTTCAGCCGCTTTTCCATAAGAACTTTGATCTGCTTACCAAAGCCTTTGAGGACTATCTGCTGCAGGGCTATCAGATCTATATCCTTGCCGATAGTCAGAAACAGAACGAGCGCCTGAAGGACATCTTCGCCGAAAAGGCCAAGGACATCGTGTTCACCCCTGTTCAGAATACACTTCACGAAGGTTTTGTCGATGATGACTTGCGTGTCTGCTTTTTCACCGATCACCAGATCTTCGACCGTTTCCATAAATACAACCTGAAGAGCGACAAGGCCCGCAGTGGTAAGATGGCACTTACGCTGAAGGAGATTCAGCAGTTCGAGATAGGCGACTACGTGGTACACGTAGATCATGGTGTCGGCAAGTTTGGCGGCTTGGTACGTATGCCGGTGACCAATGCGAAGGGCGAGGAATCCTATCAGGAGATGATCAAGATCACCTATCAGCGTGGCGATAGTATCTACGTGACGATCCACTCTTTGTATAAAGTATCGAAATACAAGTCTCAGGATGGTGGTGAGGCGCCGCGTCTCTCCACCCTTGGCACAGGCCAGTGGGAGCGCATGAAGGAGCGCACCAAGAAGCATATCAAGGATATAGCCCGTGACCTCATCAAACTCTACGCCAAGCGCCGTCGTGAGAAAGGTTTCGCCTTCAGTCACGACACCTATCTGCAGCACGAGCTGGAGGCCAGCTTCCTCTATGAGGATACCCCCGATCAGCTCAAGGCCACGCAGGATGTGAAAGCCGATATGGAGATGGCGAAGCCGATGGACCGTCTGGTATGTGGTGATGTGGGCTTTGGTAAGACTGAGGTCGCCATCCGTGCCGCCTTCAAGGCAGCAACCGATGGTAAGCAGGTGGCAGTGCTGGTGCCTACCACCGTACTGGCCTATCAGCACTTCCGTACGTTCACAAGCCGACTCAAGGATATGCCGGTGCGTGTGGAGTATCTCACGCGGGCCCGAACCACCAAGCAGACCACTGCCATCCTGAAAGATCTGGCAGAGGGTAAAGTGGATATAATAATAGGTACGCATAAGCTCATCAGCAAGTCCGTACAGTTCAAGGATCTCGGACTGCTCATCATCGACGAGGAACAGAAGTTTGGCGTCTCCACCAAGGAGAAACTGCGCCAGCTGAAGTCGAATGTTGATACTCTCACCATGTCGGCTACCCCCATTCCACGCACGTTGCAGTTCTCACTGGTCGGTGCCCGCGACCTCAGTGTCATCCAGACACCGCCGCCCAACCGCTATCCCATCCAGACGGAGATCCATACCTTTGGCGCGGAGATCATCACCGATGCCATTAACTTCGAGATGTCGCGTAACGGACAGATCTACTTCGTGAACAACCGCATCAGCGACCTGACGCATATCGCCGAGATGATCCATAAATACATCCCTGATGCCCGTGTGGCTATCGGACATGGACAGATGAAGCCCGAGGAACTCGAGAAGATCATCCTCGATTTCTCCAACTATGATTATGATGTGCTGCTCTCTACCACCATCGTTGAGAACGGTATTGACATCCCCAACGCCAACACCATCATCATCAACAGTGCGCATAACTTCGGACTCTCCGACCTGCATCAGATGCGAGGTCGTGTGGGACGAGGCAACCGCAAAGCCTTCTGTTATCTGTTGGCACCGCCATTAGCCGACCTGCCTGCTGATAGTCGTCGTCGTCTGGAAGCCCTCGAGAACTTCTCCGACCTCGGTTCAGGTATCAACATCGCCATGCAGGATCTCGACATCCGTGGTGCAGGCAATCTGCTGGGTTCTGAGCAGAGCGGCTTCATCTCCGATCTCGGCTATGAGACCTATCAGAAGATCCTCAATCAGGC
>CAMJGE010000021.1 GCA_946405145.1 uncultured Prevotella sp.
TACAATAAAGTATTATCTTTGCACTCGATTTGCGATAAATAACGGCAATCAGAGACACAATAACACAATTAATTAAATGCATGATGAACTTTATTAATGAGACAAAGATTCAAGAAAGTGGCAGAGGCCGTGTATTTCGGACCAAAGCCCGAACCAGTTGCTCCCCTCCCTGCTACTATTCCAGTTAGTATGCAAGGTAATGAACTCGCAAAAAAGTATGTGCAGAATTGCAAATTGATGGATCAATATGCCGACTATACAGAGAAACTGGAAACCAAGTACACAGATCTGTATATGGCTCACGCAGAAATGAAAAAGCAATTCGGGATGATGAGAGACTATTTCAAACATCCCAGTTTCTTACAATTCAAGCGTTGCACAAACATGCTGGAGACTTTAATGCCAGCTGAGAGAGTTACAAAACCTGAGGGCATCATGAACAATCGCCCAGAAGAAGTCAGACGTTTCAAGACGTTCAAGACAGCCATTAAGGGACAGTATTATTATATTGCTTACCTGAAGGCGATGCTCCACAACAACAAAATAGATTATAAGAAGAAAAACGACTTCAACTCTATGGAGTATGCTGAGATGGATGCATTTATCGAGCAGATTGTTAGTGAGAAAGATTAATTTTATCAATTGAAGTGATGAACCATTTAACTCCTGGATCTATAAGTTGGGCCGCATTCCTAAAAATGGGAGCCCTGCTCGAGAATTCTCCAAACAAGAAACTCAGGCCCGCCGTTATGCCTTAATGATAGAATAACAGAATTAAATTAATACTATTTACGACACACTCTAGATCTCTTCCCTTACTCTGTCGCAGTTATAATCCCTTGTCGCAACAACTCCGACAAGAATCTGGCCATTTTCTTGGAATCAGCCCAAAATCCCCGTACCTTTGCATCAGTTATTTGAATCATACGTTTGTTCATTTTCATATTTGTTTTAGGTTATTGGTTATTTGGTAATGTTTGTAATAAATTAGCAAGGGGTTCGCTGAGACAGCGAGCCCTTTTGCTATATAATTGATCATATGTGCAGATTTTGCGCAAATCATTTGGTGGTTTAATATAAATACACTACCTTTGCATCATCAAATAATTGTCGAACTTAAAAATAACGGTATGAACAACATTGAATCAAGCACTGGCGAGATCGTGATGTACCAACCCGATGAAACCATCAGGCTGGAAGTAAGAGTTGAGGATGATACTGTATGGCTGAATCGGCAACAGATGGCTACTCTCTTCGGCAGAGACGTAAAAACCATAGGCAAGCATGTCAACAACGCCTTACACGAGGAATTAGCCAATGTTCCAACTGTCGCAAATTTTGCGATAGTTCAAAATGAAGGTGGCAGAATAGTCAACAGAACCATAGAATTCTATAGCATTGATATGATTATGTCTGTTGGGTATCGAGTAAAGTCCGAGCAAGGTATAAAATTCAGAAGATGGGCAAACCAAGTCCTCAAAGACTATTTGCTAAAAGGATACGTAGTCAATCAGCGCATTTCAGTGTTAGAACATCAAGTTGCTAATTTAACAGAGAAGGTTGATTTCTTCGTCCGCTCATCCCTACCCCCAGTAGAAGGCATCTTCTTCGATGGCCAGATCTTCGACGCCTACGTGCAGATTGTCAGCCTTATCAAACAGGCTAAACATTCAATCGTCCTCATCGACAACTATATCGACGAGACCACCCTGACGATGCTCAGCAAGTGCGATGCCAACGTTTCAGCCACCATATACACACGTCAGTTATCAAATCAGCAACAGCTTGACATAACGCGACATAATCAGCAATATCCACCCATCACCGTCAATCTCTGCCAGCGAAATCATGATCGCTTCCTGATCATCGACGATGTGGTATATCTCTTCGGGGCCAGCCTCAAAGACGCAGGCAAGAAACTCTTCGCCTACATCAAAATGCAAGAGACCCCCGCAGTGGAACTGCTGGATAATATAAGATAATGGTTTTTGTTATTCGACACGTCGTGATGACGACTTGACATTTTATGATATTAGATTTAGGTTATTATTTATTAGGGCTCAGCGGAGCCCTTTTTTTAATCCCACCCCTCTTCATCATTGTTCTCCATATAACGCCTCATGCCGTTATCATCCATATCATCCTCAGAGGCAGGATCGAAACCACGCATATTATCAGACTCTTTCTCCCTATGCCTATATGACGATGAAGAACCATATGAGGAAGAAGTTGATCTCGAAGTCGAGACAGAAGAAGATGCAGGCGAAACAGGTGCATCTTTCTTCTCTTCATTCACCTGTTCTATCTCATTGACAGTATCAACTACCAATTTCTTGGGGGCTTCCTTCACAGGGCCTTCATCGTACGAAGGTGCTGGCGATTGATTACAACCATTGCAACAAGCCAAGAAGGCACTCTGAAGGATAACTAACACCACTGATACTATTTTATTCATCGCCTTAATACATTATATTAATATTTATGGGGGAAAAAGAATATATTAATGACACCTCCTATTTTATTATTTCACGCTGCAAATGAATGAGTCACTTATCTTAATCATCCCTATCTAATGATGCAATATAATCTTCATAAGCCATTTGTTCTTCTATTTGTTCATTTATATAATTATCATAGTCTATATCGTCATAGTCTTTAAAATCGTCATCATCATCTATGTCATCATCATACAAATCATCAAAATCTTCATCGTCTATATCTTTATGCTCATGATGTTTCCTTAGTTGATGAGCCAATGCTGCACCAGCAAGAAGAGTTCCAGCACTTACTTTTGAATTATTTATCTTATTCTTTCGAAACTCCCTCATATAATCGTCATGCCTCTTTTGAAGGTTTCTTTTCCGCTCTTTCAGCCATTTCTGACGTTTAACTTCCAGAACACCAGCAGTTGCACCTACGATTATAGCTGTAACCATAGCCCACGTAGGAACTATTGAAAAGCCTAAAATCATAATAACAATAGCCCATAAATATAGAGTGAACTTGAACATATCATTTACATTTTAAGCGTCAATAATTAAATTACGCTACAATGACAGTGCCAGCGAGAGCAGAACGAAGCTTGCTTCAGTTATGCCGAGAGCAGCCTGTCTTCGCAATCTTGATTGCAAATATATGAGCAACCTGTCCCAAAACGCAGGACACCCCTCAATTATTTAACCATTATTAACGTCTCTTTTTGTAATTAGAGTATTAACAATTAATATACCATTCTGAGGAAGTTCCATCCTTTTTACTGGTTGTATCTGCGGTCTTTTTGCTTCAAGGAAACTAAATCCACCTCTTTTTCGTTTTACCATTATCAGCTATGTTTGAGTTATCTACTTCGTGATAATGTCTCGTAAATCGTTGTAATTACGAACCACATCATAAGTAACAGCAGAGTCGCCAATAGTGGCGAAATGTCGACGGGCACATTCAATCTTTGAGCGTTCTGACTCACGCAATTGCGATTCTTCGAGAGAGCCTTTCGTTTCTGCCACGAAATAAACGTGCTTGATGTCTGGCCCTTCCTTGAATACGATCGCCCAGTCTGGATTATAATGGCCCACTGGCGTATTGATATAGAAACCGCCAGGCAACTTCGTATAAACAGCCACTTCGTTACGCTCCTCCAAGTCTTTGGCGAAGTTCATTTCAATGCCAGCAGAATCAACAACCACCAAATCATAAAGCGACTTCTGAGATTCTAATGCATTCACACCCAGTTTACCCTTCAGTGTCGTATTGCTAAAGATATCGCTTTCAAACTGCTTGTCCAGTTTATGATACTTTACATGTTCTATCACGGCGATGGCTTTACACTCATTGATGATGTTCGAGGCTTTGATGATAAACTCTTCTGGGTTCGTCTTAAACTGATTGAAGGTATTGGGTTTTATCTTCTTCAAGATAGTCACCACAGCCTTTCGTGTCAGACCAGTATTCTCTACCAGTTTACCTATCAGATCATATTTCACCTCCTGCCCTATTTCCTCATGCACAGAGAGCGTCTGTGAGTCCGTGATATTCATAGCAGCTCCTTGTTCCAACTGTTGTTTACTGCCAATACGATCCAGCGTACCAGTCACCATACGAAGTTGGATATCAGAAACCTTCAAGTGGTTATCTAGTTGTATAACAGACTTGATAATCAGTTCGTCTGTCTTGAAATCCACAGTATAATATGTCTGATGATTGATTCGGCGCCACAGTTCTTGGAACTCCTTGCGTTCAAACTTCTGCGAGTCAAACTTCGCCTCGCGAACCTTCCTGCCATTCTCTGGTTTGACAGCATCAGGATTAAATACGGTTTCAAGTTTCCTTTCCACATCTTTCTTATACTCATCATATTCTCCAAAGTCGAGCGTCCCCTCTTGCTTGTCTTGATGATACTTAGGTGTTAGTTGGCCTTGTCTGTTTACATAGCCTTGCTTTGCCAATTCTGCAAACAAGAAACTCGCTTCCAATTCGTCTATCTGACGCTGATTTCCTTGGCTATCTGTTACTAACATACCAGCAAAAAGACTCGGTTGAACCTTCTGCGGACGATCGCCCACAGCTTCTGCAATCTCCGTCTGAAGCTTTGCTGCAAACGAGTTATACGACTCGCTGGCAATCACTGTCAGTTCATTCACTTCGAACACACCACCATGAAGCACACTCTCGTCCTGTCGCTCTCCCTGCTGGTTCACACAGAGGCGCATTCCACGACCCACCTCCTGACGTTTCTTCGTCTGGTTGTCGGAATCCTTCAGCGTACAAATCTGGAACACATTGGGATTGTCCCAGCCTTCTTTCAGAGCTGAGTGCGAGAAGATGAAACGTACTGGTGTCTTAAATGACAATAGCGCCTCTTTGGCCTTCATAATCAGCTGATAACCTCGCAGTTCGTTCTCTGACTCCTTCGCCTTCGACTCTACTACATTATTTTTCTTATCTCGTGAGAAGTAACCATCATGTACCTGATCAGGCGAAAAACTCTTCAGATACTTGATATATTCTGGGTCATCATTAAACCTCAGTTGTAGTTCTCCCACAATCCGTTCATATTCCTCTTCGAATATCTGTGCATAGATGCCCTTACCGCCATCAGCCTCACGATAGTTATCTACGTGGTCTATGAAGAACAGCGACAGGCATTTGATACCCTGACGGAACAGTTTCCTTTCCTTCTCGATATGCGCCAAAATGGTAGCACGTATTTGAGCCTTACGAATCACCTGTTCATTCACAGCGCCTATCACCTCACCTTCATACAATGTAGTGTTGTTCTGCAGATGGATACAACGATTATAACCATCTATCTCCTTGATGCGCCAGCCATCAGCATACTCCTGCAACTCGCCTGAGTTCTGGTAGACATCAAAACGGTCTGCAACTAATTGCGTCACCTGCTTAACACCATTACCCACTCGCTTGTCAAAGCCTATTCTGGCACGCGGATTACCCTCTGAGAGTTCGATACTCTCCAGATAGAGATAGCCATTGGTAGCCGTAGAGCCTTTTTGTTCAATACCCACTACAGAAATCTTCTTCACCAGTTTCTTGTTGTAGGCATCCATCGCGTCCAGTCGATAGATCATGTTCACGATGTCATCGGCCCTATGGGTGGCACTATATAATAAGGTAAAGAGCGGATTAAACTCCTTCAGGCGATTGCGGGTGGCATTCTTCTTATCAGCGCCCAATACGCTCTGGGGTTCGTCAATAATCAGAATAGGATTCGTGGCAGCAATCACGTCGATAGGTCTGCGCGAACGGAAGGCATCCAGTTTCATATAGATACGTCTGGCATCCTCACCCCTTGCAGCAAAAGCCTGTGTGTTGATAATCATCACGTGCATGTTGCTGTCGCTGGCAAACTGGTCTATCTTCGTCAACTGCGAACTGTCATAGACAAAGCTCTGTATGCGTTTGCCATATTCTGCTGCGAAGTGTTCGCTCATCACCTCGAACGATTTGCAGACTCCCTCACGGATAGCAATGCTGGGCACTACGATGATAAACTTACTCCAGCCGTAGAGCTTGTTCAGTTCGAACATCGTCTTGATATAGGTGTAGGTCTTACCTGTACCTGTTTCCATCTCGATAGTCAGTCGCAGGTCTGCCCTGTCGAAACGCTCCGTGGGTTTCAACTGTGCAGCCATCTGGATATCACGGATATGGTTCAGCACCTCGCTATATGGTACCTCGATGGGCTGGTTCTTATAACCCACGGCATCGAAGAGGCCACCATTGTCCGTTCCTAAGTCGTGGGTAAACTCCAGCAGAGCCGCATTCTTCTGTCCTTGAAACACATCCGTCACAGCCCTCGCTGCATCCGTTTGGAATTGTTGGTTCTTAAATTTCAGTTTCATATCGTTTTATCTCTTATTTCTATACTACATGACACATTTCTTATCTTTTATTTGGAAGTTTCAGAATAAAACCGTACCTTTGCCCGTGAATTCACATTATTAACATTAAATCCACTTTACTATGGACCAGTTAGCAAGAATCAAAAGTCTTATCTACGAGATTAGAGGTGTGAAAGTCATGCTTGACAAAGACCTTGCAGAACTCTATCATGTCACCACAGGAAATCTAAACAAAGCGGTGAAACGAAATCACAAACGTTTTCCGCCAGACTTCATGTTTCAATTAAACAAAACTGAGTTTGAACAATTAAAGAGCGACTTGATATTCCAAAATGGAATTTCAAGCTGGGGAGGCACACGTAAATTACCATACGCATTCACAGAGCAGGGTCTAGCCATGTTATCTGGCGTCTTAAACAGCGATATAGCCATCGATGTCAATATCTCCATCATGAGGGCCTTCGTTGCTCTTCGCAAACTGCCGTCCCTTGTCAGAAAAGAGGATCTTTTAGAGGCTAAGCGTGAAGTAATGGACTACATTGATGATATTCTCGCAGACCAAAACGACATCAACGAGAGCACCCGTGCCCAACTCGATGCCATCAGCACCGCTTTGGCAGAACTTCAGGCTAATCGTCCTTTGGACAAGCCTCGCCGTCCCATAGGCTTTATACAGCCAAAAGACGAAGAGGATTCTTAACTTCCTTGTGTCACTATTTCAAAGATCACAGCAAATGGAGCATGCCCCAATGCCTGTTATATTACTCTGACGTTATTCTGCACTTCCTGGTCAGTCCAGCCGCACTTCTGTTTGAACAACTCAAACAAATTCATTTTTTGGGCGGCTTCGGTGAAACTGCTATCGCGGAACACCACGCGGAGGGGATGCGTCTCTGCGATGGCATCAATAACGGCGGATGTCACTACACCGTCGAAGCAGGCCACGAGATTGCCGTCATCCACGTTATAGATGGTACAGCCATCCACCTTCTGTGTCTCGTAGGGCAATGAGAGTTCCAAGCCCCAGCGCATCATGCAGTCGAATAGCAGGTCGAGACCTGTGCGTTCCTCCTTGATGTTATCCAAAAACATATCGAGCGACTCCTGCGTATAGTCCTTGGGGGCAAAAGCCACAGGTTTATAGTTCGACTCGACGCATTTCAGCACGCGGAAACCTATATCGAGGGCTTTTGCTTCAGGATGTCCTTCCTTGATTTTCTTGCCTGCGCGACGAATACGCTCCTTGCCGATTTCGCAGATGTTCTTATAGCCAGCCTTGTAGGCCTCGCTATCCTCTGCCGTTTCCTCTGGTAACTGTACCATTATAAACTTGCGGTTTCCTACATCTTCTGCATTGAGTTGTATTACAGAATGAGCTGTAGTGGCTGACCCTGAGAAGAAATCAAGAATAGTAGAGCCTTTATCTCCCTCTATAAAAAAGTTTGTTAGATAATGCAATAAGGAGACTGGCTTTGGATAATCAAAGATCTTTTTCCCATCAAAAATGTCCGTAATATATCGGCCAGCATTTTCTGTTGTATCTACACCAACTTGAATATCAATCAAACTTGGAGGAACTTCGCGATTGTATTCTGCTTTTTTATATGATATAACAAGCTGTTTACTTAACTCAATTCTTGTTCCATTAGATAATTGTTCATCTAAAGTTGTTTGAACCCAAATAAAACGATTTCTAAAAGTAACATCATTTTCATTTTTCCCGTTTTTAACAATCAAGTCATTTAACAATTCGTTGGGGAACTTTTCTGTACCGTAAATTCCTTTAGGGTAAACTCCATCTGCCAATTTTGCAGAAATGCTACCAGCAGGAAATAACAGATCCTTATATGTGTTTTGCGGTTTTGTGATGGGGTCATTGCTAGAACTCGTTTTCTTCACTCCAGTAAACACATCATTGTTTCCTCCTTTTTGGTAAGCTAGAATATATTCGATGTTTTTCTTTATTTTTTTAGACAAAGCAGGTGGAGTTGCAGATTTGAACCAATTCCATTGTCCTACAAAATTGTTTTCTCCAAAAACTTCATTGCTTATTTTTTTCAGATTTTCGACCTCATTATCATCCATACTAATAAATATCACACCATCCTCCGTCAACAAACTCCTTGCCACCATCAGCCTCGCATAAATCATAGAGCACCAATCGGAATGGAAGCGGCCATTGCTGTCTGTATTCTTGCGATAGCGGTTGCCTTCATCATCGAGGTTATGCTCATCGTATTCTTCTGCACTCTGTGCAAAGTCATCGTGATACACAAAGTCATTTCCTGTGTTGTATGGCGGGTCGATATAGATCATCTTCACCTTACCCATATAGGAGTTTTGGAGCAGTTTCAGCACTTCGAGGTTGTCGCCTTCGATATAGAGGTTCTGCGTGGTGTCCCAATCAACGCTCTCCTCGGGACACGGGCGCAACGTCTTGCGACAAGGTGCAGCAGCCTCGCGCTGGGCAGCTCGTTTGCCCACCCAAGTAAAGTCGTATTTCTCAGGCTCGTCACTTTCCACATACTCACCAAGCAGTTCGCGCAACTTGCCCCAATCGACTGCCCGATGCACTTCACCTAAGGCATCAGGTGCCTCCGTAAAGCATGAAGGGAACAACTGATAGAGTGCATCCAAATTACGCACCGTTCCGTCTGTGGTTTCTTTGTCTAATTTGATAGGTTCGAATTCTTTCATATATCATTTATTTTAGTTTTTCTAATTGTATCTTTAAGGCGGCTATCTCTTGCCGCTTAGTTTTTACTTGCTTGTTCATCCTGACCTGCACATCGTATTGCGGTTCCTTACGCATACGCTTTTCTAAGGATTGCAGTTCTGATTCCATCGCAGCAATCCGCTTTTTCAGTTCCACAATCTCTGCGAGTGCACCAGCCTTATGCTCACCAATGCCTGAAACCTGCGCCACGAAGTTATCGTAGATACGAGGCAGCGACTGGCCCTGAATTGCTAATAGCAGTTGCTTTTGGGACATCCATGTAGTCGCAAACGACTTGGTGATTTTGAATTGCGTATGGTTGTTGTCCTTCCATTCCTTATAATTAACCAGCAACATATATTGCTCTTCGTATTTCAGAATAAAGACAATATGGTGGGGCATGTTGGTGTCGATAAACGTAAAGACATCCGTAGGACAATCCTGCTCTTTCAGCGTCACTACAAACACATCGATTTCAATAAGTTCCTCGCTCGATGTTACGTTTAGCGTACTGGCAGAAAGTTTATAGAGCCAGCATATCTGCGCCACATCATTCACAAAGCGCACCTTCATCCGTTGGTTCACTTCCATGAACTTGTAGAACATCGTCTTGGGTACCACCTTATCGACAATGGTGCTTTGCGGATATGACAGCAGATTCTCCATAGGCTAACGTACCACTAAGAAACAAATCAGTTCAAAATCATCGAGGCCCTTGATGTCACCTTGTAAGGCTGTGGTCTCGCCAAAGGAGAAGAGGCTTTCTAGATCACTCTCTTCCTTTTGGGCTACAATCGTTGCTACTGCCTTTTGCAGCAAATCGCTATAATGACTCATTCGCCTGCCATTATCCGTTTCCTTGTTAAACTGATGGCAGAGTTCCATGATAGGCTCATGCTTTCCTTTGCAGGCTAAGCGCATGATGTCGAGCAGTCGCTTTGGGGCCAAGTGGTTGATGATAGTATCGCCTTCATCAGAGAGATACACCATATAGAAAGGATGTAGTAGATTCTGGTGCCCAATATTAACTGCATTGTTACGATTCTTCAGAATAAAGATTACACCAGGCTTTGCTGTGGCTGATGCAGGCACAACGGCACTCATGCCAAAGGGCGTATGCTCGATGTCAGGATGCTCTGGCAGATAGGTCAGCAGGTCGAGGCGGAACTCATTCAGCCCCAGGTCCATGATGTTGATGCCAGTATCCATATCCTCGAGGTCAACCACCTCTTCCTGTAAGCGCATCAATTGACTCTTGCGATATTCCAAGTCAGTTTGTTCTTCATTGGAGAGCAGCACATTGCCTCCACCACCAGCCGTAATATCCATACCAGCCATACGTGCCTCTACTCTACCTTTTAGATAGAGATAATCGTCGAGTTCAATGTCTGGCCAGTAATTCACCAATTGGATGACATCGTTCTTCGAACCAATACGATCCACACGTCCGAAGCGCTGGATGATACGTACAGGGTTCCAATGGATATCATAGTTAATCAGGTAGTCGCAATCCTGCAAGTTCTGACCCTCAGAGATACAGTCTGTGGCTATCAGCACATCGATGACTTCCGGTTGCTTGGGGAATAGTTTATCTTTCTCCTTCGAGATAGGCGAAAAGAGCGTCAACACACTATTGAAATCAGCAGGCAGACCCTTAACGGTAGAACGGATGCCATTGCCTGTCACCAAACCAACGTGCAGCCCCGTCTTTTCTAGAATCTTTGCTGCCAAATTATCGTAAAGATATTGGGCTGTATCTGAGAAGGCCGTGAAGACAATCACTTTCTTGTTGTCGCCATTGATGGGGTGTGTGAACTTCTCACGAAGGTTTTCGATAAGCATTTGTAGTTTACTGTCGTGTTCAGGGTTGATATCCTCAATCATTGTCAGCAGCAGACCTAATATCTCTTGGTCTTTCAACAGGTCGCGCTTCCACGAACGGCAATCCATATCAGCTAATGCCACCTTGGTTTTCTTGCCACCAATCAGCACGTCTTCCTCGCTGTCTTCATCGAGCATATTTTCCAGTTGTTGCACCTCTAAACGTACATCCTGACGAGTGGTAACAAAGGTATCAATCGCCTCAATGGTGTCATCCACCATCTCCTTCATACGACTTAGTGTCAGGCGGAAGCTGTTGACACTCGATTCCAAGCGTTTCAGCAGATTGATGGCCATCAGCTTCTTCAGTCCCTTCTCACGGCCTGACATACCCAAGTGCACACCTCGTTCGTCGATGTCGATTTCGTATTTGGCACGCTTTGAAGGTAGAATATAGTCTGAGGGTGCATAGACACCAAGATTCAAATCATCCAACTGGTTGGCTATCTCTTTGTAAGTTATTGCATCATTGAGATCAGTCAGTTTGGGACGCTTCGAGATAGGACGCAGACGCGTTGGGAATTTACCTATCTCTGTGGTATCGTAATACTTCTCAATATGCTTACGACTACGGGCTATCGTGACTGCATCCAGCACTTGGAAGAAATCGAACGAGAGCATATCAAGTAGTTTCTCTGTGGTACGCTCCTTGGGATCTTCAATCTTTGACCAGGCATTATACTGCATCTGGGCAGAACGGAAGATGTCTTCAATAGGACGGTCTGTATTCAACTTGTCATTAATGAGGTTCTGATTACCCTCGTAGGCCAACTGCAACTGGTTTTTCAGGTCGTTAAAACGGTTGTTCACAGGTGTTGCAGAAAGCATCAGTACTTTCGTCCGCACACCAGCGCGAATCACCTGATTCATCAGACGCAGATAGCGGTTTTCGCGTGGGTTCTCATCATCCTCATCAGTTGTCACCTTACCACCATTGCGGAAGTTGTGGCTCTCGTCAATCACGATAAGGTCGTAATTACCCCAGTTCAGACGAGATAGGTCAACACCATTAGACATACCTCGTTCACGGCTCAGGTCTGTATGGAACAGCACATCGTAACGCAGACGATCTTTTTCTAATGGGTTGTTCTTATAGTTACCCTTATAAGTATTCCAGTTCTCGTATAGTTTCTTGGGACAAAGCACCAACACACTCTTATTGCGGTTCTCGTAATACTTGATGACAGAAATCGCCGTAAAGGTCTTTCCTAAACCTACAGAGTCAGCCAAGATACAGCCGTTATAGGTCTCTAATTTGTTGATGATGGCCAGAGCTGCATCACGCTGGAAGTTATAGAGCTTATTCCAAATCTGAGAACTCTTAAAGCCTGTCGCCTCGTTGGGCAGCACATCCTCGCTGATATCCTCCAAGAACTCATTGAAGATGTTATAGAGCGTCACAAAATAGATGAAGTCGGGCGAGTTTTCACGATAGACATTCTCAATATTCTCAATGATGGCATTGGTGACATCCGTGAAGTTCTGGCTATCCTCCCAGAAGTCATTAAAGTTTTTCAAATATGCATCGCTTATAGGCGACGGCATTCGTTGAACCAACTGGAATATATTGTTGCCTCGCTCACAACCTAACTCTGTGGTAGTAAACTCGTTGAATGGCATGTAGGTGTAGAGGGTTTCCTCGTTATTCACATTGAGGAAACCTGGCATTGACATCTGCGACACATTAGTTTTGAAACGTACTTTCTGGCGTATCCATTCTGCACATTCCTTAGCAATGGCACGTTGAGTAAGGTTATTGCGTAGCTTGATTTCAAAATCAGAACCATACAACGTACGCTCACGATTCAGCTTGGGGATATAAAATTCCCGTTTCTGCTTCTTTGCCTGCTCCTTATTAAAGGTTGGCGAGGTAAAAATAAAGCGCAATTCATCCACCTTCTCCAACTCTTTTTGCAATGCCTCGAAGGCATAGATGGAGAAACTGGCTGCTGCCATCGACACCTTAGAGCCTTGGCGCAGCGTCACCTTCAGATCGTCAATGACATGAGAGGTGATGTTATCGAACTGCTTGGGTAGTTCCATTATTACTATAGTTTTAGTAAGCACCAAAACTATATCTTCAGGCTTGCTTACAGGTAAACACCAAAAGACCTCAGGACACAAAAGAAGCGCGAGTCATGGCTCTTCTCTCGTATCGTGAGGTCGTAGGAATTACCTGTAATATGTAGATATAAGTCATGCCCGCGCTATACACACGGGCATCGGCTGACTTATTCATCATATTACAATCGTTGAAATTTCCTACGTTTCACGATACTCTGAATAAATAGCTGATGCTATTATTTTACCCACAAAAGTCGCACAGGCACCTCCACTGAGGCATTTGCCCGTGTTCATCTGCAAAAGTAATAAATTAATTGGAAATAAAGAAAGAAAAGGGCGAAAAGTTTGAAAATAACGTGGGAATGACGATTATTCTACTAAAATATTTGGAACTTTAGGAAATAGTTCCTATTCTGAGCTTTGCTCGAAGATACTTTCGCTCGAAACTAAAAATAAATCGAAATTTATTTGGTAGTTTGCTCACTTATTCGTATCTTTGCAGCATCAAATGTATGTTTGACTATCCGGGTAGAATCCCGAGAGGGTAAGACTTCACCGACACTGCCCATTTATAAAGCCGCTTTTTAGCGGCTTTTATTTGTTATAGTTTACAATAAAACTTTTCACGAACTGCTTACCTTCTATTGATTTTCGTGTTACTTGTATTATTTTTCCACGTTTAAAAATCAATATTTCAGTCGCCTGGCGATTCATATGAAAGTACATCACCAGTTCTCTTGCTAATCTACGAGCACTATAATTGGCAGACATGTTTAGAATAATCTGGTTGCATTGCCCTATGGACTCTCGCAACCGATTTATCACAGAAGACTCCCCAGAAATAGTTTTCAAATCATATATTCTATATATGCCTTTCCGCTCAACAATAAGATCGGGTGTTCTAGCGATTCTCGGATTGGGCAATAAGAAAACCTTATATCCTAAAACAACGAGTTTTCGGGCAGCCTTTAGTTGATTCAGATAGTCCATACCCCTCTCTCCTCCTATTCCATAAATAAGATCTTCACCATTGATGGGATGGAAAAGATGCATGTTTGCAATACGCTCTACTTGACGGGAGAACTCGGCCCCAGTCAGTTCATGCAATTTTGCCAATTCCGATGCTATGTCGTTTGTCATTTCTTAGACTCAATTTTAACCGAGTGCAAAAGTACTAAATTAATTGGAAATAAAGAAAGAAAAGGGGGAAAAATTTGTGGGGCTCGGAATTTTGATGTATTTTACACAATCGTGGTCATTTGGTCATGGTCATTTGGTCATTTTCGATTTCGGAAACGCGGTCATTGCTCACTATATATAAATAGAATATTTATATTATAGTGGCGGATTTTGACAGTCCGTTTTCGATTTTGACAAATGACCAAATGACCAAATGACCACGCCAAGACACATTTTTGTGTGAGAAAATATAATTTCTTGTAAAGTATTCGTGAACCGCAATGAAAATGTTGTACCTTTGCAGTGTCAAATGAGAGAGGTGGAGACACCGCACTTTAAGGATAAAAATTGCTAGGGTTAAATCTAGAAATTGCGCGCATTAATGGTAGCAAGTTTTTCCTTTAATAGTGGTTCTAAACGGCTCAATCAGGCGACGACGAGAGAACTAACAAATTAATTAACAATCTACTTAAAAACTAATTAAAATTATGGCGATTAAAGTAATTGCACAGCGACGTGAAGTGAAACTTGGTAAGAATCCGGGTAAGAAGTTCGTGATGCGACCTGACCTCTACGTGCCTATCACTGAGAAGAAGGTGTTCCAGGAGGCGGCTACCCACAGCGGTATCTCCGCTGGTGTGATCAAGGCGGCTTGGGACGCTGCTGGCGAGGTGATCCGCACCTGGGCAACTGAAGGTCACTCTATCCCACTCCCTGGACTTGGCACGATGCGCTTCGGCGTTCGCTCGAAGGCGGTAGAGAAGCTGGAGGACGTGAAGGCTAACCTGATCAGCGTGCGCCGTATCATCTTCACCCCGAATGTCGATGTGAAGGACGAGTTGAAGAACACCTCCATTCAGATTACCTGTCTCGATGAGGACGGTAACGTGCTGAAGCGTGTAACCTCTGGTGACAGCGGTGAGATCGAGGAAGACGGCGGTGAGCACCAGTCGTCCGAGAACGGCACCCAGCCTCAGAATGGTGGCAGCACCTCTGGCAACGGTGGCAGCAACACCCCTACCCCTCCAGAAGATGAGATCGACTACGACCAGCCGAGCGGGGATTAAACATTAAACAATAAACAATAACCAATAACCGTTAAACATTAAACGTTATGACGAAGAAGGAGACTTTGAAGTTTGTGGTGCAGATTATTGCATCGATTGCAACGGCGGTGCTGACCGCCCTCGGAACGACATCGTGCATGGGGGTGTAACCGTTAAGAGAGAGAAAGGCTTTCCCGATTGGGAAAGCCTTTCTTTGTGTTAGAAGCGGCGACCACCGCCGAATCCGCCTGGACGACCTGGGCGATTGCCTGGACGACCTCCAGGGCCTCCATGACCACCACCGAAGCCAAAGGGGTTCTTACCGCCTCCGAAGAGGTTCAGACGGTAGATGACATGCAGCATGCCGTAGCTCGTGATGGAGTTGAATTCGGTATCTGTGCGACCCATGGCTGAGATGGCACGGCTATAGGTGGACTGCTGATGCAGGATGTCGTAGAGCTGCAGCGAGACGGTAAGCGTCTTGCTCTTCAGGAAGCTCTGTGAGAGCTGGGCATTCCAGATGAGCTCGTTGGTGTTCATCGAGGCATCATTGTAGCCGCGACGGCTCTGCATATTGATGCCTGTGGTGAGGGCTGTGCCCCAGGGGGCTGTGATACCTACCATCGCACCATAGGAGAATTGCCAGGTGTCGAGGTTGTTGTTGGTCTGCAGGTCATTGCGTGAGTGGTTGTAACCTACCGAACCGTTGAGTTCGATCTCGAGCCACTCGTTACGGTAGCTGCCCGACAAGCGCTGGTTGATATTAACCGACTTGGTGATGCTCTTCTCCGACTCTGCCTGATTGTTGACGCTGGCATAGCCCACATAGTGGTTGTAACCGAAGTTGGTGAAGGTGTTGATGTTGAAATAGGCCGCGCTGTCGAGGGCGGTGTTAAACACCATACCTGCATAGGCGTTCCAGTTGCCGTCAATATTCTCAGGGCGGGTAATACGTGCACCAGAGCTTTCATCGAGGGTCACTTTATTGCTGATGGCATTCTTGGTGGTGGTGAAGCCTGCCCAGGTGGCGATGGAGCGCTGATGGGCCTGCACGTAGTTGTTGTAGAAGAAACGCATGTTCTGCGTGAACGAGGGCTTCAGTCCCGGATTACCCTGCTTGATGTTCAGCGGGTCGCTGTTGTCAGTGATGTCGAGCAGGTCGTTCATCGAGGGCTGAGTGGTGTTGGCGAAATACTGTATGCGCATCTGACTCACCTCGGAGCGCTTCCAACGGAAGTCGAGGGTTGGCGTGAAGTTAGAGACAGTGCGGGTGGTGTCGGTATGCACGCCCTGATAGTCCTGGATGAAGTGTGAGCGCTGGGGCATGAAGCGCACGCCGACGTTGAGGTTGAAGCTCTTTCTCACCACGCGCAGCATCAGCTCCATGTTATGGGTATAGTTCTTGTATTCGGATTTTCGGCTCAGATTTGTATCGAGGTATGGCTCGATGGGGATATAGGGCTGCAGGTAGGCATCCCACGAGCGATACTCTGGCACCCAGGTCAAAGCACCCACGGGCACATCTACCTTACTGAAGTCGTAAGTGCCGCGATCGCTCTTGGTGTAGTCGTAGCGGTACTGGTAGCTGAACTGGAGATACACCTGACGGAAGATGGGCTCGCTATAGGTGAAGCGGGCACGGTAGTTCCAGTTCTTTGTGGGGGTGATGCTATAACGGCGGGTATAGTAGCTGGAGTCGTTTTCAAACTGATAGAACTCCACATAGCTGTTGTTGATAGACTGGCTCTTGCCCTCGCCCCAGTTGCCATTGAGCTGGACGGTAAGGTTACGCCCTGTGGTACTGAGTCTGCGGTTGAACTGGAGCATACCGCCAAAGTTCTTCGAGTCGCTGTAGCTCACGTTGTCCTGATCGCGGAAGTTCTTCACGATACCCATGCCGATGAGTTTCTGCAGCTCCTCCAAGGGGTTTGTCACCTTGAGGTAGGGATCCTCGTCGAAGGTAGCCTCGTCGCTCATCTCGAGTCCGTCGGTGGTATTGAGGCGCATGGTGGGGCGGAACAGGATGTTGGTCATGGAGTCGGGCTGCCACTCGATGCGCATCTGGGCGTTCCAGTTGTTGGCGCGTGAGAAGTTCTGGTTGACGCTGTTGCTGAATACGGAGGTGGCAGAACTGTAGATCTGCTCAGCAGAACGCTTGGCGAGCTGGTCGCCGTCGGAGTGGTTCCAGCGGATGCTTCCGTCGAGCTTGAACTTATCCTTCAGCTCGTAGTTCACATTGACACCTACCATCTTGGGGGCGTTCAAGCCCTGACGCTGCTGTCCCCATCGGCCACCACCGCCGCCTGAGAAGCCCATGTCGTTGACGTTGTTGGCACGTGTGAAGAACATCACCTTCAGATTATCCTTCATCACAGCACCCATGGCTCGACCTGAATAGCGTTTCTGGGTACCGATGGCGAGATCGATATTTGCCATCATGCCTTTGTTCATGCCTTTCTTGATGCCGAAGTCGAGCACTGTCTCTTCCTCGCCGTCCTGAATGCCGCTGACACGAGCCAGGTCGCTCTGCTGATCGTAGGCCTTGATGCGCTCGATGATGTTGGTAGGCAGGTTCTGCAGGGCTGTCTTCGTGTCGCCCGTCATAAACTCTTTACCATCCACCAGGATCTTCTTCACCTCCTTACCGTTGATCTTGATGGTTCCGTCGTCGCTGACCTCGGCACCAGGGAGGCGCTTCACGAGTTCTTCGACCACAGAGCCCTCGGGAGTACGGAAGGCGCTGGCATTATACATAAAGGTGTCGGCCTTCAGCGTCACCTTCGAGGCACGGGCCGTCACAGTGGCGCCCTTCAGCATGATAGCATCGGGCTCCAGGGTGATGGTGCCAGCGGAATAATCCTTTCCGTCGCGAATATTGAGTTGTTTTGTGTAGGTCTTGAATCCCACATAGGTAATCTTCAAGGTATAGCGTCCGTCGCGGGGTGCACGTATCTGGAAACCACCATTCATATTGGTCAGTGCGTTGGCCACGACTTTGTCTCCACTTAAAATGGAAGCCGTTGCCTGAATGACGGCTTCCTGTGTATCCTGCTCTACAACCTTACCTGAAACTAATCTTTGGGCATTTGCCACGACTGTCAGCATCAACGCGACAGTCAGAAGTATCAATCTTCTCATTATTTCTTGCAATTGTTGACATTTTGACGGAGTAAAACTAGAAAAGTTTAACGACATGGGGATTTTTTTTAATAATTATGCTTTTGTTTCGAATAATAATCGTATCTTTGCAGCGCATAAACAGACAGGCAAACCTGTTACCATTAAGAGATGAACCAACAAAAAGTAGTCATTGCAGAAGATTTTGGAAAGTCGCTGAAAGAGGCGATGGAGGCCTGCGAGCGTGACAAGGTGTTCATGCTGATGGACGAGACCACTGCGAAGTGCTGTCTGCCTGTGGTTGAAGCAGCTGTCGGACTCCAGGATGCCAAGCGAATCATTATCGGAGCCACTGATACGCACAAGACACTCGAATCGCTTGCCCATGTGTGGGAAGAGTTGGGCACCGGAGGCGGCACACGCCACTCCTTATTAATAAATATAGGTGGTGGTATGGTGACCGATCTGGGCGGATTTGCCGCATCGACATTCAAAAGAGGTATCAACTACATCAACATACCCACTACCCTGCTCTCGATGGTGGATGCCAGCGTAGGTGGAAAGACGGGTATCAACTTCAGAGGACTGAAGAACGAGATTGGTGTGTTCAACAATGCCTCGACCGTGATCCTTGACACGCAGTTTCTAAAGACACTCGACGCAGAGAACATCTGCTCTGGCTACGCGGAGATGCTGAAGCACGGACTGATATCGGATGAGAAGATGTGGGCGGAGCTGATGAACTTTGAGCTTGAACAGCCAGACTTGAAGCAACTGAGCCGGATGGTGGCTGACAGCGTGGCTGTGAAGGAGCGCATCGTGACGGAGGATCCCACTGAAAAGGGCATCAGAAAGGCACTGAACTTAGGCCACACCGTGGGTCACGCCTTCGAATCGTTCGCCCTGAAGCGCCAACCTGTGCTGCACGGCTATGCGGTGGCATGGGGACTGATCTGCGAGCTCTATCTGAGTTGCATCAAGACGGGATTCCCAACAGACAAGATGCACCAGACTGTGAGGTTCATCAAAGAACATTATGGGATGATGACCATCGTCTGCGACGACTATCCCACGCTGCTGGAGCTGATGACACACGACAAGAAGAACGTGGCTGGCACCATCAACTTCACACTCCTGGGAGGTATCGGAGACATCCGCATCAACCAGACGGCTACGAAAGAAGAAATTTGCGAAGCGCTCGATTTCTATCGGGAGAGCTGAAACAGATACGATTAACCAATCAGCTTTTTAGACCTAATCATATTACTAACTAATCGGGATGGGGCCGCTCGCGAGAGTAGTCCCATCTTTATTTTGCAAGGGTTTCTGCCTGCTTCCTGGCAGGCTTGCCCGTCTCTGTCAAAGGTATCTTGTCAACGTGAAGATACGCTTTGGGCTGGTAATACTTAGGCAGGATGCACTCGCAGACGGCACGAGCCTCATCAACAGGGCCTTCTGAGAGCAGAACAACCACCTCGCCGAATTTGGCATCAGGCCGTTTCGTGATGAGGAAAGGCTGCGGCAGATGGGGGCGCAACAGGCGTTCCACCTCCTCTATCTGTATCTTGATGCCACCAGAACAGATCACATTGTCCTTACGCCCTAAGATGCGGAAGCGCCCCTCACGGAGTTCCGCGATGTCGTTGGTAACTAAGCGCTCAGCACTGACCTCCGAGGCATCAATAACCAGGCAGTCCTCGTCACTGAGACTTACCTTGACGGAGGGGAACGGGGTGTAATAGTCGGAAGCATCAGGCCCATTCAGCTTGCGGAGGGCGATATGTGAGAGTGTCTCTGTCATGCCATAGGTGCTCCACACATGATGAGGGAAGGGTTTCAGCGCAGCAGACAGCGCATCGTCGATGGCTCCACCTCCGATGATGAGATGACGTATCTGCTTCAGACGTTCACACTCCGCAGGCACCTGCAGGGCGTTATAGACCTGCATGGGCACCATCGCGGCGAAGTCGATCTGACAAAGGTCATTGTCTAACGGATGACCTGACGGCTCAACAGTTATCAGTTTCAGATGGCGCTCAAGGGCACGCACCACCATCATCTTCCCTGCTATATAATCGAGCGACATGCAGAGCAATGCCGTATCGTCTTCCTGGAGTCCGAGGAAGTCGCAGGTGATACGGGCAGAGTTAAGCATCCGCTGCTTCTCTACGAGCATCGGCTTCGGCGTCCCAGTAGATCCACTCGTCTGCACGTGGACATAAGGTGAGGGGTTATTCCACTCCTCAAGGAATTCGTCTAGAGACATAATATTTTAGACAGAAGAACACAAGAACAAATTTTTATAGATAGAAAGACATCATTTGCGCAGCTATTATGTTTCTTTTGTTCTTATGTCAAAGAAAAGCATATCGCCGCGGATCTCTAGCGGCATGGGGATATTATCAGTGAAGAGCTGACCTGTGCCAAGACCTTGCGGCATACGGATATGAGGACCATAGACATCGGAGGCAAACTGGGCAATGGCATTCAGGCCGATGTTACTCTCAAGGGCGGAGGTGATCCATGAGCCTACACCACGCTCCTTTGCTGCCGCTATCCACTCCCTGCACCCCTGCATACCACCATGCAGCGAGGGTTTGAGGATGATATAGCGGGGTTTGATGACGTTCAGCAGATGACCTTTCATCTCCGGATCGTACACACCAATCAGTTCCTCATCGAGGGCGATGGGCAAGGGTGACTCACGACAGAGTTCTGCCATATAAGCCCACTGTCCCTGATGGATGGGCTGTTCGATGCTATGGATGGCGTATTGCGAGAGCAGCTCGAGTTTATAGAGGGCCTCCTCATACTTAAAGGCGCCGTTGGCATCGAGGCGCAGCTCCACTTCATGGAAGGAGAAGCGATCCCTGATGCGCTTCACGAGGTCCAGCTCTTGTTCGAAGTCGATGGCACCAATCTTGAGTTTCACACAGCGGAAGCCTTTCTCGAGTTTCTCTTCCATGCGCTGCAGCATCTCGTCGTAGCGCCCCATCCACACCAGTCCGTTGATGGGGATGCCTTCTTCACCACGACTGAAGGGTGTATCGAAGAGCTTGTCGCCATTCCGAAGGTTCAGCAGAGCCGTCTCCAGTCCGAACAGCATCGAAGGGTAAGGGCGCAGGGCATCGACATCTATCTCACCTGTCTGACAGAGGTGCTGACAGAAGCTATTGAGTTTCGATTCATACGTCTCATCAGGCAGAGCATCGCAACTCAGGTCAGGCAGTGGGGCGCACTCGCCTATTCCCTCACGCACACCATCCGACAGGTGTACCAACCAGATCTGCCTGGTGGTATAAACCCCTCTCGAAGTCCCCGCCGGCTGCTTAAAATGCAGTATCTTTTTAGACAAAATATAATTTAAATACATCATAATTCATTTTAGACAAAGTATCTATTTTTAAAGACAGAGTAACATAATAACTGTTTGGCGCAGCATTTTGTTAATCTGTTACTATGTCTTAAATCAGGTACTATGTCTTAAAGTTGTTACTATGTCTCATTACTATCTAACTGAAACGTTTGCGATATACTCGGAATTTTCGTTTGAATTGTAATTCTTCCGAACCAAAATTAATCAACAAGCCATTATCAACACCTGTGGCCGTCAGATAATTAACCAATTGTATCTCATGGGCCATGTGTAAAGACTGAACAGCTTTTAATTCCAGAATTAATATACCTTCTACAATAATATCAGCCTTAAACTCACCAACTAAAGTCCCTTCATAATATACATTAATTGGCTTTTCAATCTCATAAGCAAGATTATTTTTCTTTAGTTCAACCAACATGGCATTTTTATATACAGACTCCAAGTAACCTGGTCCCAAATGCCTACGTATATTCTTAGAACATTCAATGACAGTCTTCACCAACGTCTCAACATCCATATCTCAATACAATATGTTAATCTGTTACTTTGTCTTAAGAAAAAAACTCTGTCTTATAAAATTACGGGAGTTTGGGATATTTCTTAAAGTCGGGCTTGCGCTTTTCGAGGAAGGCCTTGCCTCCCTCCTGCGCCTCGTCGAGGAAGTAGTAGAGCATGGTGCAGTCGCCAGCCAGTTCCTGAATACCAGCCTGACCATCGAGTTCGGCATTCAGTCCTGCCTTGACCATACGCAGTGCCAGCGGAGAACGCTCCATCATGATCTCTGCCCACTCCACACACTCATCCTCCAAGCGTTCGATAGGCACCACCTTATTAACCATACCCATCTCCTCAGCCTCTTTGGCACTGTACTGACGACAGAGGAACCAGATCTCACGAGCCTTCTTCTGACCTACGATACGGGCGAGATAAGAAGAGCCGAAACCAGCATCAAAGGAACCAACCTTAGGACCTGTCTGTCCGAAGATGGCATTCTCAGAGGCTATCGTGAGGTCGCACACCAGATGCAACACATGTCCGCCACCGATGGCATAACCATTCACCATCGCAATGACAGGCTTGGGCAGACGACGGATCTGCATCTGCACGTCGAGCACACTGAGACGAGGCACGCCGTCTTCATCGACATAGCCGCCACGCCCCTTTACGTGCATGTCGCCACCAGAGCAGAAGGCATGCTTCACATCAGCCAGCGTCTTACCCTCAGGCACCTCAGACATCGCACCTGTGAGCAGCACCACAGAGATATCCTGCATCTCACGACACATGGCAAAAGCCTGACTCAGTTCCCAAGTGGTCTTGGGGGTAAAGGCATTACGGTAACGGGCACGATTGATGGTAATCTTGGCAATGCCATTATATTCCTCGAAGAGGATCTCTTCGAACTTTCGAATTTCTTTCCAGTTTCTCATATTTTCTTTTTTTTATACAAAGTATCTTTTTAATAGACAGAGTAACATAATAACTTTTATTACTCAGTTTTTGTTAATCTGTTACTATGTCTTTATTACATTTTACTATGTCTCTATAATATTCGCGATAAACTTGTTCGTCGGCTGCGGCATCGGTAAACACCTCGAGAAGCACAGGTCGTGTGCTATCTATATTTAATAAGGTGTCGATGCCGGCACGAAGCTGGGGCATATCGGAGGCAGAGAGATACACGACATCATTCTGCTGACAGATACCCTCGGCGCTGGTTTGATGCGTTGCGGCGACAAATGCATCGCGGGCAGGACTCTGCTCCAGACCAGGCAGCATGTTGAAGATGCCGCCCCGACCATTGTTGAGCAAGAGGATACGCAGATTACCACGCAGGTTCTGATTCCACAAGGCATTCTGATCGTAGAAGAAACTCAGGTCGCCAATGACACAGAACACCCGATCATCAGACACCACAGAGAAGCCTGCTGCCGTAGAGAGCGAACCCTCGATGCCGTTTACACCACGATTACACCACACAGGATGCTTGGCAAACGTGTTTGCCAGACGGATGGCGGTGCTGTTGGCATAATGGATTTGTGCCTCACCCACATAACGCTCAAAATACTTCACTGCTGCCATCTGGGAGTAGGCTGGTTCATAAGCATCGGCCTGCTGACGGATACGGGTAAGCAGCTCATCCCACTTCTGCATAAAGGGATGGGGCTCCATCACCATCATGAAACGGATATGATCAGCCACTGCCTCACCATCGCCTTGGAAGATGTGCGTGAGATTCATAAAAGTGTCATTGACCTCGCCTGTGGCATTCACCACCCATGTCTCCTTGGCTTTGCGCAAGAAGCGCTTCAGACGCTTGCTCACGATGGAGCCACCGATATAGAGTACGAAGTCTGGGAGATAAGTCTCATCATCACCAACGAGTGTTACAGCCTCATCGAAAAGCGGATTCATGGGTTGACCACTAATCAGTAAGGGGCGTTTGGCCTGCAGGAACATACGAGTGATATGACTCAGTGTTGCTGGTGACATGTCGGCAGCAGCATATTCTATCTTTCGTTCTACTGGCAATAAGGGCACGCTGAAATCGAAGAGGGGTTCCGTGATGGGCACATTGATGTGCACTGGTCCACCCCCACCCTGCATCGCAGCAATGAGCGCCTCGTTGACAAGACGATTGCAGTACCAACGTTCGTCGTCATCGTGAGGCTCTGGCAGGGATACTGCCTTACGCACAAATCGTCCTAAGGCATCAGGCTGGGGCATCGTCTGTCCATCGAGCTGATCAATCCACGCCGCAGGACGATCTGCGGAAATCACCACCAAAGGGATATGCTGATAATAGGCCTCAGCAACTGCTGGGGCAAGGTTCAACAAGGCGGTACCACTGGTGGCACACACCACAACAGGTTGGCGACGCGCCTGAGACATTCCTAAGGCATAGAACGCTGCAGAACGCTCATCAGTGACTGGATAGCATGCGATGTCAGGGCACTCGTTGAGATTATGCACGATGGGTGCATTACGACTACCCGGGCACACCACAGCATGACGCACACCATGGGCCACCAGCAGCGAAGTGAGTATATTTACTTGTTCTTTATTGCTATACATCTTCTCATTGTATCTAATTTGGCTTCCGTCTCCTGCCATTCCTGTTCCTCTACGCTATCCTTCAGCAATCCACCACCTGCAAAGAGATGGCACACATCCTGCTCAATGTTCATGCAGCGAAGCGAGACATAAAGGGATGTCTGCGCCTGAGGATTCAACATACCCATAAAACCTGTGTAATAACGACGGGGGGTATGCTCATGGCGGATGATAAAATCGAAAGCATTCTTCTTGGGCAGACCACAAACGGCTGGTGTGGGATGAAGTGACTGCAGGAGATTGCCAATATGTGCATTGTCAGGCAACGTGAAGTTGAAGTCACTGCGCAGATGCACCAGATTGGCAGCACGCACAGTAACGGGTCCTTCCTCCTTGAAGTCGCTGGCATACTGCTCCAGACATTCTGCGATATAGGTAGCCACCACACGCTGCTCCTGGATGTTCTTGGTGGTCCACATGATAGGCACATCCTTCAATGGCGCATCGTATTTCAACAACTCCCCCTCTAGCTTCATGGTTCCTGCCAAAGCCATCGTCTGCCAGGCAGCGCCTTCACCCTTGAGCAGAATCTCAGGGGTAGCTGTCAGCCAGCAACCACTCTTCCCAGTCCATATCAAGGCAATAAACAGACGGGGATAAAGCTCACAGGCCTTGAGGAAGAAATCCAAAGGGGTCTGTGAATCCTGTCGTTGCTCATCTACACAACGAGCCAGCACAATCTTCTGGAAGGTACCCAACTCCAACTGCGAATGCTCATTGGCAAAGTCGATGGCATAGTGGGTACGTGTGGCACCTGTAGGGCCAAAGCTATTGGCGAGGGGGATATCAAGCGACAAGTCAGAGAGGGCTGAGATGGGCATCTGCTGGATGCTATCAGGACGTATCAGCAGGATGGGTTGTTCCTGTTTTATCTCAAAGGGGGCTATCACAAACCCACTTCTGCCATTCAGCTCTACACAAGAAAACAGTTCCGCTGGTGTCCCTTCGTTCTGGACTACCAGCGTCGCTTCGTCAGAATGAGGCTGACGAAAAAGGGCTATTCCTGTTATTTCCGACATCACCGTTTGGGATTTATAACGTAATTGGTGACACGCACGTTGGAGATCAGATCACCAATACTGTTCTTGATATCCACATTCCACACATGGAGCGTTGTGCCTTTATGCAACAGCTTCGCAAAGGCAGTCACGGTATCACCTTCAGAGACAGCCTGCACATGACTGCCACTGACCTCGATGCCTACACAAGCACAGCCAGGACAAAGGGAACAGGAACCTACACCAGCCACATTCTCTGCCAAGGCCAGCGAAGCACCACCACTCAGGAATCCAAAAGGCTGACGATTGCGCTCATCAACTTTCATACGTGCCATACAAGTATCGTCCTCGGGCGTGGATACAAACTCCATCCCGAGGGCGGTACTCAAATTTGGTTTTTCGTTAATAATATCTCTTATCTTATCTACGTTCACTTTCTTATTTTTACCTTTTTACCCTTTTACTTTTTTACCTTTTCACCTTTTTACTTTTTTACTTTTACTTAAACAGTGAGTACTCAGGGACGTTCCAAGCCAAGGCACTTGCACCCAGCACATCACGCTCACGGTTATTCAACTTTGAGCAAAGGATCTTCACCTTTCCACGAAGGTTGCCAAACACATGCTCATTAAATGCTTCATCTACAGGTTCTACCAACCATTTTCCTGCACGTGAGATGCCACCAGTGAAGATGATAGCCTCAGGATCGACAACAGAAGCATAATTAGCCAATCCCATTCCAAGGTAATGACCTGTAATACGGAAGACCTCAATAGCCATCTCATCACCCTTGTCACAACACTCTGCAATCGTACGAGGCGACAGCTTCTCCAAATTACGCAGCAAAGAGGGCGCATCAGATTCTGCCATCAGTTCACGAGCCGTCTCAACAATACCATTGGCACCAACATAAGCCTCGAGGCAACCTTCATGCCCACAGCCGCACTTCCTACCCTGATGGACGATACAGGTATGTCCAAATTCACCCGCGAAGCCGAAATGACCTACATGCTCCTTTCCTTCTGAGAAGAAGCAACTGCCTATACCAACGCCCAGACTGATGATGATGAAATTCTTCATACCATGAGCACTGCCAAACGTATATTCACCAAGGGCAGAGATATGTGCATCATTGGAGAGAGCCACAGCCAGACCCATACGGTCGCGAAGCATCGCAGCCAAAGGAACAATACCCTTCCAAGGCAGATTGGCAGCATTCTCAATACATCCGGATACAGAGCTGGCGCTGGGGGCACTGACACCCACAGAGCGGATAGTCTCATAACCACCATTTTCCTCTACCAGTGTTACGATCTTTTCGCTCAGGACTGTTACGAAAGTATTCACATCAGGGTAGTCTTCGGTAGAAAAAGAATCTTCAGCAATGATATTGCCTCGTACGTCAACAATAGCATAAGTTGTAGATTCATTACTGATATCTACCCCAACGACTTTCGATTTGATATTATACTCTTCCATTTTTAGAAAAACATGATTTTAGTTATAGTTCTTTTTTGTGGCAAAAATAATTATTTTTTCTATACTATGCAAATCTTTGCACATTTTTTTTGCAAATATTTACCCTAACCTTGCTTTTTTCGCAAGAAATTCGTAACTTTGCAGCCATAAAAGCAAAAAGAACAGAGAAAAAGATGAACGTTTTAGAACTTAGTGAACAAGAAATCGGAAGGCGTCAGAGCCTTCAGGAACTTCGCTCGATGGGTATTGACCCCTATCCTGCTGCTGAGTATCCTGTAAATGCATGGAGTACAGATATCATAGAAAATTTTGAAGATTTACCAGTCATTGGCAAGGATGAAGAAGGAAATGACGTGCGTGAGACCGCCACACCCGAAAACAGCCGTATGGTAAGCATCGCAGGCCGTATCATGAGCAAGAGCATCATGGGAAAGGCTGCCTTTGCCAAGTTGCAAGACTCAAAGGGTCGCATACAGGTGTACGTTCAGCGCGACTCCATCTGTCCTGATGAAAACAAAGACCTATATAATATAGTATTTAAGAAGCTGTTGGATCTGGGTGACTTCATTGGTGTGAAGGGCTATGTGTTCCGCACCAAGACTGGCGAGATCAGCGTTCACGTGATGGAGCTTACTGTGCTCAGTAAGAGCTTGAAGCCCCTGCCAGTGGTTAAGACCGATGCTGACGGCAAAGTATATGATGCTTTCGACGATCCTGAGCTGCGCTATCGCCAGCGCTATGTTGACCTTATCGTCAACGCAGGCGTGAAAGACACTTTCCTGAAGCGTGCCACCATCATCCGCACCCTGCGCCGCATCCTCGACGATGCAGGCTATACAGAGGTTGACACCCCTATCCTGCAGAACATTGCAGGTGGTGCCTCAGCCCGTCCATTCATTACGCATTTCAACGCCCTCAATCAAGATATGTACATGCGTATCGCCACAGAGCTCTATCTGAAACGCCTCATCGTAGGTGGCTTCGAGGGTGTGTACGAGATGGGCAAGAACTTCCGTAACGAAGGTATGGACAAGACCCATAACCCTGAGTTCACCTGCATGGAACTCTACGTGAGCTATAAGGACCTGCTGTGGGGTATGACCTTCACAGAGAACATGCTGGAGCAGATCTGTACTGCCGTGAATGGCAAGCCCGAGGTGGAGATCGATGGTAATATCATCTCGTTCAAAGCGCCTTTCCGCCGTCTGCCTATCCTCGATGCCATCAAGGAGAAGACTGGTTTCGACTGCGACGGCAAGAGCGAGGATGAGATCCGTGCCTTCTGTCTCTCTAAGGGTATGGAGGTCGATGAGACCATGGGTAAGGGAAAACTTATCGACGAGCTCTTCGGTGAGTTCTGCGAGGGTACTTTCATCCAGCCCACGTTCATCACCGACTATCCCGTGGAGATGAGTCCTCTCACCAAGATGCATCGTTCTAAGCCTGGTCTTACCGAGCGTTTTGAGCTGATGGTAAATGGTAAGGAGCTTGCCAATGCCTATTCAGAGCTCAACGACCCCATCGACCAGGAGGAGCGTTTCGTAGAGCAGATGAAGCTTGCTGACAAGGGCGACGACGAGGCGATGATTATCGATCAGGACTTCCTGCGTGCCCTGCAGTATGGTATGCCGCCTACCTTTGGTATCGGTATCGGCATCGATCGCTTGGTAATGCTGCTCACAGGTAAGTTTGCCATTGGTGAAGTGATGCTGTTCCCACAGATGAAGCCAGAGAAGAAGGCACCTCAGAGCACCGTTGCCGAATGGGCAGAGATTGGTGTCACCGAGGAGTGGGTTCCTGTGCTCCGCAAGGCTGGTTTCAACCTCATCCAGAACATCAAGGACGAGAAGCCCCAGGGACTGCAGCAGAAGATTGGCGACATCGTCAAGAAATACAAGCTCGACATGACCAAACCCTCTGTCGATGAAGTCGCAGCTTGGATTGAAAAGGCTAAAGAATAATTTTTAGACAGAAGAACATAAGGACATATTTAAGACTTCGCCAATTAAATTCTGTTCTTTTGTTCTTATGTCAAAAAGAAAAAGAAGATATGTACGACTGTGGTAAGATAGCGATTATCGGAGGTGGCAGCTGGGCAACAGCGATTGCCAAGATTGTGGTGGGGCACACTCACCACATCGGATGGTATATGCGCCGCGATGATCGTATTGATGATTTCCGTCGTCTGGGGCATAACCCCGCCTATCTCACCAGCGTTCATTTCAATACCGACGAGATCTATTTCGACAGCGACCTGAACCGTATCGTGCAGCAGTACGACACGCTGGTTTTCGTCACCCCCTCACCCTATCTGAAGAGCCATCTGAAGAAACTCAAGTCGCGCATCCGCGACAAGTTCATCCTGACGGCAATCAAGGGTATCGTGCCTGATGAGAATCTGGTCTGCTCAGAATATTTCCATCAGGTTTATGACGTGCCTTATGAGAATCTGGCATGTATAGGCGGACCCTCGCATGCTGAGGAAGTGGCGCTGGAGCGCCTCTCCTATCTGACAGTAGGCTGTGCCGATCGTGACAAAGCACAGGCTTTCTGCGATGTGCTCTCCAGTGATTTCATCAAGACGAAGACTTCTTCCGACGTAGTAGGCATCGAATATTCCTCTGTATTGAAGAATGTATATGCCATTGCTGCTGGTATCTGTAGTGGTCTGAAATACGGCGACAACTTCCAGTCAGTCCTTATGGCGAATGCCGTACAGGAGATGAACCGTTTCCTCACCGCTGTCTATCCGCTGGAGCGTAACATCTACGACTCCGTCTATCTGGGTGACCTGCTCGTGACAGGCTACTCCAACTTCTCCCGTAACCGCACCTTCGGATCAATGATTGGTAAGGGCTACAGTGTTAAGTCGGCACAGATAGAGATGGAGATGATTGCCGAGGGTTACTTCGGCACGAAATGTATGAAGGAGATCAATCGTCACTGTCATGTCAACATGCCCATCCTCGATGCAGTCTATAACATTCTCTATGAGCGCATCGCGCCGCAGATTGAGATCAAGCTGTTGACGGACTCGTTTAGATAATAGAAACATATTTTTAACGAAATAACAAAAAAACAAACAAGATCTATGAGCAACATCAGATTAGACATTTCGAAAGCCGCCTGTTTCCTGAAGGCAGGCGCAGTAGAGGCTTTTGAGCCTCAGGTAAAAGCCGCTCAGAAGGCACTTGAAGAGGGAACATGCCCTGGTAATGATTTCCTGGGATGGCTCCACCTGCCATCAAGCATCACACCTGCTTTCCTCGATGAACTGCAGGCTTGTGCCAACGTGCTCCGCGAGAACTGCGAGGCTATCGTTGTAGCTGGTATCGGTGGTTCTTACCTCGGTGCCCGTGCCGTCATTGAGGCACTCAGCAACAGCTTCGCTTGGCTGGTAGCCGACAAGAAGAACCCCACCATCCTCTTTGCAGGTAACAATATCGGTGAGGACTACCTCTTTGAACTGACAGAGTATCTGAAAGGCAAGAAGTTCGGTGTTATCAACATCTCTAAGAGTGGTACTACTACAGAGACAGCCCTTACCTTCCGTCTGCTGAAGAAGCAGTGCGAGGAGCAGCGTGGCAAGGCTGAGGCCAAGAAGGTGATTGTAGCTGTAACTGACGCCAAGAGAGGTGCTGCCCGCACCTGTGCTGACAAAGAGGGTTACAAGAGCTTCATCATCCCCGACAACGTGGGTGGTCGCTTCTCTGTTCTGACCCCAGTTGGTCTGCTGCCTATCGCCTGCGCTGGTTTCAATATCAAGGAACTGGTTGGCGGTGCCCAGGATATGGAGAAGGCATGTGGCAAGGATGTACCTTTTGCAGAGAACCCCGCAGCCCAGTATGCTGCCGTACGCAACAGCCTGTACCAGAACGGCAAGAAGATTGAGATCATGGTGAACTTCCAGCCTAAGCTCCACTTCATGAGTGAGTGGTGGAAACAGCTCTACGGTGAGTCTGAGGGTAAGGACAAGAAGGGTATCTTCCCCGCCAGTGTTGACTTCACTACCGACCTCCACTCTATGGGACAGTGGATCCAGGATGGTGAGCGTACCATCTTCGAAACTGTCATCAGCATTGAGGAGCCTGAGAAGAAGCTGCTCTTCCCCTCTGATGAGGAGAACCTCGACGGACTGAACTTCCTGGCTGGCAAGCGTGTGGATGAGGTGAATAAGATGGCTGAGCTCGGTACCCGTCTGGCTCACGTTGATGGTGGTGTTCCTAACATCCGCATCACGATGCCTCGTCTCACAGAGCGTTATCTCGGACAGCTCATCTACTTCTTCGAGATTGCCTGCGGTATCAGCGGCAACCTGTTGGAGGTTAATCCGTTCAACCAGCCTGGTGTAGAGGCTTACAAGAAGAATATGTTTGCCCTGCTCGACAAGCCTGGCTACGAGGCAGACTCTAAAGCCATCAAGGAGCGCCTGGCCAAAGAGAGCTAGAAAATCTAGTAAACCTAGTAAGCCTAGATGTACTCCCTGGCAATCATAAAATACTTAGAAGAACACGGCTTTGAGGCATTCCGCCCCAAAGCCGTGCTTTTCGATATGGACGGCGTTCTCTACGACTCCATGCCTAATCACGCCATTGCCTGGCAGGAGAGCATGGCTAAGTTCGGTATCCACATGACAGCCGACGATGCCTATGCCACTGAGGGGGCTCGTGGCGTAGATACCATCCGACAGATGGTATTCCAGCAGCAACGTCGCGAGATCGACGAGGCTGAAGCCCAACGTATGTATGATGAGAAGAGCCGTATCTTCCATAGTCTCCCTGAGGCACCACTCATGCCTGGCATCCTCGAGCTGATGCAACAGATACATGCTGCAGGCATCCTATGCGGCATCGTGACAGGTAGTGGACAGCTGCCACTGATAGAGCGTCTAAAAAGGGATTTCGGTACTTTCGTAGATGAGGCACACATCACTACCGCCTATGATGTAAAGCAAGGGAAACCATCGCCCGATCCCTATCTGATGGGACTCCAGAAGGTAGGTGGACTTCAATCCAACGAGGCTATTGTCATAGAGAATGCACCCTTAGGTGTACGTGCCGGACACGCAGCACATATCTTTACGATAGCTGTCAACACGGGACCTTTGGCTAATGAGGAGCTCTTAGGTGCTGGAGCCGACCTCATCTTCCCAACGATGGTAGAACTCAGTTGCTGTTGGCAGAAACTGGTTCCTACCCTTTAATCACACACCATCTTCGTCGGTAACCTGATTCTCCTGGGGCTGTTGTTCCTGGGTGCTGTTGGTATCCATCTGGTCATCCCGTTTGATGCTCACAGTGCCAAAATTGCTGACAGTCACCACCAAGGGGATATATTCATCAGTCTGGGGATGGCTCACACTACCGGCAAACACCAGGTTGTTACCATCAACCTTATCAAACACCAGACCTTCCAGGATACCTGTCTTCCGGTAATCATCGTCAAGCTGGGCATCAAAGTTTGCCTTCGTAAACACCTTCTTGAAGAACACGCTACCGTCGGCACGGATAATGCGAAGCGTGATACGATTATCCACGAATTTCTGTCCTGTCTCATCCTTCACCATGCGCAGACTGTCATCAGCCTGGCGGTTGATAATCACCTGATAGCCCTTGGTGAGCCACTCCACATCCTGCTTCTGATCGTAGGGCTGCATGCGGATAGGTGCCTTAGGCTTCTCTTTCTCGATGGTGGGGACGATAATATTCTGACTCTCTTTCTTCTTCCCGCAGCTGATGGCCAGAACAGCTATCAGCAGGGCAGTAAGCAGTTGTATTTTCTTCATTGCGTTGTTTATTTTTCGGCAAAGATACGAAGTTTTTCCGAAAATCAATATTTTTTTTCAGCTAATTGCGTTTTTTTTACTATCTTTGCCAGCAAAATACAATCGAACCGTCAATAATTTCTTTATGCAGACAAAGAAATACCTTATTATAATAATGATAGCTGCGGTTGTGGGCATCGTGCTTCTGATGTGCAATAGCCGTCAGGATCATTCTGAGGTCTCACAGCCTATTTCCACCATGCAGGGCATCGATACGGTTCCCCTGCTCATCACGCAAGTTCAGAAATGCGCCAAGCTTTACACGGCAGAATACCGTGTCCACAAGATAGTGACCCACGATGATGTGGTACGCCTGAAAGGCACCCTGCTCAGACGCACCTTCGATGTCAAGATGCCCATCGGCGATCGCAAGGTGGCAATCCCCATTGATGCGAAGCTCAAGGCCTATATCGACTTCAGCACCTTCTCCGAAGAGAATATCGAGCGTCAGGGCAAGAAGATCACCATCATCCTCCCCGACCCTCAGGTGACGATGACAAGTTCCAAGATCGACCAGAAGAACGTGAAGGAATATGTGTCGCTGACTCGCGCCCATTTCAGTGATGCCGAGTTGGCTAACTACCAGAAGCAGGGGCGTGAGGCTATCATCGCTGATATCAACAAGATGGGAATCATCGAGACAGCTCAGGCCAATGCCGCGAAAGTGCTGGTGCCCATGCTGACAGAGTTGGGCTACAACGAAGCCGATATCACCATCGCCTTCCGCAAGCAGTATGAACCTAACGACATCATGAAACTATTGCGATATGAAGACTAGCACCTATATCAGAATAATCATCGCCATCCTGGCTGTCGTCCTGCTGCTGGCAGGTTTCTTCTGGGTGCGCGACCTCACCAAGGACGATCACTTCACTGTTGGCAGCGATACCGAGATCGATGTCACACCTACACAGATCATAAGCATCAAGGCCATTGGCGAATGGGAGTTTCTCGCCGTCAATGCCGAAGAACTGGTTGATACCGTCCGCAAGGGATTCTTCACCGACGATCAGCTTGTCCGCATCTATTACGGCACCCTGCGCCTTGGCATTGACATGAGCCAGCTGGAGCCGGAATGGATAGAAGCCAGTGGCGACTCCGTGATGCTGCTGTTGCCGAA
>CAMJGE010000022.1 GCA_946405145.1 uncultured Prevotella sp.
AGGTTGAAGGGATTAAACTTCAAGTCTTTGTAACTAATCTCTTGCATCTTCACTACAAATTACATAAAACAATTTAATTCATTTGCAAAAGTACTCAAAAATCCTCAGTTTTTTGTAAATTTGCACCCATATTTAACAAAAGTTGAACGAGGTGATGGACTATAATTAACAGATGATGTCACCAGTTTTGCCGATAGTGAGTGTAAGCATGGCAGAATCCCTGAAGAAACTCGGATTCTCTGATGTGACTCCATTCTGTTATAACGATGGTGACTTAACTGAATATCAGGAGGATCTTCTTCTTGCCCCCTCTCTTCAGGAGGTACAAGCATGGATAGGCCGACGCAAGAGAATGGATGTGCTGGTGTATCGTGAGGTGTTCTTCAGCTCGTCCTTCACGTCCACATTCGGAGTGAAGATGATACGGCGCACGCTGATCAGGTTTGCCTTCACGTCCTCCAGCTTCTCCACCGCCTTCGAGCGAACGCCGAAGCGCATCGTGCCAAGTCCAGGGAGTGGGATAGAGTGACCTTCAGTCGCCCAGGTGCGGATCACCTCGCCAGCAGCTTCCCAAGCCGCCTTGATCACACCTGCGGAGATTCCTGAGTGGGTTGCAGCCTCTGAAAACACTTTCTTCTCAGTGATGGGCACGTAGAGGTCAGGTCGCATCACGAACTTCTTACCGGGGTTCTTACCAATTTTCACTTCACGCAGTTGTGCAATTACTTTAATAGCCATAATTTGAATTAGTTTTTAATTAGTTTGTAAATAAAATTGTTAGTTTTCTCGTGTCGTCTGAGAGTGCTTCGTCTGAGCCGTATTAAAGGAAAAACTTGCTACCATTAATGCGCGCAATTTCTAGATTTAAGTCTCGCAATTTTTATCCTTAAAGTGCGGTGTCTCCACCTCTCTCATTTGACACTGAAAAGATACTAAATTTTCATGTACCTTACAAATAAATCGCCCAAAAAGACACGTTTCAAAACACGTTTGAAAAATAGGAGCCTTTAAGTGGTACAGATGGCAGATGGCAGTTTTCTCAGGAGCACCAATAATCTTTCAACGAAAATTTTACTATATATATATAGTAATTTTATAACTATAGTTTTTAGTTTTATAAAGTTATGTCTCCCCAAATAAACTGCCATCTGCCATCTGTACCAAATCGAAACATTAATTTTCTAAAAAACTAAGCGATATTTACACCCAGATTCGCATATTTACCCGAAAAAGTTTGGATGATTGGAAAATAGTGCTTATTATTGCAGCCATAAACTTTCAGTACTGATATGCCACGAAATATGGTGTGTCTGATCATCAGTATCTATTTCGCGCTGTTCAGCCAGCATTAAACTGCCAACTACAAAGGGCGTGCAAGTAGGTGCAGGAACACTCAGCGGACTGATGGGAGGCTTCTTCACCACGACCGTCCTGACAGACTACTGTTTCGGACTTGGTGGAGTCATCTTAGGCACAACCCTTGGTGCCTACGTCTTCAAGCGCATTCCCAATCGAATCTTCCGCTACATCGTCTATGCTTATATCGCCATAAGCGGTGTGATTATTCTAATGACAAATTGATATAACGTAGTCTCATATCACTTTCCCACGCACTAGATTTCTTCTTCAAGAGGCGTGACGAGCAGGATGAGTGCCACATCGTTATGTGGGATACGGTATATCTGGATGGAGAGTTTGGCGCTGAGGAATGGAAACCATTCCTAAACGGGATTAGATGAGACCCAAACCCATCGGTGTGGGGCACTGCGGCATCAGAAGCCTGGCTCTAAGGAGTGGTGCGAGAAGATGCAGCTGAATATTCGAAATGCTGGTAATCCTTGAGTGAGCGCCAGGCACCGCCCCAGGTGAATCCGTGCTGGATGAAGAGCTTGTAGCACAGGTCGTTGGGGGTGATCTTGTAACGGAAGGGCTTTGTGCGGTCAACGTAAGCCTTGCCTGTGGCGGGCTGCACTAAGGTCTTTCCGTTTTTCTGGCGGCGTACGCAAGGGTTATAGAGGGGGTTGATGTCGATGGCGAGACCTCGGGCATGATAGGAAAGTTTCTTGCTGCCCTCAACGGCGCGGTAACAGAAACAGCTGGTGTTGTTGGCACGCATTTGTCGTTCGTCGTCGGCATCGTAGTTGTCGGGAAGGGTGATGCGCTCGATGGGATAGCGTGCCTCGTAGAGCGCCTTGAAGATAGCCAGTAGCTTGGAGGCAATACGCTTGTTGCAGATGAGCTCGCCCTGATGGACCTGTCCGTCGTAGTCGTAATGGCGCACTTTCAGGTAGCGCAGGTCGGTACGCTGGATTTGGGGATTGGGCTGATAGCTGCGCCCCTGCATGAAGTGCCAGATGCTATCGGGAACGGGCTGAGCAGAGAATCCCTCAGAAAGAGTCTGGCCTTGCAGTTGCAAAGCACCGCAAAGCCAGAACATGATAAAAGTGAGTTTAAAAAAATTATTCATCAACTAAATGCTACAGTGAGACCTGCCATGACGATGCTGACCATCGACATGAGCTTGATCAGAATGTTAAGCGACGGACCTGAGGTGTCCTTGAACGGATCGCCTACGGTGTCGCCAACGATACAGGCCTTATGGGCAAACGAGCCCTTACCGCCGAAGTTGCCTTCCTCGATATTCTTCTTGGCATTATCCCAAGCGCCACCCGCATTGGCCATGAATACTGCGAGGGTGAAACCGCCTGCCAGACCGCCTACGAGCAGACCCATGACACCTGCCACACCGAGAACCATACCAACGATGATGGGGATGAGGATGGCGAGGATGGAGGGCACGATCATCTCGTGCTGGGCGGCACGTGTAGAGATCTCCACACAGCGTCCGTAGTCGGGTGTGCCTGTACCTTCGAGGATACCGGCAATCTCACGGAACTGACGGCGCACCTCCTGTACCATCTTCTCGGCAGCACGGCCTACAGCCTCCATTGTCATACCACAGAACAGGAAGGCTGCCATCGCACCGATAAAGGCTCCTACGATGACGCGGGGGTTCATGAGGTTGATCTGGAAGTAGTTCATGAAGTCGGGGATGGTGGCGTCGGAAGCTGCTATCCCATCGCCTGCCACATTCGTGAGGGTCTGACCGGCACGCGCCATCGCAATCTTGATCTCCTCGATGTAAGAGGCGAGGAGGGCGAGGGCGGTGAGGGCTGCTGAACCGATGGCGAAACCCTTACCGGTGGCAGCAGTAGTGTTGCCTAACGCATCGAGGGAATCGGTACGATGGCGCACCTCTTCGCCAAGTCCGCACATCTCGGCATTACCACCGGCATTGTCGGCGATAGGTCCGTAAGCGTCGGTGGCGAGGGTGATGCCCAAGGTGGAGAGCATTCCCACAGCGGCGATACCGATACCATAGAGGCCGTGAGAGAGTGACTCTGACGACAGCGTGAGGTCGAAGCCGTTGGCACAGAGATAACTCAGCATGATAGCCACACCAATGGTGATGACTGGGATGCAGGTAGAGATCATTCCTGTGCCGATACCCTTGATAATCACGGTAGCAGCACCCGTCTGACCTGCCTCAGAGATCTTCTTAGTAGGTGTGTAAGAGTGGGAGGTATAATACTCGGTGGCCTGACCGATGATAACACCGGCTGCCAGTCCGGAGATGACAGAGAAGGAGAGGCCGAGCCAGTTGTCGATGCCTAACAGATAGAGGATGGCAAACGACGCGATGGCGATCAGGACGGCGCTGACATTCGTACCTACGGAGAGGGAGTGGAGCAGATCCTTCATGGTGGCGCCTTCCTTGGTGCGTACCAGGAAGATGCCCAGCAGTGAGAGGAACACGCCTACAGCAGCAATGAGCATCGGGGCTATGACTGCCTTGAGCTGGATGTCGAGACCTGCCACACCAAAGGCTGCAGCGCCAAGGGCGGCTGTTGACAGCACGGAACCGCAGTAGCTCTCATAGAGGTCGGCTCCCATACCTGCCACATCGCCTACGTTATCACCCACGTTGTCGGCAATGGTAGCGGGGTTGCGCGGATCGTCCTCGGGGATGTCGGCTTCCACCTTACCTACGATGTCGGCACCCACGTCGGCAGCTTTGGTGTAGATACCACCACCCACACGGGCGAAGAGGGCCTGTGTAGAAGCACCCATACCAAAGGTCAGCATGGTGGTAGTGATGGAGATGAGTCCGTCGGCATCGAAGTGGTTAAGCACCACAAACCAGATGGCGATGTCGAGCAGTCCGAGACCTACTACCGTGAGTCCCATGACGGCACCTGAGCGGAAGGCAATTTTCAAACCGGCGTTCAGGCTCTCACGCGCAGCATTGGCGGTGCGGGCGGAAGCATAAGTGGCTGTCTTCATGCCGAAGAATCCTGCCAGACCGGAGAAGAAACCGCCTGTGAGGAAGGCAAAGGGCACCCAGGGATTCTGCACATTCAGGCCATAGGCCATGAAGGCAAACAGGGCGCAGAGCACCACAAACACGATGCAGACCACCTTATACTGCTGTTTCAGGTAGGCCATAGCACCTTTGCGCACGTAGAGCGCAATCTCTTTCATACGGGGCGTGCCTTCGTCGGCTGCCATCATCTGGCGGAAGAAGAACCACGCCATGCCTAGTGCCACGAGCGATGCTACGGGCACGAGCCAGAATACTGCGGGGATGTTCATCATTTACAAGGGCTTTTTTAGTGAATTTATGAGTTTAATATCTATTCGTCAACGTAATCGAGCATGTTGGCTGCCTCGTCTTCGGGGTCATCAGAGCCCAGATCCATCATCGTGGAGTAGTTGTCCTCAGTGATCTCATCGTCATTCGGATCCTGTACCTCATCTTCCTCGTCGTGAGAGCTGTAGTTATCTTCTACTACTACATCCTCATCGTCGTCTTCACCATTTTCGCGATCCACATCTTCAGCGTCATCCTTATCGGAGAATTTCATTCTGATCTTCTCTTCCTCGGGCTTGAGCTTGGCAAAGATTGCCTCTACCCAGCCGCCTTTTGCCACTTCGAGGACATCGAAACCGTCTTCTACCTTCTTGTCGTACATGCCGCCTTTCTTGTGGAGACGATCTTTGGGAAGGGTGGTGGTGGAGATATCGAAACCACTGAGGATGATGTCCTGGATAGACTGTGACAGAGAGTCCCAACCGCCACCGAAGTTACGATCGATGACCTCCAGCAGCTTAGCTGCTGAGATGTGACGGATATTCTCATACGAGAGATCGGTGACACGCATGATGGGGCGCTTCTTGATGGCCCACGTGAACTTGAGGTTCTCTTCGAACTTGATGTCCAGTACTTTATAGCCACGCTTCTCATAGCTCTTTCTCACTGTGGGAGCTTCATCCTTGATCTCCTCGATGAGGAAAGCACTCTTGAAGATGTCGAGATAGTGCTGAATGTTTTCTTTTACTTCTGCGTCTTTCGTAGCTGCCTCCCACATACGGAACACATCGTTCTCCTGAATGTCCCAAACACTGTTCTTGGTAACTGCCTTGATGGATAATGAGGGGTTGCTCTCGGGTTGTTGTTGTTTTGTTCTTGCCATAATACTAACTTAATTTTTGTGCAAATGTAACCACTTTATTTTTTATTAGCAAGTTTTTGGGCAATAATTTTTTTAATAATTGAAATAAATTTGGTTTTTCGCGGACTTATTACTAATTTTGCAACCAAAATATGGTTCAACCACTGGCTGAAAGACTCAGACCTCGCTCGCTTGACGATTATATCGGACAGCAACATCTGGTGGGCGAGGGGGCCGTCCTGCGAAAGATGATCGAAGCAGGGCGGATTTCTTCGTTTATCCTATGGGGCCCTCCTGGTGTGGGTAAGACCACTCTGGCGCAGATCATAGCCCACAGGTTGGAAACACCCTTCTACACGCTGTCGGCAGTGACAAGTGGTGTGAAGGATGTGAGGGATGTGATTGAGAAAGCCCAGAAGGGGCGCTTCTTCAATGAAGCTTCACCTATTTTATTTATAGACGAGATACATCGTTTCTCCAAGTCGCAGCAGGACTCTCTGCTGGGGGCGGTGGAGAAAGGTATCGTGACGCTGATTGGTGCTACGACGGAGAATCCCTCGTTTGAGGTGATACGTCCGCTGCTCTCGCGCTGTCAGCTCTATGTGCTGAAATCGCTTGAGAAAGACGATCTGCTGCAGTTGCTCGACAGGGCTATCCATCAGGATAGCGTTCTGAAGGAGCGACAGATAGAGCTGAAGGAGACGGGTGCCATGCTGCGCTACAGCGGTGGTGACGCCAGGAAACTGCTGAACATACTTGAGCTGGTGGTGGAAGCTGAGCCTGAAGGACAAGTGGTGATTACCGATGAAATGGTGGTGAACCGTCTGCAGCAGAACCCGTTGGCCTACGATAAGGACGGTGAGATGCACTATGACATCATCTCTGCCTTTATCAAGAGTATCAGAGGCTCTGATCCTGATGCAGCGCTCTACTGGCTGGCCAGAATGATAGAGGGTGGGGAGGATCCGCAGTTTATTGCCAGACGCCTGATAATCAGTGCCTCTGAGGATATCGGACTGGCGAACCCCAACGCGCTGTTGTTGGCGAATGCTGCCTTCGATGCCGTGATGAAGATCGGTTGGCCTGAAGGTAGGATACCATTAGCGGAAGCCACCGTGTATCTGGCCACCTCGCCAAAGAGCAACAGTGCCTATCTGGGTGTGGATGCAGCTTTGGCTAAAGTCAGGGAGACGGGTAACCAACCTGTGCCGCTGCCCATCAGGAATGCGCCGACACAGCTAATGAAGGATCTGGGCTATCACGACGGCTACAAATATCCGCACGATTATCCCGGTCACTTTACAGAGCAGCAATATCTGCCTGACGCACTGGTGAACGAACGCTTCTGGCACGGACAGCATAATCCCACGGAGGAGAAGCTTTATCAGCGCATGGTGAACTATTGGGGAGAGCGATTTAAGGATTGAAGATTGAAAATTGAAAATTGAGATGGATCAGGATATGATTATATACATTATTGAGCTGTTGGGTACGTTTGCCTTTGCCATCTCAGGTATCCGACATGCAGCTGCCAAGCAGTTCGACTGGTTTGGTGGCTATGTGTGCGGTGTGGCTGTGGCTATCGGCGGCGGTACCATCCGTGACGTGATGCTTGGTACGACGCCTTTCTGGATGACAACTCCCATCTATCTGATATGTACAGGTGTGGCACTGCTGACAGTGGCGTTCTTCGGTCGCTGGATGGAGCCGTTGAAGAATGCCTGGTTCGTATTCGACACCTTAGGTCTGGCACTGTTCACGATTGCCGGTATCCAGAAGAGCATCGCCTTCGGACAACCTTTCTGGGTGGCTATCATCATGGGCTGTATCACGGGTTCGGCTGGAGGCGTGATCCGTGATGTGCTCCTGAACAATGAGCCTGTGATCTTTCACAAGGAGATCTATGCGATGGCTTGTGTGCTGGGTGGTGTCGTGTATTGGGGACTAGCCGACTGGGGGATCTCGACTGAGCTCTGTGCTGTGGTAAGTTTCGTGGTGACTTGTCTGATCAGATTCCTCGCCGTGAGGTATCATATCTCACTGCCCATATTGAAAGAGATAAAAGAATAAAATTACATAAATGGCTGAAAAAGAGAATAATACAAGTAAAAGGCGCGCAAGAAGACAGCAACCTGTAGATAACACCTACGGCCACTTGCAGCCGCAAGCCTTAGAGGTTGAGAAGGCAGTGCTGGGTGCACTGATGATCGACAAGGATGCCTATGCTGTGGTGTGTGAGACACTCCGTCCGGAGAGCTTCTATGAGCCCCGCAACCAGATGGTGTATCAGGCTATCATGGAACTGAGTATGGCAGAGCGCCCTGTGGATATCCTGACGGTAACGGAACAACTGGCAAAGAACGGGCAGCTGGAGGAGGTGGGTGGTCCTGGTTACGTGATGGAACTAAGTTCCAGGGTTGCCTCATCGGCTAATATCGAGTATCATGCCAATATCATCGCCCAGAAAAGTCTGGCCAGACAGCTTATCTCGTTTGCAAGTGTTATTGAGACAAAGGCTTTTGATGAGACCATCGATGTGGAGGATCTGATGCAGGAAGCCGAAGGCTCGCTCTTCGAGCTGTCGCAGCGTAACATGAAGAAGGACTATACAGCCATCGACCCTGTGATCGCCCAGGCTGTGAAGACCATTCAGAATGCCGCCAAGAATACCGACGGACTGACGGGTGTATCGACGGGCTATTATAAACTGGATGATATTACCAGTGGCTGGCAGGCGTCGGATCTGGTGATTATTGCCGGACGTCCTGCGATGGGTAAGACTTCGTTCGCCCTATCGATGGCTAAGAATATTGCCGCTGATATGAGAGAGCCTATGGCTTTCTTCTCGCTTGAAATGTCAAACGTGCAGCTGGTGAACCGTCTGATATCGAATGCTTGTGAGATTCAGGGTTCGAAGATTCTGAACGGACAGTTGCAGCGCGACGAGTGGGAACGGCTTGACAAGCGCATCAACAATCTGTTGGGTGCGCCACTTTATATCGATGATACGCCAGGACTGTCGGTGTTTGAGCTGAGAACTAAGGCTCGCCGACTGGTGAGGGAGCATGGTGTGAAGCTGATCATGATCGACTATCTGCAGCTGATGAATGCCAACGGCATGCGTTTCTCATCGCGCCAGGAAGAGGTTTCAACCATCTCACGATCTCTGAAAGGACTCGCCAAGGAATTGAATATCCCTATCCTTGCACTGAGTCAGCTGAACCGTGGTGTGGAGAGCCGTGAGGGTCTGGAAGGTAAACGTCCGCAGCTATCTGACCTGCGTGAGTCGGGAGCCATCGAGCAGGATGCGGATATGGTGATCTTCGTGCATCGTCCCGAATACTATCATATCTATCAGGATGATAACGGCAGAGACTTACATGGTATGGCACAGATTATCATTGCCAAGCACCGTAAAGGTGCCACAGGCGATGTGTTGCTGACTTTCCGAGGTGAATATACTCGCTTTGAGAACCCTGAGGACAAGAATCTGGGCAATCGTGCCCCGATGGGTGGGGAGATCTTGGGATCGAAAGTGAATGGTAATGGCAACACACCACCAGACATGCCAGATGACTATGACCCATTTGCAAGTGGTGCCCCCATACCACCGCCCGACAGCAATGGTCCGCTGCCCTTCTAAAGCAAAAAATAAGCTCTGCTGGTTGGCAGAGCTTTTTTATTTGCGATTTACTTGTATTTCTCAATCAGCGCATCGGCTTGGGTATCGCCAAGCTCTTTAGCTTTCTGAAGGTTCTTGATGCCTTCGGGTTTTTGTCCCTTCAGGCATTGCGCCAAACCGAGAAAGAGATAGCCGTCACTGTTCTGTGCATCGAGGGCGATACACTCCTTAGCTGTTGCGATGGCCTGGTCGTAGAGTCCGACACGGATCTCAAGCGATGATTTCTCGGCATAATAGAGAATCTCGTTGGGATTCATCTGGATGGCGCGATTGATATCGTTGAGAGCCTGCTGATAGAGGTGCCCCTGAATTTCTACCTGATGGCGGATATAATAAAAGTTGTCGTTGACAGTAGCTGTCATCAGTGACTCATATTCATTCATATCGCTGATGGCATCACGATAGCGACCTGCATTGCGACGTGCCTCAGCTCGCGCCCAGATATAGGGGGCTGCCTCTTTCAGATAAGGCCGACTGTACATGTTAATGGTGCTATCCATAAGTGCCAGCATGGCGGTGGTGTCTTTCTGCATCTCCTTGCAACGAGCTGCCGCAAAGAATATCTCAGGACTGCGCAGGTTGGTAGAGAGGAGACTGTTATAAATGTCATAGGCCTCATTGTACTTTTGCTGGGCAAAACGGATGTCGCCTTCAAGTTGACGGTAAGTAGGCTGTGGGTTGATGCTGTTGGCTGCCTGTATCTGTTGAAGAGCCTTGTCGAGACTCCAACCGGCATAGGGCTGTGCACTCTGATAGATCTCCTTATTATAAATCATACGGGCATATATGTAATGGGTGTCGTCTTTGGTATCGGCAAACTTCAAGGCCTGTTCCATATCACGTTCAGCAGCAGCGAAATTGCCGGCAGCTACCTCTTGCTGTGCCTTGTAGGTATAACCATCGGGGGCACTGGGGAACTGCTGGATGAAATCGTTGATGAGCGAAACGTAAGAGGCAGAGTCGGTTTGTGAGCCTGAAAAATAGAGTACGAGTGCTGCCTCCTTAATATCGGCGGGCAGAAGCTTCTTTACTTGTGTGAGCTGTACTGTCTCATTATAGAAGGTGATACCTGTGAGCTTCAGGGAGTCAGCGAAACTGGCACTGACGGCATAGCTGAGACTATCGCCAAGAACAGCAGGCTGTTGCATCATGCCAATCACCTGGCCAGCAGCATTCATCAACGGACAGCTGACCTGATTTTCTCCCATGGAGAGCGCTACGGTGTAGTAGGGATTATTACCCATAAACATCTCGGCTTTACGCACAAAGCCACTCTTCACTGCCTTTACTTCGTGATAGGGAAGCAGATAGACTTCACTTCCGACAGGGACAATAGAAGAACTGAGAGACAGCGGTTGAGTCTTGGAACTGTTCACGCGGAACTTTACTACATCGTACATATCATTGGCACCGATGATACCTGCCACCTGGAACTCTTTGCCTTGGGCATCAATCACGATGGCTCGGGAAGCACCCTTGAAAGGTGTGAAATTACTGACAGCCTCACCATTAGTACCTGTAAAGAATCCGTTGCTGCTGGCTATCAGGGAGCCGTCGGCAGCAAAAGTCTTCAGTGTGAATACGGAACGAGTGGCATTTTTCACCCAGCCTGGCTGGGCGAAGGTGCTGAGTGCTGCAATCAGCAAACAGCTTATAATACTGATTTTCTTCATATACGTAACAATTGTTTTGCGTTTTGGATGGCTGCATCGGAGATGTCACTGCCAGACAACATCTGGGCAATCTCGTGGATGCGCTCTTCGGGGGATAACTGTGTCATGCGACTGATAGTGCCCTGGGCTGTTTCTTTTTTCTCCACCTTATAATGTGTACTGCCAAGGGCGGCTATCTGTGGCAGGTGGGTGATACTGATGACCTGACGCTCATGGTGCCCCATCTCCCGCATGATTTCTGCCATTTTCTCTGCAATCTTGCCGCTGACACCTGTATCAATCTCGTCGAAGATGATCGTGGGAAGCTTGACAGCTCCGCTAATCATAGCTTTCAAAGAGAGCATGACACGGGCAATCTCGCCACCTGAAGCAACCTGAGAGACTGGTTGGAGTGGGGTGGAGGTGTTGGCACTGAAGAGGAAGGCCACCTTGTCTTGTCCTGTATGGCAGAGAGTCTCTTCTGTGATCTGAATCTTGAAGCGTACATTGGGCATTCCCAAAGGAATAAGGCGAGACTGCATCTCTTTCTCAATTTGTTGTGCTGCCTTCAGACGACGTTTTGTCAGGATACTGGCTTCCTGCTTAGCTCGTGTCTGGAGTGCAGACAGTTTCTGCTGTAGTTCTGCAAGGGCTTCGTCGCTGTTCTCAATGTTGTTGAGCTGCGACTTCAATTCGTCGCGTTTAGTGATCAATTCATCAATGGTCTCAACATGATATTTCTTCTCCAAGTCGTAAAGACGATCCAGCCGACTATTGATGGCATCGAGTTCGGCAGGATCGAAATCTACTCGTTCGAGTTGGTTTGAGATCTCCTCAGAAATATCCTTCAGTTCAATATAGCTGCTTTCAAGGCGCTGAGCCAGTTCGCTGGCATCAGGAAAAACACGCTGTATACCGTTCAGAGCCGTACGTGCAGAACGAAGAGCACTGACAACACCAGTATCCTCTGCAGAGAGAGCGTTATCAGCTTCATAAAGAGCACTCTTGATTTCCTCAGCGTGACTCATGGTGTCGCTTTTCTGTTCCAGTTCCTCCTGTTCGTCGGCCACAAGGTTGGCATTTGAGAGTTCATCAAACTGGAACTGCAGGAAGTCCTGATTCTGACGGTTGCGGGTGATATCGTCCTTCATGGTCTCCAGCTCCTTGCTGACAGACAGATATTGGTTGTATGTCTGTTGATATTGTGCTAATGGTTTAGCATTGTCGGCAATGATATCTACCACACTTAGTTGAAAGTCCTGTTTGTTAAGCAAGAGGTTCTGGTGCTGAGAATGGATATCAATCAGTTGCTCACCAAGTTCCTTCAGCAAAGACAGTTGTGCCGGCGTGTCGTTGATGAAGGCACGGCTTTTTCCTGCTGTTGTGAGTTCGCGGCGTATGATGCAATCTGATGGATCATATTCTATATCATTCTCCGTAAAAAATGCCTCCATGCCATAACGTGAGATATCGAAATGAGCCTCGATAACACACTTGTCCTTGATGACCTTAGTATCAGCCCGCTGCCCGAGCAGCAAGCCGATTGCTCCCAGAATGATACTCTTTCCAGCACCAGTTTCGCCAGTGATGACAGAGAACCCCTGATAGAGGTCGATATCAAGTTCGTCGATGAGGGTGAAATTCTTAATGTATAGTCTTTTTAGCATAACTCTTATCTTTGGATGCTTTCCCAGGCACTGCTCTGGTAGGCATTGAGTGACATCAGTAAGTTGAAAATACGCTCTTTCTCCTTCTGTGTGCCTTTTCCTTTATAGATGTTTACCAATTCATCGCGCTTAAAGTCGGTCCATATTTGTGGCAGCAGACTTAAAGGCTTGTTCTCGTGAGCCTGTCGCAGATTATTATCAAGGGCCTCAGAGATCTCAGTACGACCACGTTCCGCATTGTTGGCCATCTCGTCGAGTCCTTTACGGTAGTAATCATATTGGAGTTGACGGAAGGGGCGCATAGACTCATCAAGATAATCATTGATAAAGGCAAAGCGGTTGCGGTTGTCCTCGAACGATTTCCAGCCGGGATACCCCAGATCCTGTGCGTTGTTCACCAGATTCATACATCGCTGGAGAACGTCTGTGCCAGCCAATGGGGCAAAACTGTCGAGATTGAGCCCGATAATCAGGTAGGCATAGTAGGCGAGTAGGGCAGTGAGTGGCTGATCGACCACCTCATCAATGAAGTTCAGCTGATCGAACTGTGCAAAAGTGAAATGGAAGTGTTCATCCTTATTATTTAATAAGGTGGTGGTATAGGCTGAATTGTATACTGGACGATTGGCCTGGATCATTGCGGTGCACTCAAAACGATTCGTTTCACGGATATATGCGTTTACTGTTATGTTGAAGCTACAATGTATCCGTTCGTTATTCTGGAACTGCAGAGGTGTCCATTGGCGTTCGTTGATAAAATGCTCAATGGTTTGCTGAAGATTCTCGAATACACTGACGTCAGAACCCGTAATCTGACTGTGATTGATATTAACCTTAACTTGCAGTTCCTGAGCCCGAAGACCAAGAACTGCAAGTATGATAACAGTTGTGAATATTGTTCTTACGATTGTCATCCGTTAAGATTTGCTTCGCGCAGACGAATGCGTGTAAGCACCTGTTTTGTGTTATAGGTGAAGTCGCCAGACAAGATCCAGCTGTAATAGCCAGGATCAATTTGGAGAACATCAGCCACAGGAATTCCTTTGTGCTTTCCGAAGTTGAATATTTCCGTCATACGTGGGTTACCGTCTTTGTCAAGCATGACGTTACCATGTCGGTCTTTCATCTCGCCCCATACAATGCGGCCCGCGAAATCGACATTATTATTCATCTTCGACAACTCTGCAAGTTTATCCATATCATTCTCCAAGACCTTCTCATCATCCTCATTAGCTCCTGGTGCATACTTATCGAGCTCACCCATAAGCACACGATAGGTAGCCTCAGTATCCTGGTCTGCACGATGAGCCTCGAAATCGTCTTCCATCTTTCGTCCGCAATAGAACTTATAAGCGGCAGCCAAGTTACGTTGCTCCATACGTTTGAAAATGGTACAAGCATCAATCATGCGGCACTTGGAAAAGTCGAAGTCAACACCTGCACGAAGGAATTCTTCAGCCAACAATGGGATATCGAAATGGTTTGAATTAAAACCGGCAAAGTCGCATCCAGTAAACTTCTCAGCAAGTTTCTGTCCCAGTTGCTTGAATGTCGGTTTATCCTTTACATCCTCATTGGTGATACCTGTCAGTTGACTGATCTTCGGATCAATAGGCTTCTCCGGATTTACGAGCTCGTTACCGCGTTCTTCCTTTCCATCAGGATGTACCTTGATATAGGAAATCTGAATAATACGGTCTTTTACGAGATCGAGACCAGTCGTCTCCAAGTCGAAGATGATAATTGGTTTTGTAAGATTCAGTTTCATGAATATATTACTTCAAACTTAGTCATTAATCAACATTGGCATCAGAAGCATCAATACTTCCTGATTGTCAGGCTGTTCTGCAGGGAGAACAAGTCCTGCACGACTGGGATCTGCCAACTGAATTAAAACTTCGGTGCTATCGACATTGCTCAAAATCTCGATGAAAGATGATCCCTTAAAACCGATAGACATGGGATAACCGTTATAATCGCATGACATACGTTCTGTAGCTGTCTTTGAGAAGTCATAATCTTCAGCGTCGAGTTGCAGGGTAGAGCCTTCTACATGGAAACGGATCAGATTGCTGGAGCCATTAGCAAAAGGCTGCACACGACGCAGTGCCGCTAACAAGCCCAGACGATCTACGCGAACTTCGTAATTGTTATTCTGAGGAATAACTGAATTATAGTTTGGGAAACGGCCTTCAATCAGGCGGCATTGGAGTGAACCATCGCTGAAATTGATCTCAGCATTACGCTCGTCGAAACGAATCGTTACATCACCACCATCTTTACCTAATAGATTCTTCAGCAGGTTGGCTGGCTTCTTTGGTAAGATAAAGGCAGCCTGCTGTTCGCTCTTAATGGAAAATATCTTGTTACGAACAAGTTTATGACCATCAGATGCTACAACTACGAGGAAATCGGGTGTAAGATCGAAGTAAATACCATTCATCACTGGGCGCAACTCGTCTTGTGCTGTTGCAAATATAGTACGATTGATGTTTTCTGCTAAGATAGCATTTGGAATTGCAATCGTATTTGCGAAATCGTTTACAGACTGTGGCATAGGGAACTCATCTGCATTTTCGATGGGCAGTGAGAACAAGCCGTTCTGATACGAAATCTTCACAATGTTTTGCTCCTGATTAACATCAAAGGTGATAGGCTGCTCTGAGAAACCTTTGACTGCTTCTAGAAGATTATGGCTATCAATGGCAAAACGACAGTCACCATCACTTTCTGTCAATTCGATTTGTGTCTTCATAATGTTTTCACTGTCGGATGCTGTCAGACGGAGAACATTGTCACTGATCTCAAATACGAAATCACCTAAGATGGGGAGGGCATTTTTACTGTTAATCACTCTCGAAAGTGCAGTGAGCTTAGAGCTCAGTGCGGAACTTGATAATGTAAATCGCATAGTTTTATAGCTTCTTGTTATTTATTACATATTTAATATTGAGCACAAAATTACAAAAAAACGTTGTAATCAACAAAATTTTCAGAAGAAAATGAAGTTTTTCAAACTATTTTTAGTAATTTCGCCACGTGAAAACGAAAAATTCAACAAAATAAAGCATTTAATTATGGAATTAACAGGTAAAATTATTGCCGTACTTCCGGCAAACAGTGGTGTATCTAATCGAACTGGCAATCCTTGGATGTCTCAGGAGTATGTGATTGAGGTTCCAGGGCAGTATCCTCGTAAATGTGTTTTTCGCATTTTTGGCGAAGACCGTATAAAGCAGTTCAATATTCAGCAAGGAGAAGACATTACTGTACAGTTTGATATTGATGCCCATGAGTATAATGGACGTTGGTTTAATGAAATTCGCGCATATGGTGTTGTTCGTGGTCAGGTTGAGCCTGCTGCAGCTCCTGGTGCAACGCCATTCCCGCCAGCAAATGGTGCAACAGCTCCGTTCCCACCAGCGCAGGAACCTGCAACTGAAGGTTCTGCAGATGATCTGCCGTTCTAATTTGATTCTAAAAGGTTGTATAAGAATAATTATGAGACTGTTCCTTTATTTTAAGGAATGGTCTCTTATTATTATATAAGGTGAGAAAGGTGAGAGTTGTATATTCATTATTTATCATAATGCCGATTCTAATATTTTTTACCTTTTGTCACGATCAGCTAAAACTTTGAATTTTGCGCGTTGTTGTACAAGTGATTCCAAATTTAAAATAAATGAAACACTTGATTCTTCATTTGATGGACAACTGGCAAGTGTTTTTCCTATTGGACTGATAATAGCACTTTGACCACGATAATGGCAATACTTGTCATCACCAATACGATTACATGCCACAACAAAAGCCTGATTTTCAATTGCTCTAGCTCTTGTGAGTATCTGCCAGGCATTTTGTCGGGATTCGGGCCAGTTGGCTACATAGATAATCATATCATATTTTAAATCTTCAGCATAACGACTCCAAATTGGGAAACGTAAATCATAACATGTCAATAACAGAATATGAAACCCCATATATTCTACGATTGTGTGCTCTCCTCCAGGCTCATAATTTAGGTCTTCATGACCATAACTAAACAAATGATGTTTATCATAATATGAAACTATTCCATTCTTACCATCTACGAAATATAGGCGATTTCTATAGATACCATTTTCAGAAATTGCAAGACTTCCACAAATGGCTATTTGATAGTTTATGGCCATCTCTTTCATCCATGATAATGCATTACATTTTAACTCTTCTTTGGCTATTCCTTTAGGTTCAGTTACAAATCCTGTACTCCACATCTCAGGTAATACAAATAAATCACTATCAATAGATCCAGACATCAGTCGTTCTGCTCTTTTGATATTTTCTACTGGATTCGCCCAAACACTATTTAATTGTAAAATGGATACCTTCATCGGATATAAAAATCTTGTGTTAATTGTTGATACCAATGTGTCCTTACATTTGGAGCTTCTTCAATAACGCCTTCTTCTATAAGTGTTTTATCTACAGGAATTTTTGAAAATTCAATCAATAGACGCTTCGGTTCTTTTTGGGGCGTTGTACGTATTTGACAAACACGCGTAATAAAGAATCCTGCCAAGATTGCTTCAGCCTCTAACGTCGATTGGCATTCCGATGGAATAACTAAAGAAAATATACCATGCGGATTCAACAATCTGTTGGCAGAATGCATGAGTCCTTCATAAGTCAAACTAACAGTATGCCTTGCCAATGTGCGTTGGTGATCTGGACAAGTCAAAGCTTTTACAAAGAAAGGTGGATTAGTAACAATAGCATCAAAACCTTTTTTGTCTTCAAAATACAAGATATTTTCTTTACTAATCTCAATTCTATTTGCAAATGGCGAGGCTTTAACATTTTCTTGAGCCTGGCTAATAGCATCTGCATCAATATCTATTCCAACAACAGATGCTTGAGGAAAACGCTGAGCCATCATTAAAGCGATGAGTCCTGTACCTGTCCCAATATCAAGAATTCGTGCTGATGCCGTGGGCGCTTGAGCCCAAGCACCTAATATAGTACCATCTGTACCTACCTTCATCGCACAACGCTGCTGATGAATAGTAAACTGTTTGAACTGAAAGTAATCGTTTGCCATAAATCCGCTACAAAGGTAGTATAAAAAATCGATTATTCCAGTGAAAAAGCAAATTATTTGTTAATTCTTTATTCTTCATTCGTATTTCTTATTTATTATTAGTAACTTTGCACCTGTTTTCTAAGAAAGAACTAATTTAATATATGAGTAAAAAGAATAAAAATTCAACATTCCAGATGATAGCAGACATTGAAGGTGATATTAAAGATATCTTTGATATCAATACTCCTGGCAATGTCTCTATCTTGCCTGTACGAAGCATGGTGTTATTTCCAGGAGTGGTCTCCCCTATCCTAATTGGTAGGGAATCCAGTAAAGTCGTTATTCAGAAAGCTGAGAAGAAAGATGAATTGCTTGGAGTCATATGCCAACGAGATCCCGATGTGAATCTTCCCTTACAAGATGATTTGTATAAAACTGGTGTTTATGTCAAGATTATGAAAATGCTGTCGCTGCCTAATGGAAATATTACTGCCATAGTACAATGCCATAGCAGATTGCAACTTAATCAGCTCACACAGACAACACCATACCTTGTTGGTGATGTAGAGCCTTTGACAGATATTGATCCGGAAAAGAGAGATCGTGAATTCAAGACAGCTATGGAAGATCTTCGTGATCTTGTTGATGAATATGTAAACGTGTGTGAGGATATTCCTGACGAAGCAACTTTCGCTGTTAAGAATATCACAAATGATATTATGGCACTGAATTTCATCTGCTCGAATATGCCTTTCCCTGTAAAGGAGAAAATTAAGCTTTTAGAGATGGATTCTGTCAAAGAGCGTCTTTTCAATGTGATGAAAATTATTAATCGTGAGATTAATCTTCAGAACCTAAAGACCGATATCCGTAACAAGACACGTGAAGATATTGATGAACAGCAGCGTAACTATTTCTTGCAGCAACAGATCAAGAATATGCAGGCGGAAATGGGTAATGACTCAACGCCAGAAAAGTATGAACTGATAAATAAAGCTGAAGGAAAGAAATGGCCCGATGATATTGCTATAACTTTCTATAAAGAAGCTGACAAACTCGATAATCTGAACCCTCAAAGTCCAGAGTTCAATGTTTTGTTGAATTATCTTCAGACACTTGTTAGTCTGCCATGGGGTGAATATACCGTCGATGATCTCGACTTGAAACGTGCCCAGAAGATTTTGGATCAAGATCACTACGGTATGGAGAAAGTGAAAGAACGTATTCTCGAATATATGGCAGTGCTTGCTTTACGCGGCGACCTAAAGAGTCCGATACTTTGCCTATATGGTCCTCCAGGTGTAGGTAAAACATCACTTGGTAAATCGATTGCCTCTGCCATGAAACGTAAGTACGTTCGTGTGTCTCTGGGTGGACTTCATGATGAAGCTGAAATCCGAGGTCATCGTCGTACTTATATTGGTGCAATGCCCGGACGAATCATCAAGTCCATTCAGAAAGCCGGTTCTAGCAATCCAGTATTCATTCTTGATGAGATAGACAAAGTGACACAGATGACCCACAATGGTGATCCATCATCAGCTTTACTGGAAGTACTTGATCCCGAACAGAACAATGCTTTCCATGATAACTATCTGGATGTGGATTATGACCTGTCGAAAGTATTATTTATCGCTACGGCAAACAACCTGAGTACCATCCCTCGTCCCCTACTCGACCGTATGGAAATAATAGAGGTAAGTGGTTATATCACTGAAGAGAAAATTGAGATAGCCAAGCACCATTTGATACCTCGTGAATTAGACAATACTGGCCAGAATGTAAAGGGACTGAAACCTTCATTCAATAAAGCATCTATCGAGATGATTATTGAACGTTATACACGTGAAAGCGGTGTTCGTCAGTTAGAGAAACAGATCAACAAAGCACTCCGTAAGATTGCATATAAGCGTCAGATGGATGAAAAAGCAGACTATAAGAAGATCACTCCTTCAGAGATCGAAGATCTGTTGGGTAAGCCGCCATTCTATCGCGATATCTACCAGGGAAATGATTATGCAGGTGTCGTGACCGGTTTAGCTTGGACCAGTGTGGGTGGAGAAATTCTCTTTATCGAAACCTCTCTGTCAAAAGGTAAGGGAAACAAACTTACATTAACAGGAAACCTTGGTGATGTGATGAAGGAATCGGCGATCCTGGCACTGGAATATGTCAAGGCTCATGCTGAAACTTTGAATATCGACTATCGTATCTTCGACAACTGGAATATTCATATACATGTGCCTGAAGGTGCTACACCCAAGGATGGTCCTTCAGCTGGTATTACGATTGCCACTTCTATTGCTTCAGCCCTCACCCAGCGTAAAGTAAGAAAGAATACGGCAATGACTGGTGAGATTACTCTTCGCGGTAAGGTGCTGCCTGTAGGTGGTATTAAAGAGAAGATTCTGGCAGCTAAGCGTGCCGGTATTACCGATATTGTGATGTGTTGTGAGAATGAGAAGGATATTCTTGAAATACCCGATATATATCTGAAAGGAGTTAATTTCCATTATGTAGAGAATGTCCAGGATGTGTGGAAATTCGCTTTGACAGACGAGATTGTTAAGAATCCTCTAGACTTCACCATCAAGGAAGATGAAAAGAAAGACGAGAAGAAATGACGTTTGAATTGCAACATACAGATTCTGCCAGTGATGCACGTGCTGGTGTTATTACTACTGATCACGGACAGATTCAAACTCCTATCTTTATGCCCGTCGGAACGGCAGGCAGTGTAAAAGGCGTACATTTCTCAGAATTGCGTGATCAGGTAAAGGCACAGATTATTTTAGGTAACACCTATCATCTGTATCTTAGACCTGGTTTGGATATTCTCAGGAAAGCTGGCGGATTACATCAATTTAATACATGGGATCGCCCTATCCTCACTGATTCAGGCGGTTTTCAGGTTTTCTCACTTACTGGAATTCGAAAGCTCCGTGAAGAAGGTTGTGAGTTCCGTAGTCATATTGATGGTTCAAAACATATTTTCACTCCAGAAAATGTGATGGATACAGAGCGTGTCATCGGTGCAGATATCATGATGGCTCTTGATGAGTGCCCGCCAGGACAGAGTGACTATCAATATGCCAAGAATTCATTAGGACTCACTCAACGATGGTTGGAGCGCTGTGTGAAACGCTTTAATGAAACAGAACCTCTGTATGGTTACAACCAAACGTTATTTCCTATTGTTCAAGGTTGTACCTATAAAGATTTGCGTCAGGATGCAGCTAAACACGTTTGCGAAGTTCTTAGCCGTTTGAATGATGGTGGTGGTGCTTCTATTGGTGGCTTGGCTGTGGGTGAGCCTACCGAAGTGATGTATGAGATGATTGAAGTGGTGAACGATATACTTCCCAAAGACCGTCCCCGCTATCTGATGGGAGTTGGTACCCCTCAGAATATCCTCGAAGCCATCGAGCGCGGTGTTGACATGTTCGATTGTGTGATGCCTACTCGTAACGGTCGTAATGCAATGCTTTTCACTTATGAAGGTACGATGAACATGCGTAACAAGAAGTGGGAAGATGATTTCTCACCCATTGATCCTGATGGTTGTTATATCGATCGGCTTCACACGAAAGCTTACCTTCACCATCTCTTTAAGGCTCAGGAGTTGCTCGCCATGCAGATAGCCTCTATTCATAATCTGGCTTTCTACTTGCGACTGGTTACTGATGCACGCCAGCATATTATTACAGGCGACTTTGTGCAATGGAAACGTAGTGTCATTGATCAATTAGGACAACGTAGATGAAAACAATAGGCATAAAACGGCATATCGCTCGATGCTGGCAACTTTTACGCCAACTGACGGGAAAAATTAACAAGATTAATCCTGCCAGATTCATGACGCGTCTCGACCGTTACATCATGGCAAAGTTTATAGGAACGTATATCTATTCGATTATTCTAATTATCTCTATCGCCATTGTATTTGACGTGAACGAGAACCTTTCTAAGTTTGCTTCATATGGTGCTCCGCTAAAAGCCATCGTATTTGATTATTATGCTAACTTTGTGCCTTATTTCTCAAATCTGTTCTCACCTCTGTTCGTCTTTATTGCTGTCATCTTCTTTACATCCAAATTGGCAGGTAACAGTGAGATTATCGCTATGTTGGCTGCTGGTGTAAGCTTTAAACGTCTCTTGAAGCCTTATATGATCTCTGCTGCACTGATAGCCATTGTGAATTTCTACCTTATTTCCAATGTAATTCCTCATGGTACGGTAATTCGTCAAGAGTTTGAAGCAAAATACAAGAACTCGAAACGTACCACCTCTGCATCAAATGTGCAGTTGATGGTGGGGCCTGGAATTATTGCCTATATTCAGAGTTATGATAACCGCTCAAAGACAGGTTATGGTTTCTCATTAGACAAGTTTGAAAACAAGAAGCTGGTTAGTCACATGACAGCTTCAACCATCCGTTATGACTCTATCAGCGAAACCCGTTATCACTGGAAGGCTAACAATTATAAAATTAGAAAATTAAAAGGGCTTCGTGAAGAGATTACTACTGGTACTACGATTGATACTTTGATACAGATGGAACCGATGGATCTTGTATTCTCTAAAGGTCAACAGGAGACACTTACTTCTGCAGAACTCAGACAATACATTTCCAAGCAGACAGAACGCGGTTCCGGTAATGTGGTGCAGTATGAAGTTGAATACCATAAACGTATTGCGACCTCTTTTGCATCTTTCATTCTGACCATTATTGGTGTTAGTCTATCCAGTCGTAAGCGTAAAGGTGGTATGGGCCTTTACTTGGGTATCGGTCTGGCTCTCTCGTTCTCTTATATCTTGTTGCAGACAGTTAGTTCCACTTTTGCTATCAATGCAGATACCCCACCTGTATTGGCTGCGTGGATACCAAACATTATTTATACTGTTATAGCATATTTCTGTTATCGACAAGCACCGAATTAGAATAGAAGAATTGTGTTAATTTGAATAATTGAAAAGTGAAATTTGAGGAAACATATTTGAACGACAATATCCTTGATGCACTCTATGATATGCATTTTGAGGATATGACACCTATTCAGGAGCGTTGCATACCTGAGATACTCGATGGTTATGACGTGTTGGGTGTGGCTCAGACAGGTACGGGCAAGACAGCTGCTTATCTTTTGCCAATACTCTCTTTACTCGACGATGGCGGCTATCCCAAAGATGCCATCAACTGTATCATTATGTCACCTACACGAGAATTAGCCCAGCAGATTGACCAGGCCATGCAAGGCTTTGGTTATTACCTAGATGGGGTTAGTAGTGTAGCTGTTTATGGTGGAAATGATGCTGGACGCTATGATCAGGAATTGCGGAGTATGCGTCTTGGTGCTGATGTGCTTATCGCCACACCAGGCCGTTTGTTGAGTCATCTGAAAGTTGGGAATCTGGATCTTAGTCGTTGTTCCTTCTTTGTACTCGATGAGGCCGATCGTATGCTCGATATGGGATTTATCGATGATATCATGAAACTGGTGCAGGAACTGCCTGAGAGTTGCCAGCGCATTATGTTTTCAGCTACAATGCCTAAGAAGATCCGTGAGTTGGCTGTTCAGTTGCTTCACAATCCTGTTGAAGTAAAGATTGCTGTATCCAAACCTGCAGAGAAGATTAAGCAGAGTGCCTATGTCTGTTACGACCCGCAGAAACTGAAGATTATAAATCATATCTTCAAACAGGGTGATTTGAAACGTGTGATTATTTTCTCAGGTAAAAAAGAACGTGTAAAAGAGATTAATCGTAGTTTGAAGTCCATGAGAATCAATTGTGACCAGATGCACAGTGACTTGTCTCAGCAAGAACGCGATGAAGTTATGTATCGTTTTAAGGCAGGTCAAACTGATGTTCTTGTTGCAACTGATATCGTGGCACGAGGTATTGATATTGATGATATCCGTACAGTTATTAACTACGATGTTCCCCATGATGCCGAGGATTATGTACACCGTATCGGTCGTACAGCGCGAGCTGATCGTGATGGTGTTGCCATTACTTTTGTCAGTGAGGCTGATATCTACCGCTTTCAACAGATAGAACATTTTCTGGGAAAAGAGGTTGAGAAAGTAGCCCTACCCGATAAATTGGGTGAAGGTCCCGAATATACTAAGCGCGAGAAGAAACGTTCTGATACCCGTCGTCGAGGTCGATGGCACAGTAAAGGTGATGGTCGTAACAATCAGAAGGCAAAAGGAAAGAATCGTCGTCGGCCTAAGAAAGATGGTTCAACTTCAAATGTTTAATTTCTAATTTAGTAATATAAATGTTCACAGCTCCTATCTGCAAGATTAATCTCGGACTTAATGTCGTAGAAAAACGTCTAGATGGTTATCACAATCTTGAGACCGTATTCTATCCAGTACCTATTAATGATGGATTGGAAGTTTTTCCGATGGATTCGCAATTTCCTTCCGATGTTGATTGTGATCTTAAAGTTACCAACCTTCATATTGAGGGTGATGAACAGAAGAATCTTGTAGTTAAAGCCTATCATCTTTTGAAGCAGGACTTCCCCACTCTGCCTCGTATTCACGTACATCTTTATAAAGGCATCCCCACCCAGGCTGGCATGGGAGGCGGTTCAAGTGATTGTGGTTTCATGATTACCTTGCTGAATCGCCAATTCAACCTTGGACTCACAGAACAGCAGATGATTGATTATGCAGCCAAATTAGGTGCAGACTGCGCTTTCTTCATAGTCAACCGTCCTGTCTATGCGGAAGGCATTGGCGAAAAAATGCAACCTATAGATCTTGATCTCAAAGGCTGGTATTTAGCTATTGTGCGCCCTGCCATTCCTGTCTCTACAAAAGAAGCTTTCTCCCTCATTACACCATGTCATCCTACCTGCAATTGTCGTGATATTGTGAAACAGCCTGTTGAAACGTGGCGTGGTTTACTTACCAACGACTTTGAAAAAAGTGTCTTTGCTATCCATCCGGAGATCGGTGCTATTAAGGATCGTCTATATGAGATGGGAGCAGTTTATGCTGCTATGTCTGGTTCTGGCAGTAGTTTGTTTGGGTTGTTCCGTTCACCTGTAGATCTCAGTGACTTTAATGCAGAAGGCACATTTAAGACCTGTATTGCTTTGTGACGTATAAGAAATGGACCTCGATTCACATCGAAGTCCATTCACAACACAAACACAAATTACGGTTCTTTCGAGCCGTTTTTTTATTGGATACCATCTTTACGGAGTTTCTCCTGCCACTTCCAAGCACTCTTAAGTACCTCTTCTGTGGGTGTCTCAGCTTTCCAGCCAAGTATCTTATTGGCTTTGTCAACATTACCCCATACCTGTTCGATATCACCTTCACGTCGTGGAGCGAACTCCCAGTTCACCTTCACGCCAGTAGCTTTCTCAAAACCTTGCACCACTTCTAAGGTTGAAAGTCCCTTACCAGTACCGATATTGAACACCTCAACAGCCTCTGTCTCAGGCTTATCGAGTACCCGTTCCATAGCTTTTACATGGGCCTTTGCCAAATCTACCACATAGATATAATCACGAATACAGGTTTTATCTGGTGTATTATAATCATTTCCGAAAATCTTCAACTGTTTACGGATACCCATGGCTGTCTGTGTCACAAATGGAATAAGATTCATAGGAACACCGTTGGGTAACTCTCCTATCAGTGCTGTGGGATGTGCGCCTATTGGATTGAAATAGCGCAGGATAATACTCTTGATAGGAGCGCCAGAATGGATATAGTCCTGAATAATCTCTTCGTTAATCTGCTTGGTGTTACCATAAGGACTCATAGCCTTCTGGATTGGTGCATCTTCCGTTACAGGCAGATATTCCTTTGCAGGCTGACCATATACCGTGCAACTTGAAGAGAAGATGATTCCCTTCACGTCATATTTAGGCATCAGTTCCAACAGATTAATCAGACTCATCAGGTTGTTACGATAATACATCAAAGGCTTCTCAACGCTTTCTCCTACGGCTTTAGAGGCTGCAAAATGAATGATTCCCTCAATCTTTGGATATTTCTTGAAGATACCTTCAAGTGCGTTGAAATCGCAACAATCTACTTTCTCGAATGCAGGACGTATACCTGTAATCTTTTCAATACCGTCAAGCACATTCTCATTTGAATTTGAGAGGTTATCTATGATAACCACCTCATAACCTGCTTCCTGTAGTTCAACTGTTGTATGGCTTCCGATAAAACCAGTACCACCAGTTACCAAAATAGTTTGTTTCATACGCTTATATGTTTAAATGTTACGTTATTATTATTCTTATGAGTTTATCAAAGTCATCTGCAGTACTTGTGATGTCTGTTCTGTTACTCTGAATCTATTGTCTATCCGTTTTCCTATAAGCCAGATTATCTGTCCTTCACTGTCCGCAATCACCATCTGACTCCGTTTTTCCAGTAAAGAGCATTTTATATCTGTCAGATAATCGCTAACAAGTTTCTTACCTGTCATCCCATAAGGTATGAATGAATCACCATTTTCAACGAGTCTTATAGTTAGCGGAAATCTTACCTTTACTTTATCTATCGTTACACAATCAGCTGATTTTGAGATAAATATATTATCACTTTCCTTTATACTCATACAGATAGTCTCATTGATACGATAGTGTCCAGCCTCAGGAATTCTTAGCGGTTTCATCGGTATCTTGTGTGGTGCCAAAACCAAATGCTCTCTGTCTATATAAAGCGTATAGCCTGCTGCCTCAAATATTTTTCCTGATGAACCTTCCAAATGAGCACTCAGCTGTTCCACTTGTGTACTATTGAATCCTTTTTCAGCCAACCATTCATGCAAAAACAATTCCGGTGATGGTAATTGTTTTAACTCCACAATGGATACTGCCTCGGTCTTCTGCTGAGAATTACGCTTGACGAGTTCTTTCTTCTGTTGAGCTATTGCTGCCTCTACTACTTTCTCAGTCTCCTGGAGAAATTGGGCGCTTTTACCGATATTATCAGCCACATTAGGATTCAACTGTTCAAGTAATGGCAATACGTTCAGACGTATCTTGTTTCTAAGAACATCATCTATAAGATTAGTGGAATCCACCACATAACGCTGTCCGATGGAATGGAGATAATCTTCTATCTCCTGGCGACTAACACATAATAAGGGTCTTACAATCTTGTCATTCAAGGAGCGGATACCAGTCAATCCATGAATACCACTACCCCTCATCAAGTTCATGATGAATGTTTCTACTGCATCATCGCGATGATGAGCTACACATACAGTTTCAGCGTCTAAATCTTTTATAAGTTGGCGAAAATAGCCATAGCGCAAATCTCTTGCCGCCATTTCAATACTTACTTGATGTAAGCTTGCGTATTCTTTTGTGTCAAAGTGAATTAAGTGAAGTGGAATATTCTCTTTCGTGCAGAGATCCTTAACGAATTCTTCATCCCGATCGCTCTCCTCACCTCTTAAATGGAAATTGCAATGAGCTGCTTCAATCCGATAGCCCAGGTCCTTCAGAATCAGTAGTAGCGCCACACTGTCGGCCCCACCGCTCAGTGCCACAAGATGTAACCCCTCGTGACTCAGAAGACCATTCTTCCCGATGAAATCAGCAACTTTCTTTTTCACTATTTTATTCCACATAAAGAACAAGTCCCTTCAGATATTCACCTTCTGGGTGGTATATATTGATAGGATGATCAGCAGGCTGATGCAACTGATGCAGAATCCTTACTTTTCTTCCAGCCTGTGCAGCAGCTGTAAACACCGCATTCCGGAAATGATCCTTCGTTACCACTTGCGAACAGCTAAATGTAAAGAGGATACCGCCTGGTTGGATCTTTTGGAAAGCTTTGTTGTTCAGGCGAGTATATCCTTTCAAGGCATTATGTAATGCCCCACGATGCTTGGCAAAGGCAGGTGGATCCAGAATGATCAGATCGTATTGATCGCCGGCCTGTTCCAGATATTTGAATGCATCCTCACAGAAAGCCTGATGACGCTGATCATCTGGAAAATTCAATTCCACATTACGGTTTGTCAGTTCTATGGCCTTGGCGCTACTATCCACCGAATGTACGAGTTCCGCGCCGCCTCGCATAGCATAAAATGAGAAACCACCGGTATAGCAGAACATATTCAGCACCTTCTTGCCTTTTGCAAAACGTTCCAGCATTGAACGGTTTTCGCGCTGATCAACGAAGAAACCGGTTTTCTGACCACGTAACCAGTCTACATAGAACCTCAAACCGTTCTCTACTGCCACGTTATCTTCCGAGCCGCCATAGAGGAAACCATTTTCCATATCATCCATAAATGGCAACGTGGTCTCACTTTTATAATAAATATTCTCCAGTCTTCCCCCCATGACCTTTACCAGCTGATCTGCAATGGCTTTACGACATACATGCATGCCGATGCTATGAGCCTGCATTACAGCCGTCTTGCCATAGACATCAATTACAAGCCCAGGGAGCATATCGCCCTCCCCATGAACAAGACGATACGTGTTATTATCAGGATTGTCAGCTATGCCGATAGCTTGTCTCATTTTCAATGCGGATAATAGACGGGAAGCCCAGAACTCATCATCGATAGGTACATCACGGAATGTAAGCACCCTGACTGCTATTGAGCCTGCCTGAAAGTGCCCGGTAGCGATAAAATCACCGTTATTGGTCAATACACGCACCATTTCACCCTCTTCAATGCCTTGGTCTGCATGTTGGATAGCTCCCGAGAACACCCAGGGATGAAAACGCAGCAGACTCTCTTCCTTACCGCGTTTCAGATATATTTGTTTCATCATGTTCTTGTTTTATATCTTCTTCTCTAACAACCAGTTCATAATCTCCAGTAGCCTTCAGTCTTAACACTTCTTCATAGATTTGTACACATGCCCAAGCATCGATAGCTGCGTAGATCATCTGGGTGTCTTTCAGATTATCCCTTTCCCAATTCGACAATCGGTCAGCCTTGCTGATACGCTCACCAAACAAATTGGCGTAAATCTTCACCAAGCTTTGATCCTCAATGCCAATCTCTCTCACCATGTCTTGCAGATCTATGAAGGTGCCAGGCTCAAACTCCCCCAATTCCCGCAATGCCAGCAAGTCGTTCCTCCATGCAAGTCCAACTTTGGTCACTGTCTTATCTCCCAATAGTCTCATAACAGCCGGACACATGCCAATATGGTTCAAGCGGAACAGGAAACAGATCGACTTGCTCGCCACCTGAAGCAAAGAGCATTTGAAATGTCTGCCTTTAGTGAATGACGGACGTGTCTCAGTATCCAGGCCAAGAACTGGCTGTGACAACAGATAGTCCACCGCAGCCTCCGCTTCATCAGGCGTATTGATGACAACTATCTTACCATGATATACAACTCTTTTTAGGGTCGCAATCGTAGGCTTATCGAACTTATTATATATCAACTTTTTCATTTCTTGGTGCAAAATTACAAAAAAATCGTTATTTTTTGATGAAATCTAAGTTTTTTCGACTACTTTTGCAACGAAAAAAGTGAAATCAGACAAATATGGCTAAGAAAAAGAATGAATCTAAGTCAAAAAGAGGCTTTAACCTGACAAGTATTTTGGAACTCAAGGATATGTTACACAACGAGAAACTGAATTTCGTGCTTGGTTGTATTCTCGTATGTGTAGCCATTTATCTTATATTGGCTTTCATCTCCTATTTTTCAACCGGAGCTGCAGATCAGAGTTTGATAGAAGATCCTCGCGACGGTGAGGTGATGAATGCCCATCATGAATTTAGTAATACTTGTGGTAGCATTGGTGCCTACGCTTCTTGGTATTTCATCAAGCGTTGTTTTGGCTTGCCTGCTTTCCTCATTCCTGTATTCATTCTTTTGTTAGGAACTAATCTTATACGTGCTTTCAAGGTTAACTTGCTTAAGTGGTTCTTGTCACTTATGATTCTTATGATTTGGGCTTCTGTTGCTCTGGCTAAGTTCTTGGCTCCATTCCTGACGGAAGCCTGCTTCAACCCTGGGGGCGATCATGGTGCCTATATATGTCAATACATCGAGAATCTGTTAGGAGCCCCTGGTTTGACAGCTATTCTTGTTCTTAGTGCTTTGGCCTTCCTTACTTATATCAGTGCAGAGACTATCTTCTTTGTTCGAAAGATATTAAATCCCACAAGGTTTATTGATAAGGTAAAGTTTAAGATTACCAACAACGACCCTGAAGAAAAGGCTGATTCTTATGAGCAGCAGATTGTTGACGAGTCAGAGACCGAAGAGGAAACGTTAGTCTTCGACGACCCTGCACCACAGAGTGTGGAGTTCCGTCCTGACGGAAACGCTGTTGTGATAGATCAGGCTTATCAGCAGGAGCCAGAACAGTCTGCCGCCCCAGAAAAACTGGTTCCTCCATCAGCAGCCGACGAGGTGGGTATGGAAATTGAGGTGGCTCAAGGTGAAGCTGCAGCCGATAATGTTACTGTGGCTCCAGCCCTTGAGGATCTGGAACCCTATGATCCTAAGCGTGATCTTGAGAATTACAAATATCCTACGCTCGACCTGTTGAAGAAATACGATAACGATGGTAAGCCTTATATAGATATGGCTGAGCAGAATGCCAACAAGAACCGTATTGTGGAAGTATTGCGTACTTTTGGCGTAGAAATCTCCAGCATTAAGGCCACTGTAGGTCCTACTATCACACTCTACGAGATAACACTGGCTGCAGGTGTTCGTATCTCTAAGATCCGTTCACTTGAGGATGATATCGCCCTGTCGCTCTCAGCTCTTGGTATTCGTATCATCGCTCCTATTCCAGGAAAGGGCACCGTGGGTATTGAGGTTCCAAATGCCAAACCAAGTGTGGTATCGATGGAATCAATCCTCAACTCCAAGAAATTCCAGGAGACAACGATGGAATTGCCCTGTGCAATGGGTAAGACCATCACCAACGAGGTGTTTATGTTCGACTTGGCTAAAGCTCCTCACCTCCTTGTGGCTGGTGCTACTGGTCAGGGTAAGTCTGTCGGTCTGAATGCCATCCTCACCTCTTTGTTATATAAGAAGCATCCTGCAGAAATGAAGATTGTGCTCGTCGATCCAAAGATGGTTGAGTTTAGTGTCTATAAGACGATTGAGCGCCATTTCCTTGCAGCACTTCCAGAGGAAGTTGACAGTCCAATTATCACCGATACCACTAAGGTGGTTCGTACGCTGAATTCACTCTGTGTAGAGATGGATGCCCGTTATGAGTTGCTGATGGCTGCTGGCGAACGAAACATCAAGGACTATAATAAGAAATTTAAAGAGCGCAAGCTTAATCCTGAAAAAGGACATCGTTATATGCCTTATATCGTGGTGGTTATTGATGAGTATGGTGATCTGATTATGACGGCTGGTAAGGAGATCGAGTTGCCTATCGCGCGTATAGCCCAGAAGGCCCGTGCCGTGGGTATCCACATGATTATTGCCACTCAGCGTCCTACCACGAATATCATCACTGGTACTATCAAGGCCAACTTCCCAGGACGTATCGCCTTTAAGGTGAGTCAGGGTATTGACTCGAAGACCATTCTCGATCGAATGGGTGCCAACCAGCTTATTGGTCGTGGTGACATGCTTTATCTGCAAGGTAATGATCCCATCCGTGTGCAGTGTGCTTTCGTTGATACTCCAGAAGTAGTTGATATCAATAAGTTCATTGCTTCACAGCAAGGCTATAGTGCACCTTACGAACTCCCAGAGCCTAAGATGGAAGAGAGTGAGATGGGTGGTGATGCAGCCGATGTTGATTTGACGCACCTTGATCCGCTCTTTGAGGACGCAGCCCGTCTGATTGTCATCAATCAGAGTGGTTCCACCTCACTCATCCAACGTAAGTTCGCCATTGGCTACAACCGTGCAGGTCGTCTGATGGATCAGTTGGAGAAGGCAGGTGTGGTTGGTGCTGCCATGGGTAGTAAGCCTCGTGAGGTGCTGATTCAGGATGAAATAAGTTTGAATAACTTACTTGGTAATCTAAAATAAAAGGTAAAAAAGTAAAAGGGTAAAAAGAAAATGAAAAAGATTTGTATTCTGATTCTAACGGCACTCATCAGTACCGTTGCTACAGCTCAGACCGCAAAGAGTGTGCTTGATAAAGCTGCGGCACACATCACAGTCAAAGAAGGTGTGAAGGCTAACTTCAAGATGCAAGGTGGCATTGGTAACACAAGCGGCACTATTCTCATTAAGGGTAAGAAGTTCCAAGCCACAACACCACAGGCTATCGTATGGTTTGATGGCAAGACTATGTGGACTTATATGAAGCAAAACGAGGAGGTTAACGTGAGTAATCCCACTGAGGCTCAGTTGCAGGCGATCAACCCTTACAACTTCATCAACCTCTATAAGAATGGCTACAACTGCACTTTGAACAATACGGGTAGCTCTTATGTGGTACATTTGACTTCAAATGTTAAGGATCGCAAGATTAAGGAGCTCTTTGTGACAATCGACAAGCAGAGCTATCGTCCTACTCAGGTTAAACTCCTGCAGGGTAAGAAGTGGACTATCTTCGACATCACAGACCTTTCGAAGTCTAAGGTTGCCGATTCGCAGTTCCGCTTTAATGCCAAGGACTTTCCAAAGGCAGAGGTTATTGATCTGCGCTAATTCGCACCCGACGATATGAACAGATTTCAGCTATATCGGCTTCTGCGCGCAAACAACCGTCTGAGTATGCGGCGCAGTCCGCTGTTCGAACAGAGCAAATGGGCGAAGGCACTTATCTTCTTCGGAGGAGCGGTCTTCGCTCTTTACCTTATTATATATGGTATTCTCATCGCGATGACAGCTGATGGTTATGCAGGTGTGATGGTATCGATGATGCCTGTCATCCTGATACTCGACTATCTGCTGCGTTTCATCTTTCAGACAACGCCAGGTGTGATGGTAAAGCCTTATATCCTGCAACCGATATCGCGCTATACAGCCATAGAGTGCTTTCTTCTCTCCTCTCATTTTAGTGGTTACAACTTCCTTTGGTTGGCTATGTTCCTCCCCTATTCTATTATCATTATGATAGCTGGGGCTGGTTTCGGAGCGGTGATGATAGAGTTTGTCGGCTGTGTGATGTTCATCATGCTTAATAGTCAGATCTATCTCTTCTTCCGCACACTTATCAATCGTAATGTACTGTGGTTTCTGCCCTCTGCAATACTCTACGCATTACCCTTCTGGCCACTGCTGATGTCCGATAAGCATGCTTTTTCGAAAGCACTTGATCTCTATGCTGCTTTTGGACGCAGTGCTTGGTTGCTGCCAGTCTTGATAACTGTTCTCGTGCTGCTCTTTGTTGTTAACCGTTATTTCCAGTTTAAGTACGTCTATGAGGAAATCTCCAAGAAGAAAGAGCGCGCTTTGAAACATATCTCCGAATTCCGGTTCCTCAACCGTTTTGGTCTGATTGGTGAATATCTGAAGATAGAGTTGAAGTCTAACATGCGTAATCGTGCCATGCGAAGTCGATGCATCATGAGTCTTTCCATGATTGTCATTTTCTCCTCGCTCACGGCTTATACCAATATCTATAACAGCACGTTCATGACCAATTTCTGGTGTATCTATTGCTTTGCGCTCTTCAGTGTCACTTCACTCACGAAGTTCATGGGACAGGAAGGTAACTATATCGATCTTCTGATGGTACACGAGGAGAACATCATCACGCTGCTCAAAGCCAAATTCTGGTTCTATACCCTTGCATTGCTCATTCCTTTCCTCATCATGTTACCGGCAGTCTTTACAGGAAAGTTTACATGGCTCATGATGCTGGCATATATGAGTCTGACGGCAGGTCTTGTGCATTTCATCATCTTCCAACTGGCCGTCTATAACAAGCAGACTATTCCTTTGCAACTGAAGGTTACCAATGGTTCTAATTTCGAAAACGGATGGCAGCTGATCATCGAGATGGTGGCTCTCTGTTCGCCTGGTATCATTGTCAGCACAGGCTTCGCTTTGGTTGGCGAAACACCTACTTATGTGTTTATGATTCTGCTTGGTTTGATATTTGTTGTAGGTCATCCTTGGTGGATTCGCAACATCTATCAGCGCATGATGCAAAGGCGTTATGAGAACCTTGAAGGCTTCCGTAGTACCCGCCAATGACATGATACATCTCAATCTAAAACTTTTTTGAAAGAATTTTCAGAAAAAGTTTGGTAGTTTCAGAAAAAGTGCGTACCTTTGCACCCGCAAAAAAGAAAGATGCACCCGTAGCTCAGTTGGTAGAGCACCTGACTCTTAATCAGGGTGTCCAGAGTTCGAGCCTCTGCGGGTGTACTTTTTTATGCTTTGCACCCGTAGCTCAGTTGGTAGAGCACCTGACTCTTAATCAGGGTGTCCAGAGTTCGAGCCTCTGCGGGTGTACATCCTTGAAAGGTTGCCGATATGGCTCAGTTGGTAGAGCAACGCATTCGTAATGCGTAGGTCCCCGGTTCGAGTCCGGGTATCGGCTCTAGCATTTCTCCTCTATTTATTTACATGCGGAATTAGCACATCGGTAGTGCACGGGCTTCCCAAGCCTGGGA
>CAMJGE010000023.1 GCA_946405145.1 uncultured Prevotella sp.
AGAGTTCCTAAAAAACTGCATTTAGCGTTTTTTAATACAGAAGAAACATTTTTTTCGTCGGATTTTTCTTCCATTTCGTTTTTTTTCTGTTACTTTGCAAAAAATACGTAAAATACATAACTAAAAACATATTTAGTATATGGCAAATATCACAGAAACAGCGAATCTTTGTGGTCTGAAGAGAGAAAACTTCCAGACCACTATCAACGGTAAAAAGACCGATTTGTACATCCTGAGAAACCGTAAAGGTTATGAAGTTGCAATCTCCAATTATGGTGGTGCTATTTGTGCCATTATGGTACCAGGTAAAGACGGTCAAGTAGCTAACGTTATTCAGGGACACGACAGTATCCAGCAGCTCATGAGCGGCAACGAGCCCTACCTCTCAACCTTGATTGGTCGTTGGGGCAACCGCATCTGCAAGGGTCAGTTCACCCTCAATGGTAAAGACTACCAGGTGGCTCTCAATGATGGTCCTAACCATCTTCATGGCGGTTCTGTAGGTTTCAACGCCAAGGTATGGGACGCTCGTCAGATGGGACCTCGTGCTCTCGCTTTGCACCGCATCTCTTCTTACGGAGAGGAAGGTTACACTGGAGAGTTGGACGTGACTGTTGAATTTACCTTTACCGATCAAAATGAACTGGTGATCGAATATCTGGCTACCACCAACAAGAAAACCATCGTAAATCTTACTCATCATGCTTTCTTCAGTCTTGCTGGCACAGCTGATCCCACTCCAACCATCGAGGATCAGATCTGTGAGATCAATGCAGACTTCTATCTGCCTACTGATGCCACCGCTATTCCTACCGGTGAGATCCTGAAGGTTGAAGGCACACCGTTCGACTTCCGTAAGCCTAAGACTTTCGGAAAGGAGATCAATGCTGACAACGAGCAGATTAAGTTCGGACATGGCTATGACCATAACTATGTTCTGAATAAGAAAGAGGAAGGTGAATTGAGTTTTGCTGCAAGAATCACTGAGCCCAAGAGCGGTCGCACGCTGGAGTGCTACACTACTGAGCCTGGCATGCAGCTCTATACGGCTAACTTCGCTACAGGTTACAAGGGAGCTAACGGATGCACATTCCCCTATCGTTCAGCCGTATGTCTGGAGGCACAGCACTTCCCCGATACACCTAACCGCCCATACTTCCCAAGTGTTATTTTGAATCCTGGTCAGCGATACAAGCAGAAGACCATTTACAAGTTTGGTGTAGTAGAATAACGATTTCATACATTATATATAATATAATATGAGTAATCAAAAACAAAACGGAAGCATCATTGCGATTATCACAATGATGTTTCTTTATGCAATGATTTCGTTTGTAACGAATCTCGGTGCTCCTATTGGTGTTATCTGGAAGAATCAGCCTGAAATCGGCGGTTCTAACGTTTTGGGCATCATGGGTAACTTCATGAACTTCTTTGCTTATCTGTTTATGGGTATCCCTGCAGGTAAAATGCTAACAAAGGTAGGATATAAGAAGACTGCTCTCATTGGTATCGCTGTTGGTTTCGTAGGTGTATTTATTCAGTTCTTGTCAGGATTCTCAGGTGGTATTCCTGGATTCTGCATCTATCTGTTTGGTGCATTCATCTCTGGTTTCGCTGTATGTATCCTGAATACAGTAGTGAACCCGATGCTGAACTTACTAGGCGGTGGTGGTAATCGCGGAAACCAGCTAAACCTGATTGGTGGTACATTGAACTCACTTGCAGGTACAATGACTCCAATGCTGGTAGGTGCACTTATCGGTACGGTGACTGCTTCTACTCAGATGGCCGATGTCAATCTGGTGATGTATATCGCAATGACAGTCTTTGCTTGCGCTTTCGTTATTCTGATGTTTATTCCTATTCAGGATCCAGAACTTGGAAAAGTTACTGCTGAGACAAAGTTCGAGCACTCACCATGGTCCTTCCGTCACTGTCTGCTGGGTGTGATTGCCATCTTCGTTTATGTAGGTGTAGAGGTTGGTATTCCTGGTGGTTTGAACTTCTATCTGTCTGATACTTCAGCAAGCGGCGCATGGGAGAATCCTGAGGCTGTACTCAATGCTGCCACGATTGGTGGTGCAGTAGCTGCCATGTATTGGTTGCTGATGTTGGTAGGCCGTATGATAGCAAGTGCCATAGGTGGTAAAGTGTCTTCTCGTCAGATGATGCTCTGTACTACCTTCATTGGAATGGTACTGATCATTACAGCTATCCTCACTCCAAAGAGCGTAACTGCCACAATGCCATTGGTTAAGATTCTGGAAGGTTCAGTAGAGATGACGACTGTTCCTATGAGTGCACTCTTATTGGTGCTCTGCGGTCTCTGCACTTCCGTGATGTGGGCTTGCATCTTCAACCTAGCCACTGAGGGTCTTGGCAAATACACTGCTCAGGCTTCTGGTATCTTTATGATGATGGTTGTTGGTGGTGGTGTGCTGCCTGTAGTTCAGAACTTCTTTGCCGACATCATGGGCTACATGCCAAGTTACTTCATTTATTTGATTGGAATGGCTTACATGTTCTATTATGCCCTCCTCGGTTGTAAGAACGTGAACAAGGACATCAAGGTTGATTGATTATTTATAGAACATAGATTATGAATGTAGAATTTGTGAGAAGTCGCTTCATCAAGCACTTTGATGGAAAGACAGGTAATGTTTATGCATCTCCAGGACGTATCAACCTCATTGGTGAGCACACCGACTATAATGGAGGTTTTGTATTCCCTGGCGCTGTTGATAAAGGTGTCATGGCTGAAATGCGTGCCAACGGAACTGAAGATACTGTTATGGCTTATGCGATAGACCTGAAAGATCGCGTAGATTTCAAACTGAGTGATCCTAAAGGTCCTAAGGCCTCATGGGCACGTTATATCTATGGTATTGCACTGGAGATAAAAAAGCTTGGTGTACCCGTAAAAGGTTTTAATATTGCCTTTGCCGGTGATGTACCCTTGGGAGCAGGCATGTCTTCCTCTGCCGCTATGGAGAGTTGCTTTGCATGCGGTTTGAACGACATCTTTGGTGAGAACAAGGTTTCTCAGTGGGATATGGTACTTGCTGGTCAGGCTACTGAGCACAACTACTGTGGTGTAAACTGCGGTATCATGGATCAGTTTGCTTCTGTCTTTGGCAAGGCAGGATGTCTGATGCGCCTTGACTGCCGCAGCCGTGAGTTCGAATACTTCCCATTCAAACCCGATGGTTATCGCCTGGTATTGCTCGATTCAGTTGTTAAACATCAGTTGGCAGGTTCACCCTACAACGATCGCCGCAACAGCTGTGAGAATGTGGTAAAGCACATTCAAGCTAAGCATCCGGAGGGCAAATTCGAGACACTTCGCGACTGCACATGGGAACAGCTTGACGAGGTTCGCGCTGAGGTAGGCGAAGAAGACTACAAGCGTGCCAAGTTCGTGCTCGGCGAGAAAGACCGTGTATTAGCAGTCTGCGACGCTTTGAATGAAGGTGACTACGAAAAGGTTGGAGAGATGATGTACAAGACTCACGAAGGTCTGTCAAAGGACTATGAGGTATCTTGCGAAGAACTTGACTTCCTGAACGAAGTTGCTAAGGAGAATGGTGTGACAGGCTCACGAATTATGGGTGGTGGATTTGGTGGTTGCACTATTAACCTCGTACGCAATGATCTCTACAGCAAATTCATTGCTGATGCCAAGAAACGCTTCAACGAAAAGTATGGGCATGAGCCAAAGGTCTATGATGTTATCATCGGTGACGGTTCACGAAGAATTTGCTAACTCAGAAACTACATAAACACCACTTTTAGTGTTTATATAAGTTAAATAATGGTGGCAAAGTGTAAAATTTACACTCTTGCCACCATTTTTTTCTATTTTTACTTGCAATATTGATATATATATTGTAATTTTACACCCAAAATAATGACATATATCAAAAAACAACTAAAAACAAGTAAAAATGAAAGTACTAAAAACAATTGTTTGGGGAATGAGTGCAGTTGCATTACTATTCTCATGTGCAGGTAGCCCAAAGGCACCGCAGTTAACAGTATCTGGACTTGATGCAGCAAAGTTCGACACAACTATCAACAACATGCCTGTCAAGCTTTACACACTGAAGAATGCCAATGGTATGGAGGTTTGCATCACTAACTATGGCGGACGTATTGTATCCCTCTGTGTTCCTGACAAGGATGGTAAGCCAACCGATGTCGTGCTCGGCTTTGACAACATTGCCCAGTATGCCGACACCATCAACACACCTTCAGATTACGGTTCAAGTGTTGGTCGTTATGCAAATCGTATTAAAGACGGTAAGTTTACACTCAACGAAAAAGAATACCAATTAAAAAAGAACGATGGTCCTAACTGTCTTCACGGCGGTGGTAATACAGGTTGGATGCATCAGGTATATGAGGCTGAGCAAATTGGTGATTCCATCCTGAAACTGACAATTGTTGGCAAGGATGGTGAGAACGGATTCCCTGGCAAAATCATGGCCGTTACTACCTATAAGATCACAGCTGACAATGTGCTTGACATGACATGGGAGGCAGAAACTGAAAAGCCTACCATCATCAACCAGACCAATCACAACTACTATAATTTGAGTGGTGATTTCTCACAGCCTGGCTATGATATGGTGCTTTATGTAAATGCCGACACCTTCACTCCAAGTGACAAGCTCTATATCCCGACAGGTGAGATAAAGTCTGTCGAAGGCACACCTATGGACTTCCGTACTCCACACGCTGTCGGCGACAGTATTCATTCAGATTTTGACCAGATTCAGAATGCAACAGGTTATGATCACAACTTCTGCCTGAACACCTATAAGAATGGTAAGGGTGACGACACACAGGTTTGTGCAAGTCTCTACTCACCTAAGACAGGTATCTTCATGGAGATGTTTACCAACGAGCCTGGTGTGCAAGTATATAGTGGAAACTTCCAGGGTGTAGGTCCAGATGCCAAGATTGCACGCAAGCATGGTCTCACCTACCCTAAGCACGTAAGCGTTTGCTTGGAGAGCCAAAAATATCCTGATTCTCCCAATCACCCAGACTGGGTACAGCCCATACTGAACCCTGGTGAGAAGTACTATAGCCACGCAACTTATAAGTTTTCTATCAAATAATTACTAACACTAATATTAAATCAAAAAACAATGAATTGGAGTTCTAATGAATTTATCTGGCTCGATTGGGTGGTACTCATCGTTGGCCTTTGTGGAGTGGTGGCTGCTGTATGGTACGCCATCTGGAAAGACAAGAAAGCCCAACAGGGCGAAGACTCTTCTGCTTACCTCTTTGGTAAGGGTGAGCCTTGGTACGTAATCGGTATGGCGATTTTCGCTGCCAACATCGGATCTGAGCACCTGGTAGGTCTCGCCGGTACTGGTGCTAAGGATGGCGTAGGTATGGCTCACTGGGAGATGCAGGGATGGATGATCTTGATTCTCGGATGGCTCTTCGTACCATTCTATCAGCTGCTTATCAACAAGATGGGTAAGATTATTACCATGCCTGACTTCCTGAAGTTCCGCTACACTCAGCGTACAGGTTCATGGTTGTCAATCATCACCTTGGTTGCTTATGTGCTTACTAAAGTATCAGTAACAGCCTTTACTGGTGGTATATTCTTCAAGTACCTCCTTGGCATTCCTTTCTGGTATGGCGCTATCGGTCTTATTGCTATTACTGCCGTATTCACTGTATTCGGTGGTATGAAAGGTGTAATGACACTGTCTTCTATCCAGACACCTATTCTTATTATAGGTTCGTTCCTCGTACTCTTCCTTGGTCTTTCCGCACTTGGTGATGGCAGTATCACTCAGGGTTGGACCAACATGATGGCAGCATGTAACGCCGCACATGATGGATTTGGAACCACACATATGTTCCATACAGATCCGGGTGACCCGATGTATCCGCAGTTCCCTGGTTACGTTGTATTCCTCGGTGCTTCTATTATCGGTTTCTGGTACTGGTGTACTGACCAGCACATTGTTCAGCGTGTACTCGGTCAGGTACCTGGTGAGGACAACAAGGTGGTGATGGCTCGTGCACGTCGTGGTACTATTGCTGCAGGTTTCTTCAAGATCCTCCCCTGCTTCATGTTCCTGATTCCAGGTATGATCGCCTATGCCCTCTCACTGAAAACGGGTAGCGGTATCGAAATGGATATCACCAACCACGAGTCAACCGACGGTGCCTTCGCCATGATGGTGAAGAACATTCTGCCTGCTGGTATTAAGGGTATTGTGACAATCGGTTTCGTATGCGCCCTCGTAGCATCTCTGGCAGCTTTCTTCAACTCTTGCGCTACCCTCTTCACTGAGGACTTCTACAAGCCTATGAAGAAAGGTATGAGCGAGGCTCACTACGTATTCGTAGGTCGTATGGCAACGGTTGTTGTTGTACTTCTGGGTCTGGCTTGGATGCCTATTATGATGAACATGGGTAACCTCTATAGTTATCTGCAGGATATCCAGTCACTTATTGCACCTGCAATGGTAGCAGTCTTCACCTTGGGTATCTTCTCTAAGAAGATTACACCAAAGGCTGGTGAGTGGGGCCTTATTGGCGGCTTCCTCATCGGTATGGTTCGTCTGATTACCAATGTAGTTACTGATTCAGGTAAGGCCGTTATGGATGGCGCCTTCTGGGATGCAACCTCATGGTTCTGGCAAACCAACTGGCTCATTTTTGAGTGCTGGCTGCTTGTAGTTATCATTATTCTGATGGTGGTTGTCAGCTGCTTCACACCTGCACCTTCAAAAGAGCAGGTTGATGCCATCACCTTTACACCGGAGTTCAAGAAGAGCATTCGTGAAAGCTGGGGCGTATGGGATATTGTTGGCACACTGGTAGTTGTCGGCCTCGTTAGCTGTTTCTACGCATATTTCTGGTAAAAAACAAAATAAAAAAACATGACTTATTACAACGAGCATTCCAAAGTCTGGCTGTCTGTTGACTGTATCATTTTCGGCTTTGACGAAGGAAAGTTAAAGATCCTGATTGGTAAACGCAAGATGGATCCAGGACGCGGCGAATGGAGCCTCTACGGAGGCTTCGTTGGCAGCGAAGAGAGTGTTGACGAGGCTGCCTCACGGACTCTTTTCGAACTAACTGGTCTGCGTAATCTGTTTATGCGCCAAGTTGGTGCTTTCGGTAAAGTGGATCGTGACCCAGGCGAGCGTGTGGTTTCTATCGCTTATTATGCCCTGATCAATGTCAATGAGTATGATGAGGCACTCCGCCAGGCTCATGGGCAGATATGGGTAGATGTCAACGAGATTCCACAGCTTTATTCCGATCATAACGAAATGGTGAAGAAAGCCCGAAAGATGATGCAACAGAAACTGGCTCAGGAGCCTGTAGGTTTCCGCCTGCTCCCAAGTCTTTTCACGCTTACACAACTTCAGAAGCTTTATGAGGCTGTGAAAGGTGAAGTCATCGACAAACGCAACTTCCGTAAGCGCATCAAGGAGATGGACTTCATTGAGAAGACCGAGTTGATTGACAAGACTAGTTCAAAACGTGGAGCGTACCTATATCGTTTTAATAAAAGAATGTATAACGAAGATCCAAATTTTAAATTATAACAACAATGTTAGAAGAACTGAAAGAAAAAGTATTCAAGGCCAATCTTGACCTTGTAAGACAAGGCCTTGTTATCTTTACATGGGGTAATGTATCCGGCATTGACCGCGAGAAAGGCCTGGTAGTCATCAAGCCCTCTGGTGTGGATTATGATGTTATGAAAGCCAGCGACATGGTAGTAGTTGATCTCAATACAGGTGAAGTTGTTGATGGTGAACTGAATCCCTCATCCGACACACCTACACACCTTGTCCTCTATAAGGCATTCCCCAATATTCAAGGTGTAGTACACACCCACTCTACCTATGCTACAGCTTTTGCACAGGCAGGTCGCGATATTCCCAACATCGGCACCACACATGCCGACTATTTCTACCAGGATATCCCCTGCACACGTGATATGACAGAGGCTGAAGTGAAAGGCAATTATGAATTGGAGACGGGTAATGTCATTGTGGATGAGATTCTGAACATCCGTAAGATCAACCCAGACCACACACCTGCTGTTTTGGTTAAGAATCATGGTCCATTCTCATGGGGAACTTCTCCCGACAATGCCGTCTATAACGCAAAGGTTATGGAACAGTGTGCCAAGATGGCGTTTGTATCTTTCTCTGTCAATCCGAACACCACAATGAATCCGTTACTTGTGGAGAAGCACTATATGCGTAAGCATGGTCCTAATGCTTACTATGGACAAAAAGGACAGAAACATTAATAAAAAAGTGATATAAACTTAAAACGTACAACTATTATGATTAAAGCATTTGAAAATTACGAGATTTGGTGGGTAACTGGTGCGCAGCTTCTTTATGGAGGCGATGCAGTTGTTGCAGTTGACGGACATTCTAAGGAGATGGTAGCTGGCCTGAACGACAGCGGTATCATTCCTATTAAAGTAGTATACAAAGGCACAGCCAACAGCTCTAAGGAAGTAGAAGCTGTGATGAAGGCAGCCAACAATGATGAGAAGTGTGTAGGTATCATTACCTGGATGCACACCTTCTCTCCAGCCAAGATGTGGATCAAGGGCCTGCAGGATCTGCAGAAGCCCCTCCTCCACTTCCATACTCAATATAATGCCGAGATTCCCTGGGAGACTATGGACATGGACTTCATGAACCTGAACCAGAGTGCTCATGGTGACATCGAGTTCGGACATATCTGCACCCGTATGCGTGTACCTCGCAAGGTGGTTTGCGGCTATTGGAAGGATGAGGCAGCACAGAAGCAGATTGCCGTTTGGGCTCGTGTTGCTGCAGGTGTAGCTGATGCCAAGAATGTTCGTTGTCTGATGTTCGGTATGAACATGAACAATGTAGCCGTTACTGATGGTGATCGCGTAGAGTTTGAACAGCGTCTGGGCTATCATGTAGATTATTACCCTGTCAGCTCTCTGATGGAATACTTCAAGAAGGTTACTGATGCAGAGGCTGATGCCCTCGTTGAGGAGTACAAGAAGGCTTATACCATCAAGATCGACGAGAGTGGCGAAGAGGTTTACTGGGAGAAGGTAAAGAACGCAGCAAAGGCAGAGATTGCACTTCGCCGTGTGCTGAAGGATGAAGGTGCTACCGCCTTTACCACCAACTTCGACGACCTGGGTGATGCCGATATCAACGATCCTAACTTCGTAGGTTTTGATCAGATTCCCGGTTTGGCTTCACAGCGTCTGATGGAAGAAGGCTATGGCTTCGGTGCTGAGGGTGACTGGAAGACCGCTTGTCTCTATCGTACACTCTGGGTGATCCAGCAGGGTATGCCTACAGGTTGTTCATTCCTTGAGGACTACACCCTGAATTTCGCAGGCGACCGCAGTTCTTGTCTGCAGAGCCATATGTTGGAGGTTTGTCCGCTCATCGCTGTCGATAAACCAAAACTCGAGGTTCACTTCCTTGGCATCGGTATCCGCAAGCAGCAGACCGCCCGTCTCGTATTCACCTCAAAGGTAGGACGTGGTATCAAGGCTACCGTTGTAGATCTCGGCAACCGTTTCCGTCTGATCTCTCAGGAAGTAGAATGCATTGAACCAAAGCCCATGCCAAATCTCCCTGTAGCATCTGCTCTCTGGGTACCTCAGCCCACCTTCGAGATTGGTGCAGGCGCATGGATTCTCGCCGGTGGTACACACCACAGCGCCTTCTCTTACGATATCACAGAAGAGTATTGGGAAGACTTCGCTGAGATGACCGGTATCGAGTATGTCCGCATCAACAAGGACACGAAGACCAGCGAGTTCAAGCAGCTGCTTCAGAACAATGAGATGTACTACATGCTGAGCAAAGCACTTCGTTAATTGATAATTAATAATTGACAATTATGACAGCAAAACAGACAATCGAAGCAGGTAAAGCCATTCTCGGTATCGAGTTTGGCTCTACCCGCATCAAGGCCGTCCTCATCGACGAGGACAATAAGCCCATCGCACAGGGCTCACACGAGTGGGAAAATCAGTTGGTAGATGGTCTTTGGACCTACTCTACCGAAGCTATCTGGTACGGACTGCAGGACTGCTATGCCGAGCTCCGCAAGGATGTTCAGAAACAGTACGACTGCGAGATCGAGAGCCTTGCCGCCATTGGCTTCTCTGCCATGATGCACGGCTATATGGCTTTCAATGAGAAACAGGAGATTCTGGTTCCCTTCCGCACCTGGCGTAACACCAACACTGGTAAGGCTGCAGCAGAGCTTTCTAAGCTTTTCAACTACAACATCCCTCTCCGTTGGAGCATCAGTCACCTCTATGAGGCAATCCTCGACAATGAGGAACATGTTAGTGACATCAAATATCTGACAACCCTCGCAGGTTATGTTCACTGGCAGGTAACAGGTCAGTTCGTACTTGGTGTGGGTGATGCTTCAGGTATGATACCTGTAGATCCCAAGACCAAGACTTACGACGCAACGATGGTTAAAAAGTTTGACGAACTCATTGCTCCAAAGGGATTCTCTTGGAAGCTGCTCGACATCCTGCCGAAGTCACTCAATGCAGGTGAGAGTGCAGGTTTCCTCACTCCCGAAGGTGCTAAGAAACTCGACGTCTCAGGTCATCTGAAGGCTGGTATCCCCGTATGTCCTCCAGAGGGTGACGCAGGTACAGGTATGGTAGCCACCAATGCTGTAAAGCAGCGCACGGGTAACGTTTCTGCAGGTACATCTTCATTCTCAATGATTGTACTTGAGAAGGAACTCTCCAAGCCTTATGAGATGATTGACATGGTGACGACACCTGATGGTTCTCTTGTGGCAATGGTTCACTGCAACAACTGCACCAGCGACATCAACGCCTGGGTGAACATCTTCAAAGAATATCAGCAACTCATTGGTGTAAAGGTAGATATGAACGAACTTTATGGTAAGCTTTTCAATAAAGCCCTTGAGGGTGATACAGACTGTGGCGGTCTGATGGCCTACAACTATGTGAGCGGAGAACCTGTCACCGGACTGCAGGAAGGTCGTCCCATGTTTATGCGCTCTGCCAACGACAAGTTCAATCTCGCCAACTTCATGCGTGCCCACCTCTATGGTGCTATTGGTGTGCTGAAGATTGGTAACGACATCCTGTTCAAGGAAGAGAAGATCAGCGTGGATCGCATCACTGGTCACGGTGGTTACTTCAAGACGCCTGGTGTAGGTCAGCGCATGCTGGCAGCTGCTCTCAACAGCCCCATCTCTGTGATGGAGACTGCTGGCGAAGGTGGTGCCTGGGGTATCGCCCTGTTGGCTGGATATGTTGTGAATAATCCCAACAAACTCTCTCTCGCTGATTATCTTGAGCAGGTAGTCTTCGCGGGTAATACGGGTGTTTCTATAGCCCCCACACCTGAGGATGTTGCCGGCTTCGAGAAGTATATCGAGAACTACAAGAGCTGTCTGCCTGTAGAGCAAAGTGCAGTAGATCACAAAAAGTAAAGGATAAGTGGGGGGAATCCCCCCACCTATCCGTATTATAAATATACTAAGGAATAATTTAAAACAATGAAGAGACTATTCATCACACTTTCAATTGCAGTCTTTACACTGCCCACTTTGGCAGATAATGTAAAGGCTACGATTCATGCTGATCAGGCTGGTGCCAAGATCAACAGAGAGATCTACGGACAGTTCTCTGAGCACCTTGGTTCATGCATCTATGGCGGCTTATGGGTGGGTGAGAATTCACAGATACCCAACATCCAGGGTTATCGTAAGGATGTGTTTGAGGCATTGAAGGCTCTGAAGATTCCTGTGATGCGCTGGCCTGGCGGCTGCTTTGCTGATGACTATCACTGGATGGACGGTATCGGTCCAAAGGATCAGCGCCCCTCATTGCGTAATAACAACTGGGGTGGTACCATTGAGGACAACAGTTTCGGTACCCATGAGTTCCTGAACCTCTGCGAGATGCTGGGCTGCGAGCCTTACATCAGCGGCAACGTAGGTTCTGGTACAGTCAAGGAGATGGCACAGTGGATTGAATACATGACTTCTGATGGTGATACCCCCATGGCACGCCTGCGCCGTCAGAACGGACGTGAGAAGGCATGGAAAGTAAAATACTTCGGTATCGGTAACGAGGCATGGGGATGTGGTGGAAACATGACACCCGAATACTACTCTAACGAATACCGCAAGTTCAATACCTATCTGCGCGACCAGGGTGACAATCATCTCTATCGCATCGCCTCAGGTGCCAGCGACTATGACTACAACTGGACCAAAGTGCTGATGCAGAATATCGGGCGCCAGATGAATGGCATCAGTCTGCATTATTACACTTGTTCTGGATGGGAAGGTCCTAAGGGTTCAGCCACCAACTTCGACACCGACCAGTATTACTGGGCTCTTGCCAAGTGCTTGGAGATCGAAGAGGTCATCAAGAAGCATAAGGAGATCATGGATGAAGCAGATCCAGACAATAAGATTGGTCTGCTCGTTGATGAATGGGGCACATGGTGGGATGAGGAGCCAGGCACCATCGCTGGACACCTCTATCAGCAGAATGCACTTCGCGATGCCTTTGTTGCAGCTCTTTCTCTGAATGTGTTCCACAAATATACCGATCGTGTGAAGATGACTAATATCGCACAGGTAGTCAATGTGCTCCAGTCTATGATTCTTACCGATCAGGAGGGTACAGGTCACATGGTGCTCACACCGACCTATCATGTATTTGAGATGTACACTCCGTTCCAGGAAGCCACCTATCTCCCACTCGACCTTGAGAGCGAGGTAAAGGCTGTCAGCAGGGGTTACTATAAGGAGAAGAAAAAGGCTTTGGACGAAGGCTATCGCCCCTGCCCGCTTCTCTCTGCATCCGCAGCTAAGACACAGAATGGTTCTATCGTGCTTGCTATCACCAACGTCAGTCTTGACAAGGATCAGACCATCGATTTTAACATCGCCGGATACAATGCCAAGACTGTCAGCGGACGTATCCTCACCTCTAAGAAAGCCGACGACTTCAACGACTTCCAGCATCCCAACGTGGTTGCCCCCAAGGCATATACTGATGCCAAGTTGAACAAAGGTGTCCTTACGGTTAAAATACCTGCAAAATCAATATTAGTTTTAAACATTAAATAAACAATTAAGTATGAACGACAACAAGATTATGAACATGGCAGCGGACAACATCCGTATCCTTGCTGCCTCAATGGTTGAGAAAGCCAAGTCTGGTCACCCCGGTGGTGCAATGGGTGGTGCTGATTTCATCAACACACTCTACAGTGAATACCTTGTTTACGACCCAGAGAACCCCGCATGGGAGGGCCGCGATCGTTTCTTCCTCGATCCAGGTCACATGGCTCCAATGCTCTACAGCCAGCTCGCTCTGATCGGCAAATACACTCTTGAGGATTTGAAGAATCTCCGTCAGTGGGGTTCAGTAACTCCTGGTCACCCTGAGCGTGAGATCGCCCGCGGTATCGAGAACACCTCTGGCCCTCTTGGTCAGGGTCATGTTTTTGCCGTTGGCGCAGCCATCGCAGCAAAGTTCCTGAAGGCTCGTCTCGGCGAAGAGGTAATGAGTCAGACCATCTACGCTTATATCTCTGACGGTGGTGTTCAGGAGGAGATCTCTCAGGGTGCAGGTCGTATTGCCGGTAACCTGGGTCTCGACAACCTGATCATGTTCTACGACGCTAACGACATTCAGCTTTCTACTAAGACTGAGGTTGTTACCTGCGAGGACACTGCCAAGAAATATGAGGCTTGGGGCTGGTATGTTCAGAAGATTAATGGTAACGATGTAGATCAGATCCGTAAGGCTATTGAGAACGCTCAGGCTGAGAAGGATCGTCCTTCACTCATCATCGGTCACTGTGTGATGGGTAAGGGTGCTAAGAAGGCTGATGGCTCTTCTTACGAGAGCAACTGCGCTACTCATGGTGCTCCTCTCGGAGGCGACGCCTACATCAACACCATGAAGAACCTGGGTGCTGATCCTGAGAATCCATTCCAGATCTTCCCAGAGGTGCAGGAGATGTATGCAAAGCGTGCTGCTGAGCTGAAGAAGATTGTAGCTGATCGCTATGCCAAGAAGGCAGAGTGGGCAAAGGCTAATCCTGAGAAGGCAGCCCAGCTCGAGGAGTGGTTCAGCGGCAAGGCGCCGAAGATCGACTGGAGTAAGGTTGAGCAGAAGCCTGGTTGCGCTACACGTAACGCATCAGCTACCGTTCTCGGCCAGCTCGCTGAGCAGGTGCCCAACATGATCTGCGCATCTGCCGACCTGAGCAACTCTGATAACACCAATGGCTTCCTGAAGAAGACTCACGATATCGTTCGCGGTGACTTCTCTGGTGCCTTCTTCGAGGCTGGTGTAGCTGAGCTCACCATGGCTTGCTGCTGTATCGGTATGGCTCTGCATGGTGGTGTGATCGCTGCTTGCGGTACCTTCTTCGTATTCTCAGACTACATGAAGCCAGCCGTTCGTATGGCTGCTCTGATGGAGCTCCCAGTGAAGTTCATCTGGACGCATGATGCCTTCCGTGTTGGTGAGGATGGTCCTACCCACGAGCCTGTTGAGCAGGAGGCACAGATCCGTCTGATGGAGAAGCTGAAGAACCATCACGGTAAGAACTCTGTATTGGTAGTTCGTCCTGCTGATGCTGAGGAGACCACCGTTTGCTGGCGCATGGCAATGGAGAACATCGACACACCTACCGCTCTGATCTTCTCTCGTCAGAACATCGATATGCTGCCAGAGGGTAACGACTACAACCAGGCTACCAAGGGTGCATACGTTGTGAAGGGCTCTGATGAGGACTTCGACGTGATCCTGTTGGCTTCTGGTTCTGAGGTAGCTACTCTTGAGGCTGGTGCTAAGCTGCTCCGCGAGGACGGTATCAAATGCCGCATCGTGAGTGTTCCTTCTGAGGGTCTGTTCCGCAGCCAGAGCAAGGAGTATCAGCAGAGCGTTCTGCCTGCAGGCAAGAAGAAGTTCGGTCTCACCGCTGGTCTGCCTGTCAACCTCGAAGGTCTGGTAGGTGCCGACGGCTGTGTATGGGGTCTCGAGAGCTTCGGTTTCTCTGCTCCTTACAAGGTGCTCGATGAGAAGCTGGGCTTCACTGGTGAGAATGTTTACAATCAGGTAAAGAAACTGCTTGCCTAATGGAAGTAAAGACAGTTGGCGTAGCCTGCGATCACGCAGGCTTCGCTCTTAAGAAGTTTGTGCTCCAGTACCTTGAAGAGAAGGGTTATCCCTATAAGGACTATGGTACATGGAGCGATGCGAGTGTCGATTATCCTGACTTCGGACATGCACTGGCCGAGGGTATTGAGAGTGGTGAGGTTTATCCTGGCATTGCCATCTGCGGCAGTGGCGAGGGTATCTCTATCACACTGAACAAGCACCAGCAGGTACGCGCCGGTTTGTGCTGGATCCCAGAGATTGCACATCTTATCCGCCAGCACAACGATGCCAACGTACTGGTGATGCCTGGTCGTTTCATCGACAACAATATGGCCCGTAAGATTATGGACGAGTTCTTTACAGCCACCTTCGAAGGCGGACGCCATCAGAAGAGAGTGGACAAAATCCCTGTTCAGAAGTAAATAAGAAGAATCCTGCCAAACGGTGGGATTCTTTTTTACCTTATATCATATTTCTTCTTTCTCTGCTCAGCCTTTCTTGGCTGCGAAGGATGGAAACCCATGTGGGGCGACTTCACACCTTGATAGCCTGCATACCGCTGACGGATCTTTGACACATAATCCACTGTCTCTGATCCTCGCATATAACCATACTTCACTAACGGATCATTATAGTAACGCGGCTGAGCCAGTCGCAACACATACGGCGACACCTCACTCCAGCGGCGCGGATTCTTGCCATCACGCTTGGCCAGTGCCATAGCATCGCGAATATGGTGAGAGCCACCGTTATAGCTTGCCAGCACAAAGTTAGTACGTTCATAGGGATTGCCGATGTCAGCAAACGTACGCTGCAGCTGCGCAATATACTTCACTGCGGCAGAGATGTTGGTTTCTGGTTCAAACAGCCGGCTGCGCGAAACCCCTAAATGATCTGCCGTACCAGGCATGATCTGCATCAGTCCCTTAGCACCGGCAAACGACACAGCCTTCGGGTCGAAGGTAGATTCCTGATAACACTGAGCCACGAGCAAGCGCCAGTCCCAACGGATATCTCTGCTATAGGTGATGAAGTATTGATCGTAATGCGAGATGATCCCCCCTCGCTTGTCGAGCATCGGTGAGAAGATGCGACGACGCACCTTGCGCACTGTCAACAGCTCCTGCTCCTCCTTCTTGGCTGCAGCGATGCGATCTGGGTGATACCACACAGCCAGTTCCTCCGCCAGTTCAGGTTTATCTGACCCCACCTCTATCTCGCCTGGTGTGGGCCAAGCCACCAGATCAACTTCGCCATCCTGCAGTCTCCGCTTCAATTCAGCACTGTCACGACACACGTCGATGCGCAGCCTCACACCCAACGAGTCAGCGAAGTGCTGACAGATGAGATACTGTGTACCCAACTGCTTTCCTCGATAATCGTAGTAGGTATCAGGTCCACTCACTGTTGCCACAATCAGATCTCCGTTGGTCTGGATATCATCTAAGTCGAAGTCCTCAGTCACAGCCACTGAATCGAGCACAGATCCATAGGGCGTCACAACCCGCTCCTGTCGCTGTTGACAAGAGAGAAGGAGCAACACAGCACCCACAGCAGTCGTATATTTATTCATAAAACGCATCAATATACTGTATAGGAATCGCGAAAACCGATGCAAAGTTACTAATTTTTGCCAATGAAGCATGGAAAAATCATTTTTTTTTGGATTTTCAACCGAATATTCGTACCTTTGCAGCCGATTAAATAAATAATGTATATAGACTTTAACAATTATGTTACGTATAGCAGTACAATCCAAAGGACGTCTGTTTGATGACACCATGAATCTGTTGGCAGAAGCCGACATCAAGGTCAGCGCTTCAAAGCGTACCCTGTTGGTGCAGTCGTCTAACTTCCCCCTTGAAGTGCTTTACCTTCGCGACGATGATATTCCCCAGAGTGTAGCCAGCGGTGTGGCCGACATCGGTGTAGTGGGTGAAAACGAGTTTGTGGAGCGAGGCGAGGATGCCGACATCGTTTCACGCCTCGGGTTCTCCAAGTGCCGTCTGTCACTCGCCATCCCCAAGGAGATCAACTATCAGGGCATGCAGTGGTTCAATGGCAAGAAGATTGCCACCTCCTACCCTGCCATCCTGAAGCAGTTTCTCGACAAGAACGGCATCCATGCTGAGATTCATGTCATCACTGGTTCAGTAGAGATCAGTCCGGGCATCGGTCTGGCTGACGGTATCTTCGATATCGTATCTTCTGGCTCTACCCTCGTGAGCAACAATCTGCGCGAGGTGGAAGTTGTCATGTGGAGCGAGGCTTTGCTCATCGGCAATAAGCAGCTCTCTGCCGATAAGCGTATGATCCTCGACGAGATGCTGTTCCGTTTCAAGGCAGTGAAGGATGCTGAAGATAAGAAATATGTACGCATGAATGCTCCCAAGGCTCGTCTGCAGGATATCATCGATGTGCTGCCAGGTCTGAAGAGTCCAACCATCATTCCTCTTGCAGATGAGGAGTGGTGCTCTGTTCACACCGTTCTCGACCAGAAGCAGTTCTGGGAGATTATCGGCAAACTGAAAGAGATGGGTGCTCAGGGCATCCTCGTTACCCCCATTGAGAAGATGATCTTGTAAAGGTAAAAAAGTAAAAAGGTAAAAAAGTAAAAGGTGAATATAATTAGGTTTCCTGAAAGAAGCGAATGGGCTGCGATTATTGAGCGTCCACATCTGGATGTGTCTCAACTCAACGATACGGTAGCCTCCGTTCTGGCCGACGTAAAGCGTCGCGGCGATGATGCCGTGAAGGGTTATGAACTGAAGTTCGACCATGTGGATCTGCCCGACCTCGCTGTGAGTGAGGCAGAGATGAACGAAGCCGAACAGCTGGTAAGTCCCGAACTCAAGGCTGCCATCATGCTGGCCCATCACAACATCCATGCCTTCCATGAGGCACAGAAGTTTCGTGGCAAGAAGGTAGAGACACAGCCTGGCGTCACCTGCTGGCAGAAGAGCATCGCCATCGAAAAGGTAGGTCTCTATATCCCTGGTGGCACCGCTCCCCTCTTCTCTACCGTCCTCATGCTGGCCACACCTGCCAAGATAGCAGGCTGTCAGGAGATTGTACTCTGCACGCCTCCAGGTCGCGACGGCAAGGTGAATCCCGCCATCCTTGTAGCTGCCCGCATCGCTGGTGTCAGCAAGATCTTCAAGGCAGGCGGTGTGCAGGCCATCGGTGCTATGGCTTACGGCACAGCTTCTATTCCCAAGGTCTTCAAGATCTTCGGTCCAGGAAACCAATACGTGATGGCTGCCAAGCAACAGGTGAGCATCCACGACGTAGCTATCGACATGCCTGCTGGTCCTTCAGAGGTATGCGTCATTGCCGACGAGGAGGCCAATACAAAGTTTATCGCTGCCGACCTACTGTCACAAGCCGAACACGGTATCGACTCTCAGGTGCTGTTGATTACCGACTCCAAACAGCTCGTTCTCGATGTGCAGGCAGAACTCAACCGCCAGCTTCAGAAGCTGCCGCGTAAAGAGATCGCTGTCAAAGCCCTCGACAACAGCCGCCTCGTACTCGTCAAGGATCTGCAGGAGGCTATCGACCTCTCCAATGCATACGCCCCAGAGCACCTGATTATACAGACCAAAAATTACGACAGACTTGCAGCCAGGGTAATCAATGCAGGAAGTGTGTTCCTCGGCGAGTATGCCTGTGAGAGTGCAGGCGACTATGCCAGCGGCACCAATCATACCCTGCCCACCCATGGCTATGCCACCGCCTATAGCGGTGTCAACCTCGACAGCTACTGCCGCAAGGTCACCTTCCAGCATCTCACTGCTGATGGCATCCACAGCATAGGTCACGCCGTAGAGCTGATGGCAGCCGCCGAACAGCTCGATGCTCACAAGAACGCCATGACAGTACGCCTGAAGGCGGTTAAGAAGTAAAACATCAATATTTTAAGATATGAAGAGTTTAGAGCAGTTGTGTAGGAAGAATATCTGGGAGTTGGCACCATATAGCAGTGCACGTAACGAATATGCAGGCCGAGAGGCCCACGTGTTTCTCGATGCCAACGAGAATCCCTACAACCAACCCTATAACCGCTACCCCGATCCGTTGCAGTTGGAGCTCAAAGCCCAGCTCAGCAAGGTGAAGGGTATACCTGCCGACTGCATCTTCTTAGGAAACGGCAGCGACGAGGCCATCGACCTGCCCTACCGCTGTTTCTGCAATCCCGGACAGGATAATGTGGTAGCCATCGAGCCCACCTACGGCATGTATAAGGTGTGCGCCGACATCAACGATGTCGAATACCGCCCTGTTTTGCTCGACGAACAATATCAGATCACTGCCGATAAGCTGCTGGCCGCTACCGATGACCACACTAAGATCATCTGGCTCTGTACCCCCAACAACCCCACTGGCAACAGTCTGAATCGCGACGAGGTAGTGAAGGTCATCGAACAGTTCGAAGGACTCGTCATCGTCGATGAAGCCTACAGCGACTTCGCCTCACAGCGCAGCCTCCGTTTCGATTTGGCAAAACACCCCAACTTGATTGTACTCAACACTATGTCGAAAGCCTGGGGATGTGCTGCCATCCGCTTGGGTATGGCTTTCGCCTCAAAGGAGATTATAGGCCTCTTCAATAAGGTAAAATATCCTTACAACGTTAACGCTCTCACTCAGCAGCAGGCACTCGAAGCCCTGAAGCGCCCCATCGACGTAGAGGAATGGGTGAAGGTGTTGATACAAGAGCGCACCCGTATGATGCAGGCATTTGCAGAACTCCCCATCTGCGAAAAGATCTATCCCACAGAGGCCAACTTCTTCCTGGCAAAGATGAATGATGCCACACGCATCTACAACTATCTGGTAGATCGGGGTATCATCGTCAGAAACCGCACGCGTGTACAGCTCTGCCAGAACTGTCTCCGCATCACCATCGGCACAAAAAGCGAGAACAGCGAACTCATCGCAGCCCTCCGCCAGTATTAATAATCTTTCAGAAGTACATAAGATTTTACTTTTCAAAGTTTCCCACTTTCCCACTTTTGACATTAAGGTTTTTACTATAAGAAACCCTGGTAGTAGCTTAAAGGGTAATCATTAAATTATATCTATATATATATTTAATATCATATATTAATATATAATATTAAAATTTTCTATTTAGTAAAATCCAAAATACAAATGTCAAAAGTGGGAAAGTGGGAAACCTCACTCGAAAATAAAGTTCGATTTTCAGTGAAGAAAGTCGCTTAAAATTTGGTTAATTCACCAAAAATTCGTACCTTTGTATCGTTGTTCAAAAATGACATAAGACAACAATCTTTGCGGCATAACTACAAAAAAAATTTTTCTAAGTGCACTAGTAAGATTTTCATAGTGAAACCGCAAAAACAAGGACTAAGGAAGAGGTTTCAAGAAAGAGGAAAAACATTTACACCCTCAAAATTTGAAATTTATGTCACCAATAACCGTAAAGAGAGAGAGGCTCTCTCATCGAAAGGCCTCTCTTATTGATCATCTCTATTTCTTACGACGTGTCAAAGGAACTTGTGAGACACGAGCATATTCATCGGGTCAAGCGCCTCATCTAGTTTCTCTTGTGTCATCAGTCCCTTCTCGAGCACAATATCATAAACCGAACGGTTAGTATCCAGTGCCTCCTTGGCCACTTTGGTAGATGTCTTGTAGCCAATGTAGGGATTCAGGGCTGTGACGATACCGATGGAGTTCTTCACCATCTCCAGACAGCGCTCCTTATTGACGGTGATGCCCAGGACGCACTCTTCCGTCAGCGTCTCAATGGCATTCTTCAACCAGATCAGGCTCTCGAAGAGCGACTCTGTGATCACAGGCTCCATCACGTTAAGCTGAAGCTGTCCTGCCTCGGCAGCAAAGCTGATGGTAGTGTCGTTGCCAATCACTTTAAAGCAGACTTGGTTCACAACCTCAGGAATCACAGGATTCACCTTTCCCGGCATGATGGAAGAGCCGGGAGCCTTAGGCGGCAGATTAATCTCATTGAGGCCACAGCGAGGACCTGAAGCCATCAGGCGCAAGTCATTACAGATCTTTGAGAGTTTTACGGCCAGACGCTTCAGGGCTGAAGAGTAGCTGACATATGCACCAGTATCAGGTGTTGCCTCAACAAGGTCGGTAGCCGACACAAAAGGTTCGCCTGTTAGTTTGGCAAGATTGGCTGCACAGAGTTTGGCAAAGCCGGGGACTGCATTCAAGCCAGTACCAATCGCCGTACCTCCCATATTAATCTCATGCAACAGTTTTACGTTGCGCTCCAGATTCAGGATCTCCTCCTCCAGATTGTTGGCATAGGCATTGAATTCCTGACCCGAGGTCATAGGCACAGCATCCTGCAACTGGGTACGCCCCATCTTGATGCAATCCTTAAACTCGTCACCCTTATAGCGGAAGGCACTGATCAATCCTGTAAGGGCTGCTATCAGGCTCTTGTTCATGTGGATGATGGCCAGACGAATGGTTGTGGGATAGACATCGTTGGTACTCTGTCCGCAGTTACAGTGATCATTAGGCAGGCAATACTGATAGTCGCCCTTCTCATGGCCCATGATCTCAAGTGCGCGATTGGCAATCACCTCGTTGGCATTCATGTTCACTGATGTACCAGCACCACCCTGCATCATATCGATGGGGAAGTTATCGTGCCATTGACCTTCGATGAGTTCACGACAGGCTTGTGAGATAGCACCCGCTATCTCGTCGTTGATAACTCCAAGCGTGTGATTCGTCTGTACCGCAGCCAGTTTCACATAGGCAATGGCCTTGATGAAGTCTGGATACATCGACATCGTCTTACGCGAGATGTGATAATTGTTGATGCCACGCTGTGTCTGCACACCGTATAAGGCATCGACGGGGACATTGAGCTCGCCTAACAGGTCGGACTCTTTTCTGAATTTTTGTTCTGACATAGCTTTATTGTTTTTAGTAAAGGAATGATATGATCAAGTAACCGACACCAATACTGACAAAGGTGGTGATGAAACCTGAGAGTTGGAACGAGTGGTTAAGCACATAGCGGCCTATACGCGTTGTTCCGGTGGTGTCGAAGTTGATAGCCGCTACCTCCGTGGGGTAGTTGGGCACAAAGAAGTAACCGTTAACAGCAGGGAACATAGCCACCAGTGCCAGTGGCTGTATGCCCAGTCCGATAGCCAGCGGGAAAAGGGTACGCACAGTGGCTGCCTGGGAGAAAAGCATGATACTCATAATAAACAGCGCCACCGAGAAGAGGAACGGATATTGGGAGACGATATCTGCAATATGGCTCTTAAAGAACTCGATATTGCCATTAAAGAATGTGTCGCCCATCCATGCGATACCGAAGATCGAAATCATGGCATTCATACCCGCGCCAAAGATGTTGCCACTGACGGTTTTATCCACACTGGCCTTGCCGACAATAAGAATCAAGGCTGCTATTGACATCATCACTATCTCGATCGTCTCGGGCATGGAAAGATGCTCTGTAGTACCATCTACCTCAAACGAAGGACGCAGTGAAGGAATACTGCCGAACAGTACCACGAGGATAACACCCGTCAAAAATGCCAGCACACTCCACTTGGCACGCCGATTCGGATGCCGTTCCATCTTCGCCACCGTTTTCGCTTCGGCCTCGGGATCTATCAACCCATCGCGGATGCGCTGCTGATAGACAGGATCGTTATCCAATTCCTTACCAACGCGGTTCTGAACAAACGCTGCCACGAGGATCGCAATAAGCGAGGCAGGAATACACACCAGCATGATATCTTTCAGTTCTACGCCCCGTCCGCCTAACAGGTCGGTAGAGATGACAGCTGCAGTGGCTGCTGACATCGGACTGCCGGTGATGCCAAGCGAAGCTGCTATCGTCGCTACGGTCATGGGACGTTCCGGGCGGATTTTAGAGTTCCTGGCTATCTCTGCAATAATGGGCAGCAGCGAGTACGAGGTGTGGGCAGTACCTGCTAGAAGACAAAAGAGCCAAGTGGTAAGCGGACCATAATAGGTGATGCGGGAGGGATGACTGCGCAAGAACTTATCTGCCAGACCTACCAGATAGTCCAGTCCACCTGCTGCTTGAAGTGCTGCTGTAGCGGTAATCACAGAGGCGATAATAAGCATCACGTCGATGGGAATATTACCAGGACGCATGCCAAAGATGAACACAAGGATAAAGACACCTACCATACCATAGATACCCATTCCGATACCACCGATTCTCGCACCGATGAAAATCATCGTCAGCACAATGGCAAGCTGTATAAGAACAATCAATGTAACCATAGGCTCAATTAAAAGATTAATTATAACAATTTCTGAGGCAAAGATAAAAAAAATTTTCCATTTCTCAAAGAAAAATGGAAAAAAAGTGAGCCAAAAGGTTGATAGACTGCATCAATAGGCCTGCTCATGCACGCCCTTGACGGCACGACCTGAGGGGTCATTCATATTCTTGAAGGCAGCATCCCACTCGAGGGCGATGGCGGTGCTGCAGGCTACACTCGCCTCGCTGGGTACACTGCGCGCCGCTGAGTCGGAGGGGAAATGCTCGGCAAAGATGGAGCGATAGTAATACTCCTCCTTGTTCTTCGGCGGGTTGATGGGGAACCGTTCGGCGGCATGAGCCATCTGCTTGTCGCTGACAGCTTCTGAGGTGATCTGCTTGAGGGTGTCGATCCATGAGTAGCCCACACCATCGCTGAACTGCTCTTTCTGGCGCCAGGCAACTGTCTCTGGCAGCATATCGGCAAAGGCATCACGCACGATCTTCTTTTCTATCGTAGAGCCCGGACACATCTTAACCTTTGGATTAGTGCGCATAGCGACATCGAGGAACTCCTTGTCGAGGAAGGGTACACGACCTTCTACGCCCCAGGCGGAGAGACTCTTGTTGGCGCGAAGACAGTCGTAGAGATAGAGCTTAGAGAGCTTGCGAACCGTCTCCTGGTGGAATTCCTTTGCCGAAGGTGCCTTATGGAAATACAGGTAGCCGCCGAAAATCTCGTCGGCACCCTCGCCAGAGAGTACCATCTTAATACCCATCGACTTGATGACACGTGCCAGCAGATACATCGGTGTAGAGGCACGAACGGTGGTTACATCGTAGGTCTCGATATAGTAGATGACATCACGGATGGCATCGAGCCCCTCCTGAATAGTATAGTTGATCTCGTGATGAACCGTTCCGATATGATCAGCCACCAGCTTTGCCTTGGCGAGATCGGGAGCACCCTTAAGACCGACGGCAAAGGAGTGCAGACGGGGCCAATAGGCTTTGGTCTTCGAGTCATCCTCGATACGCATCTCAGAATATTTCTCGGCAATAGCGGAAATCACGGAGGAGTCGAGACCGCCTGACAGCAGCACACCATAAGGCACATCACTCATCAACTGGCGCTTCACGGCATCCTCGAGGGCATCGTGGATAGCCACGACAGAAGCAGGATTATCCTTTACAGCGTCATACTCCATCCAGTCACGCTGATAATACTTTTTCTGCTGACCTTCGACACTATAGTAATAATGTCCTGGAAGGAATGGCTCATAGCGCTCACACTGTCCTTCGAGGGCTTTCAGCTCTGAAGCCACAAACACCTTTCCATCGCTATTGAAACCGATATAAAGAGGTATCACGCCAATAGGATCGCGGGCTATCAGAAACTCGTCCTTCTCCTCATCGTAGAGCACAAAGGCAAAGATACCACTAATATCTTCGAGGAAATGGATACCTTTCTCACGATAGAGCGCCAGGATGACCTCACAATCGGAACCTGTCTGGAACTCATACTTCCCGGCATAGCGGCGGCGGATCTCCTGATGGTTGTATATCTCACCATTGACAGCCAGTATCTGTTTCCTGTCGGGTGAGAACAGGGGCTGTCCCCCACTCTCTGGATCCACAATACTCAATCGTTCGTGGGCCAGTATGGCACTGCCACCACAATAGATACCACTCCAGTCGGGTCCGCGGTGGCGGATCTTCTGACTCATCTTCAATGCCTGATCGCGCAGCTCATGTGTCTGCTCCTTAGTGTTTAATATCGCTATGATTCCACACATAATTCTATCCTTTCTTTATCGTTTATAGTTGTAACTTCAAAACTTGCTCTACGTAGTTCACAAAGGCCTCATTACAGAGGCGGATACCACCTGGCGTGGGATAATGGCCCGTGAAGTACCAGTCGCCTGGGTGATTGGGACAAGCCTCGTGTAAGCCCTCGATGCTCTGATACACCAGTTCAATGGGGGCCTGCATACCATCTGGACACAGCATCTCCACAATCTTTTGGTTGATCTCCTCCACCATGAAGGCGGCATAGATGGCTCTGACATGGTTGGCCTTCGTGGGCGCTGTCTTACACTTGCGGTAGGTATCGGCTATCAACTGCTGCTGTCCGCGCTCCTTGATCAAAGCAATGGCGGCACGGAAGGCACAAAGTTCCTCCAGATGCGACATATCGATGCCGTAATAGTCAGGATAGCGGATCTGGGGCGAACTCGACACCATCACAATCTTCTTGGGGTGCAGGCGATCAAGGATCTTAAAGATACTCTCCCGCAGTGTGGTACCTCGTACTATCGAGTCGTCGATGATCACAAGATTATCCTCATAAGGAGTCAGAGAGCCATAGGTGATGTCATACACATGGGCTGCCAGATCGTTACGCTCTGAACCATCGGAAATAAAGGTGCGCAGTTTGATATCCTTCCACACCACCTTCTCGATGCGTACTTCATGATTCATACGACGTACGCCGTCCGTCATACCATAGAAGGCCACTTCTGCTGTGTTAGGGATATACGAGAACACCGTATGAGCCACATCACCATCGATAGCATGCATGATGGCAGGTAAGAGTTGCTCACCCAGTTGCTTTCTCTCCAGATAGATATCGCGATCAGAACCTCGACTGAAGTAGATACGCTCGAACGAACAGGCTGACAGCTTCTGCACAGCGAGAATCTGCTCCAGATGGCTCTCTCCACTCTTCCTGACAATCAGCGACTGTCCAGGCTGTAACTCATGGATCTCCTCTGCCTGCAGATCAAAAGTGGTCTGGATCACTGGACGCTCAGAGGCCAGCACCACCACCTCATCATCCTGATAGTAGAACGCAGGACGGATGCCCCAGGGATCACGTACGGCAAACATCTCGCCAGAACCTGTGAGTCCGCACATCACGTAGCCGCCATCGAAATGTGGCATCGTGGTCTTCAGCACGTTTGCCATCTGCACATGATCATCGATATAACGGGTGATGGCAGTGCCTTCCAGTCCTTGTTGGCGCGCCTCGCCATAGAGTCGCTCCACCTCACGATCCAGACGGTGCCCCATCAGTTCGAGGGTGATATAGGAATCACCATAGATACGTGGCGACTGACCTTGATCCGTGAGAAAATGAAAGACCTCGTCGATGTTGGTCATATTGAAGTTGCCACACAGACAGAGGTTCTTGGCGCGCCAGTTATTACGACGCAGGAAGGGGTGAACATACTGCAGTCCACTCTTACCTGTGGTGGAATAGCGCAGATGCCCCATATAGAGTTGTCCGGCAAACGACTTATCGACATGCTTGAACACCTCTGTGATGGCATCCTTGCCCTCAGCACGCTCACGGAACATATACTCCTCGCCAGCTGGGGCATCGAGGTTGACACACGCCACACCTGCGCCCTCCTGTCCACGGTTGTGCTGCTTCTCCATCATCAGGTAGAGCTTGTTCAGGCCATAGCGCCAGGTGCCGTATTTCTGTTCGTAATACGACAGGGGCTTCAACAGGCGAATCATCGCCACACCACATTCATGCTTCAGCTGTTCCATTGATACATGCACTTACGAACGACATAAACAAGGGGTGCGGATGCAGCACCGTTGACGAGTACTCTGGGTGGAACTGGGTGCCGATATACCACTTCTTATCAGGTATCTCCACGATCTCCACCAGGTTGGCAGCGGGGTTGATGCCCACGCACTTCATACCATGCTGTTCATATTCCGCCTGATAGACATTGTTGAACTCATAGCGATGACGATGGCGCTCCTTGATGAGCGTCTCTTTTCCGTATGCCTCATACACACGACTGCCCTTCACCAACTCGCACTCATAGGCGCCCAGTCGCATGGTGCCACCCTTCTCCGTGATGGTCTTCTGCTCTTCCATCATATCGATCACATTATGTGGCGTCTGCGTGTCCATCTCACTGCTGTTGGCATCCTTGTAGCCCAACACGTTACGGGCGAACTCGATCACCATCATCTGCATACCCAGACAGATGCCGAAGGTGGGGATGTCATGGCTACGGGTGTATTCGGCAGCGATGATCTTGCCCTCGATGCCTCGTGTGCCGAAACCTGGGCAGATCACGACTCCTGCCATCCCACTGAGTTGGGAAGCCACGTTCTGAGGAGTGATATGCTCGCTGTTGATGAAATGAATCTTCATCTTCACATCATTATAGATGCCAGCGAGGTTCAGACTCTCACGGATGCTCTTGTAAGCATCCTGCAGGTCGTATTTCCCCACAAGTGCCACCTGTACCTCTCGCGTGGCGTTGCGCTGCTTGTCGAGAAATTCGCGCCAGGGTTTCATGGCTGGTGTCTCTCCCACTGGGATGCCGATCTTTCGCATGATGGCTGCATCGAGACCCTGCTGCTGCATGCTCACAGGCACCTCGTAGATTGAGGGCATATCCTCGCTCTGCACCACGCACTCCAGATCAACATTACAGAACGACGCCACCTTCATGCGCAGATGGTCATCAAGGTGGCGCTCCGTACGGAGGACGAGGATGTCGGGCTGGATACCCATGCCCTGCAGTTCCTTGACGGAGTGCTGGGTGGGTTTGGTCTTCAACTCCTGGGCGGCTTTCAGATAAGGCACATAAGTAAGATGTACGCACACGGCATCGCGACCCAGTTGCCAGCGCAACTGACGGATAGCCTCCATGAAGGGTGCACTCTCGATATCACCAATGGTTCCACCCACCTCCGTAATCACAAAGTCGAGATTCTTATTAGATACATCCTTACGCAACATGCGGCGCTTGATCTCATCCGTGATATGGGGCACCACCTGGATGGTCTTTCCCAAGTAGTCGCCATGGCGCTCACGATCGATCACCGTCTTGTAGATGCGTCCTGTGGTAATAGAGTTATTACGGGTGGTATGAATGCCTGTAAAACGCTCATAGTGCCCCAGATCAAGATCGGTCTCCATGCCGTCAACCGTCACATAGCACTCGCCATGCTCATAGGGATTCAGCGTACCTGGGTCGATGTTGATATAGGGGTCGAATTTCTGAATGGTTACTTTGTAACCGCGTGCTTGTAGAAGTTTGCCGATACTGGCCGAAATGATTCCTTTACCAAGAGAGGATACCACACCACCAGTCACGAAGATGTATTTTGTGTCCATTTTTCTTGTTTTGGCTGCAAAATTAGTACATTTTGACAGAAAAAGATAAAATTTGCTTTCGTTATGATTGTTAAAATCCTGCTAAAATATCATTCTGCAAACTTCCGACAGGGTATTATTATCAGATTGTTAGCATTTTGACACGAAAAGTTGCTAATCTGTTACAAATCGTCATTTGACATCAAAAAAGAAGCCCCCTCTCCTATCCCGAAGGCAAGAGAGGGGGTGCTAACCTGGTGATAGATTATGGATGCAGCGTAAAACCAAAGACCAGGTATGCTTTTTGTGAACTTGGGTTAGCCACTATCTGACCGAAGATCGGAACAGAGAACGAGTCTGTAATCTTGATCTCCTTGTCAGCCCTGAGCGACAGGTTGGTAACGGCAAAGCCCGTTGTACCATAGTAGGTGGAGTAATAAGGAACAGCACCTGCCGTAGCAGTCCAATCACAAGTCACAAGCTTGAATGGGACGTCAACCTGTGCATAACTGCTATAGGCACGCTTGCCGTTCTTATTCTCTCCATCGTTGCCTGCAAAGTTCGTAAACCACTGTAAGTTGAGCACACCGAAGTCGTAACCGATGTTGGCCTCAAACACGTGGTTCGTAGAGTGGGCATCGTATTTGAAGTAGCGGTTGACCGGATCGTCGCCACCAACACTGAACCAATAGTCAGTAATGCCAATGTTGAATCCACCAGTGGTATAGCCCAGCGTCAGGTCGAACTCCTTCGTGTCAGTCGAGGTGAATCCCACGTTTCCCCAAGCCGAAAGCGACAGACCCTTATAGCCGATGCCGAGTGTAGGCTGTACAGAAACGTTTCCACAATCCAGACCACGCCAGATATACTGAGTCACAAAGTCGGCCGCTACCGTTGTCTCTACTTTCGCTTTCTCATCCTGTGCATGGGTGGTCATCACTGCGACCATACCCAATGCAAATAAAACAATCTTTTTCATAGTTCTCGTTTTTTAAATCATTTACTATACGTTATTAACATTATAAAATCAGTTGTAGCAACTCTCTCCGTGCTCGTAGATATCCAGTCCTTCTTCCTCGATACGGGCATCCACACGCAGACCGTGAGACTTCTTGATGCCATAGAACAGGGCGAATCCACATACAGCAGCCCAGAGGTCGATCACAAGGATACCAAACACCTGTGCACCGAAGAATCCCCAGCCAAAGCCGTAGAACGCACCGTTAGTGGTTGACAGCAGACCCGTCATCAGCGTACCCAGGATACCACAGACACCATGCACTGAAGAGGCACCTACAGGATCATCAATATGGAGTTTGTGGTCGATAAACTCGATAGAATATACTAGTACGATACCACATACAAGACCTATGATTACAGCACCCAGCGGAGATACGAGGTCACAACCAGCGGTGATACCTACCAGACCAGCCAGCACACCGTTGAGCGTCAGTGAGAGTGAGGGCTTACCATACTTCCACATGGTGAGGAACATGGTGGCAACACCACCTGCCACAGCTGCCAGGTTAGTCGTCAGGAACACATGAGAGATAGCCACACGGTTTACCTCACCACTTGCAGCCAACTGAGAACCAGGGTTGAAGCCAAACCATCCGAGCCAGAGGATGAACACACCCAGAGCAGCAATCATCAGGTTGTGACCAGGAATAGCACGACTCTTACCGTCCTTCGCATACTTGCCGATACGTGGACCAAGGGCCATTGCACCAACCAGGGCGAGCACACCACCTACGCTGTGAACAATAGCAGAGCCAGCGAAATCGTGGAACACATCACCAAAGGTGCTCATCATAAAGCCGTCGGCTGCATCGCTGCAGAGCCAGCCACCACCCCAGGTCCAGTGACCCTCAACGGGATAGATCAGCAGTGAGATCACCGCACTATAGACCAGATACATCGAGAACTTCGTACGTTCTGCCATCGCACCACTCACGATAGTAGCAGAGGTGGCACAGAACACCGTCTCGAAGATCAGGAAGCCCTCTACGGGCAGATCGCCTTTATAGAAACTCAGGTCGCCCCAGTTGGGCATGCCGATAAAGCCGGCACCCTCGCTGCCAAACATAAATCCGAAACCTAAGAAGAAGAACAGCAGTGATCCGAACATGAAATCCACAAAGTTCTTCATCAGGATGTTCGCCGTGTTCTTACCTCGCGTAAAACCAGCTTCACACAGCGCAAAGCCCGGCTGCATCCAGAAAACCAACATGGCTGCCAACAGCATCCATACAGTATCGAGTGATAATCCAATTTCGTTCATAATCTTTTTGTGTTTGTGTTGTTATCCTATTTACTTTTTGTCTCTCAAAACGGTGTCACCGTTCTCACCAGTACGAATACTCCAGGTGTCGATCATGTCACTCACGAAGATGCGGCCATCACCCACCTCACCAGTATGCGCCACCTTGAGGATCACCTTCACCGTAGGCTCCACCAGCGGATCGCGACAAACGATGGTCAGTGCCACACGCTCAATCACATCCGTCGAATACTGTACACCACGATAGATTCGCTCCTGACGGCTCTGTCCGATGCCGTGCACATTATGGTACTCAAACCAGTCAATGTCCGACTGCAGCAGTGCTTCTTTTACATCCTCGAACTTTGTCTTGCGGATGATTGCTTCAATCCTTTTCATAATGCTTTCTTTTTACCTTATTAATTATTAATACTAACCCATTTCACTGGGGCTAACACTTTGTTATTTTCAGCGGCAAAGGTATTGCATTTTAACAAGATATCAACCACAATTCTTTCACTTTGATTGTTAAAACTTTCAGAACTTGACAATTTGTAAAATATACAATTATAAAACTTATCATTTTGTAACATTTTGCATCAAATTTCCACCATTTCATTACAAATCGTCAATCTTTATTATCGAGTGTGCGTACACACAATCATTGACATATATCAAACAAGGGCTGACTACACATTTTGAACGAAAACTTTGGAGATTTCAACTTATTACCTTATCTTTGTAACCAGTATGAGACAGATAATAAAAAAGGATATGAGATGGTTGAAGGGGGTGATGCTTATCTTCGGATTATGGCTGTTCGTGATGTGTACAAACAGCGACGTCCCTGTGGTGCCTACTTCTGAGCAATTGCAAGATGGTGAATGGACAGGTAGCGGTGAAGGACGCAGCGGAAGTATCATCGTTGAGGTAACGGTAGAAAACCATCAGGTGGCAAAGGTGACTGTCGTTAGCCAGTCGGAGTCGACATTTGCACAAGAGGGGATCAACACCATTTGTGAGAGTGCTATAGGCAGAACGGAAGAGATGGGTCTGGAGGTAGATGGCGTTACTGGTGCTACGCTTACCTCGAAGGGAGTTATCGATGCTATCAACATGGCACTACAGGCATCAATGGGTAAGTCTGTCGATCCTAGCAAGATTTATAAGGACGGTTCGTGCGATATCGTTGTGATTGGTGCAGGCGGTGCTGGGCTTTATGCCGCAGGTGAGGTGACAGGTGGTCTGCATGGCGCCAATCGCCTGGGTGGCAACGGTGTGGCAGATATCGTGGTCAATGGTCGTTTAGCGGGTTTGGCAGCAGCTAAGTTTCAAAAAAAAATAGCTAATTCATGGATAAAAGGATGAGGCGGGCCATCTTATTCTAGGTCTGCATCCAATGCTGGCGTTCGGGCTCCGGCATCTTTTCGATGGCGTAGCGGAGGGCCGTGCGAGGCATCTCGTGGGCATGTTGGCGAAGGAAATCGCGAAGGAAATCCATTGAGACGCGCTTGCCCATCTCACGCAGCATCCAACCCACAGCTTTGTGCATAAGGTCGTGGGGATGATGCAGATGGATCTCGGCATAGCGCAGACACCATGAGGGATCGCCCTGCTGCGAGGTCTTCCACGAACACACAATACTCATGCGCTGTTTCCAAAGACAAGGGCTTTGGGCAAGATCATCAAGCACCTTTATCTTATAATCTCTATCGCCAAGGTTGCTTGGCAACAGAAGCCAGTGGCCGAGGATCTTAGGGACGGAGAGATCGACGAGATCCCAGTTGTTGGCCTGCTCGGCATATTGCAGATACATCATGAGGATTTCATCTCGACTTCGAATGGCAGCCTCATCGTTTTCCTGCCGTTTAGTTGCCTGTCGTTCGAATTTCGCTACGAGAATCAGCAGTCCACAAAGACGGACCTCATGCCAACGGCTCATCAGCAACTCAGGGATTTCACTCAATGGGAAATCCTTGGGAACAGCACGCCCCACCTCACGCGTCTGCGGCACTTTCAGTCCAAGGAACTGATCGCCCTCACCATACTCACCTGGACCTGTTTTAAAAAACCGCATAAGGTTCAGTCGCTGCGCATCATCTTGCAGCGACTCCATATATATGATTATTTCCTTTGCTGTCATCATTTCGATGGCAAAGGTACAAAAAAGATAGAGAAGTGCAAACGGAATAGATAATAAATTTGTAAAAATGACAATCTGTAAAGTATTAATAAGAGAAAGAATGCGATAGATTTCAAAATGAATAAAAAAAACACAAAAATCGAGCAAAATGTCAGAAAGGGCAAATTTTAAGGTGAGAAAAGTAAGCGATTGCTTGTTTATAATTACAAAGTGATGTACCTTTGCAGCGGTTTTTAAACAAAATGTAAGTAAAAGTAAGGATAATATGACACATTGCGAACTTCGACAACCAAAGAGCGCACAAAGGACACAGAACGGACTTTACCAGTCTGACTACGAACATGATGCTTGTGGTGTGGGTATGGTGGTAAATATCCACGGTGGTAAAAGCCATGAGTTGGTGGACAATGCACTCAAAGTATTGGAAAACATGGAGCACCGTGGCGCTGAGACACGAGACAAGACAGGCGATGGTGCAGGTATCATGGTACAGATTCCCCATGAGTTTATTCTTCTTCAGGGTATTCCCGTGCCCG